>DATARW010000034.1:0-63911 GCA_036263975.1 Pyrinomonadaceae bacterium
CGAACCTCTGCTTCCCGGCGTGAGCTGCGAAGGCTGCCACGGCCCCGGCGAGAGACACATCGCCGCGGCGCGTGCGAAGAACTTGAAAGACCCGCAAATCTTTAACCCGGCTGGTCTGGACGGGTTGGAGCTGTCGCAGGAGTTCTGCGGCACATGCCATCTCGGTTTCGATCAGGCGATGCTTTTGCCTGAGCAGGGCGGCGCAAACAACATACGTTTCCAGGCGTATCGAATCTTTAACAGCCCCGGACACAGGGGCAGCGACAATCGCATCAGTTGCGTGGCGTGTCACAACCCGCACGACAAACTTGAGCGTGCCGATGCGTTCTACGATTCCAAATGTCTCGCCTGCCACCTCTCAGATAAGGCGGAGGTCGGGACGGAGACGCGCAAAGCGCGGGCCTGCCCGGTCTCCAAGCAGCAATGCGCGAAGTGCCACATGCCGAAGATCGAAATACCCGGCATGCACTACAAGTTCACAGATCACTGGATTCGCGTCGTCAGGCCCGGCGAACCCGTCCCGCACTGATGCCGCTCACAGCGTCTCACACAATCCTTCCAAAATTTGGTTGACATTTTCCGGCGGCGGTTATAGTTTGTCGGCGCTCAAGCGGTTCGTTACCTCTGACGGGCCTAACCTCTCGTCAGCTTCTCATTCCAGATTTCCCGTCGCGTGCTTTCGGACGCAGTCCGCTCTGTCGCCTCAAACGCACGCGCCGCACAAGGAGAACCTCAGCATGCCGGACAACCGAGTCAGCGCCACACTTAGCGAGGCCGACAAGCAGGCCGTCCTCGCGGCCATCAACACCATACGCGAGAAGCTTCCGTTTCTCATTGACCTCTCGCCCGAAGATCGCAAAGGGCTTCCGAGGTTGGGAGATAAAAGCCGCGGCTTCGTCTCTCAGGCGCTCGAAGTCGCATCGCAGAACGCGGACATCCTCCCGCGCTCCTTCGACGTGGAGGAGATGCGCAAGGACTTTGAACTGCTCAACGCGCTCTCGCCCGTCCTCCTGGCCCTCGCACAACTCAACGAACTGGTCGAAGACACCTACATAGAGATCGGGAGCGAGGCTTACACGGCGGCGCTGGCCGTCTATCGGTACATGCACGCCGCAGGCAAGGGCGCGGCCCTCGACGGCGCGCTCGACACCCTCAGCCAACGCTTCGCACGCAAGTCGGGCAATGTGACGCCGACGCCGCCGACGCCGCCGACCGCCGACAGACCGAAGACGTAATCTCCGAACGACTTAACAAGCCGCGCCGGGAGGGATTCGGCTCGTCAAGGCCCACCAGACCCCTTCCGGCGGGCCGTCTTTCGGGCTTACGCGGGACTGCTTCGACGCCCTAAAGCACGGATTTCATACGCGGAGGCTAAATTTTGAGCTTGGAGCATGAAAATTGGGGTTCAAAACCTCAACGTTCAGGTTCAAAACATGAACGTTGAGGTTTTGAACCGGAAAATTGAGGTTTTGAACCTCGACGCTCACGTTTTGAGCCTCGACGCTCACGTTTTGAACCTCGACGTTGAGGCTTTGAACCGGAAAGTTGAGGCTTTGAGCCTCAAGATTTCGGTTTTGAACCGGAAAGTTTAGGCTCTGAACGTAAACGTTGGCCTTTTAAACCGGAAAGTCGAGGCTCCAAGTGCGAACATCGAGGTTCTGAGGGAGAACGTTCTCGTTTTTTACACGAACACTGAGGTTCGGAACACCAACGCTCCTGTTCTAAGCCTCAATTTCCACGCTTTTTACACGAACCGGCACACCCTACACCGGAAGCCCCGCGATTCGCGCTCAAACCTTGAAGCAAGAGAGGAGGGACGACGCGTGAACGAAGAAGAACTTTTCAATAGAATCGGCGTCATCATCGCCAAAGTCCAAAGACTCGACCGTGAGAACCCGACCGGCCCCAAATTAGAGAACTAGAAAGAGCGCTTGTTCATCAATGTAGTCTTTGCTGAGGAGGGAGAGTATCTGGCGTTAGGGTAAGGGTTCAGTAGTTGGGCGGCTTCGCCCTTTCATGGTAAATTCCGCGCGACAGTTCTTTTTGTCTGGAGTCTCCCGATGTCGTCGCAAGTTAAAGTTTATTACACGCCGGATGAATACCTCGCCCTTGAGCGTAAGGCCGAGTACAAGAGCGAGTATTTCGACGGCGAGATATTCGCGATGACGGGCGCTAGCCGCAGACACAATTTGGTTTCCAGCAACGTCCTCGCTGCTCTTCATTCTCAGTTGAAGAAGCGCCCTTGCGAAATCTACCCCAGTGACATGCGCGTTAAGGTCAGCCCGACCGGACTCTACACTTACCCCGACGTGGTGATTGTTTGCGGAGAGCCTTTGTTTGACGACGAGCAGGGAGATACTTTGCTCAACCCGACCGCGTTGGTCGAAGTCCTTTCAAAATTTACCGCGAGCTACGACCGCGGGGAAAAGTTTGAGCATTACCGTAAGATCGAATCATTGGCCGAGTATCTGGTGCTCGCACAAGATAAATATCACGTCGAGCAGTACACAACGCAGCCGGGCGGTCAGTGGCTCTTGTCGGAAACCGACGACCCGCAAAAGACGATTCACCTGTCTTCGATAGAATGTGATTTAGCCTTATCCGATATTTACGACAAGGTGGAAATTGATAGATAGCGCAGATTGCCGCAGCCCGAAAGACATCTCGTCCTCACGAAAAATCGCCAACCACAGCCGTCGTCATCCCTGCCCGGCAACCACGTGCGTGCCGGATTCGAGGTCGGAGATTAGTTGTTCGAGCGCAGGGAGGGCTTGCTCGTCGAGGTAGTCTTTGCCGAGGAGACGGATGATTGTGCGCGGGCGGGTTTCACCGCGCGCTTCTTTGAAGAGAGCGCGGCAGAAAGCGGCGACGACTTCGGGCGAGAACTGGCGGCCCGCGTTGCGCCGGAAGTCTGTGATGACCTCTGCGAAGGCGCGGCGGCGGCGATAGGGACGGTCGGTCGTCATGGCGTCGAAGGAATCTGCGAGCGAAACGATCTTCGCGCCGACGGGAATCTCCTCGTCCTTCAAGCCTTCGGGGTAGCCGTGACCGTCGGGGCGCTCGTGGTGGTAGCGCGCCATGAGCGGGATGTCTGCGAAGGGGTGGTTGATGGGCCGAAGGATTTCGTAGCCCGCCGCAGGGTGGCGGTTAAGCTCCGACGATTGCTTGGCGTCAATGCGGTAAGGAGCGTTGATGATGTCCCGGTCAACGACGAGCTTGCCGATGTCGTGAAGGTAGCCCGCTATCGCAATCCCTTCGACCTTCTCCTCGTCCCAGCCCATCTCGCGCGCGATGATCTCGCTGTACTTGCCGACGCGCTCCGAGTGCCCCTGCGTGTACTTGTCCTTGCAGTCAATCGCCGCGGCGAAGGCGCGCACGGTGTCTTTGTAGATGGCCTTCAGTTCTTCGTAGAGCCTTCGGTTCTCTTCGGCGCGGCGCTCGACCTCTCGGAGCAGGCGGTGATTATGCAGGCCGACGCCGATGTGACGACCGAGCGAGCGCACCAGCTCGCGTTCTTCCGCGTCGAACTCCACGCCGCTCGCCTTCCCGCCGAGCAGGATCATGCCCACCAGCTCGCCGCGCACGACGAGCGCCGAGACGACCTCGACCGCGGCAACGCCGTCCAACTGCTCTCTGATCTCGCGCTCGACGCGCGCCAGCTCGTGCTTCGACAGAGGGTGTGCGCCCGCGCCGTGGCCGTTCGTCTTCGCGGCGGTGTGGAGAGTTTCCGTGTTGAGCGGGAGCGATGCGTGGGGCGGCAGCGACTCGTCGAAGCCGCGCGCGGCGACGAAGCGCAGCGAAGCCGTCTCGCGCTCCACCTCTGCGACCGCGCCGCGGCGGATGCCCAGCGCGCCGAGGACGACGTGCAAAGCCGAGCGCACCATCTCCTCGAAGTCGCTCGTCTCAGCGATCTCCTCGCCCAGGTCGGCCAGCGCCGCGAAGGCGTGCAGAACCTTTCGCATCCGGTCAGGCATCGGTTAGTGAATGGTAAATGGTAAATGGCGGTTGACGGTTGATCGGCTTGAACGGCGACTGCGCGCCTTGAGCCAAGCCCAACGACTATTCACCATTTACCATTCACCAGCATTCAGTGTCCGTTCGGCGTCGAGGCAAACTCGGCGAGCGTGGCGAGCGCGGCCTCCTCGCTTTCGGCCATCACGACGAGACGCGTCAGGCCGAGCAGCTCGAAGAGCTTGACCGTGTGACGGCTGACGTTCGCGAAGACTACGGGTGCGCCGCGCCGCTCGGCCACTTCGATGACGCCGAGCAGCATCGAGACGCCGATGCTGTTGACAAGCTCCGTGCCCCTGAAGTTGATGACCAGCGCGCGGCAGCCCGCTTCGAGCCTCAGAAGGCACTCGCGCTCGATGCGCTGGCCGCTCAGCTTGTTGACGTAGTCGCCGGCATACACGACCGCGATCTCCCCGCCGCCTGCGGGGCCGGGCGGCGTGGAACCAGACATTGTTTCAGACATCCGGGCAAGTCTTCCCTTCTACTTGCGGAGATACTTCGTCATGCGCAAGCGCGTGCCGTCGTCAACGCGCTCGAACTCAACGTCATCCATCAGCGTGCGAATGAGCTTCAGACCCCAGCCGCGCCGTGTGCGCGCGCCCTCACCACCGTTCTTGTCGGGAGACGAAGCCCCGTTTTCCGAAAGGCTGGTCGGGACTGTCAGACCCCTGCTCGAAACGGTGATGACTAATTTATCACCTTCGACGCGAAAGCGGTTATAGATTTTTCGCTCCGGACTGAGGCTGTGCTCGGCGGCGTTGATGCAAGCCTCGATGAGCGCGTGCTTGATCTGCGTGATGGCTTCGGGCTGAAAGTCCATCCGCCGCGCGATCTGCTCGACGGCGTTTGCAGCTACCAGCTCCGTGTCGTCGCCCGCAGGGAATTCGATGGCGAACTCGTCCGTCGAAGCCTTCCCTCCCTCGTCGCCCTCGGCCAGTCCGAGCCGCGCGGTCAGCAGCTCTAACTGTTCGTTGCAGGACGAGAACGCCTCGCGCTCTTCCAGCAATTCAGACGCCTCCGCCGAAAAGCCCTCGCGCGAGACGAGCCACAGGCGCACGCGTTCAAAGCCGCAAGCCTGCGCGACCTGCTCCAGTCTGTCCAGCCAAAGCTCCGTAAGCGCGCGGCCCGCCTCCAACTTCGACTCGACTTCGGCGGCTATCCAGACGACTTCCTTCGCCTCCGCGTAGGAGGTCGTGTCGAAGCCGTGGGCGACCATGCAACGCTCCTCGTCGCAGAACTGGAGCATCGGCGGGTGGAACGACGCGCAGCTCGCCGCGTGGACTACCTGCGGGAGGCGAACGAGGTCTGTCTCCGCCTCAAGCCCTGCCTCCACTTCGTCTGCGGCGACCCCTCGATAGAGACGCGCGAAGCGGTCGTAGCGGAGCAGGCTCGCGGGCACGCGCTCGAAGTTGAAGCGGCGCATCGCGTCGCCGAGCTTGAGCGCGGCCCCGCGGCGGTAGTGACGCGCGAGCGTCTGCGGCGCGCGCTTCAGGGTTTCGACGAGCGTGCCGGCGACGACCAGCGCACGCGGCTCGATGGCGACTTGCAAACGGTAGCTCGCGGCGAGGAAGTCGCGCCAGACCTGGCTCGGCGTGGATTCGACGAAGGTCGCCTGGAAGCTCGCCAGCTCGTGCATGTGAAGCAGACGCATCACGCGCTCGAACTCGACGGCGTCGAGGCCGAGCCTCTTCATCCAGACCTCTGCGGGGGACTTGCCGCCGACGTTCGACGCCGACTCCTGAAGCGCGCGGAGCAGACCCCTTCTGAGCGCGAGCGACGGCGCGACCTCTTCGAGCACGGAGTTGTAGCGGCGATTGACGCGCCCGCCCATCAGCTCGTCAACGTAGAGACTTTGGAATTCGCGGAAGCTTGAGAGCGAGACGCCCGCGCCCTTAGCCGCCTCGAAGACGGCGGTGATGAGGTACGGACTCGACTCCAACTGCTGCACGATGAGGTCGCGCGTCTCGTCGTTGACGGCGACTGAGTGCAGGCGCGCCAGACCCTCGACGAGCGCGCACGCGTCCGCCTCTTTCAGGCGATCGAGGTGGAGTCGGCGCAAGCTGTCGAGTCCGACCTGTGAAACCGTCGAGTTGAGAATGTCGGCGGCGCGTCGGCGCAGGCCGGCGAGCACGAAGGGCGTGCCGGATTGCGCGGAGGCCAGCGCGACTTCGGGGCCGAGCGAGACTTCGCCGCGCAGGCGCTCCGAGAGATGCACGTCGTCGAGCATGACGACGGTGCGGACGCCGCGTGCCGCCGCGCGCCGCGGAGCTTCCAGGCAGAGGCGCACGAGCGAACGCTCGTCGGCCTCGCCCAACGCGCGCTCGAAGGACTGAATCAGTTGCTCGACCCACTCGTAATCGGTGGGCGCGGCGAGGTCGAGCAAAGCGCGCAAGGTCGGCGAGGCCGTGACGAGCGAATGGTCGTCGCCGCGGTGTGCGACCGTGTGCGTGAGAAAGGTGTGGAGGAAACGCCGCGCCGCCGCGGTCGTCGCTGCGTCCATGCGCGAGAAAGCGAAGTAGACGGGCGAAGCGCCGCCGCGCTGCCGAAACAGCTCGTCGAAAGATTGGCGCAGGAGTTCCGAGACGCCGGACTGCGGCGCGGCCAGCAGGAGGATGCTCTGCTGCCCGGCCTTCGGCGAGGCGAGCGCAGTTATCTCGCGCATCTGTTCGCCGCGCCCGTAGAAGATTTCGGGCGGCGTGCGCGCAAGTATCCTTCTCGCCTTTTGAGTCCTGCCGGCCATCTCGCTTCGATGCTTCCTCTAAACCTCTTCCCCTTCGCCCTTCAACTTCTTCGGCTCTGAGGATTCTACGCAGTTTTTGCCGCGGCCCTTGGCGAGGTAGAGGGCGCGGTCGGCGGCGTAGATGATCTCGGCGGGCGTGTCGAGTTCGGGGCCGAACGAGGAGATGCCGATGCTGACCGTCACCGCGCCCGTCGGCTGCGACTTGCCGTGCGGGAATTGCGTCCGCTCGATGCGTCGGCGAATGCGCTCGGCGATGATGCGCGCCTCGCCAGGGCCGGTCTGCGGCAGAAGGATGCTGAACTCCTCGCCGCCGTAGCGTGCCGCCACGTCCGCCGAGCGCAGGGCCGTCTTCATGCACTGCGCGGTCATCTCCAGCGCGAGGTCGCCCGCCTGGTGGCCGTGCATGTCGTTGTAGTTCTTGAAGTCGTCAATGTCGGCCATCAAAAAGCTCATCTGGAAGCGGTGGCGCTTCGAGCGCTCAAGCTCCTCCTGTAGACGCTCTTCGAGGTAACGGCGGTTGACGAGTCCCGTCAGCGGGTCGGTAATCGAGAGGAGTTGGAACTGCGTCGCCTTCCGGTGCCATTCGACGCGGTCGAGCGCCAGCGCCATCTGCGGCGCGATCATGTCGAGCAGGCCGAGGTCTATCTCGTCGTATGCGCCGCCGCCGGCCTTGTCCGTCACGTTGAGCACGCCCACCTTGTGCCCGCCGATGACGAGCGGATAGCTGATGAACGACTTCGTCTTGTAGCTGCGCTCGGCGGGCGCTGGATGCCAGCCGGGCACGCTCGACACATCGCGCACGAACGCGGGCCTGCCCTCGCTCAGCACCGCGCCGGCCACGCCCTCGCCCAGACGGACGCGTGTCTCGCGCGACACGTCGGCGCGCGGCCCGACCGCGGCCTTGACCGCAAGCTCGTTCGCGCCCTCGTCGAAGAGGTGGAGCGAGCCGCGCTCCGCTCTCAAAAGCTCGGCGGAATGGCGCAGGATGGTCGTGTAGGCGTCTTCGGGAAGCGCGGAGTTGACGACTTCAGTGAAGGCTCTCAGGTGCGTGGCCGCGCGTACGCGGCGCTCAAGCTCTTCGCGCAAGCGGAGTAGTTCGAGCGGCATCGAAATGTCGCGGCAGAACGAGGCGAGCGCGCCACGCCGCTCTTCGCCGAGACCCTTGTCGCCGACCAGCAGAGCGCCCTTGATCTCTTCGCCGACGAGGAGCGGGAACAGCTCGATGGCCTCCTCGTGCTTTGAAGAGGCGCGGCCCGCGGCGGGCACGGCGATTGAATCCCCATGCGTCGCGGCGAGCAGAAGCTTGATCTCCTTCGGCTTGAGCGCGACGCGCGGAGGCTTTTTCTCGAAGACCCCGGTCACGCAGGCCGTGTAGAAATTGTCGTCGGCGCGCAGCATCAGCGCGAGCGACTTGACCCCGTAATCCTTGACGAGAGTTCCGACAGCCCTCCGGCAAGCCTCTTCGAGCGAGCCGCCGCCGGAAATCGCCCTCGACTGCGCGAGCGCCGCTTCTCCTCTCGCGTGTTCCAACGGCCACTCTCCCGCGGCCTCCGGCGCGACGGCCTTCTCCGGCGCAGAAACATCGCCCGCGGCTTCGGGCGCGTGTCTCCTGACCTCTGCCGTCTCACCCTTCTCTCGGTCGCTTGTTCCGTGACCATTCCTGGCAGAGTGTCGCACGCTCGGCGCTTCCGTCTGCGCGGCCCCTTCCTTCGTTCGCGGAGACTTGACGAACGAGTTGGCCGACGCGACGATGCGCGCGACCAGCTCGTCGAGGTCTTGCTGCGCCGCGAAGATGACGTTGCGGAAGGGGTCGGATGCAAGAAGCTCCGTGAGGTCGCCTGAGCGCACGCGCTCGACCAGCGCGCGATAGTCTGCGACGTTCAGGAAGCAGCGACCGCCGATGACCGCGAGCTTCTTCTCTGTTCCAATCGAGACGGGCATCGCGAAGCATTGGAGTCCGGCGTGGCAGCGGTAGTGTGTGGCCTCGCCCGCCTCGGCGGCGCGAAAGTAGGCTTCGCCGCAGTCGGGTTGGCAGAGGTGTGCGTGTGTGGGCGACGACTGGAAGGCCGCGCAGACCGAGTTGTTATTGGCGACGACGAGAGACGGCGGCTGTCTTCCCTCGACCAGGAGAATCGAGAGGCCGGACGCAGCGGCGAGACGCTCCTGCACACCGGCCCAGCCTGCTGGGGCTTCGGTGGAATGCGCTGTCTGGGCAGCACCCTCTGGGGCAGGGGCGGTGTTGTCCATCAGTTGTTGCGGCACTTTCGTCGGACTCGAAATGCGGACGGAGGTTAGTTCGACTCGTGAGCGAACTGGCGGCAAGCCTCTGGAGTTGGTTCGTCCTCAGAGAGAGAAATCGGACGCGCTCCGGAGGGCTTTGTCCTCCAACCGCAGTATATGTGTCCGCACGTCAACAAACAAGGATTTTCCGGACAAAAGCCCGCTCCGGCACGCGGGAGGGGGTTTTGCGGTCTTTACACCACTGTTTAAACAACTAATGACGGAGGATTTTCACTGCTCGATGACCCGGATTCCGCAGACCGGGCGCGTCGCCGGGGGCAACTTTTTCGATGTCCGGTTCTTCGGGGCTGATGCGAATGCAGGCCGCGAAGTGGTTCGACTTGATCTCCGCGAGCGGCGGCACGACCTCCCTGCAAGCTTCGATTGCCCAGGGGCAGCGCGTGTGAAAGCGGCAGCCCGGCGGCGGGTTGATCGGCGAGGGCACGTCGCCCTGCAAGACGATGCGCTCGCGCCTGGCCTCAACCTCCGGGTCGGGAACGGGGACGGCGGAGATGAGTGCCTTCGTGTAAGGCATCAGAGGGTCGCGGTAGATGACTTTCGCGTCGGCGACCTCGACGAGCTTTCCCAGATACATCACGGCCACGCGATCCGAGACGTGGCGGACGGCGCGCAGGTCGTGTGAGATGAAGAGGTATGTGAGCTTGCGCTCGCGTTGCAGGTGCTCCATCAGGTTCATGATCTGCGCCTGGATGGAAACGTCGAGCGCGGAGATCGGCTCGTCGGCGACGACGAAGTCGGGGTCTGCCGCGAGCGCGCGGGCAATCCCGATGCGCTGACGCTGGCCGCCCGAAAACTCGTGCGGGTATCGCTTCAGGAAGTGCGGACTCAGGCCCACGGTCTGCATCAGTTCGCGCACGCGCGACTCGCGCCCCGGCCTGCCGCGCGCGAGTTTGAAAGTCTCGACCGGCTCGCCGATGATCTGCGAGACGGTCATGCGCGGATTCAAACTCGCGTATGGGTCTTGGAAGATCATCTGGAGGTAGCGACGGTGCTGTCGTAGCTCCTTCTTCGAGAGGCGCGCTAGGTCACGCCCGCGAAAAAAGACCTGCCCGCCGGTCGGCTCCGTCAGGCGCAGGAGCGCGCGGCCCAGCGTTGACTTGCCGCAGCCGGACTCGCCGACCAGCCCCAGAGTCTCGCCGGGGAAGATGTCAATCGAAACGCCGTCCACGGCCTTGACGACGCGATGAACTCCTTTGCCGCCGAAGAGCTTTTCCAGCTTCGACCCGCCGCCGAGGTCAAAGTGAACCTTCAGGTCGCGTATGGAGATGAGAGGCTCGCGCCCGTCCGCCGCAATCAAAGGCGGCGGCATCCCCGCCGCAACAGTTTCCTGCGCTCCGCCCAACGTCATCGGCCCACCCCTCCTTTGGCCTCACGCTCGGCGCTCGACTCGGCGTAGACCTCTGCGGCGAAGTGGCAGAGCGAGAAGTGCTCGGCGTTGAGCTGCACGAAGGGCGGGAACTCGCGGCGGCAGATTTCTTCAACGCGGAAGCAGCGCGGGGCGAAGGGGCAGCCGGGCGGCAGGTGCGCCACGTCGGGCGGCAGTCCCGGAATCTGGTACAGGTCAGTTCCCTCTTCGTGCGCCGGGTCGGGGACGGACTTGAGCAGAGCCTTCGTGTAAGGGTTGCCGGGCGCTGCGAAAAGCTCGCGCGTCGGGGCCTGCTCGAAAATCTTACCGGCGTACATGACGATGATGTCGTCGGTCATCCCGGCGACGACTCCGAGGTCGTGTGTGATGAGGATGACCGATGTGCCAGTCTTCTCCTTGAGCTTCCGGATGAGTTCGAGAATCTGCGCCTGTATGGTCACGTCGAGCGCCGTCGTCGGCTCGTCGGCGATGAGCAGTTCCGGCTCGCACGAGAGCGCCATCGCAATCATCACGCGCTGGCGCATGCCGCCCGAAAACTCGTGCGGGTAGCTGTCGGCACGCGCGCGCGCTTCCGGGATGCCGACCGTCTCAAGCATCTTGACGGCGTGCTCGTAGGCTTGTTCCTTCGTGTGGCCGAGGTGGAGTTGCGTAATCTCCATCAACTGCCTTGAGATTCGCATGAAGGGGTTGAGGGAGGTCATCGGGTCTTGGAAGATCATGCTGATGCGCTTGCCCCGAATCCTTCGCACCTCCTCCGCGGGGAGGCTGAGGATGTCCTCTCCGTGGAAGAGCACTTCGCCCGAAACGATGCGGCCCGGCGGGCTTTGGATGAGGCGGATGACGGAGAGGTTCGTGACGGACTTGCCCGACCCCGACTCGCCGACGATGCCGAGCGTCTCGCCCCGCTTGAGGTCGAAGCTGATGCCGTCCACGGCCCTGACCGTTCCGTCCTCCGTCTCGAAGTACGTCCGCAGGTCTCTGACCGAAAGTAGGTTGCCGTTCTGGCTGCTCATAAACTGGGTTCTGGGTTTTAGGTGCTGGGTTCCGGGCGAGGTGTTTTCAAACACCCGGCAACTAAAACTTAACACCTGTTCCTAAAATTTTCTCATCTGCGGGTCAAGCGCGTCGCGCAGGCCGTCGCCGAGGAAGTTCAGAGAGAAGAGCGTCAGGGCCATCGTCACGCCGGGGAAGATGAGCTGCCAGGGGAAGATGGCGATGTTCTGGATGCCTTCCGACGAGAGACTCCCCCACGAAGAGTAGGGCGCTTGCACGCCGAGGCCGAGGAACGAAAGGAACGCCTCCGACAACATGACCGAGGGAATCGTCAGCGTCGCGTAGACGATGACGGGGCCGAGCGCGTTCGGGACGAGGTGGCGGAAGATAATCTTCGGCGTCGAGACGCCGGTCGCCCGCGCCGCCAGAACGAATTCCTGATTCTTGAGCGAGATCACCTGCCCGCGCACGATGCGCGCCATCGTCAGCCAAGAGACTGCGCCGAGCGCCGCGAAGAGGAGGAAAATCTGATACAGCGGCGACTGTCCTCCGAAGAAGGCGAGCAGGACGATGACGATCATCATGTAAGGGATGGCGTAGAGCACATCCACGATTCTCATCAGAAGGTCGTCAACCTTCCCGCCGAGGTAGCCCGCGGTCGCGCCCCAGGTGATGCCGATGATGAGCGAGACGAGCGTCGAGATGAGTCCGACCGCGAGCGAGATTCGACCGCCCTGAAGCACGCGCGCGAGGATGTCGCGGCCCGCGCTGTCCGTCCCCATCGGGTGCGTCCAGGAGAAGGAGCCGTCCGGCGCTGTCAGCGGGGGGAATGAGCGGACGAGGTTTGAGTCCGCCGGGATGGTGTCGTACTCGAAGCCGGTCGCGCGCTTGATGATGCCGGGGCCGAGAACGGAGGCGAAGGCGATGATGGCAACCACGATCATCCCGAAGACGGCCAGCCTGTTTTTCAGCAGCCGCTTCCAGGCGTCCTTCCACAGGGAAGTGCCCGCGACGACCTGTGCGCCTTCCGGCACACGCACGTCGCCCTCCCCGACGGCGGTTTCGGGAAAGGCGTGAATCTCGTCGCCCGCGCGCGGTCGCACGGGGGGCGCGGGCGGCGTGCCGCGCGGGGTGAGCGCGGGGTCTGAGTCCGCGACGGCGCGCGTCGGGCGTCCTTCTTCGTTCGGCACTTGCTCGGTCGGCACTTGCGGCGTTCTCTCTTCGCTCATGGCTTCAGTACCGGATGCGCGGGTCAACGTAGGCGTAAGCGATGTCAACCAGAAGATTGAAGATGAGTACGGTGATCGAGATGAAGGCGACGATGCCGATGATGAGCGGCTCGTCGCGGTTCAGGTTCGCGTTGAGAAAGTAGTTGCCGAGGCCCGGCATGGCGAAAATTTTTTCGACGACTACCGTCCCGGTGATGAGAATCGCGAGCGCCGGGCCGGTGAACGAGATGACCGGCAGGAGGCCGCCGCGCAAGGCGTGTCGCATCACGACCTGGCGCTCGCTCAAGCCCTTGGCGCGCGCCGTTCTGATGTAGTCGGAGCGCAGGACTTCGAGCATCCCTGCACGCGTCAGCCGCGCGATGTAGGCCATGTAAATCGCCGAGAGCGTCAGGACGGGCAGCACCAGATTCCAGCTCGGAAAGCCGTTCCAGCGCGCGGGCGGCAGCCAGTAGAGCGAGAGCGAGAAGAGAAGGACGAGTATCGGCCCAAGCACAAAGTTGGGCAGGCTGATGCCAAGCATCGCGAGCGCCATCGAGACGTAGTCGAGCTTCGAGTTCGGCTTGAGGGCCGCGAGCGTGCCGAAGAGGATGCCGACGACGAGCGCGATCAGGTAGGCGAGGACGCCGAGGGTGGCCGAAACGGGGAGCGTGCGCTTGAGTATGTCGTTGACGGTCTCGGTCTCGTACTTGAGCGAGTTGCCGAAGTCGAGCCGCACGATGTTCCCCATCATCCTGCCGTACTGCACGTACCAGGGCTGATCCAGCCCGTACTTGGCGCGGATGTTCTTCTCGATGGCTGGCGGCAGCTTCTTGTCGGTCGAGTAGAAGTTGCCGGGCGCGAGCCGGATGAGTCCCCACGTCAGCGTGATGACGATGAGCACCATCGGCACCGTGACGATCAGGCGGCGGACGATGAAGCGGAACATCTCGGTCTACTCCTTCGCGTCCAGCTCGGCCAACTGGTCGGTCGTCATGTCGGGCATCTGCCGATCCCACTTCGCCTGGTCGTGCTCGATGTAGATGTACTTCCACGGGTGGAGCGTCGCCGGATTCGGATACATCCCCTTCACGTAAGGCTTCTTCATCCAGCTCGTCGCGGGCTTCAACAGCGGGATGACGGGCGCGGCGTCGAGCATGTACTCCTCGCACTTCGCCAGCTTATCGTAGCGCTTTTGCTGGTCGGGTTCCCGGTTCGCGTCGTTGAGCATGGAGACGAACTTCGGGTCGAACCAGCCGGTGCCGTTGTCGCCGCCGTCGGTCGAAAACAGGCTGAGGTAGGTGTTCGGGTCCATGTAGTCGCCAGACCAGCCGGCCCCGCCCGCGATCCCTTTGTACTGGAGCTTCGAGCGCATGTCTAGGAAGTTCTTAAACTCGACGTTGTGGAGCGGGATGGTGATGCCGAGATTCTGCTTCCACTGTGCCTGGACGAACTCGGCGATCTGCTTGTTTGAATCGTTCGTGTTGTACGTGACCTCGATCTGATTGACGGGGAACTTCTTCGGGTCGTAGTTGCCCGTCGCGTCCTTGTAGCCCGCCTCGACGAGCAGGCGCTTGGCCCCTTCCACGTCGAGGTTGAAACCCTGTATGCGCGGGTAGCCGTGCAGGATGCCCTGCGGGACGAAGGTGTTGTTAGCCTTCGAGACCACTCGGTAGTCGGCCAGCGCGTTGCGGTCAATCGTCATGTTGAGCGCCTTGCGGACGCGCTTGTCGTCGAGCGGCGGCTTCGTGGTGTTGATCTGCCAGTAGGCCGAGCCGTTCTCCGGCGCGTCCATGTAGTCCTTCATGTAGCGCACGCCGCTCTTGAGCCATGCGGCGGGGACGGTGTGGTTGAAGGTCGCGTCAACCTCGCCCGCCTTGTAGAGGTTCATGATCGTCGTGTTGTCTTCGAGCGGGTAGAAGACGATCTGGTCGAGGTGGACGTTGGCCGCGTCCCAGTAATTAGGATTGCGGACGACGACGAGCTGGTTGTAGGGCTTATGCTCCTTGACCGTGAACGGCCCGCTGCCGACGAAGTTCTCCGGCTTCGTCCAGTTGACGCCGTACTTTTCAACGACTTTCTGCGGGATGACGCGGAAGAACTGATGCGGGACGAGGCCGAGGAAGTAGGGCGCGGGCTGGCGCATCGTGATGCGCAGGGTGTAGTCGCCCACGGCCTCCACGCCGATGTCTTCCGCTTTGACGGGCACTAACTCCTTGCCCGCGATGAGGGTCTGGAGTTTCGGGTTGGACTTGAAGGCTTTCTGCCGCTCCTTCTCGTCGGAAGGAACAACGAGGCGTTCGGGCGAATGTATGAACTTGTGGAACTCTGTGTCGGGCGCGGCGTCCTCGCCCTTCATCGAAAGCCTCTCGCGGTGCTGCGCCTCCTGCTGCGCCTCGGTGAGCGGGGCCGCGGCGGGCTGTGCTGCTGCCGCCGCTGTCGCATCGCCCTTCGCGTCGCCGCCGGTGGGCGTTGCCTCCGAGGCGAGCAGGAAGCGTCCCGTCTGCGGGTCGCGCACGAAGGATTGGACGCTGTTGTAGGCTTCGGCGTACTTGATGTCGTAGCCGAGATAGGCCAGACGCGAGGCGAGTTCGGGGCGGAAGCCGCGGCGCACCGTGTAGACGAAGTCCTGCGCCGTGATGGGATCGCCGTTGGAAAACTTAGCGTCGTGGCGGAGGAAGAAGACGAACTCGGAGGCGTCTCCGTTGGTCGTCCAGCGTTCGGCGATTGAAGGCATCGGCTCCATCGTCTTCGGGTGGTACTCGGCCAGCCCATCGTAAAGCGCCATATCAATGCGCGCCTCCGGCTGGCCCGAACTCATCTGCGGGTCGAGCGACTCAGGCTCGGAGCCGGTGACGTAGCGGAGCACCTGACCTGCGGGCGGGTCTATCTTCCCGAAGAACTCGGAATTCTTCGCGTGCGTCGTACAGCTCGCGGCGAGCAGCGCGACGGCGATGACGAAGGCGAAGAGGCGCACGGATTTTGAATCAGGCATGGCTACTTCTCACTCCTAACTTAACCGAGAACCAATGCGGCGTCGCCTCTTCCGTCGAAAACGACGGGCGAGGGACGACCGTTCAGAACTATCAATCTTTGAAGCAAACGAGGGGACAGGCTCGACGCCGAAAAATTGGTCGGGGGAACTTCTGTGCTGGCGCGCCGGTAGCTTTGCGTTAAAAATCGCACCCGAACTTATCACGCTGGCGCATTCACAATCAAGGTGTTTTCAAGTCTCCGTCTAAACGATGCCTGCACGAGCGCGTGCCGTTGCTCGCCCGCTCATTTTTTACACCTAACGCCGCCCGCCGAGCGCCAAACGCGCCGACTTCGTCTCCGGAGACGGACGCCAATCCGTGTTGATGCTCACGCCTTTCAGAGAAGGAGCGTCCAGCAAATTGGATGCGAAGCCGTTGACGTATGGCTTGACGAGCGCGTAGGACGAGGCGAAGTGTATGGGGATGGCCGGCAGTTCGCGCAGCGCCTCGGCCTCGGTCAGTATCGGCGGGTCGCGGCGTGCGCTCGACGGCGTCGCGGGGGCGGCTGACACTGCACCGCTTCCGACGGAACTCGCGGCGGGCGACGACTGCGGCGGGAGGGCTGTCTGCACGGACTCTTCGACGGGCGCTTCGTCGCCGAAGAGTTCAAGCATGTTCGTCTCCTCGTCCGTTGTTTGCATGACGAGGCTGCGTCGCGCCACGTCGTAATCGCCCGCGCGCAGCATCGCCACGTAATCCTCCCACCCGCGGACGACGACATCGGTCTCGACGCCGAGCGCGTCGTGCCACATGCGCGCGACCGCCTGCGCGACGATGCGCTGCTGCTCGTTGCGGTTGACGAGCAGACGTATGCGCGGGAAGTTCGCGCCGCCGGGGAAGCCCGCCGCAGCAAACAGGCTTCGGGCGCGCGCGACGTTGTGCACGAACGCGGACGCGTCCACGCCGCCTTCAGCGCCGCCGGGCCGCACGGCCAACTCAGCCGCGCCGCTCTTAACTTCGGGCTCCGCCGCGTCGCCCTTCACTTCGCTTTCAGCCCCGGCATTCTTCCCCCCGTCCGCCGCCAGCGGGCCGTCGCTGCTTTCTTCTTCATCAGACTGGTTGGGCAGAAAACCTCGCGCGGGTTCGGTCGCGCCGCCGAGCGTGTCTGCGCTCAGACGCTCGATGTCGAGCGCGCAGGCGAGGGCTTCGCGCACGCGTCGGTCGTCGAAGGGCGCGCGCGCGGTGTTGAAGCTGTAGTAGTTCAGTGCGGCGAAGGTTTCGCGGCGGAAATCTCTGTAAGGCGTGAGCAGCTTGACGGCGAGCGGCTCGATGGCCGCGTTCGTCACCGCGTCAACTTCGCCTTCGCGGTAGGCTGCAAGCGACGCTTCGGGGTCGCCCTTACCAACGAAGCGGACTCGTTCCAGCTTGACGGAGCCTGCGTCCCAGTAGCCCGGCGCGCGCTCCAACTCCACACCGTCCGACGCCAGACGCGAGAGGCTGAAAGCGCCGTTCGTGATGATGCCGAGTTCGCGTTGCCCGCCGCCATCCTGCTTCTGCTCTTCCTGTAGCTCCTGAAGGTCTGCGCCCGGACTCAGCTCGTGGACGGGGCGGAAAACCGGATGCGCGACGAGCGCCGGGAAGTTCACGTCGGGTCTCTGCAACGTCACGCGGAGCGTGTGCGCGTCGAGCGCGACGACGCCGAGCGCCGCTGGCGCGGGAGTCTGCGCGCCGACCTCCGGCTTCGCCGCGCTTCGCTCAGCCCGCGCCGCTTCGCCCGCCGACGGCGCTTCGTTCCTCATCGCGTTCGGAGGGCCGGGCGAAGTCGGGAAGCTCGCGGCGGCGGTCGGCTGCGCGCCCTCGATGTTGGCGAGCAGCCGTGCATGCGGTGCGCGCTCGCCGAGCCGGAGCGTCCGCCGCCACGAGCGCACGAAGTCCTGCGCCGTCACGGGATCACCGTTCGACCAACGCGCGTCGGCGCGCAGGTGGAAAGTCCACTTCCGTCCGCCCTCCGAAGGCTCCCAGCTCGTCGCGACCGCGGGCGCGGGTCGAAGCGTCCCCGGCTCGTATTCCGTCAGCCCTTCAAATAGCGCGCGCACGGCGTCGGTGTCGGGCGGGGCGGCGGCGCGCGCCGGGTCGAAGATGCGCGGCAGGCCACCGTCGCTCCAACGAAACACCTGTGCCGACGGCGCGGACACCTTGCCGTAGAACTGCTCGCCCTCTTCTCTCCTGAAACAGCCGCCGAACAGAAGCGATGCGACGAGGACGAGCGAGAATGTGAAGCGCAGGCCCAGTCCCGAAGCCACGGCCCGGAGCGAAGCGCGCACGCCTCTCGCGCGACAACGCTGACGACCTGCGCGCCGCGAGCGGGGGCTTGTCTTGTTCCCGTTAGTTCTCATCTGTGACTCGACCCGCCGCCCGAAGCGAACTCGCGCAGAGCCTCGAACACTTCTTCAGTCCGCGCTCGCGTCTCCTCGAAGCCGCCCGAAGTGTCAATGGAGAAATCCGCGTACCGAAGCTTCTCCTCCTGCGGCATCTGTGCGGCGACGCGCCGCTCGGCCTCCGCGCGCGAGAGTTGGCTGCGCCGCATCAGGCGTTCGAGCTGCACTTCGGGGCGGCAGTGGACGACGACGAGCTTGTCGAAGCGCCGGTATCCGCCCGACTCGATCATCAAGGCCGCGTCCACGACGGCGATGCCGCGCAGGTCTTCCATCTCCCAGCGCCGCAGCACTGTGTCCTGAGCCTCGATGATGAGCGGGTGCAAGATCGAGTTCAGACGCTTGCGCCGCCGCGCGTCGCCGAAGACCTGCGCGCCGAGCCGCGCCCGGTCGAGCGTTCCGTCCGCGTTCAAGACCTCCGCGCCGAACTCCTCGACGACTGCACCAAGCCCTTGCGTCCCCGGCTCGACCACGCGGCGAGCCAACTCGTCCGCGTCAACGACGTGGCAGCCAAGCTCGGCCAGCACGCTCGACACGAAAGACTTCCCCGTAGCAATCGAACCCGTCAGCCCAACGCGCAACATTGATTGATAAATGGTAAATGGTAAATCGTGAATAGTTGTTGCGCGCCGCACAACTTGAACAGCAAAACGTCAGCCCCGCGAAGAAGCAAACCATTTACCATTTACTATTCACCGTTCACCAAGTCGCCGCCTGCGTGCCGCGGCGACGGTGTTCTTCATCAGCATGGCGACCGTCAGCAGGCCGACGCCGCCGGGCACAGGCGTCAGGCGGCCCGCAACCTGCCCGACCTCCGCCGGGTGCACGTCGCCCACGAGCGTGTAGCCGCGCTCGCGCACAGCCTTCAAACGTCTAGACGCGTCGTCGCCGAAAAGCTCGCGCACCTGTCTCTCGTCCGTCAAGCGGTTCATGCCTACGTCAACGACGGTCGCGCCCGGCTTCACGTGTTCGGCGCGGATGAAGCCCGCGCGCCCGACGGCGGCGACCAGTATGTCTGCCTCCTTCGTCAACGCGGGCAGGTCTCGCGTGCGCGAGTGGCAGATGGTCACGGTCGCGTCGCGCTGCAAGAGAAGCTCCGCCACGGGGCGACCGACGATCTGGCTGCGCCCGACGACGACTGCATGCGCGCCCGCAATCTCGACACCTTCACGCACGAGCAGCTCGACTATCCCGGCGGGCGTGCACGGCAGAAGCGCCGGACGCCTGAGCATCATCCGACCGACGTTGACCGGCGTGAACCCGTCCACGTCCTTCGCAGGGTCAATCGCCTCGATGACCGCTGACTCGTCCACGCCCACGGGCAGAGGCAACTGCACGAGTATGCCGTCAACGTCTGCGCGCGCGTTGCACGTCGAGATCAGTTCAAGCAGCTCCCCGGTCGTCGTCTCCGCCGCGAGCGGATGGTGCTCCGATATTAGCCCCAACTCTTCGCACGTGCGAACCTTGTTCCGAACGTAAACAGCCGAGGCCGGGTCGTCGCCGACGAGAACGGTCACGAGCCGCGGCGCAATGCCGTGTTCGAGCCGTAGCCGCCCGACATCTTCTGCGACCTCGCTCTTGATCTCCGCGGCCACGCGCGCGCCGTCGAGCTTGCGCGCCGTCGCCTGCCCTCTGTTTTGTGCGCTTGTTTCCATCGGAATTTGCGAACATCCTAGCACAATTCAACGCATGCGCTGCACCGCGCCCCGACGGTTGCGCGCAGGGCCGCGCCTGCTCCACAATTCGCGCATGCTTCGTCAAGTCGAATTAAGCCGCGGCAATTTTTTCAGAAGCGTCTCGCTTCTCACGCTCGTTCTTGTCGCGGGCCTTTCGGCCTGCGCCGGCAAGCGTGCCGACGAACACCGTTACGAGATGAAGGGTAAGGTGGTCGCGGTTGATCGCGTGAAAGGCGAAGTGACGATTGACCACGAAGAGATCGTCGGATACATGCCCGCGATGACCATGCCCTACCCTTTGCGCGACGCCGACGCGCTCAAGGTCGCCGGCGTGGGCGACCGCATACAGGCGACGCTCGTCGTCACCGACGGAGACTACTGGCTCGAAAACCCCATCATCACGAAGGCACCGGCCAACGCTTCCGGCGCGGCGGCCAAAGCCTCCGGCTCGGAGCCGCAGCCCGGCACGCCCGTCCCCGACGTGAAGCTCGTCAATCAGGACGCCAGGCCCATCCACATGGGACAGTTCAAAGGCCGCGCGCTCCTCGTCACCTTCGTCTACACGCGCTGCCCCATGCCCGACCAGTGCCCTCTGATGAGCGCGAACTTCGCGCAGATCAACGGGGCGCTCGCCAACGATCCCGATTTGAGAAAGAAGGCGCATCTCCTGAGCGTCACGCTTGACCCCGAATACGACCGGCCCGAAGTTCTGCGGAGCTACGGCACGGCTTACGCCGGAGGGAAGTTCGACGACTGGGATTTCGCGACCGGAGACACGGAAGAGGTGCGGCGGCTGGCCGAGTTCTTCGGCCTCATGTACGGACGGGATAACGGGCAGCTCGTCCACTCGCTCCGCACCGCCATCGTCACGCCCGATGGGAAGCTCTACAAACTTTACCGCGGCAACGAGTGGAAGCCCGACGAGGTGCTGCGCGATGTGAGAAGCGCGGCGTCTGGAAATTGACAGAAGTTCAAAGGCTGGAAATTGGCGGGAGTTCAAAGGCGCGAAGCCCAAATCGGGGCGCGTCTAACCCTTCAGCTTCTTTATCTCTTCGGTCAGAACCGGCACAACCTCGAACAGGTCGCCGACGATGCCGTAGTCTGCGATGTCGAAGATGGGCGCTTCGGGGTCTTTGTTGACGGCGACGATGGTTGAGGAGTTCTTCATGCCGACGAGGTGCTGGATCGCGCCCGAGATGCCGAGCGCGACGTAGAGCTTCGGCGCGACCGTCTGCCCCGAAGAGCCGATCTGCCGGTCAATCGGCAGCCAGCCCGCGTCGCAGATGGGGCGCGAGGCCGCGATGTCGCCGCCGAGCGCATCGGCCAGCTTCTCGGCGAGCGCGATGTTCTCCTGGCTCTTGATGCCGCGACCGATGGCGACGATCACGTCCGCCTTCGACAGGTCAACGGCCTGCTTCACCTCCTGGAACGGCGCTTCGGGCTGCATCCGAACCTCGCCGACCTCGACCGGCACCGACTCGACCTCAACGCCTTCGCCCCGCTCCGCCTGATCGCCGCGATACGCGCCCGACTGGAAGGTTGCGAAGACGGGCGGCTCGCCCTTCGCCATCACGTCGGCGTCCATCTTGCCGAGGAAGATGCGGCGCGTGAAAGTGACGAGGCCGCCCTCGGCCTTCATGCGTATGCAATCGCTGACGAGTCCCTTGCCGAAGCGCGCGGCGAGCTTCGGCGCGAAGTCGCGCACGAGGTACGTGTGCGGCATGATGACGTACTGCGGGTCTTGAGCGCGAACGACCTGCTCCAACGCGTCGGCGTATGCGTCCGGAGTGTAGTCGGCAAGCAACGGATTCTCGGCGGAGACGACGCGCGCCAACTTGTACGCCGCGACTTCCCGCGCCAGTCCCGCGTCCGCGCCCGCAACGACCGCCGACACGTCCTGCCCCAGGCCCGCGCCCAGGGCTTGCGCCGCCGCCACGGCCTCGAAAGAGGTTTTGTTAATCGCACCCTGCCGGTGCTCTATGAAGACAAGGATTCCGTTTGGCATTGTAAGCTTTTGGCTATTATCTTATAGCTATTAGCAATCAACCTTCAAAACTCTCGACTCACAGCGGAAGCATCCAACTTGAAGTTGGCCTAAAGCTAAAAGCTAACTGCTAACCGCTGCAAGCCCTCAAATCACGCGCGCCTCGTTGCGCAGCTTCTCGGCGAGATGGGCCGCGCCGCGCTTGGCGTCGCCGTCGCCGAGGAACTGCGTCTGCTTCTGTTTGAGCGGGAGATAGATGCGCGTGACGGTCTGGAACTCGCCTGCGGCTGCGGCCTCCGCCGCGGGCCGGACTTCGCGAATCTCCTTCTTCTTCGCGGCCATGATGCCCTTGAGCGTGGCGTAGCGAATCTGGCTGATGCCGGACTGGATCGTCAGCAGCGCAGGCGTCTGCATCGTGTACCACTGGTACCATCCGCTCTCCAGCTCGCGCTTGACTCTCAACTGCTCGCCCGAATAGTCAACCTCGATGACGATGGTCGCGTGCGGCAGCCCCAAAAGCTCCGCGGCGATGACGCCCGTCTGCCCGTAGCCGTAGTCGTCCGACTGCAACCCCGTCAACACAAGGTCGGGCTGTTCGTCGTGAATCGCGTCGGCAAGAATCCGTGCGGTGGCGAACGGGCCGACGTGTTCGAGGCCGTCGCCGACGACGTGGATGGCGCGGTCGGCCCCGCGGGCCAGCGCGTCCTTAATCACGCTCTTGACGCGTTGCGGCCCAAGCGTGCAGACGACCACCTCGCCCCCCTTCTTCTCCTTCAGGCGCAGAGCCTCTTCGAGCGCGTAGCCGTCCGATTCGCTGACCTCGAACGAGAGGTCGCCCTCCTCGATCCATTTCTCTTCCCGGTTGACGCGCAGGATGGCGTCACGGTTCGGAACCTGCTTCATTAAGACGATGATTTTCATTTTAAGCACTCAGCGTTCAGCTATCAGCGCTCAGCTTTTTGCTTCCTCAGCACTCAGGCTTTTCTGACTGTCGCGCGGCGCACAGGGCGGAAAAGCTGAGGGCCGAGTGCTGACAGCTTTTCATTCCTCAAAGCGTTTGAAGAGCAGCGCCGCGTTCGTGCCGCCGAAGCCGAAGCTGTTGGAGAGCGCGTAGTTGATGTGCGCCTCGCGCGGCTCGTTCGGGACGTAGTCGAGGTCGCAGTCGGGGTCGGGGTTGACGTAGTTGATCGTCGGCGGCAACCTGCCCTCCCGGATGGCGAGCACGGAGAAGACCGCCTCGATGCCGCCCGCCGCGCCGAGCAGGTGGCCCGTCATGGATTTGGTCGAGCTGACCGCGAGCTTGTAGGCGTGCTCGCCGAAGGTCTTCTTGATGGCGAGCGTCTCGAACTTGTCGTTGTAGGGCGTCGAAGTCCCGTGCGCGTTGATGTAGCCGACCTCTTCGGGAGAAATGCCTGCGTCCGCGATGGCCTTCTGCATGACGCGCACCGCGCCCGACGCGGTCTCGTCCGGCATGGTGATGTGGAAGGCGTCGCCGGTCATGCCGTAGCCGACCAGCTCGGCGTAAATTCGTGCGCCGCGGGCGCGCGCAAACTCCAACTCTTCCAGAATCATCATCCCCGCGCCCTCGCCGATGATGAAGCCGTCGCGGTCGCGCTCGAAGGGGCGCGAGGCGCGCGGCGGGTCGTCGTTACGGGTTGAGAGAGCGCGCATGGCGGCGAAGCCCGCCACCGACATCGGCGTGATGGCCGACTCCGCGCCGCCGCAGATCATCACGTCGGCGTCGCCGCGCTGGATAATCTTGAAGCTGTCGCCGATGGCGTGCGCGCCCGCCGAGCAGGCCGTGGCGGTCGCCGAGTTCGGCCCCTTCGCGCCGAAGCGGATCGAGACCTGTCCGGCGGCGAGGTTGACGATGGCCGAGGGGATGAAGAAGGGCGAGACGCGGTGTGGGCCATCGTCGAGGAGCTTCGAGTGCTCGCGCTCGATGGCCCAGAAGTCGCCGATGCCGCTGCTGATGTAAGTGCCCGTGCGTTCGGCCAACTCGCTGCCGTGCGCGTCCGCGAGTTTCTGGCCGCGAGAGATGAGTCCGCTGGCGTAGATGGCCTCGTCCGACGCAGCGACGGCGAAGTGGATGAACGCGCCCATCTTGCGCGCCTCCTTCTTCTCGATGAACTTGAGCGGGTCGAAGTTCTTCACTTCGGCACCGATCTTCACCGAGAACTTCGTCGTATCGAACTTCTCGATGTAGTCAACGCCGCTGCGTCCCGCCATCAGCGCCGACCAGGTGTCGGCGACCGTGTGGCCGCAAGGCGTGACAAGGCCGATACCCGTAACCACTACGCGACGTTTCAAAGCTCCTTACTCCTTCAAGGGAGAGAACCGAGGCGTTCGGCAACCCGTCCGAACGCCACCCGTCGGCCCCGCCGCCACTCGGAGCGCGCGGCGAACGACGACGCGGCTACCGCCACGCGCCTTGCACGTCCCCGACGGGGCCGTGCGTCGGGGACGCGCGGCGCGAACCGGAGGCCCGACCGGCTACTTGTTCTTCGCCTGGTGCTGGTCTATGTAGTTGTATGCGTCGCGGACGCTCTGAATCTTCTCGGCGTCCTCGTCCGGGATTTCGATGCCGAACTCCTCCTCGAAGCGCATCACCAGCTCGACCGTGTCGAGCGAGTCCGCGCCCAGGTCGTCAATGAAGCGCGCGTTCGGCGTCACCTCGTTTTCGTCAACGCCCAGCTCGTCAATGATGATCTGCTTCACTTTTCCTTCAATCTCGGGGTCGGCCATTATTCCTGCTCCTCTTTCATCCAAAGTTGAAAAACTCGAAAACTGTTTGTCGGCACGCGGCTCGCCCGCCGTGCTCGAAAGCTTAGAGTTCAAGCTTAAACTTGCCGTGTCGTCAGCCCGCATGCTCGACCTTGAGCCGCACGCACATTTCGGCTCAGACGCCGCCCGCGGCTTGCCCGTTCGAGCGCGACTCATCGGCCAGCGCAGCGAGCGTCGCCGAAAGGCTCGCGCCGTCTTCGACGTTCAGGCAGCGCGACTGCGGCGCGGTCTGTCGCACCAGCCCGCACAAGACCTTTCCCGGCCCGACCTCGACGAACAGGCCCGCGCCCTCGCGCACGAGCAACTCGACCGACTCGCGCCAGCGAACGGGCGAAGAGACCTGTCGCACCAGAGAGTCGCGCGCCTCCGCGCCCGTCCTTACAATCCTCGCGTCCACGTTCGACACGAGCGGCACGCTCAAATCTTTGAACTCGACCTGCTCCAAGTCCGCCGCGAGCCTATCTTGCGCCGCGAGCATCAGCGCGCAGTGGAAAGGCGCGCTCACCTTCAAGGGCACGGCACGCTTCGCCCCGCGGGCCTTCAACAAAGGAATCGCGCGCTCGACCGCCGCGGCGCTGCCCGCGATTACGACCTGTCCCGGCGAGTTGATGTTGGCGGGGCCGCAAACCTCTCCGCCCTGTCGCGCCTCGGCGCACGCGGCCTCGACCGACTCGATGTCGGCACCGAGTATCGCCGCCATCGCTCCCACGCCGACGGGCACGGCCTCCTGCATGTAGCGCCCGCGCTTGCGAACCGTCCGCACTGCGTCGCCGAGGTTGAGCGCGCCCGCCGCGACGAGCGCCGAGTATTCGCCCAGACTGTGGCCCGCGACAAAGTCTGGCCGCGGCAGCCCTTCGGATTCGGCGGCACGCAACGCCGCCAGCGAGGCGGCAAGAATCGCGGGCTGCGTGTTCTCGGTCAACTGCAACTCTTCCGCAGGGCCTTCAAAGCAGAGCCTTGAGAGCGCGAAGCCGAGCGCCGCGTCGGCCTCTTCAAAGACCTCGCGCGCCGCCGCGTACTTCTCCGCCAGTTCGCGGCCCATGCCCGGCGACTGAGAACCCTGACCGGGGAAAATGTATGCGATGCTCATCCTAAATCACAAAACGTCGAATCCTAAATCACGTCTCTGGTCGCCGTCGCCGTGTGTCGTCAATCGCCGTTTGATTTACCCGGCTTCAACCATTCACGATTGACGATTCACGGCCTTTCACCACTTGACCAGCACGCCGCCCCACGTGACGCCGCCGCCGAAGGAGGCCAGCAGAACGATATCGCCCGCCTCGATCTTGCCCTTCTCGATGCACTCGTCGAGCGCGATGGGGACCGAGGCCGAGGAAGTGTTGCCGTGGTAGGCGATGTTCGAGTAGACGATTGAGTCGTCAACGTTCAGACGAGAGGCGACGGCCTCCGTGATGCGCTGGTTCGCCTGATGCGGGATGAAGAGCTTCACGTCGTCGGCCTTGTAACCCGCCTCTTTCAGCACTTCGAGCGAAACGTCGGCCATCGAGCGCACGGCCACCTTGAACAGCTCGTTGCCCTTCATCTTGAAGTAATGCAGTCCGCCCGCCAGAGTCTCGGCGGTGGGCGGAATGCGCGTGCCGCCTCCGGGCGAGTAGAGCTGCTCGGCGAAGCGACCGTCGGAGTAGATGCGGGTGGCGAGGATGCCGCGGTCTTCGTCCGTCGGGCCAAGCACCGCTGCGCCCGCGCCGTCGCCGAAGAGCACGCAGGTCGAGCGGTCTGTGAAGTCAACGTAGCGCGAAAGCACCTCCGCGCCGATGACCAAGGCGTAGCGCGTCAGGCCGGAGCGAATCATCTGGTTCGCCAGAGTCAGGCCGTAGAGGAAGCCGGAGCAGGCGGCGGCGAGGTCGAAGGCGGCGGCCTTGTTGCAACCGAGTTCCGCCTGAATCAGGCAGGCGGTCGAGGGCAGAATCTGGTCGGGCGTGACGGTGGCGCAGATGACGAGGCCGATGTCAATGGGGTCAATGCGCGCGCGCTCGATGGCCTGGCGCGCGGCACGGACGGCGAAGAGCGAAGTGTACTCGCCCTCGGCGGCGCGGTGTCGCTCCTTGATGCCGGTGCGCGAAGTGATCCAGTCGTCCGAAGTCTCGACCATCTTTTCGAGGTCGGCGTTCGTCATGATGCCTTCGGGGTAAGCGCGCCCCGTGCCGAGTATTTCCGCTCTGACTTCTCCCATCGGCCTGCCTCCTCCCTCGTCTTCACTCCCCGACGGCGCGCCGGAGCGCCACAGACTCGCGCGCGTTCGTGTCGGCGATGCCGCGCTCGATACGCTCCAGCGCGCGATGCTCGGAGAACTCCTTCACGTTGCGGACGGCGTTGCGGATGGCGCGCGCGTTCGACCTGCCGTGGCAGACGACCACGATGCTGCCCACTCCGAGCAGCGGCGCGCCGCCGAACTCGGCGTAGTCGAGCCGCTTCTTCAAATTCTGGAACGCGGGTCGCGCCAGCACTGCGCCCGTCTTCGTGATGACCGACGCCGAAAGCTCTCGCTTAATCATCGAGACGACGGCCTCCTGCAACCCTTCGGAGAGTTTCAGGATGACGTTTCCGGTGAAGCCGTCGGTGACGATCACGTCAACCTCGCCCGTGAACACGTCGCGCCCCTCGACGTTGCCGACGAAATTCAAACTGGTCAGCTCGCGCAGCAGCGGGAAAGCTTCCTTCGTCAGGTCGTTGCCCTTGCCCTCCTCCTCGCCGATGCTCATCATGCCGACACGGGGCCGCTGCGTTCCCAGGACCGAGCGCGAGTAGGCGTCGCCCATGATAGCAAACTGCGCGAGGTGGTGCGGCTTGCACTCGCTGTTCGCGCCCACGTCGAGGAGCATGGTCGGGCGGCCCGACTTCGTCGGCATCAGGGCCGCGAGCGCCGGGCGATCAACGCCGGGCAGCGTCCCGATGACCATCATCGCCGTCGCCATCGCCGCGCCCGTGTTGCCCGCGGAGACGAAGCCGTCGGCGTGGCCGTCGGCGACGAGGCGCGCGCCGATTCTCATCGAGCTGCGGCGCTTGCGGCGCACGGCGTTGGCGACCGCCTCGTCCATTCTGATGACCTCGGCGGCCTCGACGAATTCGACGCCCTTGTCGCCGTCCTTGCGCCAGCCGCAGCGGCGCAGTTCCGGCTCGACGACTTCCCTCTGGCCGACGAGGATGACGCGGACGCCGAAGTCGCGCGTCGCGGCGAGCGCCCCGTCAATCTCCGGGTGCGGAGCGCCGTCGCTGCCCATCGCGTCCAACACGACTTTGCCGGTCAGTTTCGCGTGTCCCATCGAAAGACTCGCCGCCGACGCCGAACCCGCGCGCGGTCGGGCCGCCGAAGATCGAACCGCGTGCGCTCTAAAAACGCACGCGCCGCGGGCCGAGCGCCCCTAGGCTTCCTGCTCGACCTTCACCACCTCGCGCCCCTTGTAGTGCCCGCATTTCGGGCAGACGCGGTGCGGCATGCGCGGCTCCTGGCAGTTCTCGCAAAGCGATGTCTGCGGCGCGCGCAGGGCGTCGTGTGCACGGCGCTGGCGCGTGCGCGACTTCGAGTGACGACGTTTCGGATTAGGCATGATTACTCCTTATGAATCGTGAATCGTGAACCGAGAATCGTAAACCGTGACAAGAAAATCGTGATCATGAACCCTGAATGCTATGAGCAAGGGCTTTCATCTTGTCGCGGTTCACGGCTCACGGTTTTTATCTTTCCAATCGGCGAGCGCAGACCAGCGCGGGTCAGCCTCGCCGCGCCCGCAGGAGCACTCTCCCGCGTTCATGTCCGCGCCGCACTCCGGGCAGAGACCCTTGCACTCTTCGCGGCAGAGGCGGCGCGACGGGAGCGCGAGCAGCAATTGCTCGCGTGCGAGTTCGTCCAGATCAACCGCGTCGCCCTCGTAGGCCGCCAGCCCCAACTCTTCCGGCAACAGCTCGACGTTCTCCGCCTTCAAAGCCGCCGACTCCCGCGGGATGAAAGCCGCGTCGAACTCAACCTCCAGAGGCATCCGCACGGCGGCGAGGCAACGGTCGCACAAGACCTCGACCTCGGCATTTATCTTGCCGTGCAGTCGAATCTCCTCGCCCTTGCGGCTTGCGCTGCCCTCAACGTTCGCGGGCGAAGTCAGCCGCGCGTGCTCGTCTTCGTCGAGCGAAAGCTCTTCGGGCCGGTAGATGTGCGCGAAAGGCTTCGCCGCCCCCGTCAGACTCTCGACCTCTATCCGCAAGACTTCGACCCCCCGGTGACGAACGGCGCGAGCGGGCGCGCTCAGCGCAAAAGTTGCAATTATAACGGTCGAAACGAAAGTGTCAACGCGGCGCGGCGTTCTCCAAGTGTCAACGCGGCGCGGCGCTCCCCAGCGCATCCTCCTGAAGCGCCAGTGCGAGCCGCCGGTCGCCGCCGGTCACGAGCTTTCGCTTTCCGCGCCCCTTCGCACTGAAAAGCGAGGGCGGCTCGACGGCCCCGCGCGCCTGACTGCGACGCCCCGCCGCGCCGCGCCGGACGACCGCACCCGCAGCCCGCGCCGCCTCGAACGACTTGCGCGCGCGCTCCCTCTCGCCCAGACGCTCGTAGACGATGCCCAGAAGGTACAGGGCCGCGCCGTAGCCCGCGTCCGACTCTGTTGCCTTTCGCAGATGGTGCAGCGACGCGCGGTCGCGTCCGAGCTGGTAGCAGGCGAGGCCGAGGAGGTATTGCGCTTCCGGGCAGGGCCGCGCCGCGAGCGCGTGCTTGAACTCGGCGAGCGCGGTCTTCCAATCCGACTCGGCGGCGGCGATGCGACCGAGCGCGCAGTGCGCTGCGAACGAGTGGCCGCCGCGCCTGACCGCCTCGCTCAGAAGCGCGCGGGCGCGCTCCGGCTCGCCCTCGTCGCCGCACGCGAGTCCGAGCAACAGACGCACGCGCTCGTTTTCAGGGTCGGCGAGGAAGGCGCGAGAGAGGTAGTCGCGCGCCAGCGCCGTCTTGCCTTTGCCGAAGTAGTGTGCGCCGAGGAAAGTGTTGAGCGGCGCGTTAGCGGGGGCGAGCGCCGCCGCGCGTTCCAGGCCGCGGAAGCCTTCGGCGCTCTTCCCGCCGCCGAGCGCGGCAAAGCCCACGCGCACGAGCCGCGCGAAAAGCTCTCGCTCGTCTCCCTCGTAGAGCGAGACGATTTTCTCGCAGACCTCTTCGCGCCTCTGTTCAGACTCGCCGGAGTTTTCGCGCCGGTAGCGTTCGCGCCAGGCAATTTCGACCGTCCGCCGCCGGACGACGCCGGCCTCGTTCAGAACGTCAACGAGCGTATCCAGCAGCGCATGGTCGAGGTAGGCTGTGCGCGTGTGGCGCAGGAAGGTGTCAGCCATCTGGCCGAGCTTGTCCACGAGGCGCGAGAGATTGTTCTCGATGAGCGTGATGCGCTCAAGGATGTGTTCCTCCATCCCGCCCGACACGTCCCCGTCCTCGAAGCGCGACGCCGAAGGCTCGACGACGAGCATCAGGCGTGTGCCGCAGCGCGCGCAATGCTCCTGGCCCAGCTCGTTCGCGGCCATGCAGCGCTGGCAGAAGATTTTTGAGAGCCGGTTTGCCATGCTCGCGTCCGGTGAAAACTGCGGCGTCCGAGATGGCTCCCGCCGCGTGCGTTCGAGGGGAACTGACTCAGTATTCGTAGAAGCCGCGCCCGCTCTTGCGTCCGAGCCAGCCCGCGTCCACGTACTTCCTGAGCAGAGGGCAAGGGCGATACTTCGGGTCGCCCAGCTCCGTGTGCAAAACATTCAGAATCGCAAGGCACACGTCGAGGCCGATGAAGTCGGCGAGCGTGAGCGGCCCCATCGGGTGATTCATGCCGAGCCGCATGATGCCGTCAATTGACTCGCGCGTGGCGACGCCCTCGTGGAGCGCAAACACCGCCTCGTTAATCATCGGCATCAACACGCGGTTCGAGACGAAGCCGGGCGAGTCGTTGCATTCGAGCACGGTCTTGCCGAGGCGCTCGGCCAGCTCGCGCGTGCGCGCCCACGTCTCGTCCGAGGTGGCGATGCCGCGGATGACTTCGACGAGCTTCATGACGGGGACGGGGTTCATGAAGTGCATGCCGATGACCTTGTCGGGCCGGCGGGTCGCCGCGCCGAGTTTGGTGATCGAGATCGAGGAGGTGTTCGAGGCGAGGATGGCGTCCCGGCCTACAACCTCGTCGAGCGCACGGAAGAGTTCGCGCTTGGCTTCCAGATTTTCCGTGACGGCCTCGACGACGAAGCTCGCCCCGGCGAGTTCGCCCAGTTCGGTCGTCGTCCCGATGCGACCCGCGACGGCGCGCTTCTCTTCATCCGTCAGCCGCTCCTTGTCCACGTCGCGTTGGAGGCTTCGTTCAATCGCCTCGACGCCGCGCCGCAGGAACTCCGCGCTGATGTCGCGCATGACGACCGAGTAGCCGGCGCGCGCGGCCACCTGCGCGATGCCGTTGCCCATCGTCCCCGCGCCGACGACTCCGATTGTTTCAGCCAACTTGAGTCTCCGTTGAAAATTTCAGCCGCGCCAGTCGGGCGGCTGCGGCGGCGGAGTGTAATCCTTCTGCCGCGCGTCCGCCGCGCGTTGCGCCTCCCAGTCGAAAGCGTCCGCGTCTCTCAAAGAGCCGCGCCAGGCGGCTGCGTCCGGCACGCGGTAGAAGTTCTCCCCCTCGCTGAAGAGGAACCAGAACGTGTAGACGCACAGCGCCGTCCCGAACGGGAAACTGAGCGCGGTAAAGCATGCCGAGATGATTCCGGCCAAGCGCGCCCAACTCCTGCGCTTCAGCATCCCGTAGCCCGCGACAATCGGCGGGATGCCGAAGAGCGCCGCGAGGAGTAAGACCAGAACGCCGAAGAAGCCGAAGAACACGCTCAGCTCCGGCGGGGCGTGCGGGTCGCTGCCAATGACGCCCGCGAAGAGCAGGAAGAAGGGAATGAGGATGAGGAGCGTCAGGGCGTTGAAGCCGCCCCAGATGAGGTGCATGATGCCGATGACCTTGTTGTGGTCTTGTGGTGTCATCGCTCTCCTTCCTCTTGCGCTTCAGCGTTCGACGGCCAACGCCACGGCGTTGCCGCCGCCGAGGCACAGCGCCGCCACGCCGCGTCGCGCGCCGCGTCGCTTCATCTCGTAGAGCATCGTCGTTAAAAGCCTTGAGCCGGACTGCCCGATGGCGTGGCCGAGCGCGACCGCGCCGCCGTTGACGTTCACACGTTCCGGGTCGAGCTTCAACTCGCGGATGATGGCGACGGCCTGCACGGCGAAAGCCTCGTTCAGCTCGATCAAATCAACTTCGCTCAGCGACCATCCGGCCTTTCGCAGAACCTTTCGGACGGCCTCGACCGGGGCCATCATCACCAGTTCCGGCTCGATGCCGGACGTGGCCTGCGCGACGATGCGCGCCAGCGGCTCGACGCCGAGCGCGCGCGCCCTCTCAAGCGAGGTGACGACCAGCGCCGACGCGCCGTCGTTGACGCCCGGAGCGTTGCCGGCGGTCACCGTCCCGCCCTCCCTGAACGCGGGCCGCAGCTTCGCCAAAGCCTCGATGGAAGTGTCTTCGCGCACGGATTCGTCCGTGTCGAAGACGAGGGCCGCGCCCTTCTTCTGCGGAATCTCGACCGGCAGAATCTCTTCACGGAACTTCCCCGCCGTCGTCGCGGCGGCGGCCTTGCGATGCGAGTTCAAAGCGTACTCGTCCTGCTCGGCGCGCGTGACTTTGTATCGCTCGGCGACGACCTCGCCGGTGTTGCCCATGTGGTAGTTCTCGAACGCGCACCAGAGTCCGTCGTGAATCATCGAGTCCACGAGCGCGCCGTTGCCCATGCGGTAGCCCTCGCGCGCCTTCGTCAACAGATACGGCGCGTTCGACATGGACTCCATGCCGCCTGCGACGACGACCTCCGAGTCTCCGAGTTGCACGCCCTGCGCGGCCAACATCACGGACTTCAGCCCCGACCCGCAGACCTTGTTTATCGTCACCGCCGAGACGCCGAACGGGATGCCCCCGCGCAGCGCCGCCTGCCGCGCAGGGTTCTGGCCCAGGCCCGCCTGTATGACACAGCCCATGATGACCTCGTCAACCTCTTCGGGTTTGACGCCCGCGCGCCTCACGGCCTCGCCGACGACCAGCGCGCCGAGCTGCGTTGCCGCAAACCCTTTCAGCGCGCCCTGAAACTTCCCCGTCGGCGTGCGACACGCGCTGATGATGACTGCCTCTCTTCTCTCCGGCATGACTACACCTCGAAGGACGTGAATCGTGAATCGTGAATCGTGAATCGTGAATAGAATTTATCCCTCTCAAGCCAAGTCAAGCTCAAGCATGATTCACTATTCACGATTCACGTTTTACGTGTTGATTATACGTTGGCCCTAGGGGGTGTCAAGCAAGTCTTTGGTTAGGTGATTATGGTGATTATCTACTTGACACAGGTTTGGTAGTTTATCTCAGCTTGTCGTTGAAAATAGCTGAGCATTTTGAGGCGTATGGTAGGTAGGTGCGTCAAGTAGATAATTACCTTTGGTTACTGGGTCACGGTTCCTGTGCGGGAAAATTCCCGAAACTACCATTTTTCCGCGCCGCCCTGAGTAACTTCAGCTTTCTGTAAGTATGTTGCCGAAAACAAGCCAGATGATTCGGCGGCAATTTTCAAGCACTCCGGGGAGAGCATAAATTGAAATGCAGTACACGAGAGTGTAAACTTTGAAAGTCTTTTCACGGCGCGGGGGCCGCCCGGACCGTACAGGTTCGAGTTCTGCCGCGGGGCTGAGTATCTATCATCAGCCACTCATTAAAAACAGGACAGATATGCAAGCTCTCATACTCGCAGGCGGTAAGGGGACGCGGCTGAGGCCGTTGACCGTCTACACGCCGAAGCCCGTCGTCCCCATCTGCAACCGCCCGTTCCTTCTCTACCAGATAGACACGCTGCGGCACGCAGTCATCACCGACATCACGCTCTCGCTCTCCTACCAGCCTTTCAAGATCGAGCAGCAGCTCGGCGACGGCTCGGACTTCGGCGTGAAGATAACTTACACGGTCGAGCCGCAGCCGATGGGCACCGCCGGCGCGTACAAGTTCGCAGAGGACTTGATCCGCGAGCCGACGGTCGTCTTCAACGGCGACATCATCACAGACCTCGACCTCACTGCCGTCGTGCGCGAACACAACGAGCGCAAGGCGACCGCCACCATCGTCCTCGCGCCCGTCGAAAACCCTTCGGCCTACGGTCTGGTCGAGACGGAAGAGGACGGGCGCGTCCGTCGTTTTCTCGAAAAGCCGAACCCGGACGAGATCAGCTCCAACACCATCAACGCGGGCACTTACATACTCGACCCGAAGGTCTTGGACTTCATCCCCGCGGGCGAGAACTATTCCTTCGAGTACGGCCTCTTCCCAGACCTCCTGAAGCGCGGAGAGAAGTTCTACGCGCACGTGCCGCGCGAGGCATACTGGATTGACATCGGCACGCCCGCGCGCTACCTACAGGTACACCACGACATCCTTCGGGGCGGCGTGCGCGGACTCAAGCTCAAAGACCGGCGCGGCAATTTCGACTCGGCGACGCACGCGGAGATTGACGGCCTCTCCGTCATCGCCGACGACTGCACGATCAAGCCGGGCGCGCAAGTTCTCAACTCCGTCCTCGGCGAGGGCGTGTACGTCGAAGAGAAGGCGCGTATAGAGAACTCCGTCGTCTGGGCGCACACGCGCGTCGGCACGGGCGCGCAGGTCGCGGGCGCGGTCGTCGGGCGCGGCTGCCACATCGGGCGCTCGGCGTCGGTCGGTGCGGGCGCGGTGCTCGGCGACAAGACGAACCTCACCGACTACACGCAGACCGGGGGCGCTCTGTGACGCGAGGACGCGCCGGGCGCACGCCCATACGCTTCGGCACGGACGGCTGGCGCGCACGCATCGCTGACGAGTTCACCTTCGAGAACGTCGAGCGCGTCGCGCAAGCCTACGCAGACTTCCTCAACCGGCAGCAACGCGCCGGGGAAGATTCCGGCAAGCGCGAAGGCAAAGCCTCGGCGAAGCGCGGCGACAAAGTTTCCGTCAAGAAGGAGTCGCACCCGCACGTCGTCGTTGGCTACGACCGGCGTTTCCTCTCTGAGCAGTTCGCCGAGCGTGCCGCCGAAGCTCTCACTGGAAACGGGATCGCCGTCTCACTCTTCGACTCGGACGTGCCGACGCCGCTCGTCTCCTGGGCCGTGCGCGAGCGCGCTGCGTCGGGCGGCGTCTGTATCACGGCCTCGCACAACCCGCCGCACTTTAACGGCTTCAAGATCAAAGCGTCTTGGGGCGGAAGCGCCACGCCGGAGACGACCGTGGCCGTCGAATCGCTGGTTGACGCGCAGACGCCGCAGCTCGCCGCCGTCGCGTCGGACGCGCGCGGCGGACTCGTTCAACAGGTCGAGAGCTACCGCGAGCAGGTCGCGGCTTACGTTGACCTCGAACGCATACTTGCCCGCCGCGCGCGCGTCGTCGTTGACCCGATGCACGGGACGGGCGGTCGCTGGGTGGAGAGTTTTTTGAAGGGCGGTCGGATCACGGTCGAGACCATCCGGGCGGAGCGTGACCCACTGTTCGGCGGCGTCAGCCCGGAGCCGATTGAACGCAACCTCGCGCCGCTCAAAGTGAGAGTTAAAGAGAGACGCGCCCTTGTCGGTCTCGCGACCGACGGCGATGCAGACCGCGTGGGCGCGGTCAACGAGCGCGGCGAGACGTTGACGATGCACGATGTCGTGCCGCTCATCCTCCTTCACCTCGCGCGACATAGAAAGTTGACTGGCGGCGTCGTCAGAACCTTCTCACAGTCCGTCCTCTTGAAGCGCATCGCCGCAGCGCACGGCCTTCCCCTCTACGAGACGCCCATCGGCTTCAAATACATCGCCGACCTGATGCTGCGCGAGGACATACTCGTCGGCGCGGAGGAGTCGGGCGGCATCGGCGTGCGCGGCCACCTGCCGGAGCGCGACGGCATACTCAACTCGCTCCTCTTCCTCGAAGCCATCGTCGCCGCCGGCAAGACGCCGACCGAACTCGTCACAGAGATGCACCGAGAGTTCGGCGAGTTCTACTTCGGGCGGCGCGACCTGCAACTGGAAGTCGCGCGCGGCCTCGCCTTCGTCGCCGCGCTCGCCACGAAGCCGCCCACCTCGGTCGAGGGCGTGTCCGTCCAGTCAGTTGAAACTCTCGACGGCTCGAAGCTCATCTTCGGCGACGAGTCCTGGCTGCTCTTCCGGCAGTCGGGCACCGAGCCTGTGCTGCGCGTCTACTCAGAAGCCACCTCGGTCGCCAAAATGCAAACGCTCCTCGACGAAGGCTGTCGCTTGGCGCAGGAGTTTCATTGAGCCGCCGTTTATGCCGGAATCGCCGTATTAGCCTTAACACTGAAAACCTGCGCCGATTAGCAGTTTGCTTGTATGTGCCTCAGATTTCCGTAGCCTTGAAGGGAGAGTCATGCTCCTTACCGAGAGATTCACCCACCACGCATCAAGATTCGTGTGATGCTTGACACGGCGGCCTTCGGCGTGTCCGGGCCTACGAACATCCTCCCGGTGAATTTCTTAGACACGGGTGGCGGGATTTTATTCACCTTCTCGAACGGGCAGTTTACCGGGACGGGTAGGTTTGCGATTTTCGTTCCGGTTAACCTGCACCCCGGAGATACGAACGTACCTGTGTACGAGTCAATCTTCTTCACCTCCGTGAACCCGGCGTTCCCGACTCCCGAACCGGCCACGCTGACTCTGCTCGGCACGGGGCTGGCTTGGCGGCGGGAGTCTGGCGGCGGCGCAATGCACGCAAAGAAGGATAGAGATTCAGTCCAACTTGACAGACTCCCGCGGGCGGGCGTATAAGCGCGTTGATGAAAAGCGTGGTGAGTTAAGGCGACTTGCGGCCACGTAAAATAAACGGCTAAACAGCTCGGCGCTTCTTCAGGCGACCGCCAGAGACGGATGACGAAAGTCCCGCGCTGTTCGGTGCGGGATTTTTTTTATGGAGCAGTCAGCTTTCAGCGCTCAGCTTTTGACCGTCGAAACTCGACCAATCCCCTAAAGCCTGAGCGTTTCTCCAAGAGCCGATAGCTGACTGCTGACTGCTGACTGCTGAAAGCTTTTTATGGACGACTTCAAAGAATTAATCGAGAGCGACCACATCGCCGTCTTCGACGGGGCGATGGGGACGATGCTGTACGCGAAGGGCGTCTACATCAACCGCTCTTACGACGAGTTGAATCTGACGAACCCCGACCTTGTGCGCGCTGTCCATGAGGAGTACGTGCGCGCGGGCGCGGAGGTGATCGAGACGAACACGTTCACGGCCACGGCGCACAAGCTTCAGCAGTACGGACTCGAAGGTCGCTTGCGAGACATCAACGTCGCCGCCGCACGCATCGCGCGCGAGGCCGCCTGCGGCAGATGTTACGTCGCGGGCGCGGTCGGGCCGCTGGGTTTGAGAATCGAGCCTTACGGGCCGACCTCTTTCGACGAGGCCAAAGAGATGTTCAAGGAGCAGGCCGTCGCTCTACTCGAAGGCGGCGTTGATCTCTTCCTCCTCGAAACCTTCTCCGACATCTCGGAAATCCGCGAGGCCATACGCGCCGTCCGCGAGCTTTCCGACCTGCCCATCGTCGCGCAGATGACCATCTCCTTAGACGGCAACACCTCCTTCGGCACGACGCCCGAAGTCTTCACCGCGCGTCTCGACGAGTGGGGCGCGGACATTGTGGGCCTCAACTGCGGCGTCGGCCCCGCGACCGTCTTGACCGCCGTCGAGAAGATGCGCCCGGTGACGACGAAAAAGCTCTCGGCACAGCCGAACGCGGGCCTGCCGCGCGACGTGCAGGGCCGACAGTTCTACATGTGCTCGCCGGAGTACATGGCGAAGTACGCGCGCCGTCTCATACAGTCGGGCGTGCGCTTCATCGGCGGCTGCTGCGGCACGACGCCCGCGCACATCAAGATGATTTCCGACGCCGTGCGCCCGCTCTCGCCGCGCCACACGGGAAGAACCGGTAAGCTCGCCCGCGCCGTTCTGGTGGAAGAACAGAAGCCCGCAGAGATTCCCGTCCTCCCGCTGGAGGAACGCTCGAACTGGGGCCGCAAGATCGCGCAAGGGCGTTTCGTCACAACCGTCGAGGTTCTGCCGCCGAAGGGCTGCGACGCATCGAAGACTCTGGAGAGCATCAGCCTCTTGAAGCAGGCGGGCGTTGATGCCGTCAACATCCCCGACGGCCCGCGCGCGCAGACGCGCATGAGCGCGCAGGCCACGGCCATTCTCGTCGAGCGCGAGATAGGTCTTGAATCAGTCCTCCACTACACATGCCGCGACCGAAACCTCCTCGGCATGATGAGCGACCTCCTCGGCGCGGCGGCGCTCGGCCTACGCAATCTTTTAATCATCACGGGCGACCCGCCGAAGATGGGGCCGTACCCGGATGCGACCGCCGTCTTCGACATAGACTCCATCGGCCTGACCAACATGGTCAGCAAGCTCAACCACGGCCTCGACCTCGGCAACAACCCGACGGGCACACCGACCTCCTTCTGCATCGGCGTCGGCGTCAACCCCGGCGCACTGAACCTCGAAGAGGAGATACGCCGCTTCGAGTGGAAGGTCGAGGCCGGAGCGGAGTTCGCCATCACGCAGCCCGTCTTCGATGTCGAGCAACTGCTCGCCTTCCTCCGCCGCATCGAGCACGTCCGCGTCCCCGTCATCGCAGGCATCTGGCCGCTCGTTTCCTACCGCAACGCGGAGTTCCTGCACAACGAAGTTCCCGGCGTCGTCGTCACGTCCTCCATCATGGAGCGCATGCGCGCCGCTTCGGAGAAGGGCAAAGAGTCTGCCCGCGAAGAGGGTCTGCAAATCGCCCGCGAACTCCTCCTCGAAGTGCGCGGCGCAATCCAGGGCGTCCAAGTCTCCGCCCCCTTCAACAACGTCCGCTACGCCCTCGACGTGTTCGAGGCGCTTCCAGAATTCGGCGCACGCAAAAAGGCTGACGAAGTAATCACCGCTACCGGCGGTTAAAACGGCTTTTCTACGCTGATTCAGTTAATTTTCACACTGCGGCAATAAATTTCCACCCCGTTTCAGTTATCTGCCACGCCGCGACAATTATCTGCCGCACTCCGACAGCTAACTGTCGTGCTCGTTCTATTGTCTGCCGCATTGCGACAACAAACTTTCACACCGCGACAATGAAATTTCGCGCTCCGACAATCAATTTTCGCGCGGCGACAACTGATTTTCACGCCCGCTTCAGCATGTGTCCTGCCCTCCTCCATATTTTTTCTCGCTCAATGTGTGACTCTTTTCAAATGGTTACTGAAAATAAAGTACTTAACCCGTGCTGTCAAAAAAGAGCGCAAATCGGGGTCGCTTGCCTCATCCACGCAAAGTTATAGAATGGCGCGCGCCGAAGAAAGGGTTAGTCTAAGAGCATTTTATCAGCTCAATTTTTATTTCTTTCATACAGTGACCCTCGCGCCACGTGCCCGGTAGCCGAAGAGTTTAACTTCAGCCGGTAAGCACTCTGCGACGCCGTCCACCCCGCTTTCTAAATCTTTACCCGCGACAGACAAAGGAGTACGACCTTGACCTCACGGGCAAGGCGACTTTCAATCGCCCTCATCTTCGCAGCCGCGCTCTGCCTGCTTGTCACAGGCGTCCGCTCGCAGAGCGTGTCTGTTCGCCGCGTCACGAACACACCTGCCGAGACGCTCAATCTCAATCCGACGCTCAGCGGCGACGGCTCGCGCGTCGTCTTCGAGTCGAGCGCAGACCTCGCCGCCGCCCGCACTACCGGCACATTTCACGTCGTCGCGTCCGAGGCTTCCGCGCCCGTTGCCTTCAGGGAGCTTGCGCCCGCGCGCGGCCCCGCGCCCGCGCTCTCGCGTGACGGCACGCGCGCAGCCTTCGCGAGCAACGCAGACCCCTTCGGCGAGAATCGCGACGGCGACTCTGAAATCTTCTTCTGCGAAGGCTCGCGCCTGCGACAGATCACGCACACGCAGCCCGACGACCCCGCGCGGCGCGCGTCGCAGGGTTCGTTTCAACCCTCGATGACGGGCGACGGACGGCTCCTGGCTTTCGCCTCAGACCGCGACCTCGCGGGTTCAAACGCCGACCACAGCTCGGAAATCTTTCTCTTCGACACACTGTCGCAGAGCTTCGCGCAGATTACGGACGGCGCGGGCGCAGAGCAGTTCAGGGACGCGAAGATCAGCGGCGACGGCTCGCGCGTGGCGTTCATCCGCGAGCGACCGGCGGACGGCGGCGGCACGACTGCGAGCGACCTGTTGGTTTTCGAGAGGGCGAGCGGCGAGACTTTCAACGCCGTCGCAGGAGTCGAGAGCTTGTCGCTCACCTACGGTCGCGCCGTGAGCGACGACGGGCTGCGCGTCGTCTATTCGGCGCGCGCGGCGAACGGAGCCACGCAGGTCTTCATGCTCGACGGGCGCAACGGCTTCCTCGTCCGGCAGATCACGCAACTCGGCACGCGCTCCACGGACGTTCCGCTCGACGCGACCATCAGCGGCGACGGCCAACGCATCGCCTTCGCCACGCGCCGCAGCGTGACGGGCGGAAACTCTGACGCAGGCGTCGAGCTTTACCTCTACGACATTCCTTCGGCACAGTTCACGAAAATCACGAACGCGCCAGCCGCCGCGACCGCCGAAGTCGTCTCCTCGCTCTCGGACGACGGCAGCCTCATCGCCTTCAGCTTCCCGCGCGTTCTCGCCGACGCGAACGTCTCGTCCGAGCTAGCCGACAATCCGGAAATCTTCCTCGCCACACTTCCGCCGCGCGCACAGTCCGGCGCGGGCTTGCAATTCTTCAACGCCGCCATGCCGGGCAAGACACCGACGGGAGGTGCGCTCGCGCCGGATTCGTTGGCCGTCATCAACGGGAAAAACCTTGCGCTCTCCACCAGAGAGTCGGCGCGCGAGGCCGGCGGCTCTTTCCCTCTGAAGCTGCAAAACGTCTCAGTCACGGTCGGGGGTCGCGCCGCGCGACTCTTCTACGTCTCGCCGACGCAGATAAATCTGCAACTGCCCGCGGGCCTCGATGCGGGCACGGCGGAGGTCGCAGTCTTCAACCCAGACGGCTTCGAGATTCGCGGAAGCGTCTCACTCGCACGCTCCGCGCCCGGCATCTTTACGGTTAGCGGGAGCGGCGCGGGCGAAGCAATCGCGCTCGACAACGAGACGCTTCGGCCCGGCCCCTTCGATGCGACCGACTCGCTCGGCAACCCGCGCCGCCTCATCATCTTCTGCACGGGACTGCGCAACGCTTCGAGCGTCGAAGTCAGCACCGGCAATCGCAGCGCGAAAGTCGAAGCGATAATTCCCTCGCCCGACTTGCCGGGCCTCGAACAGTTGCACGTGGCGCTCTCCTCGAGTTTGAAGGGCGCAGGCACGGTGCCGCTCGTCGTCCGCGCCGACGGCATCGAGAGCAACAAGGCGACGCTTTCGATCACGGACGGCGGAGCGCCGCCGCTCGCGTCGAGAGTCGAAGTGTCGCCGGAGTTTGCGACCGTGCCCGTCGGCGGCACGCTGCGTTTCAGCGCGCGCGCCTTCGACGCGCTCGACGAAGAGATTGGGAAGCCGAGCGTCTCTTTCTCTTCGAGCGACACGAGCATCGCGTCGTGCGACTCCGGCGGCGCTGCCGGACTCGCACTCGCGCTGGCCCCCGGAGACGCTTCGATCAGCGCCTCGGTCGGCGGCGTCAAAGCCTTCGCGCGTCTGCGAGTTGTCGCACGCACGCTGGTCATCAACGAAGTTCTGGCCGACCCGCCCGACGGTCTTGCCGGTGATGCGAACCACGACGGCACGCGCAGCGGCAGCGATGACGAGTTCGTCGAATTGGTCAACGGCTCAGGCGACGCACTCGATGTCGGAGGCTGGACGCTCCGCACGCGCCCGCTCTCCGGCGGCAACGAAAGCGTCCGCCATCTGTTTCCGAACGGCAGCCGGATTCCTTCGGGCGAGGCGCTGGTTCTTTTCGGCGGCGGCAACCCGAACCCCGAAGATACGGTCTTCGGGGGCGCGCTCGTCGGCAAGGTCTCATCCGGCTCTCTCTCGCTCACGAACGCGGGGCTGACGATTCTCGTGCGCGACGCCGCGGGGAATCTCGTGACGCAGTTCTCTTACGGGACGGGCAGCGACGGCTTCGGCGGCGATTCGATCAACCAGTCCCTCACGCGCTCGCCCGACATCTCTGGCGCGTTCTCTCTGCACACCGCCGCGAACGGTGCGCGCAGGTTCTCGCCCGGCGTCCGCGCCGACGGCACTTTCTTTCTCGAACGCGCTGGCCGCCTCGCGCGCGCCACACTCACGCCGACTCGACAGACCGTCTTCACGGGCGAGTCGGCACAGTTCGTCGCGCAAGCCTTCGACCAGTACGAACGCCCTTTGAGGGGCGTCGCCTTCAACTTCGAGTCGAGCGATGCTAGCACTGCCTACGTCGAAAGCACGAACACGGACGCGACCACAGGCGCAGTCAACGTCAGCGTGAAAGCTCTGAGTCCCGGCACGGCAAAGCTCACGGCGACGGCGACGGACGGCGTGAACAGTACAAACACGACAACCGCCGAGCTGTTCATCAAAGAGTTGCCGCCGAAGATTGCGCGCGTCGAAGTCTCGCCCTCGTCGCTCGCGCTAAACCGCGGCGGTTCCCATCAGTTCACCGCCACGGCGTTCGACGAGAGCGAACAGGTCGTGCCCGGCGCGACCTTCGATTGGAGTACGGACGCCGCCAACGTCGCGACGGTTGATCCGAACGGACTCCTCAGCGCCGTCGGCGTCGGCGCGGTGAACGTCAGCGCGACGACATCTGACAACCGAGGCTCTGCCGTCTCATGCCGCGCGACTTTGAACGTGCGCCTGCCGCTCGTCATCAACGAAATCCTCGCAGACGTTCCGCCGGACGACTCCAAGACCGTCGAGGTCGAGGGAGACGCAAACCACGACGGCGTTCGCAACGCGGACGACGACGAATTCATCGAACTCCTCAACAACTCGGACGCGCCGGTTGATCTCTCCGGCGTGCAGGTCTCCGACGCGAACACCGTGCGCTTCACCTTCCCCGCGCACACGACGCTCGAAGCCGGAAGGCCGGTCGTCATCTTCGGCGGCGGCGCGCCCGCGGCGGACGACCCCACGTTCGGCGGCGCACTGATCTTGAAGGCAAGCTCGCTCAGCTTCAACGACACAAGCGACAGTGTGACGCTCAAGCTCCCGTTCTCCGACGGCACGGTCGCCACAATCGCCGCGCTCGCCTACGGCACAGGCGGCTCTGTGCCCGCGCTCAAAGACCAATCCCTGACGCGCTCGCCCGACGCTGTTGCGGGCGCGTCGGGCGGCGACTTCATGGCTCACACCAGCGTTGCGAACGCGTCGGGTCGCGCCTTCTCGCCCGGCACGCGCGCCGACGGCACGCCGTTCGGCTCGCCCACGCTTTCGCGCATCGAAGTCTCGCCCGGCTCGGCCACGCTCGACCCCGGCGCGAAGCAGGACTTCAACGCGCGCGCCTTCGTCCGGGACAGCGGCGTCGAGGTCGAGCTTCCGCGCGTCTCCTTCGTCTGGTCTTCGAGCGACGCGAAGAAGGTCGCCGTCTCACCATCGAACGGACTCCTGACCACCGCGAATGCGCTCGCCTCCGGCGCGGTCACGCTCCGCGCACGCGCGGGCGGAATCGAAGGCTCCGCAACTCTCAACATCAACCCGACGCCCACGCCTTCACCGACACCGGGGATTTCACCGACACCGATTCCAAGCCCCTCGCCGATGCCTTCAACAACCCCGGCCCCAAGTCCCTCGCCCACTCCGACGCCTTCACCCATAGTTACGCCGAGTCCGACGCCAATCCCCACGCCTGCGCCCTCTCCAACTCCGAAGCCGACGCCAACTCCGAAACCAACACCTTCACCCACAGCAACGCCTACACCCACGGCAATGCCTTCGCCAACTCCTGCGCCGGGGCCGACGCCTTTCGTCGTCGTCAGCCAGGTTTACGGCGGCGGCGGCAACGCGTCCGCTCCTTTCAAGAACGACTTCATCGAGCTGTTCAACCGCGGCGAGACGACAGCCGATCTCGCGGGCTGGTCGGTTCAATACTCCTCCGCCACGGGCGCGACATGGCAGGCGACGAATCTCCCCGCGGTGTCGCTCGCGCCCGGCCAGTATCTTCTGATTCAAGAGGCCGAGGGCGCGGGCTGCTCGAATTTGCCGTGCGGCTCTGACTTACCGACCCCGGATGCATCGGGGAACGTCGCTTTGAGCGCGACCGCAGGAAAGATTGCGCTCGTCAACAACACGGACGCGCTCTCCGGCGTCTGCCCGGCGGGAGCGCAACTCCTTGATCTCGTCGGCTACGGCTCTACCGCCGATTGCTTCGAGGGCAAAGGCCCGGCGCACGCGCCCGGCAACACGACCTCCGCGCTCAGACTGAACAACGGCTGCACCGACGGCGGCGACAACGCGGCAGACTTCCAGACCGCCACGCCCACGCCGCGCAACACAAGCTCGCCCAACAACTCTTGCGCCGCCACCCCGACGCCGACTCCCACACCGACTCCCACGCCGACGCCTTCACCCGAACCGACGTTTACACCGACGCCGACGCCGACTCCGACTCCGACTCCAACTGCTTCTCCGACTCCGAGTCCGACGCCTTTGGCGGGCGTCGTCATCAGTCAGGTTTTCGGCGGCGGCGGTAACAGCGGCGCACCCTTCAGGAATGATTTCATCGAACTGTTCAATCGAGGCAACACGTCGGTTGATTTGAGCGGCTGGTCTGTGCAGTATGCGAGTCCGAACGGCACGAGCAATTTCAGTTCTAACGTCACGCCTCTGTCGGGCTTGCTCTCTCCGGGGCGCTACTTCCTCATACAGGAGTCGGGCGGGACGGTCGGCAGCGCGCTGCCGACGCCGGACGTTGCCGACGGCAGCATCAACCTCGGAGCGACGGGCGGCAAAGTCGCCCTCGTCAACACGAACAGGGGGCTTGCCTGTAACGGCAGTTCCGCCCCTTGCTCACCCGATGATCTTTCCGGAATCGTTGATCTCGTCGGCTACGGCAACGCCAACTTCTTTGAGGGGGCGGGCGCGGCACCCGCGCCGAGCAACACGAAGGCTGTTCTGAGAGGCGACGAGTGCGCGGACACCGGCAACAATGCTGCCGACTTCAAAACCGACGCGCCGAATCCACGCAACGCCGCCTCTCCCGCACGCACCTGCGGCGGAGCGCAGCCGCAGACAGAGACCGACGGCTCGCAAATCCTGACGCGAGCCAGCCGCGCACAGACCGAAGCCGGAGTCAGACTCTCCGGCGACGGAGGGCTGCTCCCGCTCTTCTTCGTTTATTTTTCGTTTGAAACGTTCAGCGCGCCACGCCCGCGAGCGGACTTGAGGCGCTGGCGTAGAGGCGTCTGGGCATACGGCCCGCGAGGTAGGCCAGGCGGCCCGCCTCGACCGCGAGGCGCATGGCCGTAGCCATCTGCTCGGCGTCCCGCGCCTCGGCAATCGCCGTGTTCATCAGCACGCCGTCCGCGCCCAATTCCATCGCGATGGCCGCGTCGCTCGCCGTGCCGACGCCCGCGTCAACGATGATGGTCGCGCCGGGCAATTGCTCGCGCATGATCGTCAAGTTCGCAGGGTTCTGCACGCCGAGGCCCGAACCGATGGGCGCGGCCAGAGGCATCACGGCGGCGCAGCCCGCGTCGAGGAGCTTTTTCGCCATGATGAGGTCGTCCGTGAAATAAGGCAGCACCGTAAAGCCCTCGCCGACGAGCACGCGCGCGGCTTCGAGCGTCTGCTCGTTGTCGGGGAAGAGTGTCGTCTGGTCGCCGATGACTTCGAGCTTGATGAGGTCGGTCTGTAGAGCCTCGCGCGCCAGACGCGCCGTGCGTATCGCCTCCTCCGCGGTGTAGCACCCGGCGGTGTTCGGCAGGAGGGCCAGTTCCGGGGCGAGGTGGTCGAGGAACGATTCCGTCTTGCGGTCGAGCGGCACGCGGCGCACGGCCACCGTCACCATCTCCGCTCCCGACGCGCGGTGCGCCGCCTTCATCTCTTCAAAGCTCCGGTACTTGCCCGTCCCGACTATCAGGCGCGAGCGGAACGTGCGACCCGCTATCTCGAAAGTTTCCTTCGCGGCTTCGACGGCAGTGGACATGCTTGGAAGTGCTCTTTCTCAGGAATGATTCCGCGCCGCCTGCCCGGCAACACGGTCGGCAATCAATTTACACCTCTCCGGCGAGAAACAAAAATTGCTGCCGGCCCCGGCGCTGTGCGTTGGGTTTGCGCCTTCTGCGAAATCCTTTCGAGTGCTCTGCGTTCAAGTCGGTTTCATTCATCAACGCAGGTCTCAAAGGAGTTCACAAAAGACATCGCTGAGGTTCGATTCAACCGCCGCCCACGAAATGGACGATCTCGACCCGGTCGCCTTCGGAGAGCGCGGCGTGCGGCCACTCGGAACGGCGGATCACTTCGTAGTTAAGCTCGACGGCGAGCCTTTCGGGGGCGAGCGAGAGTTGTTCGACGAGCCGTTGAAGCGTCGTCCCGTCGGTCAATTCTTTAGTCTCGCCGTTGAGTTTGATCTGCATGCCGAGCGGCCCCTCACGCCTGTTGAATGATGCGTCGCATCTCCGCCGTGTCTTCGCCGTCCACGGCGCGGATGATGATCGCCGAGCGGCCCGAAGTGAAGTGCGGCAGGAGCGCGCGGACGACGGCAAGGCCCTGCGCGTCGGTGACGCTCGTGAGGATGAGCGGCCTGAAAGTGGTTCCCAGAATCTTCACCGTCACGGGCGCGCCTGCGACCGAACTCCGACCAAACGTCCCTCGCCCCACGTGCACCTTAATCAACACAAGCTGCCCCGCACGGAAGTCGCCCTCGTCGTCCAAAAGGGTCAGGTGGAGTTCGTCCGAAGAACCCTGCCGAACCTCAAGCCCCTCGGTCGGCGGCGGCGGCGGGAGGAGCGGAGCGACTGGCTCTGACGCGACCGTAATCTCTTCGTGAAAGGGCTGCGTCTCGGTCGGCAGAGGCTTGAACGGCGACGGCGAAAAGCTCGTGCTCTCACCCATCGCCGTGATCTCGTCTATCAGCGTCGTCAGGATGAAGACTTCATCGCCCGAAGACTTGACCGCGTTATCTTCTATCGCGGCTCGCTCTTCTAGCGCGGCTCGCTCGGCGGCTGCTTCTACTTCGACCGGCGCTTCTACTTCGACCGGCCCTTTGACTTCGCCCGCCGCGTCCGCTTCGCCCGCCCCGTTCTGATTATCAAACTTCGCCGCCTCCGGCTTCTTCTTTCTCCTGGCCTTCGCCTTTTCAGAAGTCGCTCGCTCTTCCGGCACGTCCGGCTTGCCTTGCTCCGCGCCGCCGCCCGCGCCCATACGCTTGAGGTCGGCAATGCGGCCCGCGCGTATGGCCGCGCAGATCAATTTGTGTTGACGCTGCAAACGCTCGGTCAGGGCTTTCTCTACGAAGCCTTCGGCGATGAGGTCTTCGTAGGGCGTGCGCTTGCTGGCGATGATGGCCCCGCCCACGTAAACTAGCGAGAGGATGAGCGGCGCGTCGAGTCCCTTGTCCTCGGTCTGGACGTGGTAGGTGACGCCTTCGTGTTGAATGTCTGTGTTGAATCCTGTGATCACGCGGACACGGCTTGAGAGCGACTGACGAGTGCTGGGAAAAGGGGGCACCGCACCGCACGGAAGCGGCAAAATCAAAGTAGCACAGCGCTCCGAAGCTGGTCAATCTCCTTGCAAAACAGGGCTTTGAGGTGCTTCTTACTGAGCCTTGACACTCATCAGGGCTTGGACTAGGATTTGTTTGTACCATGATTCTCAATCTCCAGACCGGCTGCTCGGAGGCCGCATTTTCAGCGCAAGCTGACGGGAGGTAAGTGTGTTCAATCTCTCCAACTACTTGCCCATCGTGCTGATGTTCATCGTCGCCGTCGGCTTCGCCGCGGGCAACGTCCTGCTCTCGCAGCTCGTCGGCCAGCACAAGGCGACGCGGACGAAGACGATGCCCTACGAGTGTGGCAAAGACCCCGTCGGCTCGGCGCACGAACGCTTCTCGGTCAAGTTCTACTTGATCGCGATGATCTTCATTCTCTTCGACATCGAGCTGATCTTTCTCATCCCCTGGGCCGTCGTCTTCAAGTCGTTCGTGATCGTGGGCCATGACCTCGGCACGTTGATCTACGTCGAGATGATGCTCTTTGTGGCTCTGCTCCTCGTCGGCTACGTCTACATCATCAAGAAGGGCCTGTTCGATTGGGGCGAGCGGGCGCGGGTCGAAGCCGAGGCCGAGGGGCGCGCGCTGGCAGAGGTGGACGCGCGACGCCGCGCGGCGACGGCTACGACGACGGCGCGCGCCGCGTGAACGGGGAGGGAGCTTTATGGGTTTAGATAACATCATCGCCGAAGCGTTGCCGGACATCATCACGACGCGGCTGGACTCGCTGGTCAACTGGGCGCGCAAGTCTTCGCTTTGGCCCGCGACGTTCGGGCTGGCATGCTGTGCCATCGAGATGATGGCGACGACGGACGCACGCCACGACCTCGCGCGCTTCGGCTCGGAGGTCTTCCGCGCCAGCCCGCGCCAGGCCGACGTGATGATTGTCTCAGGCCGCGTCTCCCGCAAGATGGCTCCCGTCCTTCGGCGCATCTACGATCAGATGCCGGAGCCGAAGTGGGTCATCTCGATGGGCGCGTGCGCCACTTCGGGCGGGGTGTTCGACAACTACGCAATCGTTCAGGGCGTGGACAAGATCGTGCCCGTTGACGTTTACATCCCGCGCTGCCCGCCGCGGCCCGAGATGCTGATTCACGCCGTGATGATGCTTCAGGAGAAGGTGATGAAGGAGTCTCTGCGCGACCGCAAGGACGTGCCGGCGAGCGAGGCCGTCGAGGCCGTCCCGCCCGGCACGCTGCCCGCGACCGGAGTTTCGGCGACGAACGACGCGGCGGCCCAGGAGCAGCCTTCAAGGCCGTACACCATCGCCTCGCGGCACGAGCGCCGCAGGTCTTTCTGAGTAGCGATTAGCCGTTAGCCGTTAGCTTTCAGCTTTTCGCGCAGGGCAACGAGATGTGCAAATGAACTCGGCTGTTAACAAAGGAAGGCTAACTGCTAACAGCTAATCGCCAACAGCTTCTTATGGACATCGAGCGAGAGAAAGAGATTACCGCCGGGGCGCGCAGGACGGCTTCGTACCCGGTTCCGCCTGCTGATCTCGTCAACGCTTTGCGGGGCGAGCGAGAGGGTTGGATTTCGGAAGTCGTCGAGGCTTTCGGCGAGGTCACTTTGGTCGTGCCGCGCTCCTCAATCGTCGCTGTCTGCATGCACCTGAAGAGCGCGCCGGGATTTGAGTTCGACATGCTCTCGGACGTGTCGGGCGTTGACCGCGGGCCGGAGGAAGAGCCGCGCTTCGAGGTCAACTATCATCTGTTCTCGACCAAGCGTTACCACCGTCTGCGCCTGAAAGTCCTCTTGAATCAGGAGGACGCGCACGTGCCATCCGTGACCGGGGTGTGGCGCACGGCCAACTGGCACGAGCGCGAGACGTTCGATCTGTTGGGCGTCGTCTTCGACGGGCATCCCGACCTGCGTCGAATCCTTTTGCCCGACGACTGGCAGGGTCACGCCCTTCGTAAAGACTTCCCGCTGCGCGGCTACGAGCCGTACAGCCTGACGTGATGAGTCCGCCGCCGGAAACGACTCGCCATCGTCGCCGTCGGCGATTGGCATTCGATCTTTCTGTCGTACAACTTCGTGCCCGAATAGCCACGCGTTTGTGAAAAGGCGCGTGCATGATTAAGCTCTAAACGAACACGCAAACTGTAGGCATGAGCATCTCGACGAGAAATCTTTCGCCGCCCTTCGAGGTCGTTGACCGCCCGCTCGACACGCAGATGACCATCTCGTTCGGGCCGCAGCACCCCTCGACGCACGGCGTCCTGCGCCTCGAACTCGTCCTCGACGGCGAGATGGTCGTCAAGTGTGTCCCCGACATCGGCTACCTGCACACGGGGATGGAGAAGCTCTTCGAGTACAAGAAGTATCAGCAAGGCATCGTCATCACCGACCGGATGGACTACCTCAACCCGCTCGGCAACAACCTCGGCTACTGCATGGCGGTCGAGAAGCTTCTGGGCATCGAGATACCGGAACGGGCGCAGATCATCCGCGTGATGATGTGCGAATTGCAGCGCATCGGCTCGCACCTCGTCTGGCTTGGGACGCACGCGCTCGACCTCGGCGCGATGACGGTCTTCTTCTACTGCTTCCGCCAGCGCGAGAAGATCATGAACTTGATCGAGGCGGCCTCCGGCGAGCGGATGACGCCCAGCTACTTCCGCATCGGCGGACTGATGATGGACTTGCCCGCCGGCTTCGAGCGGCGCATGCGCAGCTTCGCGGAGGACTTCCCCCGCGCGGTCAAAGAGTTTCACGACCTGCTCACCGGCAACCGAATCTTCCAGAAGCGCACGCAAGGAATCGGCATCATCTCGGCGGAGGACGCGATTGACTGGGGCCTGACCGGCCCGAGTTTGCGCGGCAGCGGAGTGGCGTTGGACATCCGCCGCGTCAACCCGTATTCCGGCTACGAGACTTATGACTTCGACGTGCCGGTCGAGCAGGGCGGCGATGTCTGGTCGCGCTACCTCGTGCGGATGAGCGAGATGTTCGAGTCGAACAAGATCATCCGCCAGGCGCTCGAACGCCTCCGGCCCGGCCCCACCAAGGCCGACGCGCCGAAGGTCGTGCTTCCCGAACGCGAGGCGATGAAGACGCACATGGACGCGCTCATCCATCACTTCCTCATCGTCGCCGAGGGCTTCAACGTCCCGGCGGGCGAGGTCTATCACCCGATTGAGGGGTCGAAGGGCGAGCTGGGCGTTTACATCAAATCCGACGGCGGCCCGAAGCCCGCGCGCGTGCACGTGCGGGGGCCGTCGTTCGTCAACCTCTCGGCGCTCCCGCACATGTGCGAGGGCGAGATGGTCGCCGACGTGGTCGCCGTCATCGGCTCGATTGACATCGTGCTGGGAGAAATTGATCGGTAGCGATTAGTTTTTAGCTAACAGCCAACAGCTAATCGCTAACAGCTTCTTATGAGTCAGCAGTTCACACCGAATAATCCTCTGCCGCAGGAGGTTCACGTCCCCGACGAGATTGCGAAGTTCTCGCCGGAGGTCGAGGCCGAGATTGAACGGCATCTTGCGAAGTATCCTGTGAAGCGCTCGGCCATCCTGCCTTTGATGTTCATTGTGCAGCGCGAGCGCGGCGGCTACCTCGACCCGCCGGGCGTCGCTTATCTGGCCGACCGCCTCGGCGTCCGCATCACCGACATCTGGGAAGTGGCGACCTTCTACTCGATGATTAACACCGAGCCGGTCGGCAAGTATCACTTCCAGATTTGCAAGACGCTCTCGTGCAAGATTCTCGGCGCGGGCAAGCTCACCGAGCAGTGCACGCGACGACTCGGCATCAAGCCGGGCGAGACGACCGCAGACGGACAGTTCTCGCTCTCCGAAGTCGAGTGCCTCGGCTCCTGCGGCACCGCGCCGATGTTGCAGATCGGCTTCGACTACTACGAGAGCTTGACGACCGAGAAGGTTGACGAACTGATCGAGAAGTGCAAGAGCGGCGGACTGTCGAACGGCGTGCGCTAACCGGGAAGTAAATGGTCAATGGTCAATGGTTGTTGACCGCTGTTTATGTTGAACGGCAACCGTTAAAGTCTGAGAGCACTCAACGACTGTTCACCATTGACCATTGACCAAAAATTATGTTCATCGGAGCAATCGGCTGCGAAGCCCTGCAACTCAGGCGCGTGAACCTTGAGCGTTCGCGCACGCTTGACGTGTACCGACGTAACGGCGGATACGAGGCGCTCAGGAAAGTTCTCGACGGCATGTCGCCGGAGGACGTGATCGGCGAGGTCAAGAAGTCTGTGCTGCGCGGTCGCGGCGGCGCGGGCTTTCCCACGGGGATGAAGTGGAGCTTCGTGCCGAAGGATTCGCCGAAACCGAAGTACGTCGTCTGCAACGCCGACGAGTCGGAGCCGGGCACGTTCAAAGACCGCTACCTGATGGAGCGCGACCCCCACATGCTCATCGAGGGTATGCTCATTGCCGCCTACGCGCTCGGCGCACGCGTCAACTACATCTACACGCGCGGCGAATATCGCTATCTCATCGAGATCATGGACGAGGCGTTGGAAGAAGCGCGCGCGGCCAACCTGCTCGGCGACAAAATTCTCGGCACTGACTTCAACTGCGAAATCCACACGCACACGGGGGCGGGCGCGTACATCTGCGGCGAGGAGACGGCGCTCCTCAGCTCGCTTGAAGGCATGCGCGGCCACCCGCGTATGAAGCCGCCCTTCCCTGCGGTCGCCGGACTCTACGGTTGCCCGACGGTCGTCAACAACGTCGAGACGCTCACCGCCGTCCCCGACATCATCAAGATGGGGGGCGACGCTTACAAACAGCTCGGCACGGAGAAGAGCGGCGGGACGAAGTTGTGGAGCGTGTCGGGCCACGTCGCGCGCCCCGGCGTCTACGAGCTGCCGATGGGCTACGACGACATGGAGAAGTTCATCATGGAAGACTGCCGTGGGATTCCCGACGGGCGGCAACTGAAGGCCGTCATCCCCGGCGGTTCGAGCGTCTACATCATGCCCGCGTCAGACATCATCGGTAAAGATGTGCGGATGGACTACGAGGGGCTGGTCGTCGCCGGCTCGATGGTCGGCTCTGGCGGCTTCATCGTGATGGACGACACCGTGGACGTATTCGAGTCAACGAAGAACCTGACGGAGTTCTACAAGCACGAGTCGTGCGGCTGGTGCACGCCCTGCCGCGAGGGCACGGACTGGCTCGTCAAGGTCTTCAGGCGCATCGAGTCGGGCGGCGGAAGGCCCGACGACGCACAGCTCCTCCTGGACATTGTGGACAACATCGAGGGCAAGAGTTTCTGCCCGCTCGGTGATGCCGCCGCGTGGCCGATTCAGTCGGCGATCAAGAAGTTCCCCGAAGACTTTCGCAGGCGCGTCGCGAACGGCGCGGGCGGCAACGGTCAAGACGGACTTCCGACGGTCTGACCCTTAAACAAATTTCGGTGGCGGATTTATAGAATGGCTGAGTTGGTCAAGGTCACAATCAACGGGCAGGACTTTCAAGTCGAGAAGGGCGCGCGCCTCATCGACGTGTGCCGAGAGAACGGCTACTCGATTGCCTCGTTCTGCTACTACTCCGACCTCGCGCTCCAGGCTTCTTGCCGCATGTGCCTGGTGCGCATCGAGAAGATGCCGAAGCTGCAAACGTCGTGCACGATCACCTGCACCGACGGCATGATCGTCACGACCGAGAGCGAGGAGATCGAGAAGGCGCGGCGCGGGATGGTCGAGTTCCTGCTCGCCAACCACCCGCTCGATTGCCCCGTCTGCGACCGCGGCGGCGAGTGCGAGCTTCAGGAGATGGTCTTCGACTGGGGCGACCTCGAAGAACGCTTCACCGAGCGGAAGAACTACGCGCCCGAAAAATTCCTCTCGCCGATGGTCGCCAACGACTCGCAGCGCTGCATCCTTTGCAAGCGCTGCACACGCGTCTGCGACGAGTGGATGGGCGAGGATGCCATCGAGGCGGGCGGACGCGGCGCACATACGGTCATCGGAACCTACGGCGGCTGGCTCAACTGCTCGCAGTGCGGCAATTGCATCGAGGTCTGCCCGACGGGAACTCTGCTCGACGCAACCTACCGGCATCAGACGAGGCCGTGGGAGCTTTCGCGCACGACCTCGACCTGTAGTTTCTGCTCGGACGGTTGCCAGTTCTCGGTCGGCTCGCGGCGCGGCGAGGTTCTGCGGGTCGTCGCGCGCGACCGCTACGTGAACGGCCACAACGGCGAGTTCCTCTGCATCAAGGGCCGCTTCGCGCACCCGTTCGTCAACCACGAGGAGCGTCTGCGCACTCCCCTCGTCCGTTACAAAAAGGGCGGCAGGCTGGTGCCCGCGACGTGGGAGGAGGCCGTTCGCTTCGCCGCGCAGAAGCTTCAGGAGGTTAAGCAAGCGCACGGCAGCGGCGCAATCGGAGTGGTCGGCAGCCCCCGCCTGACGAACGAGTCGAACTGGGCTTTGCTCAGGTTCGCGCGCGAAGTTCTGGGCACGGACAAGTACACGGCGACCGAAGCCTTCTCGCTCACCTCCTTCTTCGAGAACCTGTCCGCGCCGCTCGCCACGCACCGAGACATACGCCACGCTAAAACCATCGTGCTCATCGGCGGCGAGCCGGAGGAGTTGCAGCCGCTCACGGGCAAGCAGGTCAGGCAGGCCGTGCGCAACGGCGGCGCGAAGCTCGTCATCTTCAACAGCGTGCCGATTCGTTTGAAAGAGCAGGCCGCGCAGTTCATACACATCAGGCCCGGCTCGGAAGACGCCGTCGTGCTCGCGCTCTCTTCGCCGGGCGACGCTGAAGCTGCCGCCGGAAAGCTCGGCGTCGAGGCCGACGAGATAGGCAGGGCGAGCCAGCTCATCAGCGAGACTGTGGGCGATGTCGTTCTCATGTTCGGGGGCGAGCTGAGCGCCGAAGCGCAGGCGGTCGTCGCGCAACTGCCCGCGGCCTTCGGCGAGAAAGAGGGGCGACGATTCCTCTTCCACCCGCTGCCCCTTTTCAATAACAGCGTCGGCGTGCACGACCTCGGCTTGATGGAAGGGGCGATGAACCCGCTTGAAATCCTCGACGCCGCGGGCACGGAAGTTCGCGCGATGTACGTCGCGGGCGGCTTCCTCGCCGCGCACCTCGAAGGCCGCGAGGACGCGCTCACGCGCCTCGACTTCCTCGCCGTGCAGGAGCTTTTCCTGACCGGGGCGGCTCAGGCCGCGGACGTTGTTTTCCCCACCGCCTCGTTCGCCGAAACGGACGGCACGTTTACCAACAGCGGCGGCCTCGTCCAACGCGTGCGCCAATCAATCCCGCCGGTTAACAACTCCAAGCCCGACTGGGCGATCACTTCGCAACTGGCGTCGGCGCTCGGAGTTGACCTCGGCTTCCAGATGTCTTCGAGCACAATCTTTCTGGACATCGCGCGCAACGTCCCGGCCTACGAGGGCCTGCGCTATCCGCTGCTCAAAGACGAGTCGAAGCCGGTTCAAGCCAGGCACGCGCTCGCCGGGCGACGCGACGTGACGGCGCAAATCGGAGAACTGCGCCGCGCCCTCGAATCGCTTGACGAGAACGCGGAGAAGATTTCGCAGACGCCTCCGGTCGGGCACGAGTTGTTCAAGCTCGGCGTGCTGACGAGCAAGGTCGCGCAGTTCCACCTGCTCGCCGCCGGCAACCCCGAACCCGAAAGCGTCCTGATTTCGCCCCTCTACCAGATAACGATTGACCCGGCACTGCGGCGCGAAGCGGTCGCAGGAGACTGAGGAAATTTTAGATTTGCGATTTTTGATTTGCGATTTGGCCCGCCGACCGTGCACGCGTGCCGCCGCCGAACGCAAATCAAAAATTGAAAATCTAAAATCTAAAATTCTATGGATTGGCTGACTAATCTCGTCGGGCCGGACTGGGCGCGCGCCGTCGCGCAGCTCGTCGGCATCAACGTCGGCTTCGTCGTAGTGCTGATGATCGTGGCCTACACGGTCTTGGCCGAGCGGCGCATACTCGGCTTCATACAGGGGCGTCTGGGGCCGAACCGAGTGGGGCCGGGCGGGATGTTTCAGCCGTTCGCAGACCTCCTGAAGTTCATCTTCAAGGAAGAGATCACGCCCTCGGCCTCGACGCGCTTCGTCTATTTTCTCGCGCCCATCATCGCCATCACGGCGGCGCTGATGCCGATCATCGTTTATCCTTTCGGCCCGGAAGTCTCGCTCCCCTTCATCGGCAAGTTTCACCTCGTCATCGCGCGCTTCGACATCGCGCTCCTGTACGTCTTAGGCATCACGTCGGTCGGCGTCTACGGCGTCGCGCTGGCCGGCTGGTCTTCAAACTCGAAGTACAGTTTGATGGGCGGCCTGCGCGCGGCGGCGCAGATGATCTCTTACGAGCTAAGCCTGGGGCTATCGCTCGTCGGCGTCGTGCTCATTTCGGGGACGCTCGATCTCTACACGATCGTCGAGCAACAGGGCGGCTGGTTCGGCCTGCGCTGGAATCTGTGGGACATCTCGCGCGTGCCGCAGGTCATAGGCTTTTTGACGTACCTGATCTCGGCCATCGCGGAGACGAACCGTGTGCCGTTCGACCTCCCCGAAGCGGAGACGGAGCTGGTCGCAGGCTTCCACACGGAATACTCGGCCCTCAAATTCGCGCTCTTCTTCATGGCCGAGTACGTCAACATGTTCACCGTCTCAGTGCTGGCGACGACGCTTTTCTTGGGCGGCTGGCAGGGGCCTTTCGTGTCGGTCTTTCCGTGGCTCGGCATCATCTACTTTTTATTGAAGGTGGTCTTCTTCCTGTTCCTCTACATCTGGCTGCGCGGGACGCTGCCGCGCTTCCGCTTCGATCAGTTGATGAACTTCGGCTGGAAGTTTCTGCTGCCGGTAGCGATACTGAACGTGATCCTGACGGCGACCATCTTGTTCCTCCGGCTGCGTTGATTTGCAGGCGGCGAGTGTTGACATCGTTGACTCGTCCCACGCCGCTCGTCGCCGTTTACTGCTTACGCCATGTTCACCATACCGCTCTTCATCCTTTTCGGCGCGATGGCCGTGGGTTGCGCCCTCGCGATGGTGGCGCAGCGCAACCCGCTCTACAGCGCCATCTCGTTGATCGGCGTCTTCGTCTCGCTGGCCTGCCTCTACATGACTCTGCAAGCGCCCTTCATCGCGGCGGTGCAGGTCATCGTCTACGCGGGCGCGATCATGGTGCTCGTCGTCTTCGTCATCATGCTCCTGAACGTCGAGGAGGAGGTGCGCCGTCCCGTCCGCCTGCACTTCCTGATTCCGCTCGGCATACTCCTCGCGGCGATTCTCATCGGCGAGGCCGCCTTCATCCTGAAGCTGCCGGGCACTCCTTCGCGCATTGACGCCTACGGCCAGCGCCCCTCAGATGTCGGGCTGACGGCCTCAATCGGCACGGGCCTGTTCACGGAGTACCTGCTCCCCTTCGAGGTCACTTCGGTTCTGATTCTGATGGCCTTAGTCGGCGCGATCACGCTCGCGCGACGCACGGCGACGCCGCGACTGGCCGCCCCCGGAAACATCACTACCGAGCCGCCGGAACTCGGCCCGCGCGGCGAAGTAGTCATCCGGCCCGGCGACACGGCGGCGACCGGACGCGCGTTCGCGCGACACCAGATCGAACACGGCGAGGCCGCCGGCCCTGCGAAGAATGCGGGAGAGGAGGGCGCACGATGATCCCTTTATCCTGGTACCTGGCCCTTTCGGCGGTTCTGTTCACCATCGGCGTGGTCGGCGTCATCATCAAGCGCAACGCCATCGCGATGTTCATGTGCATCGAGCTGATGCTCAACGCCGTCAACCTGACGTTCGTCGCCTTCTCCAGCTACTTCGGCGACGTGAGCGGCCAGCTCTTCGTCTTCATCGTGATGACGGTCGCGGCGGCAGAGGCCGCCGTGGGCTTAGGCATCATCATCGCCATCTTCCGCAACCGCGAGTCGCTCGACGTTGACGACGCGAGCGTGTTGAGACTTTAGAGGGGTGTTAGGTGCTGGGTGTTGGGCGCTGGTAAAAGCCTCCCCAGCGCCCAACACCTAAAACCCACCACCCATTTCTTATGACAAACCACCTGCTCTCCGTAATCGTGTTCGCGCCGCTGGCCGGGGCTTTGATTAACTGGCTGGTCGGGCGGCGCGTTCGCAGCGAGACGTTCGTCGGCGTGGTCGCGTGTGGCGCGGTCGGCGTGTCGGCGCTCGCGGCGTTCGTCATCGCGTTCACGGGCTGGGGCGGCGCGGCGCTGACTGGTGACGCGGCGACGCCCGTGATGAGCCACCTTTGGACCTGGATTCAGGTCGGGGCTTTCCGCGCGGACTTCGGCTTTGCGATGGATCGCCTGAGCGGAATCTACGCCTGCTTCATCACGTTCGTCGGCCTCCTCATACACGTCTTCGCCACGGGCTACATGCACGGCGACCGCGGGTTCTATCGCTTCTTCGCCTACCTGAACCTCTTCATGTTCATGATGCTGACGCTCGTTTTGGCCGACAACCTGCTCTTGATGTTCGTCGGGTGGGAGGGCGTCGGACTCTGCTCGTACCTGCTCATCGGCTACTACACAGACCGCCGCGAGGCGGGCGACGCGGCGAAGAAAGCTTTCGTCGTCAACCGCATCGGCGACTGGGGCGTCGTCCTCGGCATCATGCTCGTCTTCTTCCTCACGTCGCACGCGGGCGTGCCCTCGATCAGCTTTTTCGATAAGACGGCGGCGATGGTCGGCGGCGGTGCGGGCGTGAGGAGCGCGCTGGCGACCATCGGCTCGATGCCCATCGAGGCTTTCGGTTGGAAGATGATTTTCGCGGGCGGCGTCACCTCGGCGGCGGTGCTGCTCTTCATCGGCGCGTGCGGCAAGTCGGCGCAGATTCCTCTCTACGTCTGGCTGCCCGACGCGATGGCCGGCCCGACCCCTGTCTCGGCCTTGATTCACGCGGCGACGATGGTTACGGCGGGCGTCTATATGGTCGTCCGCTGCTCGGCCATCTTCACCCATGCGCCGACGGCTCTCTTCATCGTCGCAATCATCGGCGCGGCCACAGCCATCTTCGCCGCAACCATCGGCATCGCGCAGAACGACATCAAGAAGGTTCTGGCTTACTCCACGGTTTCGCAGCTCGGCTACATGTTCCTCGCCTGCGGCGTCGGCGCTTTCGTCGCGGCCATCTTCCACGTGATGACGCACGCCTTCTTCAAGGCGCTACTGTTCCTCGGCTCCGGCTCCGTCATTCACGGCATGCACCACGAGCAGGACATGCGCCGGATGGGCGGGCTTAAAAAGTACATGCCCGTCACCTTCGCCGCGATGACGGCGGGCTGGCTCGCCATCAGCGGATTCCCGCTCCTCTCCGGCTTCTTCTCGAAGGACGAGATTCTCTGGAAGACCTGGAGCACCGAGTCGTTGGGCACGGCGGGCATCGGGAAGTTTCTGTGGCTCGTCGGCATCGTCACCGCCGCCATCACCGCGATCTACATGACGCGCCTGATGGTGATGACCTTCTGGGGCGATGAGCGTTTCCGACAGGCGCACGCGGGCGGCGAAGCCGACGAGGCGCACGCACACGCCTTCGACACGGGCGAGAAGCAGCACGACGCGCAACTTGCGTCCGCGGGAGACCGCCCGCACCACGCACCCGGCGAGAACGTTGACGCTCACGGCCAGGACGCAACGGGCGGCGCGCACGTCCTCGAAGATGACGAGGGAGAAGAGGAGCATCACGGCCCCGTCGAGCCGCACGAGTCGCCCTGGACGATGACCGTCCCGCTCGTCGTCCTCGCCGTCCTCTCGGTCGTCGGCGGTTGGGTCGGCATCCCTTACGCCCTGAGCGGCGGCGCAGTCACGAACTACTTCGAGCGGACGCTCGATTCTGTTGTCGCGCGCGCGCCGGAGGTCGGCTCGGCGGACGCACGCGGCGAAGGCGCAGTCGAGAGGCGCGCGGGCGCGAACGCGCAGACGCCCGCGCCACGCGGCAACGAGGGAGCCTTGCCGCAGTCCGTCGGCGAAGGCGAGGCGGGGAGAGTTCCCGCTGTGGAGCATACGCCCGACCCCTCTGAAATTTCGCAGGAGCGTCTGTTCACGCTCATCTCTGTCGTCGTCGCGCTCGTCGGCATCGGCATCGGCTGGTTCTTGTTCCGACGCAGGCCGCTCTACGAGATGCCGCGGCTGCTTGAGAACAAATACTACGTGGACGAAATCTACGACGCGGCGATTGTCGAGCCGATCAAGACGGTATCGCGCGAGGGACTCTGGAGGTTCTTCGACGTGGGCGTGATTGACGGCATCGTCAACGGGCTGGGTCGCGGCATGCGTGAGGTCGGCGGGCTTCTGCGCTTCCTACAGCCGGGCTTCGTGCGCTCTTACGCGGCCATCATTCTGGTCGGCGCGCTCGCCGTCATCGGCTATTTCGCCTACAGCGCGGTTCAGCTTTTCAACAGGTGAATCCCAGATGCAGCAATACCTGCTCACAGTCCTGATCCTGCTGCCCGTGTTCGGCGCGCTCGCCGTCGCCCTGCACGGCCTCGTCCCATACGCCCGCCCCTGGCACTACCGTTGGGTCGCGCTGGGGTTCTCCGTGTTGATCTTCGCGGTCTCGCTCTTTCTGCTCAGCGCGCCCGTCGGCGTCGGCACGGGCGGCGCTTTCCACTTTGTACAGGACGTGCCCTGGGTCGAGTCCATCGGCGCACACTACCATCTCGGCGTTGACGGCGTGAGCCTGTGGCTCGTGCTGTTGACGACGCTGCTCGTCCCCGTCTCCATCCTTTCGAGTTGGACTTCGATTGAGAAGCACGAGCTGGCGTTCTACACGTCCATGCTGCTCATGGAGTCGGCGATGATCGGCGTCTTCGTCTCGCTCGACCTCCTTCTGTTCTATCTCTTCTTTGAGGCGTCGCTCGTGCCGATGTTTTTCCTCATCGGCGTGTGGGGCGGCGACCGCAAGCTCTACGCCGCCGTCAAGTTTTTCATCTACACGGCGGTCGGCAGTCTCCTGATGCTCGCGGGCATCATCGCGCTCTGGTACGCCTTCGGCACGTTCGACTACGCGCAGATTCTCGCCGCGCTCCAGGCCAACCCGCACAAGCTCACCGCCGAGTGGACGTTCTGGCTCTTCCTCGCCTTCGCGCTCGCCTTCAGCATCAAGGTGCCTTTATTCCCTCTGCACACATGGTTGCCGGACGCGCACACGGAAGCGCCGACCGCCGGGAGCGTCATCCTCGCGGGCGTGCTCCTGAAGATGGGCACATACGGGCTGCTGCGCTTCAACTTCGCGCTCTTCCCCGAACAGGCGCGCAACTTCGCGCCGCTCTTCGTCGTGCTCGCCGTCATCGGCATCATCTACGGCGCGCTCGTCGCGATGGTGCAGCCCGACATGAAGCGGCTCGTCGCCTATTCGTCCGTGAGTCACATGGGCTTCGTCGTGCTCGGCCTGTTCAGTTTTACGGAGTGGGGCATGCAGGGTGCGTTCTACCAGATGCTCAACCACGGCGTCTCGACGGGGGCGCTTTTCCTGCTCGTCGGCATGATCTACGAACGAAGGCACACACGGCAGATCGCGGACTTCGGCGGACTGTCGAAGCCGATGCCTCTCTTCGCCACGTTCTTCGTCTTCACGGCGCTTTCCTCCGCCGGTCTGCCGCTTTTAAACGGCTTCGTCGGCGAGTTCCTCATCATGTTCGGAACCTGGAACTCAGACTTCAACTACCTCTTCTGGGTCGGCGAGCGTGCCTTTCACTTAAACGCTTGGGTCGTGACGATGTTCGCGGCCACCGGCGTCATCTGGGCCGCGGTCTATCTGCTCTGGATGTTGCAGCGCGTTCTGTTCGGACGCGTGACGAACGAGAAGAACCGACGCCTCGCAGACCTGAGCTGGCGCGAGATTGGGCTTCTGCTGCCGCTGCTCGCGCTGATGGTCTTCATGGGCGCGTACCCGCGTCCGTTCCTCGAACGCTCGCGCGCGAGCATCGAGCAGGTGCGGGCGCGCGTCGTCGAGGGCGAAGCGCAGGGCGTCTTCCCCGCCGTGGCGCAGGAGTCGAAATAACTTCTGAGCGGAGTTTTTCCGATGCGACGATTCTCAATAGTCATCCTCCTGTTGACGCTCGCTTGTTTCAGCCGGCAGGCGTCGGCACAACAGAAAGAGGCCGCGCCGAACGCGCCGAAGGAAGTAGGCTTTCGTCTGAAAGGTTTGGACGGGAAGTTCTACGACACTTCGGAGATGCGCGGGCAGGTGCTCGTCGTCTCGTTCGGGGCGACGTGGTGCACGCCCTGCATCTGGGAGTCGGTCGCCATCGAGGAACTGAAGGAGGAGTACGCGGGCAAGCCCGTCAGGTTCCTCTCGGTCAACATCGAGGACACGAAGCGCATGCCGAACGAAGTCCTGCGCTACTACGTGAAGGAGCGTCGCGTCACGGTGCCCATGCTGCGCGACCCCGGCGGCGCGGCGCTGGCGCAGTTCACCGAAGGCGAGCGCATTCCCGTCCTCGTCTTCTTCGACCGCGAAGGGCACTTCGTCGCGCCCGCGCGCAACGGCATGCAGCAGGAAATTGCCCTCTACAAACAGATGGTGCGCGAACGCGTGAACGCGCTGCTCGAACGGCAGACGGCCAATGCCGGGGCGAGCGCGCGCGAGGAATGAGCCGTCATCAACCTGAACGCGTTGGCCGCGTTCGGGCGAGTCAAGAGCTGAGACGATGAACCTGAGTTTCGCAATCACACCGTCCGCGCCGGACGTAAATTTTCAACTGCTGTTACCGGAACTGATTATGTCCGTGACGGGCATCGTCGTCATGCTCGTTGACGCTTTCATGGGCCGCAGCCAGCGGCGCGCGACCGCCGCGCTCTCGCTCGCGGGGATAGCGGCGACCGCCTGGGCGACGCTCTGGCTCTGGCCGACGGGACAGAGCGCGCCGCCGCTCGGCTTCAACGGCATGATCGTGCTCGACCCGATGCGCCTCTCCTTCACGCTCGTTTTCCTCATCGTCGCGGCGCTGACCATCCTCATCTCCGCCGTCTGGGTCGAGTGGGAGGGTCTGCCTGCGGGCGAGTTCCACACGCTGCTGCTCTTTGCCACCGTCGGCATGATGTTGATGGCTTCGGGCAACGACCTCGTGATGATATTCCTCGGCCTGGAAATTCTCTCGATTGCGACCTACGTCATGGCGGGCTTCCGCAAAAACGACCTGCGCTCGAACGAGTCGTCCTTGAAGTATTTCATCCTCGGCTCGTTCTCTTCGGCCTTCCTCCTCTACGGCATCGCGCTCGTCTACGGCGCGACGGCGCACGAGGTCAGCGCGCAGCCGCAGGCTTCGGGCGAGATAGCGCAGCGCGTCGTCCTCGCCGGGACGACGAATATCAGCGCCATCGCCGAGCGCGTCAACGATGGGCTGTACCCGCCGCTGCTGTTCGCGGGCGCGGCTTTGCTCCTCATCGGCTTCGGCTTCAAGATCGCCTCCGCGCCCTTCCACGTCTGGACGCCGGACGTGTACGAGGGAGCGCCCACGCCCGTCACGGCCTTCATGGCCGCCGGGCCGAAGGCCGCGGGCTTCGCAGCCTTCATGCGCGTTTTCCTTCTCGCCTTCCCCTTCGTCGCCGCCGCCGGTCACGTGAGTACGGGCGCGCAGCTACACGACGCTTGGCTCAACGCGCTGTGGCTCGTCGCCGTGCTGACGATGACCTTGGGCAACGTCGTCGCGCTCGTGCAGACGAACGTCAAGCGCATGCTCGCCTACTCTTCAATCGCGCATGCCGGTTACGCGCTCGTCGGCTTCGTGGCCGCGGGCGCGGCTGATTCCGCGAAGCGCGACGACGCCGTGGCCGCGGTCATCTTCTACCTGCTCGCCTACGCCGTGATGAACCTCGGCGCGTTCGCCGTCGTCACACTGATCGCGCGGAGCGGCGACCGCCGCACAGACATCGAAGACTACCGCGGCATCGGTTTCAAGTCCCCTGCGCTTTCGCTCACGCTCGCGCTCTTTCTCCTCAGTCTCCTCGGCGTGCCGCTGACCGCGGGCTTCATGGGCAAGGTCGTGGTCTTCAGCCAGGCGCTCGGCGAAGGCTACCGTTGGCTCGTCGTCATCGGCGTGCTAAACACGGCGGTTTCGGTATACTATTACCTCGGCCTGATCGTCGTGATGTTCTTCCGCGAACGCACGTCCGAGTGGCGCGCGCCGCGCATCCCGGCGACTTTGGCCGTCGTGCTCGTCCTGACTGTGGCCGGGGTGATTTACCTGGGCCTCTTTCCGGGGCGCGTCATCAACGCCTTCCGCGCCGTGCAGCCGATAGCCGTCTCAAGCCTGCGCTAGCGCGGCTGGCGCTCAACTGAACCCGGCTTTTGCCGACAGAGAAGACGGCCACGCCGCCCTTAGCCCGGCGGCGAACAGCCGATGCGAACCGCCACCGCGACAGAGCAAAGCGAGAGCACGCGCGACGCGAGCGTGGCGAAAGTCGCTGGCCCGGCCTCGGTCGAGTCGCTCGTCGCCGAGATTAAAGAACGGATGGGCGACGAGTGGCCGCCGCGGATTTACAACGAGCGCATTCGGGCGATCAGGACGCGCTCGCACGGCATCCCCGCCCCGACGAAGAATGCCGGCGTAGAGGTTCTGCACACGCTGCTCGGCATCGAGTTGAAGGTCGGTCGGCGGCGCATCTCGTGTCCCGACCTCGCAACGGCGCGTTACCTCTCGGTCTTCGCGCGCGCGGGCGTCGCGGAGGTCGCCGTGCCTTACGACATCACGAAGATTTCGCGCCTGGCCGACGAGCTTGAGTCCGCATGGCAGCGCCTGCTCCTTCTGACCGGGCACCTGACG
>DATARW010000053.1:0-95450 GCA_036263975.1 Pyrinomonadaceae bacterium
AGGGGCAGGGCTTGTCCCTGCCCGCGCCTCGCCGTTACACACAACTTGAATTTCATCGAATCTCAGCGGGCAGGGACAAGCCCTGCCCCTACAGACCCTTTGGAGCTTGACGACCGCTGGCTCTCACCGTGTCAATGAGGCCGCAGGATATCATCCGAAGAAAGCGCGACGGCGGCGAACTCTCGCGCGAAGAGATCGCGTCGTTCGTCGGCGGCGTGGTCGAAGGCTCTTGGGCCGACTACCAGGCGTCGGCGCTTTTGATGGCCGTCTATCTGGGCGGCATGACGACCGCCGAGATGGAGGCGTTGACGCAGGCGATGCTCCACTCCGGCGAGGTTCTGGACTTCTCCGACTTCTCCGCGCCGAAGGCCGACAAGCATTCGACGGGCGGCGTCGGCGACAAGACCTCGCTCGTCATCGCGCCGCTGGTCGCGGCATGCGGCGTTATCGTGCCGATGATTTCGGGTCGCGGCCTGGGGCACACAGGCGGCACGCTCGACAAGCTCGAAGGGATTGAAGGCTATCGCGTGCGCCTCGAACTCGAAGAGTTTCGAGGGATTCTGAAGCGCGTGGGCTTCGCCATGATGGGGCAGACCGCCGAGATCGCGCCCGCCGACAAGAAGCTCTACGCGCTGCGCGATGCCACCGAGACGGTCGAGTCAATCCCGCTCATCGTGGCCTCGATCATGTCGAAGAAGCTCGCGGCTGGCTTGGGCGCGCTCGTGCTCGACGTAAAGGCCGGCAGCGGCGCTTTCATGCGCGACGAGGGGCGTGCGCGTGCGCTCGCCCGCGCGCTCGTCCGCACGGGCAACTCCTGCGGCGTGAAGACGGAGGCGCTTTTGACCGACATGAGCCAGCCGCTCGGGGCGGCGGTCGGCAACGCCAACGAGGTGCGCGAGTGCCTCGACATCATGCGCGGCGAGGTGACGGACGGGACGCGGCCCGTGCGCGATCTCTCGGTTGAATTTGCGGCGCGCATGGTCGCGCTCTCCGGCTCTGTGGCTTCAATCGAAGCGGCGCGGGAGAAGGTCGAGCGTGCGCTCGACGGCGGCGCGGCGCTCGAACTTTTCCGGCGCAACGTCGAGGAGCAGGGCGGCGACCCGCGCGTCTGCGACGACCCCGGCAGGCTCGAAGATTGGACGCTCGAAGAAGTCAAGGTAGAATCCACGCGCGAAGGGTTCGTCGTCGCCGTGGACGCGGCGGAGGTCGGTCGCGTCGTGGCGTCAATCGGAGGCGGTCGCGTCCGCGTCGAGGATAAGATTGACCCTTCGGTCGGCTTCCTCGCGCGCGCGAAGGTCGGCGACGAATTGCAGGCGGGCGACGCGCTCGGCCTGCTCTACTGCCGCAGCGAGTCGGGCGCGGTCGAGGCGGCGGCGCGCATCCGCGCCGCCTACACGGTCAGGGACGAGCCGCCCGCGCACGTCCCCGAACTCATCAGGGAAGTGATCGCACAATGAAGCTCCGTCTGTTTCTCATCGCGGCTTTGGTCTGCTCGCTGCTGCTGGCGGGAACGTCCTGCCAGCAGGACGCGAGCGCCGACGAGCGCGGAAAGATTCGCGTCGGCATCGTCTACGACATCGGCGGCAAGGACGACCGCTCGTTCAACGCCGCCGCGTTTGTGGGCGTCAAGTGTGCCGAGACGGGCCGGCGTCCCGACGGCCAGCCCTGCGAGGACAACAAGAAAGCTCTGGGCATCATGCTGCGCGACGTGGAGCCGGGCAACCCCGTCTCGATTGAGCCGGCGATGCGCGCCTTTGCCGAGCGCGGCTACGATCTCATCATCGGCGTCGGCTTCGCGCAGGCTCCCATCATGGACGTGGTGGCGAAAGATTATCCGAACCTCCACTTCGCCATCATTGACGGCGCGAGCGACCTGCCGAACGTCGCCTCGCTCGTCTTCAAGGAGCACGAAGGCTCGTACCTCGTCGGCATGATCGCCGCGCGCGAGTCGAAGACCGGCACGCTCGGCTTCATCGGCGGCATGGACATCGGACTCATCCATCGCTTCGCCGTCGGCTACGAGGAGGGCGCGAAGTCTGTCAACCCCAACGTGCGCGTGATCGTCAACTACGTCGGCGTGACCGACACGGCCTGGAACAATCCGGGCAAGGGCAAGGAACTCGCGCTCGCGCAGATCGGCAAGGGCGCGGACGTGATCTTCACCGCCGCCGGCAACTCCGGCCTCGGCGCGTTCGACGCCGTCGAGCAGCAGGGCAAAGACGCGAGCGGTCGCGCCAGAGATTTCGTCATCGGCGTTGACTCGAACCAGAACGCCGTCAAGCCCGGCTTCGTTCTCACCAGCATGGTCAAGCGCGTTGACAACGCCGTCTATCAAATCGTCTCCGACGTTGTGAACCACAAGTTTCAGGGCGGCTTCCACGTCTACGGCTTGGAGTCCGATGGCGTCGCCTACGCGATGGACGACAACAACAAGGCTCTCATTCCACCCGACGTTATCCGGCAGGCCGAAGAGGCCAAGCAGAAGATCATCGCAGGGCAGATTAAGGTCACTGATGCGATAAAGAAATGAAAGGGTTTCGGGTGCTGGGTGTTAGGTTTTGGTTATTGCTCTCGCAAGCTGGGATTCGCTGATTGTGAGGGTACTGGAATGGTTAAGAGCTATCGAGACTTGAGGGTGTGGCAGGCAGCAATGGAGTTGGTTGAGCGGATTTACCAAATGACACGCGAGTTCCCGAAGCATGAAACCTATGCCTTGTGCAGCCAGATGCAACGGGCGTCAGTTTCAATACCGTCCAACATTGCCGAAGGACACACGAGAGAGCACATCAAGGAATATCTTCATCATCTCTCAATGGCTCAGGCATCAATTGCGGAACTGGAGACGCAGTTAGAGATCGCCACCCGGCTCGGCTATATCAAGCGTGAGCAGTTTAGCCCGGTCTTTGACTTTACACAGTCGCTGGGCCGGCAGTTACGCTCACTAAGGAAATCTCTGACAGAATCACAGAATAACCCAGCACCCAGAACCTAAAACCCAAAACCTATCCATGCTTGAGCTGAGAGAGATCACGAAACGCTTCGGCGAGGTGCTCGCCAACGACCACATCAACGTCAGGGTCGAGCCGGGGACGATTCACGCCATCGTGGGCGAGAACGGGGCGGGGAAGTCAACGGCGATGCGGATCGCCTACGGCTTCTACACGGCGGATTCGGGCGAGATCGTCGTCGAAGGCGAACCGCGAAACATTCAGACGCCGCACGACGCCATCCGCCTCGGCATCGGCATGGTGCACCAGCACTTCATGCTGGTGGACACGATGACCGTCGCCGAGAATATCGTGCTCGGCGCGGAGCCGGGGTCGGCGGCCTCGATTGATTTACGCAAAGCCGCCAAAGAAATTCGCGCGCTCTCAGACGAGTTCCGCCTGTCGGTTGACCCGAACGCGCTCATCCACGACCTGTCGGTCGGCCAGCAGCAGAGAGTCGAATTGTTGAAGGCGCTCTACAGACACGCGCGCCTGCTCATCCTCGACGAGCCGACCGCCGTCCTGACGCCGCAGGAGGTCGAAGAGTTCTTCGCAATACTGCGGCGCATGCGCGAGCAGGGCAAGACCGTCATCATCATCACGCATAAGCTCTCCGAGGTGCTCGCCATCTCGGACGACGTGACGGTGATGCGCGACGGTCGCGTCGTCGGGCGGGTGAAGACCTCGGAGACGAACGCGGCGGAGCTGGCGCGCATGATGGTCGGGCGAGACGTTTTGCTCCGCGTCGAGAAGCCGGACGCGAAGCCGCGCGGCACAGTTCTGAGCGTGAAGAATCTTTCCGTCACCACCGACGGGGGCGACCGCGGCGTGCGCGAGGTTTCGTTCGAGGTGCGTGCGGGCGAGATCGTCGGCGTCGCGGGCGTCGAAGGCAACGGGCAGACGGAGCTGATCGAGGCGCTCGCGGGCCTCGTCCCGCCTTCGCACATCGGCGGCACGGTCGAGTTCGACGGGCGCGAAATCACGCGCGCGGGCGCGCGCCAGCGTTACGAACTCGGCATCGCGCACGTGCCCGAAGACCGCCACCGGAGGGGCTTGCTGCTCGACTTCGACCTCGCCGAAAACTCCATCCTCGGCGTTCACAACCGCAAGCCCGCCGTCTCCGTCGGCCCTCTGCTCGACCTCGCGGGCATACGCCAACGCGCCCTCGAAATCATACGCGACTTCGACGTGCGCCCCGCGAACCCAGACCTGCCCGCGCGCGCGCTTTCGGGCGGCAACCAGCAGAAGCTCATCATCGGTCGCGAGTTCGAGATGCGCCCCAAGCTTCTTCTGGTTTCGCAGCCGACGCGCGGCGTGGACATCGGCGCGATTGAGTTCATCCACCGCAAGCTCGTCGCCTTGCGCGACGGGGGCTGTGCCATCCTCCTCGTCTCCGCCGAACTCGAAGAGGTCACGTCGCTCGCCGACCGCCTGCTCGTCATCTACCACGGTCGCATCGTCGGCGAGGTTGACCCGCAGCGTACGAGCCAGGAGGAGATCGGGTTGATGATGACCGGAGGCAGGAAGGAAATCTAATATTTGATTGGCGACTTCAAGCGGTCAACGCTCAGCACTCGGCTTTCAGCTAAAACAAAAAGCTGACCGCTGATTGCTGAATGCTGAGAGCTTTAATCTTATGAAACTTCTCCGCGAGCTAATGTTCCCCGTCGCCGCCGTCCTCGCCGCGTTCGTCGTCGGCGGCGTCATCGTGTGGCTGGTGGGCGACAATCCAATTCAGGTCTACGGGCTGATGCTCGGAAGCGCGCTGACGTGGCCGGACGGCATCGGCTACACGCTCTTCTACGCGACGCCGATCATCTTCACGGGCCTCGCGGTGGCCGTCGCCTTCCGCTGCGGCCTTTTGAACATCGGTGCCGAAGGGCAACTCTACACGGCTGCGTTCGCAACCGCGTGGGTTTCGATCAAGCTCGGCGGAGTGGTCGTCACAGGCATGTCGGGCGTGCCCGTGCAGCCCTGGGCGAACCTGCCGGCTGTGGTGCTTGTGCCGCTGGCGATTGCGGCGGCGATGGTCGTCGGCGCGGCGTGGGCCGCTGTGCCGGGATGGCTCAAGGCGCGGTTCGGTGCGCACGAAGTCATCACGACCATCATGATGAACTTCATCGCCGTCGGCATCGTCAGCTATCTCACGCAGTATCACTACCGCACTCAGGGCGACCCGATCATGGAGAGCGCGCCCATCAGCGAAGCGGCGCACATCGCGCGTTTGGGCAGTTTCATTCCGGGGCTGCCCGCGCGCCTGCCTGTGAACGTGGCGTTCCTTCTGGCAATCGTCGCGTGCGCGCTCGTCTATGTCTTCCTGTGGCAGACGAAGTGGGGCTACGAGATTCGCGCGACGGGCGCGAACCCGCAGGCCGCAGAGTACGGCGGCATCAACGTGCGCCGGCAAATCGTGCTGGCGATGGCCGTCTCAGGCGGCCTGGCCGGAATGGTCGGCGTCAACGAGGTGCTCGGCTACCATCATCGGTACTACGACAGCTTCTCGGACAACTACGGCTTCGCCGGAATCGCCGTGGCGCTGCTGGGCCGCAACCATCCCGCAGGAGTCTTCTTCGCGGCGCTCCTGTTCGCCATGCTTCAGCGCGGCGGCATACCCGTTGACGCCTTCAGCCAGCACGTCTCGAAAGACCTCGTGCAGGTGCTTCAAGGCATTGTCATTCTCTTCGTCGCCTCGGAGGCATTCTTCCGCGGCTCGTTCGGCAGGTTCGGCCTGCTGAAGCGTTCAAAGATTTGAGAGCTGTTAGCTGTTAGCTTCTTCGTGCCTTGCTGAAGCACTCGTTACGCGACCGGGGATAAGCTAACGGCTAACGGCTAACGGCAAACAGCCAAAAACGATGAACGAGCTATTCAATCTCAACCTTCTTTTCTCGGCCATACGGCTGGCGACTCCGCTGATTCTGGCCGCGCTCGGCGGGATGTTCTCGGAGCGTTCGGGCGTCATCAACATCGCGCTCGAAGGCTTGATGCTGGCGGGCGCGTTCACCGCCGCCTCGATGACGTACTACGCGGGCAGCCCCTGGGTCGGCCTGTTCGCCGCGATACTGGCGGGCGCAGCCCTGGCTTTGGTTCACGCGGTCGCGTGCATCCGCTACAAGGCGGATCAGGTGGTTTCGGGGACGGCCATCAACATTCTCCTGACGGGCGTTCCGGCGCTTTTGAGCGGCGCGTTCTTCCTCTCGTCGGGTTCGACGCCGCAGATTCCGAAAGAACACCTGATTCCTTACACGCCGATTGTCGTCGCCTTCACGCTGGTGCCTTTGACCTGGTACGTACTCAACCGCACGCCGTTCGGCCTGCGCCTGCGCGCCGTGGGCGAGAACCCGGAGGCGGCGGATGCGGCGGGCGTGAGCGTCCGCGGGATGCGCTACACGGCGGTTCTTTTGTCGGGCGCACTCGCCGGAGTAGGCGGGGCTTACCTTTCCATCGGGCAGTCGTCTCTGTTCACGCGCAACATGACTTCCGGTAGAGGCTTCATCGCGCTCGCCGCGCTCATCTTCGGCAAGTGGCGGCCCGTGCAGACGATGTTCGCGTGCCTCCTCTTCGGCTTCACCGAGGCCGTCGCCATCCAGCTTCAGGGCGTGCGCTTCGGCGGCGAGGAGATTCCAAACCAGTTCATACAGATCATCCCCTACGTCCTGACCATCGTCGTGCTGGCGGGCTTCATCGGCCAGTCGCGCGCGCCGCGCGCACTCGGCATCCCGTATCAGAAGGAGAGGTGAGGCGGCGCGGGCGCGAGCCGCAGCCGCGAGCGTCGGCGAGTGGGTGTGCGGTACAAGGTTTGACGACAATGAAATCCACACTTCAGAAATGCACGCTCGTCGTGCGTCGCTTCGGCGACGATTCCGGCATCAGGGAGTCAGACCTTGATGTGGCGAGCCTTGAGCAGTTGTTCGACCATTGCCTCTCGCTGGCCGAGGAGCACCTGCTTGAGCGTCTGGTGGTCGAGGGACGCGACCGCGCCGGGCACTGGCGCACGCTGACCTTCACTTTCCAGTCGGCCTCCGAACGCGATTAGCCCTCCGCGCCGGTTTCCGTTTATCATTGATCGTCAGCCCCGCTAACACCGTTCCGTCGGCACGAAGAGAGGCCAGAGTCACGGATGGCGATTTCGCTCAAGCCCGAACACCTGAAGCGGTATAAAGACATCGCCGTGCTGCTCGTGAAGTACGGGCGCTCCGACCTCGTCAAGAGTGCGGGACTCGACGCGGCCATCGAGGGCCAGCAGGACGGGCAGGTCTCGCCCGCGAAGATGGAGGAGCTGGCCTCCGACATCGAGAAGCTGGGGCCGACCTTCATCAAGCTCGCGCAGCTCATGTCCACGCGCGCAGACCTCCTGCCGCAAGCCTACATTGACGCCCTCACGCGCCTTCAGGACAAGGTCGGGCCGTTCCCTTTCAACGAGGTCGAGCAGATCGTCAACACGGAGTTGGGGGTGCGCATCTCGAAGGCGTTTTCCGATTTCGAGTCGAAGCCGATGGCCGCCGCCTCGCTCGGACAGGTGCACCGCGCGCTGATGCGCGACGGGCGCGACGTGGTGGTCAAGGTGCAGCGCCCCGGCATCCGCGAGGAGATGTCGAAAGACCTCGAAGTCCTCGGCGAGATCGCTTCCTTCCTCGACGCGCACACGGAGGCGGGCCGCAAGTACGAGTTCACGCCGCTCCTCGAAGAGTTTCGCAAGAGCCTCCTGCACGAGCTGGACTACCGTCTGGAGGCGCGCAACCTCGCCGTCTTCGCCGACAATCTGCGCGACTTCGAGCGCATCGTCGTGCCGCGTCACGTCGAGGACTACACGACCTCGCGCGTGCTGACGATGGAGCACATCCGCGGCAAGAAGATCACCTCGCTTTCGCCGCTCGCCAAGCTGGAGCTGGACGGCTACCTGCTCGCCGAACACCTGTTCCAGGCTTACATGCAGCAGATTCTCGTGGACGGCTTCTTCCACGCAGACCCGCATCCCGGCAACGTCTTCCTCACCGACGATGGCCGCGTCGCGCTCATAGACCTCGGCATGGTGGCGCGCGTCAGCCCGCGCTTTCAGGAGAACCTGATTCAGCTCCTGCTCTCGATCAGCGAGGGGCGCGGCGACGAGGCCGCCGACATGACCATCAAGATGGGCGAGCCGAAGCCCAACTTCGACGAGAAGGGTTTCCGCCGCGCCGTCTCCGACCTCGTCTTGCAGTCGCAGAACGCGCAGCTAGAAAACATCAACGCGGGACAGGTGGTGCTCCGCATCACACAGGTTTCGGGCGACTGCAATTTCCGTCTGCCGCCCGACTTCACGATGATCGCCAAGACCTTGCTCAACCTCGATCAGGTCGTCCACACGCTCGACCCGAAGTTCGACCCGAACTTCGCCATCCGCAACTACGCCAACGTCATCATGCAGCGGCGCATGCAGAAGGCTCTGTCCGCCGGCAACCTCTACGGGACGGTTTTGGAGCTGAAGGACTTCGCGCAGAAGTTTCCCAGCCGTGTCAACCAGCTCGTTGACACGCTCACGAACCGCGGCATCAAGATCGAAGTTGACGCCATTGACGAGCGCAGCCTGCTCGCCAGCCTCCACAAGATCGCCAACCGCATCACCATCGGGCTGCTTTTGGCCTCGCTCGTCGTCGGGGCGGCGCTGATGATGCGCGTGGATACCGAGTTCAAGATTCTCGGCTACCCCGGCATCGCGATCATCTTCTTCCTGCTGGCGGCCATCGGCGCGCTCGTGTTAGTTTTCAATATCCTGTTCCGTGACGAGAGGCACAAGGGGGAGTCTTCTGATTCGCACTAGGATGGACGCGGAGGCTTCTGAAGAGATGAGGCCGGTCGAGACACACCAACCGGAAACTTTGTACGAGCGCGCCGAGCATGCCGCGCGCTTCATACGCTCGCGCGTTCCCGCCGCCGCGGACGTTCGCGTCGCGCTCGTCCTCGGCAGCGGACTGGGCGCGTTCGCTGACGCGCTCGAAGAGGCCGAGCCGCTCGCCTACGCGGAGATTCCCGGCTTCGCGCGCTCGACCGTCGAAGGGCACGCGGGCCGCCTCGTCGTCGGGAAGACGGGCGGCGTCGCGGTCGCCGCGATGCAGGGGCGCTTCCACTTCTACGAGGGCTACACGCTCGAAGAGGTGACGTTTCCAGTCCGCACGCTCGGCCTGCTCGGCGTCAAAAGTCTCGTGCTGACGAACGCCGCGGGCGGACTCAACAACTCCTTCGAGCAAGGCTCGCTCGTCGTCATCAGCGACCACCTGAACCTTCTGGGCGCGAACCCTCTGCTCGGCACGAACGACCCGCGCTTCGGCCCGCGCTTTCCCGACATGAGCGAGGTTTACGACCGCGAGTTTCAGGACGCGGCCATCTGCGAGGCGCACGAGTTGGGCGTCGAGTTGCGGCGCGGCATCTACGCGGCGCTCGCGGGGCCTTCCTACGAGACGCCCGCAGAGATACGCATGCTCCGACTCCTCGGCGCGGACGCCGTCGGCATGAGCACCGTGCCCGAAGCCATCGTCGCGCGCCACATGGGCATTCGTGTGCTCGGCATCTCCTGCATCACGAACATGGCCGCGGGCGTGTCCGACAAGCCCATCAACCACGAGGAGGTCATCGAGACCGGCGAGCGCGTCCGCGAGACCTTCGCGGAGTTGTTGAGGAGAGTGATACCAAAACTGTCGTAAACCGTGACAAGACAAAATTACTTGTCACGGTTCACGGTTCACGGTTTTCGGAGCGAAGCGACGAGATGATTATCGGCATCTGCGGCGGCACAGGGTCGGGTAAAACCACGGTCGCGAACCGCATCCTCGAATCGGTGAGCAAGGACGAGGTTATCTTCCTCCAGCAGGATTCTTACTATCGCAACCTCGACCAGATGCCGCTCGACTATCGCCGCATCGCCAACTTCGACCACCCGGACGCCATAGACAACGATCTCCTCGTCGAGCACGTCCGCGCGCTCAAAGCGGGCGCTGCCGTCGAGCTTCCCGTCTACGACTTTAAGACACACACACGCCGGCCTGAGACCCTGCACATGGAGCCTCGGCCCATCATCATCGTCGAGGGCATCCTCATCTACGCCGAGAAGCGCCTGCTCGACGAGATGGACATCAAAGTTTACGTTGACACGCCCGACGACATACGCTTCATACGCCGCCTGCGCCGCGACATCGCCGAGCGCGGGCGCACCGTCGAGTCGGTCATCGAGCAGTACGTCGAGACGGTCAGGCCGATGCACATGCAGTTCGTCGAGCCGTCGAAGCGCTTCGCCGATGTCATCATCCCCGAAGGCGGCCACAACCGCGTGAGCATCGGCTTGATCTCCGGCAGGATTCGCGAACGCCTCGCCGACGCGCGCCGCGCACGGGCCGAGGCCGCATCGGCGGGAGTCGGAATCGGAGCAGAGCAGGGAGGGTAAGTGAGCACAGACAACCGGCAGGACTCGATTGCGGGCGACCTGCGAAAACTGATCGGAGAGGCCACGAACGCGCGCAACTGCGCGCTGGCGCGCTACTCGAACTTCTGCGTCGGCGCGGCGCTCGAAGCCGAGGGCGGGCGTGTCTTCACGGGCTGCAACATCGAGAGCGCGGCCTACGAGCAGACCATCTGCGCCGAGCGCGTCGCCATCTGGAAGGCGCTTTCAGAAGGCGAGCGCAAATTCTCTCGCCTCGCCGTCGTCGTGGACACCGAGCGCCTGACGCCGCCCTGCGGCGCGTGCCGCCAGGTCATCTGGGAGTTCTGCGGCGACATCCCCGTCGTCCTCGCCAACCTCCGCGGCGACACCGAGACCTTGCAGATGCGCGACCTCCTGCCCCGCCCCTTCGACTCAGGGTTCCTCGAAGAGACCGAGGCGCAGAAGAAGTAGTTAGACCGATTCGCTGAATCAAGTATGCCAAGTTTGAATATGAACCGACATTACATTCGCCGTCTTGTTGTCCTCGCCCTGATCTCGCAGACGATTCTTACAAGCTCTTCCATCTCGGTCGCCGCAGTTCAAAGATTGAAGCGCGCTGACCTCATCGTCAGCGGCGGGACGGTCGTGACGATGGACAAAGACCGCCGCGTCATCGAGGACGGCGCGGTGGCGGTCGCGGGCGGGCGCATCGTGGCGGTGGGGAAGAGAAGCGACGTTGTGAGCCAGTACGCGGCGCGCGAGGTCGTTGACGCCACAGGGCGCGCGGTCATCCCCGGACTCATCAACGGCCACACGCATGTGCCGATGACCCTGTTCCGAGGCATCGCCGACGACCTAGACCTTCAGGAGTGGCTGACGAAGTACATCTTCCCGGCGGAGGCGAAGAACGTCACGGAGGAGTTCGTACGCGCGGGCACACAACTCGGCCTCGCCGAGATGATTCGCGGCGGGACGACCACTTACTGCGACATGTACTACTTCGAGGACGCCGTCGCCGACGAGACCGAGCGTGCGGGCGTGCGCGGCCTGCTCGGCGAGACCGTCATAGACTTCCCCGTGCCAGACAACAAGACCTGGGGCGAGGCGATGCGCTACACCGACAACTTCGTCCGCAAGTGGAAGGGGCGCGCGCTCATCACCCCGGCCATCGCTCCGCACGCGCCCTACACCGTCTCGGAAGCTCACCTGCGCGAAGTCAAAGCCTTCTCCGAACGAACGGGCGCACCCGTCGTCACACACGTCGCCGAGACGCGCAAGGAGGTCGCCGACATCACGCGCGACCACGGCGCAAGCCCCGTCCAGTATCTCGCGCGCATAGGCTTCCTCGGCCCGCGCGACATCTTCGCGCACACGGTTCACCTCACCGACGCAGAGATCAATCTGCTCAAGGAGAACGGCGTCGGCGCGGTTCACAACCCGCAGTCGAACATGAAACTCGGCTCCGGCATCGCGCCCGTGCCGCAGATGCTGCGCGCGGGCGTGGCCGTCGGTTTGGGGACGGACGGCGCGGCGTCGAACAACGACCTCGATATGTGGGAGGAGATGGACACGGCGGCGAAGCTGGCGAAGGTGGCGACGTTCGACCCGAAGGTGCTCTCGGCTGAAGAGGCTTTAGCGATGGCGACCATCGGCGGCGCGCGCGCCCTGCACATGGACTCCGACATCGGCTCGCTCGAAGCAGGGAAGATGGGCGACATCGTTATCGTTGACTTGGATTCGCTCCACCAGACGCCGCGTTACAACATCTACTCGCATCTCGTTTACGCGACGAAGGCTTCGGACGTGCACACCGTCGTCATCGAAGGTCGCATCGTGATGCGCGACCGACGCCTGCTCACGCTCGACGAGGAACTCATCAAGCAGAAGGCGCGGGCGATCCGCGAGAGAGTCTCGCGCAGCCTCTCGGCCCTGAAGCCGTTTGCGGAATTCAGATGGCGGATGGCGGATTGATGAGTGCCGCGCCGCCGCGCGTCGCAACTCCGCGCCACGCGCGTTTGCGAAGCTGTTGCCGCCTGACAATCCGCAATCCGAATTCCGCAAACGGCAATCGAATTTATCGTCTGCGAGGTTGAACGAAATGGCGGATGGGGTGATAATAGGCCGCGAATAATGTTGTGAGTTGATAAGCGAGCGACAACGCTCGCTTTTGAATTGGTGGAGTAAGTTGTAGTGAAGTCAATTCCCCGGTATCCCCTAAATCTGTTCATCAAAACTTCTCTCGCGCTGGCATTCCTGACGGCGGCGACGTGTGTCCGCGCGCAGACTCCGGCGACGACCCCCACGCCGACCCCGGTTGAGCCGACCTTAACCGAGCAGGCTCAGTTGCCGACCGACGGCGTCGCCTCGCCCGCGGCAGCCGAGACTGACGCGGCGCAGAAACGTCTCACGCGCGCTCGCTCGCTGGCGGCAATCGGGAGGCTCGCGGCGGCGGCGAGTGAGCTTGAGTCGCTGCGCGCCTCGACCAACGACGATTCGGTGCGCGACGTGGCCCGCCTGCTCCTGATGTCCATCTTCGTCGAGATGCCCGACTACACGCGCGCCGCGGCGCTGCTCGACGAGTCATTCAGGGCGCGCACGCCGGGGCAGACTTCAGACGCGGCGACGCACACATACTTCGCGCTCGCCGGGCAGACCGTTATCTCCGTCCGCACGCACCTCGAACGCTACCGCTCGTTCGGCGTCAACGTCTCGGACGCTGCCGACCTTCCGCCGGAGGCGGGCAGCGATATCGAACAGTTGCGAGTGCTTCTGGAAAAAGTCGCCGGGCAGGCGAAGTCGCTTCACGAGGAGCAGATCAAGGGCGGCGAGGAGGGCATGCGCGGACTCGATGCGGCGGCGCTTCTCGAAGATGCGGCGACCGTGCGGATGCGCATCGCGCGCCAGGAACATGATCGCGCGCAGTGGCAGACGGTCGTGTCGGAGGCGCGCGAGCACCTCTTCTCTTCCGAGATGCGCATCGCCAGCATCAGCGAACTCCCGGCCCCGCGCCTCGCGCCCGCTCCGGCACAGCCCGCCAACGGCCCGACACCTTCGGCGTCGGCGGCGAACAAGTCTGCACAGAGCGCGGTCACTCAGAGAACTCCGGTCGGCGAGCAGAAACCGTCTGCGAAGAAATCGAGCAAGGCCGGGTCGAGCCAGAAGCCGACGGCTTCGTCGGGCGCGCAGACAAGTGCTCCCGCGCAACAACCCGCGCCGCAGCAGCCGAACAACACGCAGCCTTCTCCCACGTCCACGGGCGGCGCGAAGCGGAGCGACGGCGGGCCTGTCTCGGTCGGCTCGCTCGCGGGAAGGGCGAAGCAGCGCGTGTCGCCGTCCTATCCCACGTTTGCGCGCACGACGCGCGTCAGCGGGGTCGTCACGGTCTACCTCGTCGTCAACGAGAAGGGCGAGGTCGAGTCGGTCGAGCGCGCAGACGGCCCCCCGCAGTTGCAGCAGGCCGCGTCGGACGCCGCACGCCGCTGGAAGTTCACGCCCACAGTCATTGACGGCCAGCCCGTCCGCGTGACCGGCTTCCTCAGCTTCAACTTCTCTCTGTAAAGACCTGACAAAACATAAAGAGCGCGGGATTTGAAACGCCCGCGCTCTTTTCTTTGCTGCCCGATTCGGCCCAACTTCAGGCCGATTTACGCCGCCCGCTTCCCTGCGGGCTGATCTGAATCAACACGTTCACAGGCTTTGGCTGCGCGTCTTCCTCACCGCAGTTGCCGCAGCCGGTCGCGCATCCCGCGCCGACCCCCGACGCGTTTCGACGAAACGAGCGCAGACGCGCCAGCCCGCGACGCGCGACGTAAAGGAAAGCGCCCGCGATGATGAGAGCGACGGCGATTGTCTGCCAGTCGAAGAACATCCCAGCTAACCCAAACCGAGAAGCCGCCCGCCCTGGTACGTGACGAACGAGGCGGCGTAGGCGATGACCATCATGTAGGCCACCATGAAGAGCGGCCAGCGCCAGGAGTTCGTCTCGCGCCGGACGACGGCCACCGTGGACATGCACTGCAAGGCGAGGACGAAGAAGACCATCATCGAGACGGCGACGAGCGGCGTCCACGCAGGGCTTCCGTCGGGCCGCCTGGCGTTTCGCACGGCCTCGATGAGCGAGGGCGAAGAGGCGTCCGCGTCCTTGCCGACGTTGTAGATGATGCTCAGGGTCGAGACGATTGTCTCGCGCGCAGCGAAAGACGCGATGAGGCCGATGCCCATCTTCCAGTCGAAGCCGAGCGGCGCGATGACCGGCTCGATGACGTGGCCGAGTCGCCCCGCGTAGCTCTGCTGCAACTGCTCACTCGCTTCGGTCGCGCCCTCCTCCTGCGGCTGCTCCGCGCCCGGCGTGCCGCCCGCGGCGACGGAAGTCTCGCGCGACGACTCGGCGGCAGCGACTTGCCGCGCGTCCGCGGTTTTGTGGGCCGCGCGCGGGAAGGTCATCAAGGCCCAGAGCAGGATTGAGATCGTCAGGATGACCGTGCCCGCGCGCTTCACGAAGAGCCACGCGCGCGAGCGCATCGCCTGCGCGATGTTGAGCGGATTCGGCACGCGATACGGCGGAAGCTCCATGACGAGCGGCGGCGGCGGAGCCTTCAGGATGGTGTGCTTCAGAATCCACGCGACGATGATCGCCACCGTGATGCCGAGCAGGTACATCGAGAGTATCAACAGCGCGCCGAGTGAGACGAAGCCGAAAAGCTTCTTCTCCGAGAAGAACGCCGCGATCATCAGCGTGTAGACGGGCAGACGCGCCGAGCAGCTCATGAACGGCGCGATCATGATCGTCGCCAGACGGTCTTTCGGGTTCTCGATGGTGCGCGTCGCCATGATGCCGGGGATGGCGCACGCGAAGCTCGACAGCAGCGGCATGAAAGCCTTGCCGTGCAAGCCCACCCCGCGCATCAGCCTGTCCATCAGAAACGCCGCGCGCGACATGTAGCCGCTGTCTTCCAGAAGCGCGATGAAGAAGAAGAGCAGAAGGATTTGCGGCAGGAAGACGAGCACGCCGCCGACTCCCGCGATGATGCCGTCGGCGAGCAGGTCGGTCAGGAGTCCGGGCGGCATGTGTGCGCGCGTCAACTCTGCTAGTGCGCCGAAGCCGCGGTCAATCAAGTCCATCGGCAGCGTCGCCCAGGAGAAGATCGCTTGAAAGACCAAGCCCATGACGAGGAGCAGGACGACGGGGCCGAAGAGCCTGTGCGTGACGATGCGGTCAATGCGCTCGGTCGCGCTTGGGCGTTCCGACTGCGCGCCGCGCACCGCGTCCTCGGCGACCCGCTCGATCCAGCGATAGCGCGCCGTCACAGGCTCCTGCCACCACTGCTGGTTCGCGCGCGACAGGCGCTCGCGCACGCCTGCAACGGCCTCGCGCCGCACCGCGTCCTGCGGCAGTTCGTCCGCGTAAATCTCGCGCAGCGCCGCCGCGCGACCGGCCACGCCTTCGTCGGAGAGACGGCGGACTTCCTCTTCCGCGCCGGGCGACAGACGCCAGCACACGCCGGGCGTCTCGCCGCCAACTGCGCTCAAGACCGCGTGGGCGAGTTCGTCAAGCCCGCGCCTCTGCTTGGCCGTGACCGCTACCACGCGGACACCGAGCGACTCGCTCAGTCGCTGCACATCAATTTCCAGCTTCGCGCGCTCGGCCAGGTCGAACATCGTCAGGGCGATGACGACGGGCCGGTTCGTCTCAAGGAGCTGTGTGACGAGGTAGAGGTTGCGTTCGAGGTTGGTGGCATCAACCACGGCGACGATCACGTCGGGCACGGGCGTGTCGGCCATGCGTCCGGTTAGCACGTCGCGCGCGATCTGCTCGTCAATCGAAGTGGCGTCGAGGCTGTAGAGGCCGGGCAGGTCGAGCAGACGCGCGGGCGGCACGGCGGGCGCGAGCGACCAGACGCCCTCCTTGCGCTCGACCGTGACGCCGGGGTAGTTCGCGACCTTCTGCCTGAGTCCCGTGAGGGCGTTGAAGAGGCTCGTCTTGCCCGCGTTCGGGTTGCCCGCGAGCGCGACGACCAGCGACCTCGCCGCGAGTTCGTCATGGCCGCCCACGGCTTCGGCGGAGCGTGGAGGGGATTCGAGGGTACTGCTCATAAAAAACGTAAACCGTGAACCGTAAACCGTGACCGGAGAAAAGCAGTTCTTAACTCGTCACGGTTTACGGTTCACGGTTTACGACTCCAACACTACCGAGATGGTTTGAGCCTCGCTGCGTCGGAGCGCGAGGTGGTAGTTACGCACGCGCACTTCGAGCGGGTCGCCGAGCGGCGCGCACTTGACGACGCGAACCGGCGCGCCCGGAACGACGCCCATCTCCATCAGGCGTCGCGCAATCGCGCCCTCGCCCTTCACGGCGAGGACGCGCGCGTGCGCGCCGACGCGCAGGCGGTCGAGCGAGACGGTCGCCGTCTCGACGCTCTCCACTCGGTCAAGAATTTTGCCGGTCGGATTGAGGGCTGCGTAGGCGATGCTCATAAGACGTTCACCGATGAGTTCAAGATGAAACGGCGCGGCTGGGGAAACTCTCTGGCAACCGCTGAATCCAATATACACAAGTTGAAATTAAATTTCAATTTCATTGCAGCGGTTTTCGGGATATTTTTTTTGGCTCCGGCGAAAGGCGGAGGAGTTACGTTTAGACAATGCGGCGCTCTGCCGGGATTGCAGAAGCTCACCCACGGACTCACACGAAACGACACGGAAGGCGCACGAACGTTCGCGGCTTTTCTTCGTGCCGCTTCGTGTGGCTTGGTGGATAAAATCTTTCCCGTCTCAACTCCAACCCATGCTAGTGCAGAGAGGTTGGGATGATTGCGAGGTCGGCGCGCAAGGGGCCGAGCGGCGTCTGCGCGGTCAGGCGAAGGGGGAGGCGGCGACTGTCCGTGCTGACCCAGAGGCGCAGGTTGAAGCGATTGCCGTCCGCATCGTTGGTGGCGAGCGAGAGTTCGACGGCGGGGATCGCCTGAGTGCCCAGCGTGATCTGGCCGCGTTGCAGGGCCGTGATGTAGAGCAGGCGCGGGCGCTTGTTGACAAGCAGCGAGACGGCGTTGCGCTTGCCCGGAGTGAGGTCGAAGGAGCGCAGCGCGTAGAAGACCGAAATGAGGTCGTGCGTGCCGACGGGCATCTCGACGCGCGTGCCGTCGTCGAAGAGTGCGCTGCCACCGTTCTGGTCGGCGGAGACGACCCAGCGCACCTGCCGCTTGCCTTCGACGAGGCCCAGCTCCGTGCGATAGGGGAGCAGCGTCGCCGCGTCAACGTATGTGCTGATGCGGTCGTTGACGGGGAAGAGCGTCTGCCCCGCGCCGGTCGTCTGCAAGAGGGTGGTCAGCAGCAGCCCGTCGCGATTGAAGTAGCGCGCGCGCGGTCGCACCTGAAACGAAGCCGTCCCGACGGGCTGCGCGTTCGCGCCGAGGAAGAAATTGAAGTTCAGCTCCTCGCCCGGTCTGAAAGGCAGTTCGGGCAGAACGTTGGCTGTTGGGCCGGTGAACGTCGGCCTCGGCGTCGGGTTGCCGGGCGTTGGCGTTGGCGGAGTCGCGCCGGGCGATGTTGTTACGACGGGCGTCGTCGAGCCGTTGGTCAGGGGCGGAGGCCCCGACGGCATCTCCGCGCTGGCGAGTTCGACGCGAATCTCGCCGGCGGGGTGGCGCGCGGTGATGAGCACGGGCACGTGCCGCTCGTCGTCCGTGAAGTAGACGTGCACGCGGTAGGCGTCGGCCTCGTCGTTGCCGTGCACGCGCACCTGCACGACGACCGCGTTCGACGAGCCGACGTTGGTCTTGACGGTCTCGCGGCCCGTGACCCTGACCTCGGCGTTGTAGGCGGCGTCGCCGTTCTGCACGGCGAGCGTGTAAACCGCGCCGGGCGTGAGCGGCAGAGAGCGCAGGCGGTAGAGGGCCGCAAGGAGGTCGTAGGTTCCGGACGCGGCTGCTCCGCCCGGCGTCTGCGTCGAGGGGATGGCCGTGTCGCCGAGCGGCGCGCTGTAATCGCGCGTCAAGTCCTCGACGCGTGCGCCCTCGCGTATGACGCGTTGCGCGCGATAGGGCAGGCCCGTCGCAGGGTCAACGAAGGTCACGTAGGTGTTATCGAGCGCGTAGAGTGCGGCAGAGACGACGCCGATGGTCTCGACGTGCGCGTGCAGCTCAACCCCCTCGCGACCGTAGAGCTGGCCGCGTCCGGCGACGAACAGCTCGACGTGCGCCGCCGTGGGGAAGTTAGAGAAGGCCACGGTATATGTCAGGTGTTCGCCGACGTGGTAGGGCGCGTCACCGGAGGGGCTGCCGCCGGCGTCGCCGCGCGTCTGGGCGAGCGCCGCAGCGCAGAGGCAAAGGGTCGCGAGCGCCGCGGCCAGAGTTTTCAGCACGAACACCCCTCGGAACAAAGAATCTCTCCTCCCCAAACTTACACATCTTCGCAGACTCCGCGCCCGCGCGCCAAACGCGGCGACGCCTCCTTTACACGCACGAAGCCGTCGCCGCGTTCCGCAGTCTTATGTTTTAACTCACAGCCCGTCGAACTCCGCCAGCCATTCACGAACGCGCACGCGCTCCGAGAGAAGCGCGACGTGGCCTGTCCCTTCGAGCAGCTTCAGGCGCGCGCGCGGCAGCCCGGCGGCCATGACCTTCGCCGCGGCGACGCTATCGAGCAGGCGGTCTTCAGTTCCCGCGACGACGAGCGCGGGGATTCTGATTTCCTTCAGGCGCGGGCGCAAGTCTGTGTCGCGGATGATTCGCAGGCGCGAGAGATAGCCCTCGCGCGGCACGACGCGCGTGCGCTCGCGAAAGTGTCGCCTGTCCTCCTCGCTCACGTCCCCGCCGAAGAGCACGCGCCGAGCGCCGCGCATCCGGTGGGCCTTCATCAAAGGATAGCTGAGCGAGAAGAGCGCGCACCCCGCGTGAATCTTCAGGCGCGCGGCGAAGTGCGGAAACGTGTTGACCAGAATCATGCGCTCGAACAATTCCGGGTGTTCGAGCGCCGCAGCCATCGTCAGCAAGCCGCCGAACGATTCGCCGAGCACGGTCGCCCGCCCGCGACCTGCGTCGCGCATGACCCACGCCAAATCTTCGACGAGCCGCGGGAGTTTATAGCGCCCCTCGCCGCGCAGAGGGAACGAGATGACCGTGTGGTCGCGTGCGAGGTCTGCGGCCTGCCTGTAGAACAGGCTGCCCGTCCCCTCGATGCCGCACACGTACACGAACGGCGGGCCGCTCCCCTCGACTCGATACTCGATGCTCATCTCTTAGCTCAGGAGGCAGACGGCAGGCGCTGGAGGCAACCGTCGCGGTTGCGAGTTTCAGGTTATGAATTTCAGATTTCGAGATTCGAGATTTGAGATTTGAAATTTGAAATTTGAAATCTCAGATTTGAAATCAAAACGGTTCTGCCTACTTCCTGTCTCCTACCTCCCGTGCCTGCCTCCTGTCGTCTGCTCCTGCCGTCTGTTGACTCCTGCCTTTTACGCGGCCTCCATCTCCGCGACGACTTCCGACGCGGCGCGTGCGGGGTCGGGGGAGTTGAGGATTGCGCGACCGACGACGATGAAGTCCGCTCCGGCGCGGACTGCCTCGGCGGGGGACAACACGCGCTTCTGGTCTTCGTATGCGGCTGACGCAGGGTGTACGCCGGGCGTGACGATGAGGAAGCCCGCGCGCGGCACGGCCTCGCGCACCGGCGCGATCTCGTGCGGCGAGGCGACGACGCCGTCGAGTCGGCACGCGTCCGCGAGGCGTGCGAGTCGTCTCACCTGCGCCTCGACCGAAACGGTTTCGACGCCGGTCTCGGCGAGCGCGTCGGCATCCATGCTCGTCAGCACCGTGACGGCGATGAGGCTCGGCTTCGTGACGCCGAGGCGCGCAGCCTCCTCCCCAGTGGCTTCTGCGGCGCGGCGCAACATCTCGCCGCCGCCCGCGGCGTGCACGTTGAAGAGTGCAACGCCGAGGCGCACGGCCTCGCGGCTGGCGGCGGCCACAGTGTTCGGGATGTCGTGGAACTTGAGGTCGAGGAAGACGCGCGCGCCCGTGACGACCAGCTCGCTGACGAAGCCCGGCCCGGCTGAAGTGAACAACTGCGAGCCAACCTTGAACATCCCCGCCGAGCCGCGCAAAGTGTCGAACAAACGCCGCGCCTCGCCCGCCGTCGGAACGTCGAGCGCAACGATCAGTTTCTCTCTGGCCGACGCGCCCCGCGCCGCTCCCGTCAGGCTCATGTCGTCCCCCTCTTTCAAAGTTATTGACCCTCAGCCGGCGTCGGCGAACTCTTCGGCGCGGCAGCCGACCGCCTCGTCGAGCGTGCGGAAGCCGTGCCGTTCGAGGAGCGAAGCCAGCCCTTCGTTGATGCGCCGGACGACTCCGAAGCCCTCGTAGACGAAGCCCGTGTAGAGCTGCACGAGTCCGGCCCCGGCGCAGATTTTTTCCCAAGCGTCTTCGGCGTTGAAGATGCCGCCGACTCCGACAATCTCCAGCGTGCCGCGCGTCAGGCGTCGCAGCGCCGCGATGATTTGAGTCGAGCGCCGCCTGAGCGGAGCGCCGCTCAAGCCACCCTCGCCGCACGCGACGACCTGTGCGCGCGGAGTTCGCAGGCCCTCGCGGCTCGTCGTCGTGTTCGTCGCGATGATGCCGGAGACTCCGACCCTGCGCGCCACGTCAACTATCAACTCAAGCTCGCCCGCGCCGAGGTCGGGCGCGACCTTGACGAGCAGCGGCACGGGCGGGCGTTTGTCGCGCGCGGCCAGCTCGCGATTGCGCTGCTGGAGCTTGCCGAGCAGCGCACTGAGGAGGTCTGCGCGTTGAAGCTCGCGCAGGCCCGGCGTGTTCGGCGAGCTGACGTTGACGGTAACGTAGTCGGCATGCGGGCGCACTAACTCGAAGCTCGCAAGGTAATCGGCGGTCGCCTCTTCGATGGGGACGGCGCGACTCTTGCCGATGTTGATGCCGAGCACGCAGAGTGGCCGCGCTCGTTCGAGCCGCCTGGCGAGCGCCGCCGCGCCTTCGTTGTTGAAGCCCTGACGGTTGACGAGGGCCTGGTCGAGCGGCAGACGGAAGAGGCGCGGGCGCGGGTTGCCGGGCTGCGCAAGGTTCGTCACCGTGCCCACTTCCACGAAGCCGAAGCCGAGGGCGGCAAGCTGGCGCGCGACCACGCCGTTCTTGTCGAAGCCCGCGGCGAGGCCGACCGGGTTTTTAAAACTCAGGCCGAAGCGTTTGACCTCGCCGACAGTCTCCCGCCCGAAGCGCCGCGCCGCCGCGCGCCGCGCCGCCTTCGTGGCGAGCGAGAGCGAGAGTGCCTGCAATGCCAACTCGTGTGCCGTCTCCGGCGGGAGCTTGAACAGGAGGGGGCGCAGAAGTGTGCGATAGAGCATGAGCCGGACAAAATTCTAAGGGGTGCGCGCGAAGAGCGTTTCGAGCGTAGCAGAGCGGCGGAAAGCGTGTCAAAGCTCTTTCACGCGCCGTTCGAGGTCGGCTGTGATGGTCGCCGCGTCCGCGTCGCGCGAGTACGAGACCGGCTCGCCGAAGTTGATGGTGACGCTGCCGGGGAAGGCGAAGCCGCGGCGGCCCGACACCTTCAGCTCGGCCAGCCCGTCAATCCGCACGGGCACGACCGGCACGCCCAACTCCGACGCGAGCAGGCCGACGCCGCTCTTGAACGGGTTCAAACGGACGCGCTCGGCCCTCACGCCTTCGGGGAAGACGAGCACGCTGAAGCCGCGGTCAACGGTCTCGCCCGCGTAGGCGAAGCTGCGGCGGAAGCCGCTCGACTTCGGGAGCGAGAAGGTGTTGAAGATCAGGACGGTCAGAAAATACTGTACGAGCCAGCGCAGGCGTCTGTGCAGGGGCGAGCCTGCGGGAGGCCGACGCCACCAGCGCAGGCGCTCGCCCTCCATCGCGATGGCGAGGCGTCGGCGAAAGCGTCCGGGCAGCGCCCGGAGGATGAGCGCGTGGTCGAAGTATGTGATGTGGTTCGACACGAAGAGCGCCTGAGAGTGCAGACCGCGGAGGTTATCTTTGCCGCACACGCGCGCCCAGCAGAGCAGAGACGTGATCGGCAGGACGACGGCGTAGAAGAGTGCGAGGCGAAACCACGTCGCGGGGAATCGTTGCGTCCACGCCGGGTAAGGATATGGCGACGCGTCCTGCGTCTCGCCGCCGCTTTTGATGATGCGCTCGATGTCGCCGACCGTCGTCGCCTCTGTGAAGCTCGCCTCGTCAATCTCTATCTGATATCGGTCTTCGAGCGCGCTCAACAATTCGACGCGACCGAGCGAGTCGAGCTGCAAGTCCGTCGCCAGCTTCGCCGACGGGCCGAGGCGTGCGGGCGCTTCGCCGAGAAGAGAAGTGTTGAGTGCCGTGTGATGATTGATAAGCGGCTCGCTTTTGACAGCACCGCTCTCATCTTTCGTCCCTCCGTCACCTTGTCGTCCGACTCCGACGCCTTCAGCTTTCACTCGTTCGAGAATGTCGCGCTTGCGAACCTTCTGCGTGGGCGTGCGGGGGAAGTCGCCTTCGGGCCAGACGTGCCAGAGGCGCACGCGCTGGTGTCGCGCAAGCGTTTGGTTGGCGCGCTTGACGGCCTGCGCGGGGTCTGCCTGCGCGTCGCGCATGATGAGCACGGCGAGCGGTTCGGGGCCGCGCGCGCCCTCGACGGCGACGACGGCGCTCCCTTTGATTTCGGGCTGGGCGTTGAGCGCCGCCTCGATGTCTTCGGGGTGGATGTTGAGGCCCGCGGCGGTGATGATGATCTCTTTCCGGCGTCCCTTGAAATAGATTTGGCCGTCCGCGTCCATCTCTCCGAGGTCGCCCGTGCGGAGCCAGCCCGCGTCGTCGAGCGGATGCGCCGCACTGTCGCGCCAGTAGCCGGGCGAGACGTTCGCGCCGCGCACTAAAATCTCGCCGCCGTCGCCGAGCTTCAGTTCCTGTCCGGGCAGAACCTTCCCAACCGAGCCTCGGCCCGTCTTGAACGGATGATTGACCGTGATGAGCGAAGCGGTCTCCGTCATGCCGTAGCCTTGAATCAACGCGAAGCCGAGGCGACGCCAGAACGTCTCGCTCCCGGCGTCGAGCGTCGCGCCGCCGGTGACGAAGGCCCAGAACTTCCAGCCGAAGTAGCGGTGGACGTGCCGAAACGTCCAGAGCCGCCGGAGCGCGTGCGCGCCTTCGGCGGCGGCGAGTTTGCGGCGCAGTCCTTCGCCGCGACCCTCGGCGGCCTCGCGCCGCTCGACGTGCTCGCGCAAAGTGTCGAGCATGCGCGGGACTGTGACGACGACCGAGATGCGGCGGGCCTTGATTGTGCGGGCGATCTCCGAAGGGTTGAGCGAGGCTTGGAAGTGTACTTCGCCGCCGAGCATCTGCGGCACGAAAAGCCCCATGAACTGGCCGAAGACGTGGCTGAGCGGCAGAAGGTTGAGGAAGCGAACCGGATGGACGACGCGCTCCCAGCGCAGGTATTTCTGAATCTCCTCTTCGAGCGGCGCGAGGTTGGCGAGCAGGTTGCGGTGCGTCAGGCACACGCCGCGCGGCTCCGCGGTCGTTCCCGAAGTGTAGATGATCTCGACGAGGTCGCTGCCCTCGATGCACGGTTGTTCCAACGGCTCTGACGAACGGCGCGACAGTGCGTCGTCCAACTCTTCAAGCATGAGGAAGGGAAGGCCGAGGCCCGCGCCGTGCCCCTTCGTCTCGGAGCTGAGGAGCAGGAGACAAGCTTGCGTCTGTTGCCGGACGCGTGCAACGAAGTCGGGCGCGCTCTCAACGTCGAGCGGCACGACGATCACGCCGCGGAGCAGACAGCCGAAGAACGCGGCGACCCACTCGGCGCTGTTCGCCGCCCAGACGATGACGCGCTCGCCGTGAACGATGCCGCGCGCTTCGAGTTCGCGCGCGAAGCGTCGGGCCGTCTCCGCCACGCGTCTGTACGTCCAGCGCTCGACGCGCAGCCCGCGCCGGTCGGCGAAGGCGGTTTCATCGCCACGCTTCAGGAAGTCTTCGAGGTAGCTGTTGAGCGTCGAGCGCATAAAATGGTCGCCGGATAAATTTTGAAGCCCGCGTTACACATTGTCGAGTTCGCGCGCGCCCCTTGTCAGCGCCGCTTGTGACACTTTCCAAACCGGGACGCTCGCGTAGCGCGGCGTCGTCGGGCCGGTGTTATAATCGCGCCCAACCCATTCCCCCAAAAACCGGGACGTTTCAAACCGCACGGCCCGAACAACCGTGCTTCGGAAGGAGTGTTTGCAGATGGGGACGACTGCGGCTGACGTGCTGATCGAGGGAATCATCGGCTGGGGCGTGGACACGGTCTTCGGCCTGCCCGGCGACGGCATCAACGGCATCATGGAGGCGCTGCGCACGCGTCAGGACCGCGTGCGCTTCATACAGGTTCGACACGAGGAGGCCGCGGCCTTCATGGCCTGCGCCTACGCGAAGTACACGGGCCGCCTGGGGTGCTGCCTCGCCACCTCCGGCCCCGGCGGCATACATCTCTTGAACGGACTCTACGACGCGAAGATGGATCAAGCTCCGGTGCTCGCCATCACGGGGCAGACCTACTCAGACCTCAAGGGCAGCAACTTTCAGCAGGAGGTCAACATGGTTGCGCTCTTCTCGGACGTTTCGGTTTACAACCAGGAGGTCATCAACCCGAATCAGGTGGCGATGCTCGCCGACGAGGCGTGTCGCCACGCGCTCAACCATCGCGGCGTCGCGCACATCACGTTCCCCGTTGACTATCAGGAGATTGAGCCTTCCGGCGAACTCTCGATGCACAAGCGCGCGGTGCACACGTCGAAGAGTTGGCGACCGCCGCTCGCCGTCCCTGAAGAGGAAGAGCTGCGCCTCGCCGCCTTCATCCTCAACGAGGCGCAGCGGCCCGTCATCCTCGTCGGGCAGGGCGCGCGCGGCTCTGGTCGGGAAGTCATCGAGATGGCGGACAAGCTCGGCGCACCGATTGTCAAAGCCCTGCTCGGCAAAGAGGTCGTGCCCGACGACCACCCTTTGACCACGGGCGGATTGGGCCTCCTCGGCACTACCCCTTCGCAGGAGGCGATGGAAACTTGCGACGCGCTGCTCATCATCGGCTCGTCGTTCCCGTACATGGAGTTCCTGCCCAGGCACGAACAGGCGAAGGGCGTGCAGATTGACGACAAGGCAGACCGCATCGGCCTGCGCTTCCCCGTCGAAGTCGGACTCGTCGGCGACGCCAAGCCGACCGTGGCCGCGCTCAGTCGCTTCATCGAGCGCAGGAGCGACCGGAGCTTTCTCGAACAGGCGCAGGCGGGGATGAAGGAGTGGTGGGAGCTTCTGCGCGGGCGCGCGATGCGCGAAGACGTGCCCATCAAGCCGCAGCGCGTCGTGTGGGAGCTGTCGGAGTTGGCTGGCGAAGACGCGATCATCTCGACCGACTCCGGCACGAACACGGTCTGGGCCGCGCAGTATTTCAAAATCAAAGGCGGGCAGAAGTTCAGTTGTTCGGGGACGCTTGCGACGATGGCTCCGGGCCTGCCTTATTCAATCGCCGCCAAGCTCGCTTACCCCGAACGACAGGCAATCGCCTTCGTCGGCGACGGCGGCTTCACGATGCTGATGGGCGAGTTCGCCACGGCCTGCAAGTACGAGCTGCCCGTCATCGTCGTCGTCATCAAGAACAACACGCTCGGCCAGATCAAGTGGGAGCAGATAGTCTTCCTCGGCAACCCGGAATACGGCTGCGAGCTGCACAGCATAGACTTCGCGAAGTACGCCGAAGCCTGCGGCGGCCTCGGCTTCCGCGTCGAGCGCCCCGAAGAGATTCGCCCGGCGCTTGAGCGCGCTATCCGGTCGGGCAAGCCGTCGCTCGTCGAAGTCGTCGTTGACCCGAACGAGCCGCCGATGCCGCCGAAGGTGACGCTTCAGCAGGCCGCGCACTTCGCCGAGGCGCTCGTCAAAGGCACGCCCGGCGGCGGCAAGATCGCCCTCACGCTTTTCCGCGACAAGCTGAACGAACTCGGATGAACGCGCGTGCCGAAAAGTCTGCGGCACGACGGCGACGCTCAACTCAGGTTCTCAGGCGGCGTTGGCGGGCACGTTCGCGACGGTGTGGCGGACGGTGTTCTTGCCGAGGCGCTTGGCGGAGTACATGAGCGCGTCGGCGGCGCGGAGCATTTCGTCAACGCTCGAAGGCGGGGCGTCCCAAGTGACGACGCCGATGCTGAAGGTGACGCGCAGACCCTGTAGGTGAACTGCTTCGAGGAGTTGGCGGCGCACGCGGCTGATGACAACCTGAGCCGCAGGCTCGCCGGTCTCCGGCATGAGCACGGCGAACTCGTCGCCGCCGAGCCGCGCCACCGTGTCAATGGCGCGCACATTCCGGCGGATTGAATCGGCGACCGTCTTCAAGAGCCGGTCGCCCGCACTGTGGCCGTGGCGGTCGTTGACGAGCTTGAAGTCGTCCACGTCCACGTAGGCGACGCTGAAGGAATGCGCGTGGCGGCGCGCGCGGTTGATCTCGGCCCCGGCCAGCTCGTTGAAAGACCTGCCGTTGAACGCGCCGGTCAGGTAGTCCGTGCGCGCCAGCTCGCGCTCGCGCACGAGCGAACGTTTGAAGGAGGCCACGAGATGCGCGAGGATAATCATGAAGCCGAAGCGCACGGCGGCATTCCAGTAGGCGATGCCGGGGTGCGAGAAGTGTTCGGCGGTCGCGTATGCGCCGACGAGCCAAGAGAAGCCGCTCGCCGCGCACATCCAGAGGCCGGCGCGGCGACCGACGTACCACGCCGCGACGAAGACCGGCGCGACGTAGAAGATGAGGAACGAAACGTCGGGGCCGTTCAGGTAGTCGGCGACGCCGAGCAGGATGACCAGCAGGAGTCCGGCGACGAAGATGAAGGGCTTGGAGCGTCGCTCCAGGAATGCGTTCAGTGTCATGGCTCACCGCCTCGACGCGCCGTCGGCGGGGGAAGGCTTTCGACCGACGAGTTCTGCGAGGCCGTCCGTCCGAAAGCGCCGCCGGCCCGAAGGCGGGCGCGTGCTTTGTTTTGATTAGCCGGAGGGCGGTTTCGTTGCTCGAAAACAGGGCGTAAGGACGGGCGCGGCCCACTCCAATTTCACACGCGCGTTTGGCCGTGCTAGACTTCAACACTCCCAAACGGCTTCGAGTCCGCCGAGGCTCCGGGGCCGCTCGCTTTTGTAAACCTTTCGCGTGCTTCTTCGGGACTGAAGCGAAGATAATTCCACATGAAGCTCTGCGCCGCATGCAATAACACGTTCGCCGACACCGAAACCTTCTGCCCGCACGACGGCGAGGTCTTGCAGGAGTCGCCGGAAAACATCGTCGGGCAGGTGATCGAGGGCAAGTACAAGGTCGAGAGCTTCATCGCGCAGGGCGGCATGGGCGCGGTCTACCGTGCGCGCCACATCCTGCTCGGCGATCAGGTCGTCATCAAGACGCTGCGCTCCGAGATGCGCGGCAACGCCGAGTGGCTCAAGCGTTTTCAGCGCGAGGGCAAGGCCGCGCGGGCCTTCCGCCATCCGAACTCCGTCACCGTCTACGACCTCTCCGCGGGCAGCGACGGAATGATCTACATGGTGATGGAGTACGTCGAGGGCCACACGCTCGACAAGGAGTTGAAGCGGCGCGGGTGCTTCACGCCTGCGGAGGCGCTCGACGTTCTCGAACCCGTCGCCGACGTGCTCGACGCGGCGCACGCGCGCGGAGTCGTCCACCGTGACCTCAAGCCCGAAAACATCATGCTCGGTCACGAAGACCGCGGCGGCACGGTCGTCAAGGTGCTCGACCTCGGCATCGCCAAGATAGTCGGTGCGGGCGACGTGCACGCCGCGAACGCCACGTCGTTGACGGTCGCCGGGCAGATACTCGGCACGCCCTATTACATGTCGCCCGAACAGTGGGGTGAGATGCCGCGCGACGGCAACCCCGAAGTTGACGGGCGCACGGACATCTATTCTCTGGGCGTCATCTTCTTCGAGCTGGTCGCGGGCCGGAGGCCTCTGGGCGGGCGCACGCTCTCCGAGCTTCGGCAGAAGCACGTGGCCGAGCCGCTGCCCTCTTTGAGCGACATCGCTTCGGGCGTCCCCGCCGAGTTCAGCCGCGGCGTCGCGCACGCGATGGCGAAGGATCGCGCCGACCGACCGCAGACGGCGGGCGAACTCGTCGGCGAACTGCGCTCGGCGCTCGGCTTGGAGCCGAGCGCGCGTGCGCGCGTCACACACGCGACGGGCGCGGGCGCGATTCTCCCGACCGACGCGAGGGGCGCACGCGGCACGAGCGCGCAGGGACGCGACGTGAGCGAGGCCGCGACCGCGAACCTCTCGCCGGGCGCGCGGCCACTCGAACGCAGTCACGCCGACACGATTCTCACCTCCGAGTTTGAATCGCCCGTCGCGGGCCGCGGTCGTGAGACGGTCGCACAGTCCTCGCAATCCTCGACCGGCGGCAACGCCTCCGCGCGGCGCGAAAGCGGTCGCGAGACGCTCGTCTCCCAAGCCTCGGAGACGCAGGCGGGTGCGACCGGCGACGCACGACAGCAGCAGACGGTTCCGGAAACGCGCGTGGCGTTCGGACGCGAAGAGTCGCAGCCGGGTGCGGGGCGCGTCGTCACCGCGCCCGTGCCGCGCCGCTCGCTCGCGCCGTTCGTCGCGGTCGGCGTGCTCGCGCTGTTGATTGTCGCGGGAGTCGGCGGCTGGCTCGCATGGAGGAGCATGCAGCCGAAACCGCCGGGCGTGTTTGTCGCGCAGCCGACTCCTGCGCCGAACCCTGCCGCGCCCGCGAAACCCGCCGACGCGCCGAAGGCTGAGGCGGCGAGCTACTGGTTCGAGGCTTTCGACAAGCCGGAGGACGCCGCGGGCAAGCGCGTCGCGGAGACGGCGACGACGCTCGTCTCCGGCCAGCGCTTCCGCTTCCACTTCATGCCGCAGGAGCGCGGCTATCTCTACATCATCGGCCCCGGCGCGGGCGGCAACGCGCAGGTGACGATACTGACGGCGCAGGGTGCAGGGCCGCTCAAGTCGAACCTCGTCGGCGCGGGCGCGGACTTCGCCTTCCCCTCGATGAACGGCGCGAAGCTCAAACTCGACGACACGCCCGGCTCAGACGAGTTCACCTTTATCTTCTCGCCGACGCCGCTCATGTCGCCCTCTTTCCTAACCGGCAAGTTCCTGCACGAGCTAACGCCCGCAGAGGTCAAGGAGCTTGAGGACTTCCGCGCGCAGTTCAAGTCGGACGCGCCCGCAGTCGCGGTCAAAGACGACGGCGGCGAACGCCGCGTCGCCGTCAGCGCGCCGCAGGCGGCAACCTCCGTGGGCAAGCCCGTCATCTTTGATGTGAGGATCAACCATCGTTGACATTTTAAATTTTTGATTTGCGATTTTTGATTTTGGATTGGCGAGAGACATGCTGTCTTTCAATCAAAAATCGCAAATCAAAAATCGTTCGAGGAGAATTCGCACATGCCTTTCAAGTCCCTCCTGACGCTCGCCGCCTTCGCGCTCATCGCCTGCGCGGCTCCGGCGCGCGCGCAGCAGCAGCAGCAGCAGCCAGACCAGAAGGTCATAGACGACTTCGTCTCCACGCGCGGCGTGAGCTTCGACGACCCCGGCAAGAAGACCACGCCGCAGCGCCAGACGACGCATGCCGGCACACCTACGCACAGGAGTAGTGCCGGTGGTTCGAGGAGTCCTGCCGCGGGCGGTGTCGCCTCCGGCAGCAAAGGCTCTTCGTCGTCGAAGACATCACAGGAGAACACGGCCTCGAACAAGAAGGCTCCGGCGGACAAGGGCGTGAACGCGAATGGCGTTGACGGCGACGCCGACAACGGCGGCGTGCAGACCATCAAGGCCAGCTCCACGACCGGCTCGCTGCAACGCATCGGCCTCGGCTACACGGTCTTCATGAAGGACAAGTCGGGCGGTCTGCTCCCCGTTGATACGTCGCAGGAGTACAAGTCCGGCGACCGCATCGCCATCTCGCTCGAACCGAACACCGAAGGCTACATCTACATCTTCAACGCCGAGAACGACCGCGACCCGATGATGCTCTTCCCGAACGTGGTGCTCGACAAGGGGACGAACGCGGCGCACGCGCACGTCCGCGAGACGTACCCGGCGGATTTGGACTACGCCTTCGAGTTCGACCAGACCCCGGCCAACGAGCACATCTATGTCATCGTCTCGCGCCACCCGCTCGAAGGCGTGCCGGCGGGCGACGCGCTCGCACAGTTCTGCGCCAAGAAAAGCGGCGACTGTTACTGGCAGCCGACGGCGGACGTGTGGGCGCGCATCAAGTCGGGCGCGACGGGCGGTCGCGTGAACGAAGCGAAGAACGCGCAGCTCGCGCAGTTGCAGAAGCAGCCCGTCCCGCCGAGCACCCTGCAACGCGGCCTCAAGATCAAGAGAGATGACCCGGCCCCCGCGGTCGTCCGCGTAAACGCTTCGCCCGACTCGGACATGCTCGTCACCGTCATCAAGCTCGTCCACAAGTGATGTTCACTTGAAAAAGAAACGGCAGCGGGAGCCGGAACGTCAGGGAAGGCAAAAGGCAAAAGAGAAGACGGGGCCGACCTTATTCTCTTTTGCCTTTTAACTTTTGCTTTCACCCCCGTTGGGCTTTCGCATTCAGATCAAGGAGTATTGAAAATGGGTCGCACAGTAAGTGGTATCTCATGCCTGCTCGCCGTCTCGACGCTTCTCTGCGCCATGCCTTCCGCCGCGCCGCGCGCCGACGCACGCGACTTCGAGGCGCGTGCGTCGGCGCGCGAGTCGTCGTCGGCAGTCCAGCAGGCGGGCGACGGCGTCGGCGAGCGCGAGCAGGGGCGCGCGCTGCTACACCGCGGCAAGGCCGGCGAGGCGCTGGTGCATCTCGAACGCGCGCTCAAAAGTTTCCAGCAGGCGGGCGACCGCGCGGGCGAAGCCTCGACGCGCGACCTGACGGGCGAACTCTACGAACGTCAGGGACGCTACGACATCGCGCTCCAGAACTACAACGCCGCCTACGACATCTACTCTGCTTTGGCCTTGAGCGAGAGCCGCCAGGGCCAGCTCGCCGGTGCGCTCTCGACGCAGGAGAACGCTTACAACTCAAACCTCATGCTCGCCAAGATCGGCCAGATGCAGTACCGGCGCGGCGACGCCGACGCGGCGCGCGCCGCCTTCGGTCGCATGCGCGTGACGCGCCCCGCGAACGATAACAAGCTCAAGCAGGCCGAGAACAGCAAGTCGAACGCCGAGGGGAAAGCGAGCAGGGCGCGGGGCTTGAGGTCGCGCATCACGGGGGTGATGACCGGCACGCCCTCCACTTCGACGCCGAGTCAGGCCACGGGCGTCGTCACCGACATCACTTCGGACGTGAAGGGGCCGTTCAACGCCTATCGCGAGACAGTCATCTACACGACCTACGAGTTAGGGATGGGCCGCGTCGAGTATCTCAAGGGCAGCCTCGACGAAGCGAAGAAGCACTTCCAGAACGTGCTCGACGCGACCGTGGGCAGCATCCCTCTGGTCGGCAAGCTCGGCCAGACGCGCCGCTACCGCACCGCCGCGCGCACGAGCCTCGGCGATATCGCGTTCCGGCAGGGGCAGTACGCCGAGGCCGCGAAGTTCTACGACGCCGCTGTGAAGGGCGCGCGCGAAGACAACCGCCTCGACCTGATGTGGCCCGCGCAGCGCGGCACCGGAAAGAGCCTGTGGTCTCAGGCTGCGTCCGAAAGGGACGCGAAAAGGGCTGCGCGCCTGCGTGATGACGCGCTCACGTCTTACCGGCAGGCGCTCGACACCATCGAGGCCGTCCGCGAGGGCAGCCTCCGCGCGGACGAGGCGCGCACCTCATTCCTCGCCACGACCGAGGACGTTTTCAAAGAGGCTTCGAGCGCGCTCGCCGAGATGGCACTCGCGGCGTCGGCGTCCGGCGCAGCGCCGGCCACGTCGAACGCGCCCGCGACCACGCCGCTGCTCGAAGGCCAGTCGCTCGCCTACGCGTCCGAGGCGCTCGCCGTCGCCGAGCGCGGGCGCGCACGCTCGCTCCTCGACATGCTGAGCGAGAGTGGCTCGGAGATCACCGAGGGCGTGCCCGCAGACCTTCTGCGTCAGAAGCAGGAGAACCAGAAGCGGCAGCAGGAGATCGCCGCGTTGATGACGGGCGTCAACCTCGGCGGCGAGCAGCCGCGGAAGTCTCTCGAAGAGCTTCAGGTCGAGCTGGATCAGCTTCAGAACGACTACGACAGCATCGAGAACCAGGTTCGCTCGGCCAGCCCGCGCTACGCCGCGCTCACCGCGTCGAGGCCGCTCACGCTCGAAGACATACGCCAACAGGTTCTGGACGACGACACGGCGCTCCTCGAATACACGCTCGGCGACGAGCGCTCGTACCTCTTCGCCGTCACGCGCACAGGGATGACCCTCTCGCGCCTGCCCGGTCGCGCCCAGATCGAGCAGCAGGCGATGACCTTCCGCCAGCAGATCATCCCCGCGACCCTGCGCCGCTCGCTGACCGAACTCGTCTCCGCCTCGACAGAACCGCAGCGCGGCCTGACGGTCGCCAGCGGCGGAACAGCCGTAGACCCCGCCGCCGTGAGCGCCTACGCCTTGGTCGCGAACGCGCTTTACCGGATGGTCGTCGAGCCGGCTGCGCCGCTCTTCAAAAAGAGCAGGCTGCTCGTCGTCGCCGACGGCGCGCTCAACTACGTCCCGTTCCCGGCTCTCGTCACCGACGCAACGCCGCACGCGGGCGCGGACTTCTCGACGCTTCCCTATCTTCTCAAGACGAACGACGCGGTGTTCGCGCCGTCGGCCTCGGTCGTCGCCGCCATCAGGCAGCAGCGACAGAGCGCGGGCGACAATCATGCGGGCGGCATGCTCGTCGTCGCCGACCCAGTCTTCAACGCGTCGGACGCGCGAGCGCGCGGCGCGAAAGCGGTCGCGCAGCAGACAGACGGCGCGGCGGCGCGCGGCCTGAGCTTCGACAGCGCGCTAGCAGACGTTTCCGACAGCGAGAAGCAGAGCGCAGCGCCGACCTCGACGGGGACGCAGCGCGGTGTGCTCGTCCGCCTCGCCGGAACACGCGCCGAGGCGCAGCAGATTGCAAAGCTCGCGACCGCCGCGGGGCGCAAGGCCGACGTTTGGCTCGACCTCGACGCCAGCGAATCGAACGTCGAAGACCGAGACCTGCGGCAGTACCGCGTCCTGCACTTCGCCACCCACGGGCTTTTGAACACACAGCGCCCGCAGTTCACGGGCGTGGTTCTGTCGCTCGTCGGCAATCGCGAGGGTACCGACGGTTTCCTGCGCACCGACGAAGTCTTCAACCTTCGTCTCGGCTCGCCGCTCGTGATGCTCTCGGCCTGCGAGACCGGACTCGGCAAGGAGGCGCGGGGCGAGGGCGTCATCGGCTTGACGCGCGCCTTCATGTACGCGGGCGCGCCCACCGTCGGCGTGAGCCTCTGGTCTGTGGCCGACAAGTCCACCGCAGACCTCATGGCCGACTTCTACAGGAACCTGCTCGGCGGCGCGGGCGCGCAGCCCTCCGCCGCGCTTCGCACCGCGCGCCTCGACATGATCGCCGGCAAGCGCTACAGCGCGCCCTTCTACTGGGCACCATTCGTCCTCGTCGGCGACTGGCGCTGAACGAGAAGGCAAAAGGCGAAAGGGGTTTTAGGTTTTGGGCGCTGGCGGGTTGAATATCATCAACACCCAAAACCTAAAACCCAGCACCCTTCTTTCGTCTTTTTACTTTTGCCTTCAATGGGGGCTATCATCGTTCGCATTAAGAAATAATTTCAATGCGAACAAGGGCGGATTCGATGGAGACGAATTTCAACCCGGTTGAAGACGCCGCGGCGCTCGAACGGTTGTTGACGCACTCGAAAGAAGAGCCGGTGCTTCTGTTCAAGCACAGCAGCACTTGCCCGATCAGCGCGCGCGCCTACAGGCAGATGCAGGGGATCAAGTCCCCGGTTTCAATCGTCGTCGTGCAGCAGAGCCGCGACCTCTCACGCGAGGTCGCGGCGCGCACCGGCGTCCAACACGAGACGCCGCAGGCGCTCGTGCTCCGCCACGGGAAGGCCGTCTGGTCGGCCTCGCACTTCGACATCACCGCGGACGCCGTCGAGCAGGCGATGCGGGAGAACGAATGAAAGTCCGGAGTCCGACGGTCAAGACAGATTGCTTTGACTGCCGGACTGCGGACCGTTGAGCCATGACTGAAGCGACGAGGCGCGGCCCGGCGGTTGAGCCGCGCGAGATCATGCAGGAGTCGGACGCGCGCCTGCGCGTGACGTGGGCGGACGGTCGCGTGTGCAGCTACGGCGCGGCGCGACTGCGGCGACTGTGCCCTTGCGCGCAGTGCGTCAACGAGTTCACGGGCGAGCGAGTGCTGAGGGCCGAGGCCGTCCCTGACGACCTGACCATCGCCGACGTTGAGATCGTCGGTCGCTACGCGCTCACCTTCCGCTGGAGCGACGACCACGACACAGGCATCTACAGCTTCCGCCTGCTGCGGGAAATATGCGAAGAGACGTGAGCCGTGAGCCGTAAACCATGACAAGTGGCTTGCGCTTCTGTCATTGCTCGACGTTTTCCGCTTCGGTTTTTTCTTGTTACGGTTCACGGTTCACGGCTTTTGCCTATGAAAAAGATTCTGGTCGTCGAGGATGGCGAAGTCGAGCGCGAGTTGATGCGGATGGCGCTGGAGCGCGAGGGCTACAGCGTGGTGGTCGCGGAGGACGGGGTGCGCGGCTTCGAGCTGGCGTTTGCGGAGCGGCCCGACCTCATCATCACGGACGTTTGGATGCCCGCGGCGGATGGCGTCCATCTCGTCCGCCGCGTGCGCTCGACGCCGGAACTGTCTTCGACGCCCATCCTCGTCACGACGGGCTTCGGAACGGGCAGCGCCACACTCACGCTCGTGCAGGGTGCGGACGCCTACGAGCCGAAACCGCTCGACCCCGAAAACCTGCGCGCGACCGTCAGGCGGCTTTTGTTCTGAGCCGTAGCGTTGGGCGATAATGACGGCGAGTTTCAACGGACACGCGCTGGGGGGAAGGCCGGATGCTCGTCGAGGCCGTCGGCTGGGTCAGCTCTTTCATACTCGTGCTGACAATCGCCAAGCAGGTCTACAAGCAGTGGCAGGAGGGGACGAGCGAGGGCGTCTCGAAGTGGCTTTTCGTGGGGCAGATTTCGGCCTCGCTCGGCTTCACAATCTATAGCTGGCTGGTGCGGAACTGGGTCTTCGTCGTCACCAACTCGCTCATGCTCCTGAACGGGCTGCTCGGCCTTGCCATAGTCATCTACCACCGCCGCCGCAAGCGCCGCACCCCGCCGGACGAGGGCAGCGGGCACGCGAAAGAGCTTGAGGCCGAAAGGTCATGAACAGGGAGAGGCTGTGGATTGTAGGGCCGCAGACTTGCAAACTCTCCGGCTAGCCTCTAGCCTCTGAACTTATGAACGAGAGAGATTTCTTCAACGAACGACAAGAGACGAAGCGCGCCAACTACAGTTGCCCGCACTGCCGCGAGCGCAGCGACTTTGAAGTGCGCTGGATGGTGAGGACGAAGAAGCAGCCGCCCCCGCGCGGCATGAACGAGCAGCAGAAGGCGCAGTTCGCCAAAGCGCGCGACTACATGGTGCGCGTGGACGACGTGCTCACCTGTGCGCGCTGCCGCCGACGCTTCGACATCCCGAACTTCCAAACGGTCGTCTTCATCTGAGGCGGGTGGCCCGCGAGCCTCGCGCTTTCATTTCGCGCCTTCAAACGGGCGGCTCCATCGTCGAGCGAACCAGAGGAGAATGATTCATGGACGAGCTAATCAAGCAGGTGATCGAGAAGACGGGCATCAGCGAGGCGCAGGCGCGCACGTCGGTCGAGACGGTCGTCGGCTTTCTGAAAGAACGTCTGCCCGCGCCCGTCGCCGGGCACCTCGACGGCGCGCTCGGCGGCGCTGCCGGCGCGGTCGGAGGTCTCGCAGGCAAGGCGGGCGACATGCTCGGCGGACTCGGCGGAATGTTCGGCGGGAAGAAGGAGTAGACGGCGCGCTTCTGCCAAGCCTCAAAACATTTTGTGATGCCTGAACTCGTATTAGCTCCGGCATAAAGTGATAAAATCTTAGATGAAGAATCAATAGCTTGCGGAAATTTCTCCGGCATATAGTGAAAAGTAATTCCGGCATAAAGTGCCAAAATCCCTATCTTCTCCGGCATAAACTGCAAGAATCTTTTATCTGGATGAGTTCTTATTCTGGTTCAACAATCGTGATGAGTACATCAAATGGGTGACTTTCAGCAATTATAATCCTTGACAAACTTCAAGGGGCTCTTATTATATGCGTGCCTTTCCAAGGGGAAGATCAAACAGCCTGAGCACTTCTCAAACTTAGTCCCTGCCCCGAGAAAACCTCTCAATTCGACGCCTGCGACCGAAAGTCGCATCGGCCGTCACCCGCCGCCATTCGTCCGCGTAGGCGAGCGCCCGCTCGACGCGGCTCACACTTTGTAAGGAGAACTCCCCATGGCATACATCTCAAAAAGGAACAGGAGGAGGGAGAGGGAAGTCCAGCAGACCCTCGACAACAGGCTGGAGCTAGTGAAGGCAGGCTTCACGCGGCGCGACCTCATCAAGATGGGCTTGATGACGAGCGCAGGCGTACTCCTACCGAAGGCCGGGCTGACGCACGCGCAGACCGCTTCGAGCAGTTGGGGCGGCTACGGCGGCAGTTGCTACAACTCCTGCGGCCTCGGCTGTAGCCCGCAGCCGGCGCAGGTCTTCGTAGACCCGCTCCCCATCCCGCCGGAGCTGCCCGCTCGCCCGATAACGGATGCCGGCCTACAGTTCGGCGCACCGCCGAGCCTGTGCCCGAACAACACGCCCAACCCGAACAACGGCGGCCTGCCTTACGAGGGCCGCGGCCAGTTCAACGGCTCTTTGCGGCCCGGCACCGACTGCTTCCAGTTCTTCAGCCAGTACCCGCCGCAGCAGTACTTCGTCCAGCGTCTGCGCGCCAACCCGAACTTCCGCTTCACCTCGGACACGAACATCCCCGCGCAGACCATCTGGGGCTTCAACACGGGTGGCTCTGCCTCGTCTGACGTGGCGACCTTCCCCGGCCCCACGGTCGTCACGCGCTACCAGCAGCCCTGGGTCATACGCCGCTTCAACGAGCTTCCGACGCAGAGCCAGAACGGCGGCTTCGGTGTCCCCGAAGTCTCCACGCACCTGCACAACTTCCACACCGCGCCCGAATCGGACGGCGGCCCCTGCCGCTGGTTCTTCCGCGGCCAGTATTTCGACTACTACTACACTGCGCAGCAGGCCGGCTTCGCCTCCGACCACCAGCCGAACGGCGACATCAACGAGTCGCTCTCGACGCTCTGGTACCACGACCACCGCATTGACCACACGGCAGAGAACGCCTACAAGGGCATGGCCGGCTTCCACCTCATCTTCAACCAGTACGACACGGGCAACGAGACGACCGGGTATCGTCTGCCCAGCTATCCGCAGTACGACATCCCCATCATGCTCGCCGACAAGCTGCTCGACCCCTCGACGGGGCTGCTCTGCTTCGACACCTTCAACTTCAAGGGGCTGCTCGGCGACGTGCAACTCGTCAACGGCGTCATCCAGCCCTACTTCAACGTCAGCGCCCGCCGCTACCGCTTCCGGGTGCTCGACGGCGGCCCCTCGCGCTTCTACGAGCTGTTTCTCACAGATCCGCAAAGCCCCTCCACGGTCATCCCCTTCTGGGTCATCGCCAACGACGGCAACCTCCTGCCCACGCCCATCCAGGTCACCAGCTTCCGCTTGAGCGTCGGCGAGCGCTACGACATCATCATTGACTTCAACCAGGTCAAGAAGCTGATCGGCAGCCACACCGCAGTCCGCCTCGAAAACCGTCTGCAACAGACCGACGGCCAGGGGCCGAGCTGCACCATCCTCGCCGCGGGACAGGGCGTCTCCTGCATGGAGTTTCACATCGGCGGCGCGGCGACGGACAATAGCGTTGATCCCGCGACGCACCCGACCTTCTACCAACTGCCATCGGTCGTCGCGCCGCGCATCACGCGCAACTTCCAGTTCGACCGCGACAACGGCCAGTGGGTCATCAACAACAAGTTCGCGAGCTGCAACGAGCTGCGCTTCACCGTGACGCAGAACACGGCCGAGAACTGGGTCATCAAGAACCCGCGCGACGACTGGCAGCACCCCATCCACGTCCACTTCGAGGAGCACCAGATACTCACGCGCTCAAGCAACAGCGGGCGCTACTCGAGCTACAGCGGCTCAAGCTACGGCGGCAGCTACGGCAACGGCTGCGCCTTCCAGGGCGGCGGCGGCGGCATGAGCACCACGCGCGCGAACGTCCCCAACGTCGAGGTCGCGCGCAAGGACGTGACGCGCCTGCAAGGCGACGAGGACGCGAAGCTCTTCTTCCGCTTCCGAGACTTCTCAGGCGACTACCCGATGCACTGCCACAACATCATCCACGAGGATCACGCCATGATGCTCCTCTTTCAGGTGCAGCCCGGCGTTACGGACAATAACCAGAACCCTTGAAACCAGCCGCCTCGAAAGGGCGAAGCGAACGTTAGAAAGGAGCGAAGACGATGAAGAGGATGACACGCAGAGGCTTGCTGGCGTCGGTCTGGGCCGCCGGGGTGACTGCGGCGGGAGCAGTCGTCGCGACGCGCGCGCAGGAGAAGCATGCGGCGGGCGGCAGGCCAGCGAACGAAGGCCAGCGTTACAACTTCCAGAACCTCTCGCCGCGCGAGCTGATTCAGCGCCGCCACCTGCCGAACGTCGAGCTTGTGACGCAGGACGGCGTGCGGGTTCACTTCTACGACGACCTCGTCAAGGACAGGCGCGTCGTCATACAGTTCATGTTCACGCGCTGCAAAGACATCTGCCCCGTCATCACGCACCACCTCGCGGAGGTACAGGGGCTGTTGGACGGGCGCGTGGGCCGGGACATCTTCTTCTACTCAGTCACGCTGAGTCCCGAAGAGGACAAGCCCAAAGACCTCCGCGCGTTCGCAAAGGGGCACGGCACCGGGCCGGGCTGGACGTTCCTCACGGGCAGGCCCGAGGACATACTCCTCCTGCGCCGCTCGCTCGGCTTCTTCTACGACGACCCGAAGGAGGACGCCGACCGCAACAACCACTCCGGCATGCTCGTCGTCGGCACGGAGCCTTTCATGCGCTGGGCGATGTGCGAAGGCGGGGCCAAGCCCGAATGGATAGCCACCGTCATCCGGACGGAGATGGACGCCCCGCTTAAAGGGGCCGTGGACGCAGTCACGCAGGCCGACACGGCCATCCGGACTCAGGATAATGGAGCCCCGAACGGGAGCGGGCGGGCCGCGCCGGCAGGTCACACGCACATGAAATAGGGCCGTTCGGAACTCTTCAGAAATCCAGCCGCAGTCCGACGCGCACTGCACGCGGGCGCAACGTCCGCGTCGGCACGAGGAATCTGCACTTTCAGTGCAGAGTGGTTTGGTTCAATTTATGCCTAGCAAATTTCACTTTATGCCGGAGCTAATAAAACGGATATTAGCTCCGGCATAAAGTGATAAAACCTCGGACGGAGAATCAACAACTTACGGGAGGTTCTCCGGCATATACTGAAAATTAATTCCGGCATAAAATGATAAAATCCAGAGTTACTCCGGCATAAAATGACAAAATCCCTGTTCCTAATCTCTCCGGAATAGATGGCTACTTTCAAGTAGTAAAAGAGAGGGGAATCTATAAACTCGAAAATTGTTCGGGTTCATTCTTAGAGCTAATCTCGTGGAATAAGGTATTTACTCCCCGGTGTAGTGGCGTGTTGGGTTGCATGCGTTGGAGCTCACCTGCGATTGTCTCCACCAGTAATGTCTTTGGTTGCGCGAGGTTTCAGTTTAGCTTTGGTTTTAGAATATTGGCAGAAAGTGCTGGCAGGAAAATGGACTAGATTCGGACGCTACAAGATAAAGCGGCTAAAAAACAAGGATATTTACTGCTAGCAGAGATTAAACCGTTTGAGGAAATTGAAAAAAATCGATTGGTTGTGAAGCACTCTGTCCCGCGCCTCGGTGCTAAGAGTTATTATATTTCGCGCAGCTTGAACTGATTGTGTGCCGCCCGCTCTGTGCAGTTTGCCACCTACCTTGTGTAACTTTGAGGTTGCTAAGTGACTGCCTTTTCAATTGCCACCGTCAACATCACCACCATCGCCGCCGCCGTCGCCACCGTCATCTCCAAAACCTAAAATCGCGACTACCAACATACATAAACAAGCGGGAAGTCCCAAGGTAAAGTAAGCAATATTCCTCCTAGTGTAACCAAGCTTCTCCATGAAAGAACAACTCCCAAGCATTATAGCTGCGCCTAGCACGAAACTTACGCCACTCATTAGCAGTCGATGATCCCCTTCAAATTCGGACTGTGAGGCAGTCACCAAGGCAAATGGCCCAACTAGCAAAAGCGCATAGAGAATGAAACCCATAAGTGCCGGAAGCCAATTCCCAAGCAACATACCAATACTGGCGAGGATGCACATGAGACCCCACAACGGTAGACATACAGCACAAGGGGGGAAAAAAGTGGACAAAATGATCAAAACTATTGTGATGACTAATCCACCAAGCCGGTTCTGAATTATTATTGGAATGCTAATAATTAGCCCCATAAAGGAGAGGAACATCAAACCGAAAACTGCGTGAATTGAAGATAACTGCCAAGCGAATCCATAAGACGCAACGAAGATAAGCAATAGAAGCTTCGATTGTTTCTTCCTCATCCTACTCTCCAGTTAGTACTACGGAGTGAAGCTGCACGCCATTGCATTGCGACGCGCCGGGAGGTTGCCGCTGCCTGCCCTCATGCATCTGAGTCGAGCATCGCAGCATGACCTCACGGTCTTGCGCGAACTAGACCCGGACTTGGACTTCGGCTGTCTGTTCGGCGATAAAGCCTACGCAGATGAAGAGACCAGGCGAGTGTTGGCACGGCGCGGCACACATCTACTGATGCCCTACAAACGCAAGCGCAATGAGCCTCAAACGGCAGTCCCGCGCTGTGGTCGCGCTTCGTCTCTTCGGTCAGACAGCCTTTAGAGAGTCTGTTCGGTTGGTTGATTCAAAGAACCGGGATTCAGAACGCGGCGCATGTGCGTTCAACGAAGGGACTGTTCATACATTGTTACGGCAAACTGGCGGCTGCTTGTTTGCCTCTAACTTTCAACTCTTGATTCGCATAGGATATGCAAAGATCAGGTGCAGGCAAGATAAATCGCTTTTACCGTTCCGTTGACCTTGTCTTAGAAACTCTGAGGTGCCCAATAGACAACGCGCGCTTGCAAGAAATGAATTAATCCGAAGAAGATAACCCCAATTATACCCGACACTATAGTGGCAGCAATCAATTGGCCACCCCAGCCGTTAGCCAAGGCCTGAATCAGAAGCTTACCGATACCTCCAGTGGGACTCATGAATTCGCCCATGAGGGCGCCCACAACACTGAGTGAACTGGCGGTCTTGAGAGCCGAGAAGATTTGAGATGATGCCAGTGGCAGCCTGAGATGAAAGAATATCTGTTTTTCCGATGCACCCAGTGAATGAAAGAGATCAAGGAGTTCTTCGGGAACTCTACGAAACGCTTCGGGGCATTGAATCATTAGGGGAAAGAAAGATATCACTGCCGCACAGACGACCTTTGAGGAGAACTCTTGACCGAAGCACGCTACGATTAAAGGTGCCAAAGCAACTATTGGAGTTGCCTTCAATGCAATTGCATATGGATATACGATTCGTTCCACAGACTTCGAATATGACATCCAAACCGCCAATAGGAAGGATGCGGTGTTTCCAATCAAGAACCCCACGAATGCTTCTATAAGCGTCTGGATTCCCTCAGAGACATAAAGGCTCAGGTTGGACCACAGTTCTTTGATTACTGTCGCAACTCCCGGAATCAGATAGAGTCTCCTGTCTTTGTCGAGCAGAAGCACGAGTTCCCAAGTGCCTATCAATGACATCATTGCGATTAAAGGCAGGCTAAGACGTAGAATATTAGGCAGTTTGTGAGTCATGACAGTAATGCACGGCGAACCAATAAAACTAAAGCTTCGAATTCAGGGCTATTGCTGTGGCGAGGACGTCCCAATGTTATAGGCACCTCTTGTTTCACCCGGGTCGGTTTACGTGAAAGCACAACGACACGATCAGCAAGCAAGACAGCTTCGTCAAGGTCATGAGTTACAAAGAGAACTGTATCGGATGTTTGGAGCCAGATTTTGAGCAGCGCATCCTGCAACTCTTGACGCATAATATCGTCTAATGCGCTAAAGGGTTCATCCAACAGTAAGATTTTGGGATCAGTAATCAACGCCCGAGCGATGGTGGCCTTTTGCGCCTCTCCTCCGCTTAGTCCTTTAGGGTAAGACTTTCTCTTGTTCTCTAAATCTAGCAGACTCAGCAGTCTATCTAAATCTTCACTATGTTCAGCCGCATTCTTTTTTAATCGTAGAGGCAAGTAAATATTCTCTTCGAGAGTAAGCCACGGCAATAATAAGGGCTTCTGAAAGACCACACTAAGTGACGACCCATCATTCGCTTTGTTCTCCCTATACACTTCTCCATAGTCGCTCTGGAGAAGCCCCGCGATTATTCGCAGGAGCGTTGTCTTACCACACGCGTTCGGCCCAACCAGAACCACGAATTCGCCCGAGCTAACCGTCAAATTAATTCCGTCCAACACCTTTTCGTCGAACGCCTTTGTGATTTGACTGATTCGCAGTGCTTTACTTTCGGTTTTCATAAAATGCTTGCACAAAGCGGGGATCGAATGCTTTGGAAACGTCAATTTGCTGCTTCAGAAATCCATACTCTTTAAGGAGGTTCGCGAGACGTTCCCACTTTTCTGATTCCATTGATCCCACCGGCTGTGCATCAGGTTTAAGGAGAGGTAAGCTTTCTTTCATCATCGCTAACTCATGATCATAGTTAAGCTTCGGATCGTATTCGAGACCAAAGCGGGCCGCTTCCTCCGGATGGTCGAAAGCGTATTGCCACCCTCTTAAGGTCGCTGCAACATATCTCTGTACTACATCTGGCTCCTTTCGGATTTCATCCTCCGTTGTAAACAAAGTATCGGCGTATATATCTAGCCCATAATCTTTAGGGTTTATCACATTGACTTGACGTCCTTTTTCCTTAGCAACCAGTACTTCATTAATGAGATATCCAGGCCAAACATCAACGAGTCCCTCGAAGAGCGGAGTCATGTCGTACTTCACTGGTATCTCGTGAATCTTTGAAGCGTCAACGTTGGCTGCGCGCAAAATCGCACGATAAGTGAGTTCCTCATTCCCGCCGAGTTTTACGCCCACACGTTTTCCAGATAGGTCGGCGGCAGTCCGAATGTTCGACTGTGCGAATGAAAAAAGAACCATAGGAGTCGCGCGGTAGATAACTGCAACCGCGACAATAGGAGCTCCCTGTGCTCGCTGTAGCAGGACTTGATCAGCAGAGGTCACCCCAAATTTCTCGGCCCCACTAACGACTGACTCGACTGCCGGGAATTCTACACCGCCCGGTCTAAGACTTGGGCTCAGATCCTCTGCGGCATAAAATCCTTTTTTTTCCGCAACGTAGAAACCGGCGAATTGCGCTTGGTGAAGCCATTTGAGGCGCGTGGGCACAGCGGCCATTCGGCTTTCCGGCTTTCTCGGAATAATGAAATAGACTCCCAACGCTACGATCCCTAAACATAAGACAGCGCCTAAAATCTTCTTTGTTGTGGGTGACATATTAAGTCCTCCTTAACCTTACTTTGATTGGGTGGCATTCCGCCCTGTCATCGAACTGAGCCAAGCTTTCCCGGTGTCGTCAAACTCTTTGATAAAGCCTGTTCCTATTATAAAAGGGAAAGGATTTTCAGTTGAGATTGTGGCCCTATTCCATGAGGTGAAACAGTAGCTAGGCAGGGCAAGAGGTGAGGAACGCGCCGCAACTTTGGTCAAAACTTCGTCATCGAACAGTGCATAATCGACATCAGAGAATCTCTGATAATCACGAAGACCCTGAAGGTCGCGTTGGAGTACATAACTTACTTTGATCCCGAGGCTCTTTTGTTGCCCCATAACATCCATCGCAGTTTTGACCTGATTACTATCGCGAAGAAGTGCTTCACTGATCACCCAGATCCTCTTAATGTCAACTCCCCGCTTCACAGCAGCGGCGTTCTCCCTCAGCTCTAACTCATGGTTTGAGTTCCAAACAAGAACGTAGTGGTCGAGATACAACGCACTGTGCTTGGCCTTCTTCAACGCTTTGATTTGTTGGTCCCGTACTTCTGCCTCAGAAACAGCCTCGACAGTGCGATCCTTGAACTTTCTCAGTGTTTCATGAAGTTCGCCAAGAAGGTCCTTCGCGTACTCGTTATCGGCTCGATCCGAAATCTGAGACAGGAAATAATCAATGTCTCCACCATGTTCTGTTTCTCTTAAACTCTTGTGTAACCCATGCGATGCCGAAGGTTGCGAACACCAAAAGCAGCGCACGCAACAAACGCTCTGGAGTAGGTTTTCGCTTAACTAAAATTTCCCAGATTAAAACAAACAGAACCACACCGCCAAAAAGGATGAGGTGCCAATTTTCTAAAAGAAAATCCATGAGCTTTTTTCGGACACTTTTAGCATCTGAGGCTAAGCGATGCGGCGGTCATAGGATCTGTAGGTCAGCTGAGTTGATTCCAACGTTTGGGCTTCGAATCTCGAGTAATGCGAGGTTGTGGAAACTTCATACCTTTTGAGATATTGCGGGTGAGACGATAGTACAAAAGGTTTCTGAGTGCAAGCGAAATATGTAGCAATAACAAAGGGCCTCATGAAGTTAAACAACACGCGATAGCGGGTAAAGTCATGGCTGCAGTAGCTGTTATGGTTGATCTCGCCGTTCGAGTTAAACATCAAGTACTTTGTAGCTCTAACTATTCTTCTTTCAGCCTGATGAAGCCCCAATGAGTGTTCTTTACTTCATGAGACCCTAACGAGATGTCATGGCGACGTCCTCTTACACAGTTTTTCAATATCTTTCCGCCAGAATAAGTTACGACCATCTTCCGTCGGACTTGATTTGCGGACTAACTTTAACCTGCCTGAGGATACAAATCCCATCACGACTTTCGGGCTGACATTTAGAGCCATGGCAGCCTCATTTATCGTCAGCGCCTTTTCTTTAAGTTTAAGTACCGCTCTGACGTCCGTCAGGATCAGGTAGATCTTGTCGTTATATCTGCATGCAACTTTTAAGTGCCTGGACTTGACCCAATTCGTTCTTAAAGCGAAGTAGGTCTCGCCCAGCAGCTTTGCCGCTTTGGGAAGGGAAATGAGGTTGAGGTACTCGATGGAGCTGTCCTTCAGCCGCTCGACGTGAAACAGGTTGAATAGGTATTCGCTCTCCCCACTAAGCTGCTTCGTCCTGCTGGGATCCAGAACGCCGCAATCAACCAACTGCGAAAGCTCCCTCGCATTAATTCCGAGGATCTTCTCGGCAAGCCCCGATTTGATCACCTCTATTTTCTTATTCCTCCGTTTTTCTTGATGCCTTGCCTCGGAGACCAGGCCGGCGAAGTTTAGCTTTTCAACGTCCGCCCTCCTGAAGACGTATTGCTTGCCGCCGTCGGCCTTCGGACCCGAAACGGGCATGATCCCGTGGGACATGAGCGTCTGGCTGAGGTAGGCCCCGGAAGTCCCCGCCTCTCGGGCGAGTTGTGACGCCAAGACATATTTCGCCATGAAAGAATCAACTTCCTCTTGAGCGACAAGCCATTCCGATTTGCGCGGGCCTGAGCGCTTCTTGGCCTGGATGAGCCCTCTGCGGATGAGGAAAAGAATTGGGGTGTTAGTCGTAATCCCTAAAACCTGAGTCAGATCCTATGCCGGAGTTCGCCCTGAAGTTGTTGATGCACAATAAGATAGCAGTTTATGCCGGATTTTCTAGCATTTTATGCCGAATGATTAGCACTTTATGCCGGAGCTAATAAAACGGACGCGCGAAGACTTTCTAAATCGCGTCGTAACGTTTGAGCTTCCTATAAAGCGTGGAGAGGTCTATGCCGAGGATGTTGGCGGCGCGGGCCTTGTCCTGATTGACCGAGGCGAGCGTGTCGAGGATGTGGCGGCGCTCGACCTCTTCGAGCGTGGGGCGCAGGCCGTCGGGGTCGCGAACGGCGGGCTGCCGGCCAGCCGCGTCGCGGACGCGTGGCGGGAGGCTGTCGAGGTCAATCGCCTCTCCACTCAGAGTGAAGGCGCGCTCGACGGCGTTCTGCAATTCGCGGACGTTGCCGGGCCAGTTGTAGTTGATGAGTGCGGTCAACGCAGCGGGTTCGACCGCCTTCTCGTGCTGCCCTTGCTCGCGCGCGGTGCGCTTGACGAAGTGGCGCGCGAGGAGCGGGATGTCTTCGCGGCGCTCGCGCAGAGGGGGCAGGTGAAGCTCGATAACGTTCAAGCGATAGAAGAGGTCTTCGCGGAAGCGGCCTTCGGCGACTTCGCGTTCGAGGTCGCGGTTGGTGGCGCAGATGATGCGCGCGTCGAAGCGTGCGGGCGCGCTGGAGCCGACGGGCGTGACCTCGTGCTCCTGCACGGCGCGGAGGAGTCGAACCTGAAGCGCCTGGCTGATCTCGCCGATCTCATCGAGGAAGATGGTGCCGCCTTCAGCCGAGCGGAAGAGGCCGGGGCGCGCGTTGGTTGCGCCGGTGAACGCGCCTTTGGTGTGGCCGAAGAGTTCCGATTCGAGGAGCGTTTCGGGGAGCGCGCCGCAGTTGATGGCGACGAAGGGGCGCGGGCTGCGCGGGCTGTTGTGGTGGATGGCGCGGGCGATCAACTCCTTGCCCGTGCCCGACTCGCCGTTGACGAGGATGTTCGTGTTCGTCGGCGCGACCTTCTCGACGAGGCGGAAGACCTGCTGCAAAGACTCGGACGTGCCGATGATCTCGGAGAAGCTGTAGCGCCGGTCGAGTTCGCGCCGGAGCGCACGGTTCTCGCGGAACAGCTCGCGCTGGCGCAGCGCGTTCTTGACCGACTGGAGGAGGTCTTCGTTGACGAACGGCTTGGTGATGTAGTCGTATGCGCCTTTGCGCAGCGCGGCGACCGCCGAGTCAACGGACGAGTAGGCAGTCATCACGACGACGAGGGCTTCGGGGTCTATGTCCTTAACGCGGTCGAGGAGTGCGAGGCCGTCCATGCCGGCCATGCGTATGTCCGTGAGCGTGACGGCCACGTCCTCCGAGGCGAAGTGGTCGAGCGCCTCCTCGGCGCTCGCCGCGGCAGCGACGCGGTAGCCCGACTCTTCCAAAAGACGCGAGATGATGGCGCGCATCAGGTCTTCGTCTTCGGCGACGAGGATGAGTGGCTGTGTGCTCATGCGTTCAATCTCAATCGAACACTGACCGCAGACGCACCCCTCACGGTCGGGCTGCGGCCTTCCACTCGCGGGCGAGCATCGAGTAGGCGACGAGGTCTTTGAAGTGGTCGTGCACCCACTCGGCCTGGCGGTGCGTGCCTTCTTCCGTGAAGCCGAGGCGTTCGGGGATGCGGCGGCTGCGCGTGTTTTCGACGGCGCAGAAAATCTCGACGCGGTTCAGGCGCAGTTCACGGAAGGCGTAGTTGACGAGCACGCGGCACGCCTTCGTCATGATGCCGCGCCTTTGGAAGTCTGCGCCGAGCCAGTAGCCGATGTCGGTCTTGCGGTTCGCCCAGTCAATGTTGTTGTAGCCGATGCTTCCGGCCACGCGCCCGCCGAAGAAGATGAGCGTGGCGAAGCCCTGATCTTCGGCGTACTGGCGTATGTTGCGGCGGATGAACTCGCGCGCGTCCTCGACCGAGTAGCGCTCCGTAGCCCAGGGCATCCACGTCCTCAGGTGCGCCAGATCGCGGCGGACAAGCGCCGTCAGCTCCTCGGCGTGACGCTCGTCCACGGGGCGGAGTTCGAGTTCGTCTTCGATTCGGTGGCTGAACATCGTCATCACACCTGGCCGTCGCGAGTTGACGGACGGCTCTCTAACTCTCCTGCCGTCGAAGTCTGCACGGAGGAGGCGCGCGGCGCAAGCGCTTCGCACGCAGTTTCGCACGCCGGCAACGCCACCCGCACGGTCGTGCCGCGCCCCTCAACTATCTCGCCGGACGCGACCGTGATGCGCCCGCCGTGGGCCGTGACGATGCCGTAGCAGACGGCGAGGCCGAGGCCCGCGCCCGCATGCTTCGTCGTGAAGAAAGGGTCGAAGACGCGCGGCAACACTCCGGGCGCGATGCCCTGGCCGTCGTCCGCTACTTCGACGACGGCCTCCCCTTTGGCTTCGTCGAAGTAAGCACGGACGCGGAGGTCGCCGCCCTGCGGCATCGCGTCGCGCGCGTTGAACAGGAGATTGAGAAAGACCTGCTGCAACTGGTCAGCGTCCGCAGGGATGTGCGGAAGGCGGGGGTCGAAGTCGGTCGTGACCCGGAGTCGCTTGAAAGCCTTGTCGAAACTGGCGAGGCGCAGGCTCGACTCGACGACGCGCGCGAGGTCGAGCGGGGAGCGTGCGGGCGGGCGCTGGCGCGCAAAGTCCGTCATGTCGCGCAGGACGCGCGAGATGCGCGCGATCTGCGTGGAGGCGAGCCGGAGCATCTCGCGCGTCTCCGATTCGTTTTCGGCTGTGAGCGGGCGCGTCTGAAGGATTTGGATGAGCGAAGAGATCGAGGCGAGCGGGTTGTTGACTTCGTGCGCGACTCCGGCGGCGAGCGCGCCCGCGGCGGCCAGCTTCTCGGCGCGGATGAGATGTTCGTTCAGGGCGCGCAGGCGCTCGATGTCTTCAGCCATCTTGCGACTCATCTCGTTGAACGAGGCTGCGAGCAGTCCGACTTCGTCATTGCTCCTGAGTTCAACGCGCGTGCCGTAAGCCCCGCCCGCAACGTCAACGGCGGCCTCGGTCAGACGCCTGAGCGGGCGCGAGATGATGCGTATGACCAGCGCGACGAGCAGGAGGTTCGGGACGAGCGCCGTGATGACGCTGAAGACGAGGTATCGCTTCCACGCGTCGGCGGTGTGGTCTGCGAAGCTCCACCAGACTATCGGGATTTGGAACAGTGCGAAGCTCAGGACGGCGACCGCGGCGATGGAGAAGGCGACCTTGTAGGCGATGGGGAAGAGGCGAAACTGAGAGAGGGCGGATTGGATTGAGAACAGCTCGAAGTTCGTGATGGCGTAGGCGTAGATGATGACGCCGACGAGGACGAAGACGGAGCCGACCGGCAGCAGCGTGTACACGCCCGCGAGCGGCAGCACGATATTGGCCGCGGTCTTCAGTGTCGCCGTGACGACGAGCGCAAACAGTATCGCGCCGAGCTGCTTGCCGCGGAGGCTGCCGCGATAGCGCCTCCACTTCCTGAAAAGAATGGCGAAGCCGTAGGCGAAGAGGGCGTAGATGTAGACGCCGAAGGCGTAGGCGAGCGGCGTCAGTTTGATTCGGAAGTCCCCGCCGTCGAAGTAGAGTCCGTCCCACATCATCCCTGCGAGCGCGGCGGGGAAGAGAACCGCGCCGGGCGCGAACAGGATGGCCGCACGCGGCAGAGGAATCTCGCCGTCTTCGGGGAAGACCCATGCGAAGACGACGAACGCGAACTGGAGCAGCAGCGACAAAGCGAAGCTCGCGCTCGTCCACCAGCCCGCGAGTCGAGGGCCGCCGCCGAAACCCCACATCACGATGTCGTTGATCGTCCAGAGCGCGAGGCAGGCGATGAAGGCCGCGAACGTCTGGTGTGTGCGGCTGCGCGGCGCGGCCACGAAGACGTAGAAGCCGAGCAGCACCAGCGTGAAGAGCGAGATCAGAAGCAGCGCGAGAAGCATCGGAACGTAGGAACAGAGGAGCAGTGGCAGGCAGCAGACGGCAGGAACAGGAGGCAGGGAGTTGACCCGGACAGAGGTATCGGCGCTTTCAACTTAAACGCTCGACGAAGTATGTGCTTCTACTGCCTCCTGCTCTCGCCTCCTACTGCCTGCCCCTGCGTCCTGCCGTCTGTCAATAAATCCCCCGACTCAGAATCAGCGCGGCGATGTTGAAAGGGATGCCGAGCGCGAGCGGCCAGAGTTGGCGCTCCTCAATCATACCACCGTGCGAGAGCGCGCGGTGAAGAACCGCGAAGAAGGGAAAGGCAACGAGCGCCACGGGGACGGCGCAGAAGATGCCGACAATCGCGCCGACGCCGAAGCCGACCAAGCCTCCCGCGCCGCCGCTGACGACGCCCCAGGCGACGCCCATCAACAGCGAGCATAAGACGAGCACCGGCCAAGACCACGCGCGGGGGTCGCCCATCCTTCGACCGAGATACGCGCCGAACTTGCGTCCGACGAGACAGCAGACCGCGTTCATCGTGACGAAGAGCAGCGTCCAGCCGAGGGCGTCAGCGCCCTCGCCCGTGTGCAGGAGTATGCGCGCGAAGATCGCGAACGGCGGGAGGAGGCCGAGGAACGTGCCGAACCATGTGTAAGCCTCGTCGGTCGTGCGCGGCTCAAGCATCGAGAGCGCCCGTTCCTCCTCGGTGCGCGACAGTCTGCGCCGCCCCTCGTCGCGGGCGATCTCGGCCTTGAGCCAGATCAGCCTCTGTGCGAGGTCGGCGTCGGTATGCGCGGCGTAGCAAACGCTGTGGGAACCGCCTGTGTCGTACATGATTCTCCTCCTTCCCGCGCGACGCGGGGCGCGGCCTCGGCTCCGAGACGGCGCAGGCGCGCGCACTCCGCGTCGAGCAGCCGCGTGACGCTCGCAACGGTCGTGCGGTCGTCGAAGAGCGAGAGCATCTCGATTGTCCGGGCGAGCGCGTGCAGCAGCGACCCGGAGATTTGCTTTGAGTCGGAAAGTCGTTTCGCGTCCACGCCCTCTGCGCTCTCCGCGGAATAAAACGGGCGCGGCGGCGGATATGTCTTGTGTGCGAGTTGGCGAACGTCCGCGAGGACGTGGACGAGTTCGGAGCGCGAACGCTCGCGGTGTGCCAGCAGGCGCGCGGCGTTGCGCCTGTGGACGCAGCGCCCGGCGGCGAGCAGGTCATCGCCCACGCGCCCCCCGATGCGGCATAGCTCCAGCTCGCGCGGCGTGGGCGCGGCGTCCTCGCGCGCGGCGGCGCAGGCCAGCGCGAGACCGACGTAACGTTCGACGCACGCGCGCGCGGCGAACAGTGTATGCCTCTCGGCTTCGTCACAGAGGCCGCGCTCCGCAATCAAGTCTTCGACGGAGCGGAGCGCGTTCACGGTCGCACGCTTGGCGTGCTCGACCTTCCGCTCGTCGCGCGCGAAGTCTTCTTCAGGCTCAGTCGCGGCGGAGCGCGCGCAGGGGCGACTGAACAGGAACAGCAACGCCGTCAAAGGCCAGGCGAGCGCCGCGGCTGTGGCCTGCGCGATGGAGCGCGGGCGTCGCGTGTCGAGCGTTTGCCGGTTGAGAAAATGCCGCACGCCGAAGGGCGCTGCGGCGGCGAGGTAGATGATGGCGAGTTCGCTCAGAAGCATTGCGAGCTGGCAGAGGGCAACGCACATGCCAGCTTGCCCACGGTGCGATGACATCGTGCTGCGTAGTAAGCTCGCGCGCGACGGACGCCGGACTTTAAGCGGGTTCTGCTCTCTGGTCGAGTCGGAGGCGTGGACGCGGCTTCGAGTGTGGGGTCTTTGGCAAAGAGCGTGCGCGCGCTCCCGGCTTGGCATTCTGCGAATGCGCGACGAGGTGGCGAGGCTGTTCGCAAAAAGTCCACGCGCGCCCGTGTGTGTCCGAGCCTGTTGCGGGGAGTGAACGAAACTGGACGGCGTGTCGCCGATAGTGCTCAGGCAACAGAAACCTCTCGACGCGCATCATTAAGTCTGCTCTCCGAAGATATTTTCTGCAAAACCTCGCGCAGATGCGGCCCGCGCGGCCTGAGATGTCAAAGTTTTATCGCGACGGTTTCACGCGCGGGCAGGGCGAGTCGCCTCAGGCGATGCGTCGAAAGCTTGTGGCCTCGGGTTTGCATTTCATTTCGCGTGTGCCGAGGCGGGCAGACGATAAACGAACAAAAAGGAACTTTTCATCCGGTTTGTTCGTCTTAGTTGAGCGAACATCAATTCCGAAAACGGACTCAAGGATCATGAAGAAGAAAACCCCGATTAAGATCATCAAGCGCGACGAGAGAAGTCGTCAGCTAAAGGCGACCGAAGAGGTCGTGGTGGAACGCAAGTCGGCGCAGGAGACGGCGCGCGAAATGGTCGCGACCGTAACGCAGTGGGTCAACGAGTTTCAGCAGAAGCGCCGCGTCGAGACGACGCGCGCCATCAAGACGCTGCTCAACGACGCGACGCCGCAGGCCACCAAGGCTTAGTCTCCACGTCTCTGCCTCTCCCCTTCACGCCACCGAACAGACCGGCTGCGAACCGAGAAACGTCTGCCAGAGTTTCTGCCAGAGTTAAGGCTCAAAGGCTTGCGCGGCCTTCATCTCTCACAACAACCTGCAATCTAAACGGTGAGACCGACCCGACCGCCGCGCGCGCGTTGACACGCGTGCGTGTGCGCGCATAGCATCGCGGCAAGAAACCCGTAGCGCCGGAGGCTCCCGATGAAGAAGAACGGCAGAAAGCAGTCGCGCCGCCGGGAAGAGCCAACGCTCTTCGCCTCGATTCGCAAGCCCGTCGCGCCGCCGGGGCACCCCATCTCACGCGCCAAGCCCGAAGACCGCGCGCACCCGGCGGAGCGCAAGTCCAAGCACAAGAGCCGCCCGGAGGAGAACGAATGAGTGTCGAAGTAGCGCGCGCCTTCATCGCCGAGGCGCGGCAATACCTGCTCGGCGATTACCTGCCGAAGATCGGGCGCTGCCTTGAGCGCCTGAGCGACGAGCAGGTCTGGTGGCGTGCCAACGAACAGTCGAACAGCGTCGGCAACCTTCTGCTTCACCTTGAGGGCAATGCGCGGCAGTGGATCATCGTCGGTCTGGGCGGAGCGACCGACAGCCGCGACCGCGACCGGGAGTTCAGCGAACGCGCACGCCTGCCGCGCGCGCAACTGCTCTCCGCGCTGCGCTCGACGCTCGAAGAGGTGTCCGGCGTGCTCGCCGGCCTCGACCTTTCGACGCTTCTTGAGGGCCGTCGCATTCAGGGTCTCGAAGTGACGGCGCTCGCCGCGGTCTTCCACGTCGTCGAACATTTCTCGATGCACACCGGCCAGATCATCCTCCTGACGAAGCAGCTCGCGGACGGCGACCCCGCTTTCCACGACTTCGACGGCGGCGTTCCGCAGCCGAATTGGGCCTGAGCGGGGCCGGTCTTCGCAGATGGAAAAGAGAAAAGAGAAAACAGCATTTTCCGCTTTCCAATCTCGCCGGTTCGTGCTTAATATATCCGGCGAAGTAAACATTCCTGGATCGTCGGTGCCGCCCGCCCGCGCTGAAAGAAGGCAGAGGTCGCCAAAGCACCGCCGCCGTCATAACAATTTTTGAGGAGGCCATTCAATGACCTACGTCGTTTGCGAACCGTGCGTGAACTGCCGCTACACGGACTGTGTTGTCGTCTGCCCCGTCGAGGCTTTTCACCTCGACGACACCGCCGTGTGGATCAACCCGGAGACCTGCATTGACTGCGACGCGTGCGTGCCGGAGTGTCCGGTCGAGGCCATCTTCGCCGAAGACAAGGTGCCGGAGGAGTGGACGCACTACACGGCGATCAACGCCGAGAAGTCTTTGAGCGGCCTGCCGATCATCAGCGAGAAGCTCGACCCGCTTTGCTGACGAGTTCGGTCAGAGTGTTTCCGATCCGCTGGGCGAGAACCGGGACGCGCAAGTTGAAGTTCCCTTAACCGGAAGGGGCGTGCTTGCGCGCAGACGCGTTCGGAGAAGCGTCGAAGTTGACATGAGGAAGAAGAGACTGAGGCGGCGTTGGTTCGGCGCGCTGGCGGGCCTCGCGGGACTGACGGCGGGCGCGGTCGGCGCGGCGCTGCTGCTGCGCCGGAGGGGCGACGCGCAGCCTGAGCAGTCCGGGAGAGGCTCGATCTACCCGCAGTACAATCGCCCCGCGACAGACCGTTGGGCGCGGCCCGGCATGCCTGTCACCTTCCGCGCAGAGTTGATGCCGGGCCGCAGCCGCTCCGAGCGCAGCTTCCGCGTCGCCGAAGTCCTGCCCAGCGGTCGCGTCCTCCTCGAAGGCTTCACGGGCGAGCACACCGAGACGGAGTTCGAGCCGATTCGCCAGCACTCCGAAAAACCACTTCCTTAAACGCTCCCGCGCGACTGCGATTCCCACTCCTCACGTCCGATGCCATAGATTATGACCCGCGTTCCGAAGACATCCCACTCGCCTCCCGGCCTCTCGCCCAGACGCTCGGCCACGCGAACGGAGGCGGCGTTGCCGGGCGCGATCAAACTGATGACGCGCGACTGATTCAGCTTCGTGAACGCGTATTCGACCGAAGCGCGCGCGGCCTCCGTCGCGTAGCCTCGGCCCCAGAGCGAGCGCCTCAGCGTCCAACCGACCTCAAGGCCCGGCCACCCTTCGGGCCGCCAGCACCCGACGCGCCCGACCAACTCGCCGCTCTCGCGCTCCTCGACCGCCCAGAAACCGTAACCGCGCAACTGCCAGTGCCCCAGCACCATCGCCATGTTGCGCCAAGCCTCCGCGCGCGACATCGTCTTGCCACCGAGGAAGCGCATCACCAGCGGGTCGGCCAACATCTCCGCGTAAGCGTCCGTGTCCGACTCGCGGAACGCGCGCAGGACGAGACGTTCTGTTTCGAGAGTCACGAGATAAGTTCCCCCGGTTTTCCTCGACCAATTGCTTTGCTTCACGCGTCGCGAACATGCGCGTTTCAAGGAGACCGTTCGGACGCATGATACTGCTCGTCAAACAACTTCCCAAATCGTTTGGAGTGATAGGGGATGGAAGTTCGCCGCTTCATTGACGTAGAATCAGCGCGCAGTTTTTTACAACGCTATGGACGCTTTGGAGGCCACGCCATGACGTTTCACATGCGCTTCAGCACGGCGTCACTCGCCGTTGCGGCGCTCCTCCTGTCTTCCGCTCAAGCCTTCGCACGTCAGGTCAGGAAGCCTCGGCGCGGCACGAACGTCACCGCTGAGGCCGGGCGACAGCCGAAGCTTTTGCCGCGGCGCATCTCGCTCAACGGCGGCAGGTCTTTCGATCTGAACCTGCCCGAAGGCTTCGACATCAGCGTCGCCGCGCAGGGTCTCCGGCGCGTGCGCTTCATGGCTGAGAGTCCGGACGGACGGATATTCGTCACCGACATGCACGACCTCTCCGACAATACGAAGGGCGTCGTTTACATCCTCGATGAGTTCGACCCGTCAGCCCGGAGTTTCGCGCGCGTGACGCCGTACCTCAAGGGCCTGCGAAATCCGAACAGCGTGGTCTTCTACACAGACCGCGACGGCGTTGATTGGTTCTACCTCGCCCTGACGGATCACCTGCTGCGTTACAGGTACACGCGCGGCGAGACTTCGCCGACCGCCCAGCCCGAAGTGCTCGCAACCTTCCCCGACTACGGCCTGAACTACAAGTATGGCGGATGGCACCTGACGCGCACGGTTGCGGTCGGCGGCAACGGCAAGATTTACGTGTCGGTCGGCAGCAGTTGCAACGCGTGTGTGGAGAAGGAGGAGGTGCGCGCGAGCATTCTGGAGATGGACCCGGACGGGGAGAATCAAAGGTTCTACGCGCGCGGGCTGCGTAACGCGGTCGGGCTGCGCTGGGTGGGCGGGCGTCTGTTCGCGACCGACATGGGGGCCGACCACCTCGGCGACGAGATGCCTGCGGACACGATGTATGCCGTCGAGGAAGGCTCGAATTACGGTTGGCCCTACTGCTACCAGTCAGGCCCGAAGGTCTTCGCGGACGCGAGATTCAACCCGCGCGGCAAGGAGTTGAACTGCCGCACCGTGCCCGCTGCCTACGCCGCCTTCGACGCCCACAGCGCGCCGTTGGGATTGGAGTATTTCGACGAGAGGAGCGACCCGGAGCTGAGCGATTCTTTCCTCGTCGCCCTGCACGGCTCGACCAAGCGGAGTCTCGGTCGCGGCTACCGCGTGGCCCGCGTGCGCGGCAGGTTCGGGCAGCCCGCGCCGCCCGAAGATTTCATCAACGGCTTCCTCCACGCCGGCAGAGTCAACGGGCGTCCCGCCGATGTTTTCAGTTTCGGGCGCGACGCCTTTCTCGTGACGGACGACTACGCGGGCGTCGTCTATTACATCTACAAGAAGTGAGCGAATGATTAAGCTGCCGGAATCCGATGAAGATTTGCTGCGCGAGTGCGAGGCCGAGACCTTCCGCGCGGGCGGCCCCGGCGGGCAGCACGTCAACAAGGTGGAGACGGCTGTGCGGCTCCGGCATCTACCCACGGGCATCGTCGTCACCTGCCGCGAGGAGCGCAGTCAGTACCGTAACAAGATGACCTGCCTCGGCAAGCTCCGCGATGAAGTCGAGCGACTGAACTACAAACCCGCCAAGCGCGTCCCCACGCGCCGCACGCGCGGCTCGAAAGAGCGCACGCTCGAAGAGAAAGCCCGGCGCTCGCGTGTCAAGCGTCTGCGCTCGAAGCCGCAGGCGGACGATTGATTGAACAGTCAAGCGTTGATGGAAGCGGCGTTTGTTTCGTTGATGGAAGCGGCGTTTGTTTCGCCGGTTGTTTCGCTGAATGCCGGGTTCCTTCGGAGGCAGGTCGCCGCCCGAAATATGGCCGCCGAAAGCAAAAGCATCCCCAGACTGATGAAGCCCACCGAAGTCAACAGACGGCTGAAGAACATCCCCACAAAGATATTCGTCGTCAGCGTGGTGCAGACGAAAGAGAGGACGACCAGAGTGCGAAAGGTTCGATCCCTGAGTCGCTGCACGTGCCAGAGGTGGACGACGTAGAGGTATGCTGGAAGTAAGAGGACGAGGTGCGGGATTTCCGCGACCGGGGAAAAGTTCGGGATGAGGCTGAAGACGAAGGCGAAGCCGCCCCAACGAGAGATGAGTTCCGGCGCGCGTCGAAAGCGCACGGCGTAGAGACCGATGACGAGAGCGACGGAGAGCATCAACAGTTGCCCGACGAGCCGGACGAATGCCCCCGGCGGCTCGAACAACGTCACGCGGTACATTCTTCCGCGATACTCGAAGGCATCCACCGGCAAAAAGAATCTATCCGCCTGCGCCCGCAGCGAGACGTTGCCGCTGTTCGCCCAGTTGCCCGTGCCCGGCTCGTTGGAGAGGGCTACGGTCTCGACCCACTCTCGGTGGTAGCTGACATCTTGCCTGACGCCGACGATCAGCGCGGGCAGCATGACTCCGAACAAGCCGCCCAGAAGCATCCCCAGCAGAACTCTGCCGCTGCGCCGCGCCGCGAACCAGAACCCGAAGGGCAGCGTCGTCAGCTTCAAGACGATTGAAAGCGCAAGCGCCGCGCCCCCGCGCACCCTCTGCTTTCTCGTCAGCCACGTCAGGCCGAGTACCGCCAACGCCAGCACGAAAATGTTTGATTGCCCGAACCGTAAGTGAAGGATGATGAATCTCGCGCTCAGAATGATGGAGAAGAGACAGACCGCCCAGCGGGTTTTGGACGGGAGGGAGAAAAATGTTCGGCCCGTCATCCCGCTATAAAACGCGGCCATGCTCCAGCCCAGCAGCCCGACCGAGGCGAGCGCCCACAGCACGATGACCGCGCCCACCGGCAGATAGGTCAGAGGGATATTCAGGCAAGCGAAGAACGGCGGGTAATAATAATATCTGCCGTGCGGAGTGGGGGTGAGGTAGATGTCCTGCCCGCGCAGCAGGAGTCGCGCGGCCAGAACGAACACCTCCGGGTCGCCGTCCCGTCGCAAAATCTGCTGGGCGCAGCAGGTGACGACCACGATTGCGATCAGACCCGCGGCCAGCAGCCGGTAGAGCGGCAGCCTTCGATAAAATTTGTCGTCAGACAGGAGAGTTATTCACCTCTTTCTTCAAAGACGCCGCTCAGTTTTCGGGCGCGATTTCTTCCAAAGCATCCGACCTTATCGCTTGCCGGTAGCATAATGCAACAAAGCTCTTGACAATAAGAGCCGACGACGCATAAAGTCGCAAACCTCGTCGTAGAGGTTCTGTTCACGGCCCGTCGAGACATGCACGTTCTTTTCGCGACCGCCCCTGTCGTTTGATTTATTCGTCTCACTCTCGCAAGGCACTGCGGCAGCGGCATCAAAATCTTTCACCTTCCCTCGCTTTCGTCTATCACCTTTGGCTTGCGAGAGATCGGAGTCTTCACCGATGCTCCTATTAATCCCGTCGGAAAATAGTCATCCCGCTCTTGCCCTGTTCGCGCCACGTTTTACGCGCGCGCGACCCTGAAAAATCTTGCCGGTTCAAGGCGCGGGCTGAGTATGCTCTGCGCCTCGGTCGGCGTGTTGGTAAAGGGGACGGAGCGAGTCCGCCGCGTGGCGGCGTGGCAGCGCTTCGGCCCGCGAAAGGGTAGGGTGGTTAAAGTGGAAGCGACCCGTGTCCTGCTGCTTGATTTCTGCCCTCCGGGCGGACTGGGCGAGGCTCTGCGTAAAATCCTCGAAGTCCGCACGCCCGACCGAAGAGGGGCCGCGCACACGCCCGTCGAAGTGTGCCGCGTTCACAGTCTCGACGGCGCACTCCCGGCCAGCGCAGCCGTGGACGACTCGCGTCTGACGTTCCTGGCCCTGCCGCATGACCTTTCGGGGCGCGCAGGCGAGCTGATCGCCGCGGCGAAAAGGATTGCGCCGTCCTCGCCTCTGGTGATCGTGGCGGAGGAGACTTGCCCCCGTGAGATGTTCGAGTTGTTGAAGCTCGGCGCGACGGACTTCATCGTCCCGCCGCTCTGCGTGGCAGACGTTCTGCCGCGCGCGTGGCGACTCCTCGAAGGCAGCGCGCCGGACGAGGCTTGCAGGCGAAAGGTCAAAGAGAGGTTGGGGCTGCGCCAACTGATCGGCGAGAGCGAGAGCTTCCTCGCGGAGATGAGGAAAATACCTCTGGTCGCAAAGTGCGACGCGCGCGTCCTGATAACCGGGGAGACGGGGACGGGCAAAGAGCTTTGCGCGCGCGCCGTCCACTACCTCAGCCCGCGGACTGCCAAGCCCTTCATCCCCGTCAACTGCGGAGCCATCCCTTCGGAGCTGGTCGAGAACGAGCTGTTCGGCCACGAGCGGGGTGCGTTCACGGGGGCCGTCAAAGTGCAGCGCGGCCTCATACAGGAGGCCGAGGGCGGCACGCTCTTTCTGGACGAGGTTGACTGCCTGCCGCCGCTCGCGCAGGCCAAGCTCCTACGTTTCTTGCAGGAGAGGGAGTACAGGCCGCTCGGCTCCGCGAGGATGCGCCGGACGGACGTGCGCGTCATCGCGGCGACGAACGTTGACCTCGGAGAAGCGGTCAAGCAGGGCCGTGTGCGCCGCGACTTTTATTACCGCCTGAACATCGTCCCGCTGAGACTGCCGCCCCTGCGCGAGCGGCGGAGCGATATCGGTCTGCTGGCGCAACACTTCCTGTCGAAGTTCGCCGTCGAGTTCGGCTCCGCGGCGAACGCCTTCTCGCCCGGAGCAGTCGAGAGACTGACGGCCTACGACTGGCCCGGCAACGTCCGCGAGCTTGAGCACATCGTCGAGCGCGCGGTGGCCCTTTCGGAGCGGGAGGACATTTCCGCCGAGGAGCTTGACCTGCCTGCGACCGATGCGCCCGCGTGCACACGGTCTTTCGGCGAGGCGAAAGCACAGGTGGTCGCACGCTTCGAGCGACAATACCTTCTGGAGTTGCTGCTCGAACACCGCGGCAACATCACGCACGCGGCGGCGGCGGCCCGTAAAAACCGCAGGGCGTTCTGGCAGTTGCTTCGCAAACACCACATCAACGTCCGCGACCTGAAGTAGCACGGCCTGTCCCGCGCGTAGTTACCCACAAACTCACTCCGCGCCCGCGAGGACATCGCACACCCGCGAGGACATCGCGCATCCGCCCGCCGGACTTTTTTGCCATAGCCTCGTACTCAACAAAAGCACGTGCCCCGCGCATCAACGAGCATCCCTGCCCGGACATAAACAACCTGTCGGCCCGCGCACCCTGCAAGGCATCGCAGCCGCACGCCTCCGTGTGAGCGGGCCGGAAATCATAATTTAATAAGGGCTATTCGCGTTGGCATGGCTCGCACTTCTCCGCGTGCGAGCCATGCCAACGTCGTGGCAGGCGAGTTGCAGTGAGTAAGGTGCGCCGTAGAGAAACGTGAAGCCTGAACAGAGATATGTGCCTTTCGTGTGAGCCGCCAATAGCGGACGAGATTCTGGGATACCTCGCGGTTCACCCGGACGCCCAGGATACGCTGGAGGGGATCGTCGAGTGGTGGCTGCTCGAACAGAAGATCAACGTCCAGACCAACCGGGTGAGGGAAACGCTGGAGGGGCTTGTAGCCGAAGGGTTGATCGTCGAGCGGCTGGACACCGAATCCCGAAGTCTCTACCGCCTCAACCGCCGACGCCGCGCCACGATTCTCAAGATGATTAAACAAAGAAAGGGCGGGGGCGAGGCGGGCGGCTGACGGGCAGATCGCCGCTAACTTTTCGGCCCGCTGGAGACCGATGTACACGGCCTTACGCGCGACAAGCCAGACGCTCGCGGAGTTCCTGCGCCATAGCTTAATCACCGACGCGGGCCTCGCGACCCTCTTCGACCCGCTGATGGGCGGGACGATGCTCGTCACGCTGGCGACCCCGGAGGAGATGGCCGAGAACGACAAGGAGGGTCTGTCGGTCTGGCTCTATCGCGTCGTGCGCGACGACGAGCGGCTGAACGCCCCGCCCGAAAGAGTCTCTTACAATCAGGTGCGCCGCGCGCCGCTCCCCGTTCGCCTGCACTACCTGATGACGCCCGTCACCGCCTCCAAAAACCTTGAGGGCGGCCCGGAGACCGAGCAGGTCGTCCTCGGCAAGGTCTTGCAGGTGCTGCACGACCACCCCGTCATGCGCGGCACGGATTTGCAGGGCGAGCTGAGCGGCACGGCGGCAGAGCTGGCCGTGCGACTTGAGCCGATGCCGCTCGAAGAGATCGCGCGCGTCTGGGATGCGCTCGACGGCTCGTACCAGCTCTCGGTCTCCTACGAGGTGAGCGTCGTGCTGATCGCCACGGACGCGCAGCCGGCATCGGTCGCGCCGGTCGAAGTCGTGTTGCCGGAGTACGGCGTGATCGTCTCAAGCTGAAGCCGCGCGCGAGGGATCGCAAAAAAAAGATGACACGCAGGGTCGTCAGCGTCGGGAGCGAAGCCTTCCTCTTTTCCTCGGACGGGCAGCCGCCTTTGGCCGAGCGCAACTGGGCGCTCGTCAGGGCGCGCGTCGTTGACGAGCTGACGGGCGAGCCGCCTTTGACAAGCATGTTTATCGAGACTGACAGGACGGACATCCACACGCGCACCGCGGCGGGCGGCCTCGTCGGGCTGGTCGGCGTACCGGCGCGCGCCTTCCCCGCGCTCAACGCGCAGAGCTACACGGTCGGCCTGACGATCAGCTCCGAAGGCTACGTCGCGCGGCGCGAGTCGGTCACGGTCGCCAAGAACGTGAGCTTCCCCGCCGCCTTCGCCACGACGAACGTCGGCAACCTCGCGCTCCACCGCGAGCCTGTCATCATCAGCGGCAGAACTGTCCTGGCCGGCGCAGGCATGACTGCGCCCGTCGCCGGGGCGACCGTGCAACTGACCGGCATCTGGCGGACTTTGCCGCCCGCAAACCTCCACGTCCCGGCTGAAAGCCCGCTCCTCGTCTCCTTGCAGCCGCCCACGTATTTCGAGCGCACCGCCGCCGCGGGCCGCCTGCGCCGGAGGGGAATGACGCCGGTCGCAGGTCAGGACAAGCATCTCATCTCGGACGCGCCCGCCGGGAGCGCGACCATCAGGCTCTCAGACCGCGTGGGCCTCGCCGTCGGCAGCGTCATCATGGTCGGCGAGGGCGACCCCGAACGCACGGAGTTCCTCGTTGTCAAAACGATTGCAGGCGCGACGACCGCCGATCAGCCCGCGACCGTCACGCTCGACTACCCGACGGCCCGCGCGCACGCGGCGGCGACGGTCGCCCGCCGCGTCACGCCGCAGGCTCCCGGCGCAAACATCAACTTCAACCGCGAGTGCATTGCCGGCGACGCCGTGGTTTTTCTCAAGAGCATGGCCGGGCTGAGCGCGACCAGCGTCGTCGAGATAACGGGCGGCGGCCCGCACGCCGAGTACCACCTCGTGCGACGCTTCACGACGACGAGCGACGCCGCAGGCTTCTACCGTCTGCCGCCCCTGAGCCGCGTCGCGCAAATCGAGATTCAGGCAGACGACGGGGGGGCGCACGCCGCCATCATCGCCACGCTCGCGCCGCTCTACGGCGTCGGCGAGCACCATCTTGACTTCGTCTTTCGCTGATAGGTGAGCTTCAACAAGAAGCCGACAGGAGGACTGTTATGCCCGAGTACTTGGCACCCGGAGTCTACGTCGAAGAGATTGACACGGGCAGCAAGCCCATCGAAGGCGTCAGCACGAGCACGACCGGCGTGGTCGGCATCACCGAGCGCGGCCCCACGAACGTGCCCATCCTCGTCACGAGCTACGGCGAGTTCACGCGCTGGTTCGGCGAGCGGCTCGACATCAACATCTACCGCAACGGCACCCAGCCGCACTGCTACCTGCCGCACGCCGCCGAGGGCTTCTTCACAAACGGAGGCAAGCGCCTCTACGTGACGCGCGTTCTCGGAGTGGGTGCGTCGAACGCCGCCTTCGATCTGGGCGACCGCGGGGCGGCGGACTCGGCCTCGACGCTTTTGCTGCGCGTCGCAGGCGAGGGGACTGGGACGTTGGCGGCCACGCCGCTCTACGCGCTCAGCATAGACTCGCCCGTGGCGGGCGCGCTGGCTAACAACAGTCTCGTCCGCGTCGGCGACGGGAGCGACGCCGAGTACCGGCAGGTGCAGACGGTCGAGGTGGCGGCCAACACCACGCACGTCCCGCTCAACTTCCCCATCAGCCGCGCGCACGCCGCCGCGGCCACCGTCCACAACATCCATCGTGCGCTGCTTCCGTTTCCGTCCGCGGCCAACACGCTCGACCTCCACGCAGACGCGTCGGCGGGTGCGACCGAGGTCGTCCTGCACGGCGCGGCGGGCGATGTGTCCGACCTGTCGGCAAACCAGCTCATCGAGATCGGCGGCCAGTTCTCATCCGAGCATCGCTTCGTGACGACCGCGACCGTTGACCCCGCGGACAACACACTCGTTACGGCCACGCTCGACGCCCCGCTCGCACTGGCGCACGCGGCGGCGGCGAACGCCGTCACGCGCCTGGACGTAGACATCACACACCTTGCCACCGTCCCCATTGATAACAACACGCTCGATGCGGCGGCCAACGCGGGCGACCGCGTCGCCTACGTCGTCAACCGCAACAACAATTTCGACGACCGCACCACCCTCGTCGTCTTCGAGATCGCCAACAACTCGGCGCGCGAGGCCCGACGCATCGGCGACCTCTACATGCTCACGCTCTCGACCGGGGCTTACGACACATACTCGGCCTCGACCGTCGTCGAGCGCGTTGACCTCGGCGACGACGGCGGCGTGACGGTCAAGCATCTCACGGCCAACGCCGCTGCGGGCACGACCGTCATTGCGCTCGACAACCGCGTCGGACTCGCCGCGGGCGGGGTGCTGCGCGTCGGCGTCGCGCCGGACGACGAGTACGTCTCCATCGCGTCGGTGCCGAACCCTTCGCCCGGCGGGGCCGCGCCGAACGCGGGCAACGTCGTTCTCGCCTACCCGCTCGGGCGCGCGCACGCTTCGGGCGCGCAGGCACGTTTGCAGAACGCGCCTGCGGTCAATGCGGCGCGACCCGCGACCTCTGTGCTGCTCGACGTGGCGGGCGGCGGCACGAACGTTTCCGTCACCGACGGCACGGGCTACGCGCAGAACGAATTCGTCCGCTTCACTGCCGATTCGGGCCTCGTCACCTACCACCGGCTCGACGCGAACGCGACCCAGCAGGTGGCGCGGCTCGTCGGGCTGACAGTCCCGCTCTCGCGCGCCCACGCCGCCGGGGCGACGCTGGTCGAGCGCGGCCCGCTGCTGAACGTGCAGGCGCTCGATGCGGGCATCTGGGGCAACCGCCTTCGCGTCTCCGTGGAAGACGAGTCGGGCCTTGTCTCGCGCACGTCGGTCGGCACGGTCGTTGACGCCAACCACATCCGTCTCGCCTCCGCCGCGGGCGTCGAGGCGGGCACCGTGCTCGAAGTCTTCGACCCCGCGACCGGCACTGCGGTCGGCGACCCGCTCAAGGTAACTTCCATCAATCGCGCGTCGAACTACACGATCACGCTCGCCGGTGCGGGCATCAGCGTCGCGCAACAGGCCGCGGGCCTCGCGGTGCGCTCGCGCGAGTTCCGCATGACCGTCCTGCTGCTCCGCCAGCCCGACCCCGCTCTGCCCTCGCGCAACGAGAACGTCATCGCCAGCGAAGTCTTCCGCAACCTCTCGATGGATCCGCGCCACAGCCGCTACGTGGCGAACGTCGTCGGCGACGTGAACGGGCCGCCGCGCCTCTCCGACCACAGGCCCGAAGGCGAGTCCTGGTACGTTCGCGTTGAGGATGCGGCGGTGACGCAGGTCGTGCTTGAGAGTGTGCGGCTCGGCCCCGAAACGCTTCTGGACACTCTGCCGAACGGGCGCACGCGCCCCGCGCGCCACCCGCTCTCCGGCGGCGACGACGCGATGGGTTCTGTCGGCGACGCAACCTACATGGGCGTAGACGACATTGACCCGGAGAAACGCACGGGCCTCTACTCCTTGCGCAACGTCGAGGAGATCAGCCTCGTCGCGTGTCCGGGGCAGACCGGCCTGTCCATACAGGACGCGCTGATTGACCACTGCGAGCTGATGCGTTATCGCTTCGCCGTGCTCGACGGGCAGCCGCCGCCCGACGATTCGCTCGCCGACGTGCAGACGCAGCGCCAGCAGTTCGACACCAAGTACGCCGCGCTCTACCACCCCTGGCTGCTCATCCCCGACCCGTTCCCCGTGAACCTTTCGAGCGTCACCAACTTCCCCGTCCCGCCCTCCGGCCACATGCTCGGCATCTACGCCCGCACGGACATCGAGCGCGGCGTGCACAAGGCTCCGGCCAACGAAGTGGTGCGCGGCATCACGGGCCTCCAGCGCACGCTCAGCAAGGGCGAGCAGGAGATACTCAACCCGTACCCCGTCAACATCAACGTCATCCGCGACTTTCGCAACAACAACCGCGGCATACGCGTCTACGGCGGGCGCGTGATTACGAGCGACTCCGACTGGAAGTACGTCAACGTCCGCCGCCTCCTCATCTTCATCGAGGACTCGGTTGACCGCGGACTCCAGTGGGTCGTCTTCGAGCCGAACGCCGAGCCTCTGTGGGCGAGAGTCGTCCGCACGGTCTCGGACTTCCTCACGGTCGTCTGGCGCAACGGGGCGCTCGAAGGGACGAAAGTCGAGGAAGCGTTCTTCGTCAAGTGCGACCGCACGACGATGACGCAGACCGACATAGACAGCGGGCGGCTGATCTGCGTCGTCGGCGTTGCGCCCGTCAAGCCCGCCGAGTTCGTTATCATCCGCATCGGGCTGTTCACGGCGAACGCCGACGTATGAAAGGAGAGCTTCTGAGATGGCAACAGGACAGCGCAACGACCCCTACCGCTCGTTTAACTTCCGCGTCGAGATTGACGGGCTGACCGTCGGCAGCTTCAGCGAGTGCTCCGGCCTTTCGAGCGACGGCGACGCCGTGGACTACCGCGAGGGCACAGACCTGCCGCTCAACGTCCGCAAGCTTGTGGGCCTGCGCAAGTACGCCAACATCAGCCTGAAGCGCGGCTACACGAAGAACCACGAACTCTGGGACTGGTACCGCAACATCGTCAACGGCGTGGCCGACCGGCGCAACGGCACCATCATCCTGATGGACGAAGAGCGGCGCGACGTTCTGCGCTGGGACTTCGAGAACGGGTGGATCAACAAAATCGAAGCGCCGAGCTTCAAGGCCACGGGCAACGAGGTCGCCATCGAAACGGTCGAAATCGTCCACGAGGGCCTGAAGCTGGCGAGTTAGTCAAAGGATGAAGGATGAAGGATGAAGGATGAAGGCACGGTTGTCAGGAATTTGCTTTAACTTCATCCTTCATCCTTCATCCTTCATCCTTTCAGAGAGGAGCTTGCAGAAGTGGCATCGTACCTGACGCCGGGTGTCTATTACGAACGGGTGGACACGAGCGCGCCCGCCATCGCAGCCGTGCGGACGGACGTGGCCGGGTTCGTCGGCCTCGCCGTGCGCGGGCCTTTGGACACTCCCGTGCCGGTTCAATCGTGGCGGCAGTTCGAGGCGCACTTCGGGGGTTTTAGCGGCGCGGCCTTTCTCGCCTACGCCGTGCGCGGCTTCTTCGAGAACGGCGGGCGCAGGTGCTGGGTCGTTCGCGTCGCCTCGCGCGACACGAGCGGCGGGGCGTCGGCGTCGGCGGCGGCCATCAAAGCCACCGGCGGGGGCGACGCGTGGCGCGTCTCGGAATCGAGTCCCGGCGTCTGGGGCAACGACCTCTCCTTCATGCTCAAGCCGACGCACCGCGCGCAGACGACCACAGACCCGTCCGCATCCACGCCCGAAGCCTCCGCGGTTCTCTCGACGAGCGGTTTCGCGCGAGCCGCGCTGGTGCGGCTCGCGCAGGACGGCGTGCCCGATGTCTGGAAGGTCGTCTCCGACGTTGATGCCGTGAACGGCGCGCTCGTCTGGGTGCACCCGGATCCGCGCTCGCGCCTCCCCTACGACTCGCCCGTCTCCGGCTTCCGCACCGACCGGCCCGTCCTCGTCGAGAGCCTTGAATACACGCTCGTCGTGCGCGAGTCGAACGTCCCCGTCGCCGTCTACGAAAATCTTTCGCTCGTGCCCGAAAGCGAAACTTACGGGCCGCGCATGCTCGCCCCCTGGACTGCGCCGGACAACACTGATGCGGGCAGCACGCTCCCGCCGCCGCCGCTCCCCATCGCCATCGAGGAACTGCGCGGCCTGCCACTCTCGACGGTCGAGCCGCTCGACGTTTCCTCCGATGCCGTAGTCGCGTGCACGGGCGGCAGCGACGGACTCGCCCTGCTCACCGCCGACGACTTCATCGGCGAGGAGGTGTCGCCCTCGGACGACGACGAGGCGCGCGCGCGCAAAACGCGTGGCCTCGGCGCGCTCGAACTCGTCGCAGAGGTTTCGGTCGTCGCCGTCCCGGACATACACGTCCGTCCTTACGATGCTGCGCCGCGCGCGCCTCTGCCGCCTTGCGTCCCAGACCCTTGCCTGCCGCAGACCTTCGTCCCGCCCGCGCCGCCGCGCGCGCCTTCGACGGGTGAGCTGCCGCCTGTCTTCTCGGAGGCGGACGTGTACCGCGTGCAGGCGGCTCTGGTCGCGCATTGCGAATCTTTGCGCGACCGCGTCGCGCTGCTCGACGCCCCGGCGGGCACGGCGCTCGACTCTCGTCTCGGCGTGGGCGCGGTGCGCGCCTGGCGCAGCCGCTTCGATACGAAGTATTCGGCCTTCTATTTTCCGTGGCTGCGTGTGGTTGATCCCTTGCGCGGTGCGGCCTCGCTCACGCGCGACATTCCGCCGACGGGCCACGTCGCCGGGCAGTACGCGCGCACGGACTTCGAGGTCGGCGTTCACAAGGCCCCGGCCAACGAGCCGCTTCAGTGGACTGAGGACGTGACCGTCGAGACGGACGACGCGACGCACGGGGTCTTGAACCCGCTCGGCGTCAACGTCGTCCGCGTGCTCGCGGGTCGCGGCATCAGGATATACGGGGCGCGCACCGTGAGCAGCGACCCCTCCTGGCGCTACGTCAACGTGCGGCGGCTGCTGCTGATGATCGAGAAGGCGATTGACATCTCGACGCAGTGGGCCGTCTTCGAGCCGAACGACACGCTCACGCGCAACAAGATTCGCCTCTCGCTGACGAGCTTCCTGCTGGCGCTCTGGCGCAAAGGCGCGCTCGCGGGCGACCGGCCCGACGCGGCCTTCTTCGTCAAGTGCGACGAGCAGAACAACCCGGCCCCCGCGCGCGCCGACGGGCGTCTGCTGGCGGAGGTCGGCGTCGCACCCGCCGTCCCGTTCGAGTTCGTGGTGCTCAGGGTGGGGCGGCAGGACAACGAGTTTGAAATCGCGGAGGCGTCCGCGGCGGGAGGTTTGTGATGGCCTTACTCGGCTCGGTCGGGGTCAGGTCTGACCCGCCGCTCGGCTTCAACTTCGTCGTCACGCTGATTGACACGAGCAGCGTGCTCGCGCTGGCGACTTCCTTCATCAGCTCGGCCATCTCGGACGTGGCGCTGGGCGGCTTCACCGAATGCACGGGGCTGGAGATGGCCCTCGACGTTGAGGAGTACAAAGAGGGCGGCAACAACGGCGCGATTCTCAAGTTTCCGACGCGCGTGAAGTGGACGGACATCACTCTGAAGAAGGGCATGGGCACGAGCACGGAGCTTTGGGACTGGCACTACGGCTTCGTCGAGGGGCGGGGCAAGCGGCGCGACGGAATCATCATGCTCCAGAACGATCTGCACGAGCCGAACAACATCTGGTACTTCAAACGCGGGCTGCCCATCAAGTACACCGGCCCGACGATGAACGCCTCGCAGAACAGCGTCGCCATCGAGTCAATCGTCATCGCGCACGAGGGCGTCTATCAGGTTCCCGCGGTCGGCCTCGCCGCCTCCATCGTCGAGGGCGTGGCGAGCCTCTTCTGAGATGACGGGCATGTGAGGTGACAGGCATGGAAGTGAACATCAACGAGATGCAGAGCAACGTGCGGGCCGTGGACGGCGACGCCGCGCTCTCGCCGCAGACGATGCAGAAGATCATCGAGACGGTGATGCAGGCGGTCGAGGAACGCGAGCGCCATCAAGACCGCGTGAAAGCCGAACAGCAAACTTCGGGTGGCGCGAGAAACGAGTAGAGGTGAGCGAAAGTGGACAAGCCCGAAAAGGCTCTGCTGATAGCGACCTGGACGGAAGGGGACACGGAAGTCATCCCCGTGCAGTTCTACCCGACCGAGGTCACGTTCGACAAGGCGGCGCAGATCGCCGAGATCGCCATCCCCGGCCTCGACTCGCCGCTCCTTCAGTTCGTCCACGGTCAGAACGAGAAGCTTTCGCTCGACCTCTTCTTCGACACGACCGAGGACGGCATGGGCGCGGACGCCACCGCCGTCACCGTCCACACAGACAAAATCTACGGCCTCGTCAAGATCGTGCCCGACCGGCATGCGCCGCCCGTCTGCGAGTTCATCTGGCTCAACGACTTTCCGGGCAGCCAGATCGCCCCGCAGCTCGGCAACCAGCGGCGCGATTCCTTCAAGTGCATCGTCGAGAGCGTCAAGCAAAAGTTCACGCTCTTCAGCACCGAGGGCGTGCCGCTGCGCGCAACGCTGTCGGTCGTGTTGCGCGAGTACAAGACGCTCGAAGAGCAGCTCGGCCTTCAGAACCCGAACTCGCCCGACCGCACGCAGGGGCGAATACTTCAACAGGGCGAGACGCTCTCGTCGGTCGCCGCGCGCCACTACCTGAAGCCCGGCGAGTGGCGGCGCATCGCCGACGCCAACGAAATCTACGACCCGCGCCGCACCGTGCCGGGCACGTTCCTGACCCTGCCGCCGATCCGCTAGGCGCGCGGGGAATCGCAGAGGCCGGAGGGGAGTTTTCATAGATGTCGGTCGTCACGCTCGCCGAGGAGTCGAGGAACCAGGGCGGCTTCTACGTCCCGCGCTTCGAGGTCAAGATCGAGGGCGTCGGGCTGCCGCGCGACGTTCTGAGCGACGTGACGCAGCTCACCTACAAGGACAGCATCAAGGAGATAGACAGCTTCGAGCTGACGGTGAACAACTGGGACGCGACCACGAACAGTTTCAAGTACATCGGCAGCGAGACGCAGGCGAGCCTGAAGGAGGGCACGCCCGAAAGCCTCCGCTACCGCCTCTTCGAGCCTTGCAACAAGCAGGTGACGGTCTCGATGGGCTACGTTGACGACATGCGTGTGATGCTGACGGGCACGTTCACGACGATGGAGCCGAACTTCCCTGCGGCGGGCGCGCCCACGCTCACCGTGCGCGGCCTCAACGTCCTGCACCAGCTTCGCCGCAAGCCGTACACATACGCCTGGGAGAACAAGACCGACAGCGAGATTGCCAAAGACATCGAGACGCTCAAGGACAAAGACACGAAGCAGAACCGCTTCCCGCTCCCCGTCGAGATTGACCCGAACGCCGCCGGGAGCGAGCCGCGCCTGACTTACCTGGCGCAGAAGAACCAGACCGACATTGACTTCCTGCTGACGCGCGCGCGCGAGCGCGGCTACGTCGTTTTCATCCAGGAGGCCGACCCGGAAGTGCCCGGCTCGAAGAAGCGACTCTACTTCGGCCCCTCGCAGGGTGGGAAGGTGCCGGGCCTGCGCGACGTGACGTTTGAACTCGAATGGGGCAAGTCGCTCATTGACTTCAAGCCGACGTTGACGACCGCCGGCCAGATCAAGTCGGTTACGGTCAACGGCTGGGATCGCAAGACCAAGCAGCAGATTCAGGGAAAGGCCACGCTCGACGACCCGAAGCTCAACCGAAACAAAGACCTCAACGAGATTTTCCAGAAGTGCGACCCGCACGAGGACGTGGTCGTGGACGAGCCGGTCTTCACGAAGGACGAGGCGGATAAGCGCGCCCTGGCAATCCTTTCCGACAAGCAGAAGGAGATGGTCAAGGCCACGGCCACGACCATCGGCTTGCCGGATTTACGCACCGGCAAGCTCGTCCAAATCCTCGGACTCGGCGCGCGCTTCAGCGGCACGTATTTCATCACCGACACGACGCACACCATCAGTCGCAGCGGCTACACCACGAAGTTCGGCGCGCGCAGGGAAGACCCCGGCAGCGGCGCTTCGTGAGACGAGAGAAGGGCGGAGATTAACGGATGAAGGACAAGATACCGGGCGTCGTCGTCGGACTCGTCACTGACAACCAAGACCCGGAAAAGACGGGGCGGCTCAAGCTCAAGTTCCCGACGCTGGATGACGTGGACAGCCCCTGGGCACCCGTGGCCGCGCTCATGTCGGGCAACAATCGCGGCGGGTTCTACATGCCGGAGGTGGGCGACGAGGTTCTGGTCTCTTTCGATCAGGGCAGGTTCGATCACCCGTATGTGGTCGGCTTCCTCTGGAACGGCAAAGACAAGCCGCCGAGTGACGACGTGAAGCATCGCCTGTTCCGCTCCGTCAACGGCCACGAGATAGACATCTACGACCCGCCGGTCACGGGCGGCGACAAGGGTTACATCAGGATCAAGGACGCGCACGGCAACATCGTCGAGCTGTCGAACGCGCAGATAAAAATCACTTCGCCCGGCACGATCAATATCCAAGCGCCGAACGTCATCATCAACGGAAGGGCGGTCGTGCCGCAGCCGAGGCCGATTTAACGCAGAGGCAAAACGACGGCTCTGAACCGCGCTCCGCCGTCGTTTCCAGCGGAGCGCGGGTCGAAGAGAGAAGAACGAAAGGCGTCGAAAGACACGTGAGAACGATTGAGGTGAGAAGAGGATGAGCGGGACCATCGAAATACCGTGCGTTGAATTCCCGGAGGTTCCCCCCGACCTGAAGATCACGCTGCCGTTCGGCGAGTTGAAGGCTTACCGCGACTTCGCCGCCGGGATGCCGACCGACTGCAACCTGACCTTCAACCTGCTCGTGCAGATTTCGCCGCTGCTGGCGAGCATGGCCTGCCTGCTCAAGATTCTGAACGTCATCGGCTCGCTCAAGGAATTCCTGATGGCGTTCCCGAACATCCCATCGGTGCCCGCCAAAGCGGCCAAAGTGGTGGAGGCAATCGGCGAGATGGCAACGTGCCTGCCGCCAATCATGTTTCCGAACCTCTTCATAATGATTAAGGACATACTTCTCCTCATCATCAATTTTTTGCTGTGTCTCATCTCGCAACTCGAAAGCATTTTGAAGTTTCAGGTGGGCATTGACCTTTCCTCCGCCGAAGGCAATCCCGCGCTCACGGCCTCGCTCAAGTGCGCGCAGGCCAACGCCCAAACGGCGGCTGAACACCTCGCCGCGTCAATCGGCCCGCTGAAGCCTCTGCTCGATATGGTGAGCATGGTTGCAGGCATCATCGGGCTGAACATCGCGCTGCCGCCACTCGACGCGACGTTCGCGCCCGGCGCGGACATGGCCGAGAGCATAGACAAGCTGAAGCAGGGCGTGGAGGCGTTGAAGCAGGTCGTGGAGGCGATACCGGGCTGAAGACTTGAAGGAGCGATTGATGGCGACGAACACGAGAGACTTCCTCGGCGTGGGCTGGAAATTCCCGCTGCAAGTCACGGCGGCGGGCCGCATCGCGCAGGCTCGCTACGAGCAGCGTATCGAGGAGGCGATCTACCTCATCCTGAGCACGGCCCGTGGGGAGAGAGTGATGCTTCCGAACTTCGGCTGCGGGATACACGAGCTGGTCTTCGCCCCGAACAACGCGCAGACGCGCGGCCTCGTCGTGCAGCGCGTGCGCGAGGCTCTGGTCAACTCCGAACGCCGGATTGACGTGCTCGACGTGAGCGCCGAATCGTCGGCGGGCGAGCCGAACCTCCTGCTCATACGTGTCAGCTACCGTGTGCGCGCCAACAACGCGCTTGGAAATCTCGTCTACCCGTTCTACGTCAACGAGGGGAGCTAAACGGTGCCGCTCGACGACTACATCCCGCGCATTGACGACCGCCGCTTCGACGACATCGTGGCCGAGGCGCGCACGCGCATCGCGCGCTACACGCCGGAGTGGTCGCCCGTCTGGACGGACGTGAACGACAACGACCCCGGAATCACGCTCGTACAGCTCTTCGCCTGGCTCACGGAGATGCTCATCTACCGGCTCGGCAAGGTGCCGGAGCTGAACTACCTGAAGTTCCTCCAGCTCATCGGCATCGAGTTGAACCCGGCGGAGCCGGCCTCCGCCGAGGTCTTCTTTCCCGTGCTCGACGCCTTCGCCGACCCCTACGTCATCGTGCCCCTCCGCACGCAGCTCGCGGCGGAGGCTGCGGACGGCGGCCCCGCGGTCATCTTCGAGACCGAGCGCGCAATCTACGCGCTCTCGCCGCAACTCGCCTCCGTCCAGACCTTCGACGGCTTCGACTTCGCCGACGCGACCGCGGAGAACGAAGAGCCGGGCGAGGGCTTCGAGCCGTTCGGCAGTCTCGTCGCGCGCGACAGCGCGCTCATGCTCGGCTTCAAGTACGCCAAAGATTTTCCGGCGCAGGTGGAACTGAACCTCTCCATCCTGGTCTTCGAGGACGCGCAGGCTGCGCCCGCCTTCGACTGCAATTTGCCCGCGACGCCCGCCTTCGCCTCGGCCACGCTCGCGTGGGAATACTGGGACGGCAAACAGTGGCGAAGCTTGAGCCTCTTGAAGGACGAGACGCGTGCGCTCGCGCAGTCGGGGCACGTATATCTGAAGACGCCCGCGAAGGGCTTGATGCAGAAGGCGGTCGTCGGCGCGGTGTCGGAGTCGCGCTACTGGATTCGCGCGCGCCTGTCGGGTGGGAGTTACGAAGGTGCGCCGAAGATTCTCTCCGTGCGGACGAACACGGTCGCCGTCGTGCAGGCCGAGACGATCACCGACGAAGTGCTCGGCGGCAGCGACGGTCGCCCCAATCAGGTCTTCCGTCTGGCGAACAAGCCCGTGCTCGCCGGTACGCTCCGCCTGGAGATTGACGAGGGAGACGGCTACCAGCCCTGGACGCAGGTGGAGGACTTCTTCGGCTCGAAGCCGGACGACACGGTGTACGTGCTCGACCGCACGAGCGGCGAGGTGCGCTTTGGCGACGGCATGAGCGGCGCGATACCCGTCGGCAACGTCGGCAACCCCGCCTCAAACGTCGTCGCGCGCGAGTATCGAACGGGCGGCGGCAAGCGCGGCAACGTCGCCGCCGATAAGCTCAAGACCCTGCTCACCTCGATTGAGGGCATTGACGAAAACAGCATCACGAACCTCCAGCCCGCCATCGCAGGGCGCGACGAGGAGACGCTCCCGGAGGCGAAGCTCAGAGCGCCGCGCGCCCTCAAGAGCAAGTGCCGCGCAGTCACCGCCGAGGACTTCGAGACGCTCGCCATGCAGTCGGCCAACATCCGCCGCGCGAAGGCGCTCCCGCTCACACATCCCGGCTTCCCCGGCGTGCGAGTCCCCGGCGTGATGACGGTCGTCGTCGTCCCGGACACGGACGACCCCGCGCCCACCCCGACCGAGGCGACGCTCAGAACGGTCTGCGCCTATCTCAACCAGCGACGCTTGCTGACGACCGAGCTGTACGTCGTCAGGCCGACTTACAAAGAGGTCTCGATCACCGCGGAGGTGGTGGCCGCGAACACAGCCGACCTCGCGCAGGTCAAGGAGAGTGTCGAGCGGGCGCTCCTCGATTACTTCCACCCGCTCAAGGGCGGCGAGGACGGGCACGGCTGGCCCTTCGGCGGCGATGTCTTCTTCTCGCGCGTCTATCAACGCGTCTTCTCGGTCGCAGGCGTCGAGCGCATCACGCGCATCGGCATCATGGTTGACGAAGAGGAGTCGCCCGACTGCAAGGACGTAGCCATCGAAGACGGAGTTCTTCTCTTCTCGACCGGGCACGACGTTCAGGTCAGCTACGCATTCGACGAATGACGACGCAGCAGACAACGCAGAGCTTCCTGCCTCCCGTCCCGCAGCCGCCGCACGACCCGACCTGGTGGCGGCTCGACGGGCGCGCGGGCTGGCGCGCGTCGCAGTTGACGGGCGTCGAGGTGACGCCCTCGTGCTGCACGCTCGCGCTCGCGCCGCTCCCTGCTTCGCTTCGCTCGCTCGACGAGCCGAGCGGAAGCCTCGGCGGCCTCGTGCCGCCCTCGAACGTGGCGCGCGGCGATGAAGGAAGGCTCTATCTTCTCGACGCTGACGCCGCCGCGCTCAAGTGCTTCGACCCGTGCGAGTGCCGCTGGACGGTCATCCCCTGCTTCGGCGGCGCGGGCGCGCAGCCGCGACAACTCAGCCGCGCACACGGCATCGGCATCCACGGCGGCAACCTCTACGTCTGCGACACGGGGAACAAACGTCTCGTCGTCATCGCCCTTCACGGCTTCGCGTTGCGCGCGTTCTGGTCGCCGCCGCCCGCGGCGAATCTCGCCAATGCGTGGGAGCCTTACGCCGTCGCCTTCGACTCCCGCGGGCGCGTCTTCGTCAGCGACCCCGCCAACGGCTGCGTCCAACGCTTCAGCCCGCGCGGCGTCTGGGAGAAGTGCCTCGCGGGTTTCGGCGTGGTCACGCGCATCGCTTTCGACTGCCGCGACCGCCTCTACGCAGTGGTCGAAGGTCAGGCGGGCGCGCGCGTCTCTGACGCTGACGGCAACGTCTACGGCACAGTCACGCGCGTTGACGATGCGGGCGCACACTTCCCGCGTCTGCCCTTCGACGTGGACGCGCAGGGCAACCTGCACCTCGGCGTGCTGTGTGCGGGCATGGACGCCGCGCAGTCCGTGTTCGACCTGAGCGGCAATCCCGCCCTGAAGGTCGCCGCGCCGACGCCGAAGCTCTATCAGAAGGCGGGCACGTACCTGAGCGAGGCACTCGACAGCGCGATCTATCGCTGCCAGTGGCACCGCGTCGTGTTGTGCGGGCGCATACCCCCGGTCACGCGCGTCCGCGTCTCGACCTACACGGCGGAGGCCGTGCTCACCGCCGACCAACTGCTCGCGCTGCCCGAAGACGCCTGGCAGACGAAGCAGCTTGCGCTCGGCCTCGCGGCTTCGGAAGAATGGGATTGCCTCGTCACGAGCGGCGCGGGGCGATACCTCTGGCTGCGTCTGGAGTTCAAGGGCAAGGGCACGGCGACGCCGGAGCTGGAGAGCGTGCGCGTCGAGTTCCCGCGCGTCAGTCTGCGCCGCTACCTGCCCGCGGTCTTCGGCGAAGACCCTTCTGGCGCGGACTTCACAGACCGCTTCCTCAGCATCTTCGACTCGACGCTGCGCGGCGTCGAGCGACAGATTGACGAGCAGGCGCGACTCTTCGACCCGCTCTCCACTCCGGCGGACACAGACCCGAAGACCGGCGGCGACTTCCTCTCGTGGCTCGCCTCCTGGATCGGCCTCACGCTCGACCGTCAGTGGCCGGTCGAGCGTCGGCGGCAACTCGTACGCGACGCCGCACGACTCTACGACCTGCGCGGCACGCGCACAGGACTCTGGCGGCAGCTCGTCTCCTTCCTCGGCATGGAGCCGGAAGGTCTGTGCTGTGGCGACTCTCAGCCGCGCGCCACGTGCCGCCCCGCGCCCGCCAACTGCGCGCCCGAAGCGGAGGGCGAGGCGGCGTGGCAGCCGCCGCCTCTGATACTTGAGCACTACCAACTGCGCCGCTGGCTCTTCGTCGGCGAAGGACGGCTCGGCTCGCAGGCAGTGCTCTGGGGCAAGCGCATCGTCGGGCGCAGCGAGCTGAACGCTAACGCCGAGGTCGGCACGACGCGGCTCAACACCTCGCAAGACCCCTTCCGCGATCCGTTCCACGTCTACGCGCACAAGTTCTCGGTCTTCGTCCCGGCCTGTTACGGCCAGTCGGACGCCAAACGTCGTTCGCTTGAGAATTTGCTCAAGACCGAAAGCCCCGGCCACACGCAGCACCAGATAGTCTTCGTCGAGCCGCGCTTCCGCATCGGCTTTCAGGCGATGATCGGGCTGGACACGGTCGTCGGGCGCTACCCGGCGGGCGTGACGCTCAACCGGACGCCGCTCGGAGGGGCGTCCGTTCTGACGGCGCAAGCAGGAAGAGAAGGCGGGCCGTCGCTCTCGGTCGGCGGCGCGGCGCGCGTCGGGGCGACGACGAAACTCGACTAGCAAGGGGAGGCGAAGGGAGTTCGGTTCATCCCTCGAAGGAGAGGCAGGCATGTCAGACCCACAAGCCAAGTCAAACGCCGCGGGCTGCCCGTCGTGCGAGACGGGGCCGTTCACACGGAACCACTACTTCACGGGCAAGCTCCTCGTCGAGCGCGACTTCACGGACGAGCAGCACTACCACGTCGAGAAGATGCGCCACCATAACCGGCGTCTGCACGGCTGGGGCGTGGTCTGCGGCCTGCGCGTGAGGCAGCATGACAACCCCGCGTGCCGCGACCGCCTCGTCTGCGTCGAGCCGGGGACGGCGATTGACTGCTGCGGGCGCGAGATCGTCTTGCGTGAGGAGACGTATGTTGACCTCACGCAGCTCCCGTCGGTCAGGGCGCTCGTCGAAAAGAAGGATGCGGGCGAGCACACGCTTCAGCTCTGCCTGCGCTACCGCGAATGTCCGACCGAGGAGATACCCGTCCTCTACGACGAGTGCGGCTGCGACGACACGCGTTGCGCGCCGAACCGCATCCTCGAATCCTTCGACTTCGACGCGCTGATTGACGCGCCCGCCGCTGCCCTCGCGCCACACGCGCCGAAGCTCGCGTGGGACAAGACCGTCGGCACGTTCGCGCCCGCCACGCGCGTCGCGCTCCATGCCGACAGCCGACGCCTCTACGTCCTCACGGACGGAGCGCCCGGCTCGATCATTCAGGTCAGCACGGACAACTTCACGGCGGTCGCCTACCCGCTGCCGTCGAAAGGTCTCGACGTTGCCGTGTCGAATGACGGCCAGCGCCTCTACGTTGCGGCGGAGGCGGACGCGAACCCGAACGCGAACCCGCATCGCCTGCTCGTCTTCGACACTTCCGACTTCTCGAAGCCGCCCGTCAACGCGCTCGACATCAACGGCAGCACCGGCAGCGACGTGCGGCTCGCCGTCGCGCCCGACCCGGACGGGCGTCTCTTCGCGGCGGTGCTCAAGACCGGGCAGGTATGGGTCTGGGCGAAGGACATTGACAGCAATCCGCCCGTGCCCGCCAACCCGACCGAGGTGCCTCTGGGCGCTGCCGTCGCAGACCTCGCCATCGGCAGCGATGCGAAGCTCGCCGCCGCACCCGACGCCGCGAGCAACGCGCTGCGCGTCCTCGATGTCACGAACCTGCCGGCCAACTCGACGAGCAACATCCTGCCCGGCGGCGCGCGCCCCTCGGCCATCGCCGTCGTGAGCAGCACCGGCCCCGATGCCTTCGCCGTCGCCGACCAGACCAACAAGAAGATGTACCTCATCAGGCTCGGCCCAGATGAGTTGGTCGGCGAGGTCGCGCTCGACTTCGCGCCGGTCGCGCTGGCGTCCTCGCCCGGCGGCCACTGGGTCTATGTGCTCGAACGCGACGGCGACGCGAGCTACGTGCAGGCCGTCAGCGCGCAGGGCCTCTTGCAGAAGAAATCGGTCGTGCCGACTGCGCCCTTCGAGGTCGGCAAGCGGAGCGGGCAGGTCGTCGTCTCGGAGTCTGGCGAGAGCCTCTTCATCCCGTTCGAGGGGGTAGCGGCGCAGCCGAGCGACGGCGGCGTGGCGGTCGTCTCGGTCGCGGAGCAGGACTGCGAGGGGATCATGTGGCGGCACCTCGAAGGCTGTCACGACTGCGCTGAAGGTAACTGCGTAGTGCTGGCGACCGTCGAGCGTTACAACGTCGGCGACCTCTTCACGGATCAGACCGACCCGCCGGCAAAACCCGCGGACGACACCGCCGCACACATCGCGCGCATTGACAACCGAAAGGGCCGGAGGCTACTGCCGAGCACACAAGTTCTGGCCGAGATGATCGAGTGCGCGTTGGAGTGCGGCTCAGGCGGCAAAGGCGCGCAAGGCCCGCCGGGGCCGCAAGGCCCGACAGGCCCGACAGGGCCAGCAAGCCCGGCAGGTCAAACAGGCCCGTCAGGGCCAGCAGGGCCAACCGGGCCAGCGGGGCCAGCGGGGCCAGCGGGGCCAACGGGGCCAACGGGGCCGACAGGCCCGGCCGGGCCGACGGGGACGCCGGGTTCCCCCGGAGCGACGGGCACAAACGGAGATGACGGAGCGCCGGGGCCAACGGGGCCAACGGGGCCAACGGGGCCGGGACTTGAGCCGGGGCTGACGCAAATCAAGGCGCTCAGTTGGCGACACGCCACGCACGGCAATAGTCCCACGTCGATCCTCGATGACAAAAAGAATGAGTTCGGCAAGGGCATCGTCATCGGCTTCACCGACGACGTGGAGACGAAAAACATAGACGCGGAGCACATCTTTCAAGTTCTCGTCCTGGAGTCGCCGTCAACGCAAGTGTCGGGTTTCCTCTGCCGCTGTCCCGTCGCGGGCAAAGTGTACCCGGTCACCTACAACGACGATGGCAATGGATACATCTTGAACGCGCAGCTCAGCAACACCACGTCCGCGCCCGGCGTCGCGTTCATCTTCGACGAAAAGACGCCTGTGTGGCGACTGTTCAATGACGGCTTTTACCCGGACGACCTCTGGGTTCTGCTGCGCTGCGACTTCGTGGTGGACATAGGCGGGCGTGCAGTTGACGGCGAGTTCGTGCGCGCCCGGCTCCGGACCGGCGACCGTCCCGCCGGCAGTCCCTTCGGCATCCAGGGCGGCCTCTTCGAGAGCTGGTTCTGGCAGCCCGAAACGCCGGGAGGCGGCGGCCAGAACCCGGTCAGGCCCGCGGGCGAAGTTGACCTCGCGCAGGCCGTCTTTGAAGTCGGCTCGGCGATGGGAAACGTTCTGTCCGCCGCGGCCTTAGACCTTAACCAAGCCGCGCGCGAAGAGCTTTTGGAGATCGGCGGCATCGGGGCCAGCACCGCCGACCGCATCCTCGAAGAGCGCGGTCGGCGTCCCTTCCGGGACACAGAGGACTTCCGCAAACGCGTCGGCCCGAACGCCGCGAGCTGGGAGCGCATGCGCGAACACGTCACCGTGAGAGAGACGGAGGAGTGAGATGGCAGCCTTCTATCAGACCTATTCGACACCGGCGGCGAGGACAGGCGAGTGCGCGCCCGCGGCGTGCCCGGAGTGCGGCGGCCTTGAATGCCTCTGCCGCCCGCGCTTCTTCGCCGGACAACTCCTGACCGACGAAGACCTCAACCTCCTCGACCACTACATCGTCGAGAAGGGGAAGCTCCACAACCGGCACTTGCAGGGCTGGGGCGTCGTCTGCGGCCTGGAGGTGGTCTGCAACCCCTGCAACGCAGTAACGGTCAGGGCCGGTTACGCGCTCGGCCCCTGCGGCGAGGACATCGTCGTGTGCGCCGACCAGATCGTGGACATCTGCGCGCTCGTCAAGAAGTGCAGGGACACGGAGCGCCGACGCCGCGAGTGCGAGCCGTTCGGCGCGGGCGCGCAGGGCGACGACTGCAAGGACGTTTCCGAAGACTGGGTGCTCTCAGTCCGCTACGAGGAGAAGCCTTCGCGCGGCGTCATGTCGCTCAAGGGCGGCGGCGCATCTTCGAGTTGCGGCTGCGGGTCGCAGTCATGCGGCTGCGGCGGGCAGACGGGCGGTTGCGGCTGTCGCGCAGGTCAGGGCGGCTCGAAGAAGAGTGCGGGGAGTTGCGGTTGCAAGACTACGACGACCGCGACGAAGACCGCGCCGCCGCAGTGCGAGCCGACGGTGACGTGCGAGGGCTTCGTCTTCGAGGTCTGCCGCGTCACGCCCGCGATGAAGAAGGAGCAGGCGAGCGCCACGCCGGGGGCGCTCGCCCAGAGCTTCCTGGATTGCATCAAAGAACTCGTCGCGGCGTTGCCGCAGGAGCCATCGGCCAGCGAGGGGAAGTCGGCGTGGCAAGCGTGGTGTTGCAACTTGAAGGAAGCTCTGCTCGACTACCTCGCCTCGCATCCGGTCTACGACTGCCTGCTCGCGGAGCGGCTCGCGCGTTTCATCTGTCCCGACCCCGGCCAGTTCAACTCGGTCGCCGACTACCAGCAGGCCGTCAAAGACGCCATCAAGCTGGAACTCTCGCTCGTCGCCGCGGAGTACATACGCTACTGCGCCTGCTCGGCGCTCTTGCCGCCGTGCCCCCTGCCCGTCGAAGACCCGCGCGTGCCGCTGGCGACCGTCACCGTTCGCCGTGACAACTGTCGCGTCGTGCGCGTCTGCAACCTGAGCTATCGCAAGTTCGCCACGACGCTGCCGAACCTTCAATACTGGCTCTCATTCATCCCCTTCCTCCGCCAGCTCAGGCGGGCCGTGGAGAAGCTCTGCTGCGGCGAGTTTCAGCGTGACGCGACGGGGAAGCAGTTGAACAACGCGGACGTGAAGTACGCAGGCGCGGCGGAGTACAAGGTTGAGGACGCACAGAAGGTCGAGAGCGCGCAGGCGCAGTACGCGACTCCTTTGGGGCAGAGCGATTTCGCTCAGGTCTTACAGGGAGCGTGGCAGCGTCGGGAAGAGACGGTTGATGCGCGTACTATCTTCTTGGCCGCCGCGGGCGCGACCGACGAGCAGGGCCAGCCCTACATGAGCGACGCCGAAGAGCGAAACCCGTTCGCCTTCCTCCTGCTCAATCAGGTCGCGCATCCGCTCTTCACGAGCATCCCAGACGAAACCCCAGACCTTTTGAAGTGCATCGTGGAGGCGGGAAGGTTGGTGTGCGGCAAGCGACAGGTAACTGAGGACGCGGCACCGGCGGCGGAGACTTCGGGCGGCGGCGCTGAGGATTTGAGCGCGTTGCGCGCGCAGCTCGAAGAGCTTCGGCAGACCGTCGAGAGCCAGCAGTCGAAGATAGACGAGCTTGACGGAAAGCTGCGGGAGAAGCAGTAGACGGAGGTGCACGGACGTGGCGACAAGGCAGACCGAGCGACCGCAGTATTTCGAGAACCAGTATCTCGGCGCGGCAGACCTGACGGTGGCGGTCGAGTACGCGCGCTTGCAGCAGGCACGCCACGCGCTCGGCGGGCACACGTGGGGAATCGCAATGGGCCTGAATCTCTTGGAGAAGGCGACATCGAGCGGCGATCAGGTGGATGTCTTCGTCCAACCCGGCTTCGCCTGGGACGGCTTCGGCAGGCCCGTGGTCGTGCTCTCGCCGTACAAGCTCTCGCCGGAGAAGTTCAAGTCCTACACCTACGACGCGGCCATTGACGCAGGCTCGCCCGAAGGCCGCCTCGTCGAGGTGTGGCTGCGCTACAGCGAGACCGAAACGCGGGGCGCGCCCGCGGGCTTCGAGGTCTGCTACCCTTCGGATCAGTTCACGCGCGTTGACGAGTTCTTCCAGGTCGAGGTGGGCGAGCGGACAAGCTCCGCAGACCAGCGCGACCCGGTCTCGGTCGCAGGCCACACGGCGGACGCGCGCGAGGCGCTGCAAGCGCTCGACCCGACGGCCCCGCTCCTCTTCGATGAGACCGTCCCGTACCAGAGCTTCCCCGACCCGGAGGGCGGAGCGCGCTGGCTCATCCCCGTCGGGCTGGTGCGCTGGAAGCCCGCGCAGATCGCGGGGCAGGTCGGTAACTTCGTCGCGCGCAATGCGGACGACAAGACGCAGAGCCGCACGCGACGCCGCTACGTCGGCGTGGTGGGTGAATCGTTCGGCGCGGCGGACGGGCGCATACGCCTGCGCGACCGCACGCGAGATTACTCGGCGGTGCTCTCGAACGATCTGGTCTGGGTCGAGGGCGACCTGCGCGTGGAGGGCAACGCACGCCTGTTCGGCGGGCTGCTCGATCTGCGCGACGCCGTGGGTCAGGACAACGGCGCTCCGCTCCACATCGCCAGAGACGAGAACAACGGGGGCGGCGGGACGAGCCTGCGCGCGCGCATCGGCAGCGCCAAAGACGGGAAGAACCGCTTCGATGTCGGCCCCCTGTTGAACGACAAGTTCGAGCCGCGCCTCTGCGTCCTCGATAGCGGGCGCGTCGGCATCGGGACGACCGCGCCCGACCGCCACTTAACGATTCAGGGTGCGGACGGGACATATCTCAACGTGAAGGCGCAGTCGGGCACTTACGAGGTGCTCGTCGGCGCGGACTCGGCGGGCGGCATCGTCTCGACGATGACCAACCACGACCTACAGCTCCGCGCGGGAGGCAACAGCACCAAGGTCATCATCAAGGCCGACGGCAGCGTCGGCATCGGCACGACCGACACCTCCGCCGCGCGGGTCGTCGTTGACGGCGTGACGAGTTATAACCGCGGCCTCGGTTTGGTGGGCGACACGCCGAGCGGCGTCGGACTGTTCTTCGATAACAAGCAGGGACACAAGATCAGCCTTTTCGCCAGCGGTGCCAACGACAACGTCGGCGCGAACGGCTTCGGCATCTTCGACGACACCATCAACGAGTACCGGCTGGCGATTGACGGCGGAGGGAACGTCGGCATCGGCACGGTGAAACCAAACGCGCGCCTCGACGTGAGCGGGCGCATCATTCGCAACGGTCAGGACTTCAGTTCCGCCGGTTTGATCGTCCACGGTGGGGTCGTCATCGCGCCCTGGGGGACGGTTGCGGACTGGAACATCTTCGTCTCGCCGCGCCGGATGGGCGAGGAAGAGCCGGGGTCGGAGGGCGACAACAGCATGCTCGTCATGGAGTGTTATGCCGTGCCCATCGCTGGCACGGCGTGGGAAGTGACCGCGTGGTACAAGTACAAGTATTCAAACAGCAACCCACTGGACGGCGTGTGGCATCCGGGGACGGCCAACTACCTGCTCGTGCCGCGTTAGGGCGCGGCGCGCGAGGAGAAGAGGATGAGAGAGCGTATCGAGGAGAGGCTGCGCGAACTGCGCGCGGAGTTGGAAGTGGGCCGCGGGATGTTGGCCGAGCTTGACGCGAGGCGAGCCAACGTCAACGGCTCGATGCTCCGCATCGGCGGCGCGATTCAGGCGCTCGAAGAGATTTTGCGCGACGGCGCGGGCCGATGGGAGGCGACGCCGGACACGCCCGACGCCGGAGAGCGCGACGCGGAAGCCGCCGTGCCGGGTCAGTCGCTCGCCGTCGGGCAGGCGTGAAGCGATGAGCGCTTCGGGCACAGGGAAGAGCCGCCTGAGCATCGGGCGCTTCAAGGCGACTTACTGCGTACCGGCGCAGCACCCCGCGCCGGAAGCCCTGAAGCGGCGGCTCGACGACGCGCTCGAAAAGGAGTTCGCCGCGGCGCTTGCCGCGAACGCTTCGCAACTCTTCTCCGACGCCGACGAGAGCGTATGGCTCGTCCGCCGACTCGACATCAACGTTGACCTCAACGCCGCATGGGTGCGCGGGCAGTTGGCCTCCGCGTGGGCGGCGCAGGTCGCGCGCTCGCTCTCGCGCGACCTGCGCGCGGACGGCGACGGGAGCAACTGCATACGCTTCCCGAATCGCGCGGCCTACCTCGCAAGTTTCCTCGGAGACCTCTCGCACTCGTCGGCCTGGGACAAGTGGTACTACGCGGGCTTCGAGGGTCTGCGCGCACTGCCGCAGTCGGCGGCGCTGCGGACGGCTGCGTGTGAGCACGCAGGCGACGGCCTCGCCGCGCTCGCAGGGATGCCGCGCCACGCGCTCGAACAGTTCGTGCGCTGCCTCACGCGGCAGGACGCGCGGCGAGTCCTCGAACGATTGACCGGCGAAGGGGAAAAGGGCGGCGAGGGCGCTTGCCTCGAATCGCTTCGCGCGGCATGGGGAGATTCGGAGCGCGGGGCCTCGCCCGGCGAAGAGGAAGAGCACGCGGCGCTTCGCCTTTGCGTGCGCGCGTGCGCCGACGCAGAGGGCAAGGCGTGTCCGGCGTTGCGGCGCGTGGCGCTCGCGCTCGTCCGGCTCGCGCGTCTCGTTGGCGACGCCACGGCAACGCGCGCGGATCGTTTGTTCCGTGCGCTGGGGGCGCGCGACCTCGCGCGACTTTACACCGAAGCCGGAGCAGACGCGGACGCAATCTTGCCGCTTCTGCGTTGCCCGCCACAGCTCTTGAGAGAGGTCTGCGACGAACTCGTCAGACGCGCTTCGGGCAGCGCGGCAACACAGGCGGCAGGCGACATCGCCGCGACACGGCACACGCGATTCGGGGGAGTGTTGATGCTTCTGCCCGCGCTCGACGCGCTGCCGCTCGAAGAGGCGACCGCGAGCTGGCCGCGTCCGGGTGAGGTAGAGCCGGCGGCGCTCGTGCGACTGCTGCTGCTGGCCGAGTGCTGTGGGACGACGCGCGCTCTTCAACTCTTCTACGATGCCACCGCGCGCGACCTTCTGGGGGTGCCGCATGACATCTCGGCACAAGACATCGCAGGGTGGCAGCGCGGCGTGACGCGCGCGAAGGCCGAAGAATTTCTGGACGTGTTAGGCGCGTGGCGCAGGTCGCGCGGGCTGCTCGGCGGCGACGGTCTCGCGCTCTTGCGCCTGAGCGTGGGCGGACGGCGCGTCGCTCTTCTGCTCGACACAGGGCGCGGCGTGTGGTTGCGGGCTTGCCTTCTCGACAAGCGAAGACCGGGCGCGGTTGTGCGCCGGCTTCGGGCCTGCCTCGCCTGCGTGGAACAGGAGGCGGAACTGGCGGGACGGGAAGCGGAAGTCGGGGAAGACGAGAAGGAGGTCTTGTTCTGCGACGATGTGTTCAAAGACGGCGCGCTCGTCGAGATGTTGCGAGAGTCTTTCCCACGCCTGCGCTTCGTCGGGATGTCGGGCGCGGAGATGGACGAGCTTGCGCGTGCAGACCCGGCGCTCGCCGAGTTCAACGCGCGGCGCGCACGTCTGGGCGCAGACATGCTTTATCTTTCGCCGCCGCGCGCGCTCGGCCTCTCCGCGCACGCGGGCTTCGCGCTGTGCGTCGTCGCGCAGGGGTTGCTGCGCGACTTCGCGCGCAGGTTGCCGGGCTTCGCGCAGTCTGGCCTGGAATATCTCTACGCAAACTTCCTCGACTGCGAGGCCGATTATGAGGAAGAGACTTCGCGCCGCGTCGTGACGCTCGGCAGGCCGCCGCTCGCCATCGTCCTCTCGATGACGGGGGCGGCGAGCGGGGCGCACCGGCTCGGCTGGCTTGACGAACGACCGCTCGCTTTCTTTCAAGGGGGATGAGGACGCGCTTGACTTCAGAACCGCTCGAACACCTGCGCGAAGAACTGCGGCGGCTAGACCTCCTGCTGCACAGGCAGGTCTTGCGCCTGCGGGTCGCCTACGGCCTCTCGCTCGACGAGTTCCGCGGCCTCTACATCAGCGACGAGCAGGTGGACAATCTCGTCGGCCAGAACCTGCGGGCCGAGGGCGTCGCCGAGGGCGTCGCCGAACTGAGCGAGCGCGCCGAGGAGATGCGTCGCGCGTGCGATGCGACGCGCGACGCGGACTTGCCGTGGAGTCGCCTGATCGAAGAGTTCGAGTTGTCTGCGTTCGAGCGCGACGTGATTCTGCTCGCCGCCGCGCCGGAGTTCGATCTGAAGTACGAGACCGTCTATGCGTACCTGAATAACGACGTGTCGAGGAAATGGCCGACCTTCGACCTCGCGCTCCGGCTCTTCTCGGGCGGCGCGGCGGAGCGCGCGCGCCTGCTGCGCCACTTCCTCCCGGAGTCGAAGCTCTTCCGGCTCGGCCTTCTGCACATGCTCCCGCACGCCGCCGAGCGCGCGTCGTCGCTCGCGCGCGGGTTCACACCGGACAGCTCGCTCACACAGTTCCTGCTCGGCAACGGCGCGGCGGCGCGCTCTGCTTTCATCACCCTCGACGAGACTCCGGCGGGCTGGGATGAAGTTCTACTCGACTCCGCGCGGCGCGAGAAGCTGCGACGACTCGGCAAGCTCTTCGGGCGGCGCGGCGAGAAGAAGGGCGTGCCGCTCGTCGTCTTCGAGGGGCAGTACGGTTCGGGCCGTCTGACGGCGGCGCGCGCGGTCTGCCGCGAGTTGGGTTTGTCTCTGCTGAGCGTTGACCTCGCCGCAGCGAAGTCGGCGGGCGAGTCGCTCGCGGGTCTGGCGCGCGAGGCCGTCCTGCTTCAACGTCTGAATAGGGCCGGCATCTTCCTCGCGCACTTCGAGACGCTCTTCGACGGCGACGACAGCCATTCCTCTTCGTTGGCCGCCGAAGTGGCCTCGGCCTTCGCGGTCGGCGACCTCCCGGTCTTCCTCTCCTGCACGCCCGACGCGTCCTGGCGCAGGACGCTCGAAGGCTTGCGCTCCGCGGGCTTCAGCTTCGACGCGCCGGAGTATGCGGAGCGACAGAGGCTCTGGAGCGAACTGCTGCGCGCGGAGGGCGCGGAGCTTCCCGGCCTCGCGCTCGAACTGCTCGCCAGCCGCTTCGAGCTGACGCCGGGACAGATCAGGGACGCGGTCACGGCAGCCGCCGACGCGCGCTCTCTTGCGGGCGATGCGGGCGGCTTGAGCTTAGACCTTCTGACGGCTGCGGCGCGCGGGCAATCAGACCGAGGGCTTGGGCGTCTGGCGGTGAAGGTGACGGCGCGACACGGCTGGGACAACCTCGTGCTGCCGCCGACGACGCTGAGGCAGGTGAAGGAAGTCGCCGCGGCCATCAGGCACAGGCATGTCGTCTATGAAGAGTGGGGCTTCGGCGAGCGCGTGGTCGCCGGGCGCGGGCTGAAGGTTCTCTTTGCCGGTGCGTCGGGCACGGGCAAGACGATGACGGCGGGCGTGATTGCGCGCGACCTCGGACTCGACCTCTACCGCATAGACCTCGCGGGCGTCGTCAGCAAGTACATCGGCGAGACCGAGAAGAACCTCGACCGCATCTTTCGCGCCGCGCGCTCCTCTAACGCCATCCTCTTCTTCGACGAGGCCGACGCCCTTTTCGGCAAGCGCTCGGAAGTGAAGGACGCGCACGACCGCTACGCCAACATCGAGGTCGCCTACCTTTTGCAAAAGATGGAGGAGCACGAGGGCGCGGTCGTCCTCGCCAGCAACCTCTCGAAGAACATGGACGCGGCCTTCTCGCGCCGCATGCACTACGTCGTCGAGTTCCCCATGCCGGACGAGACTTATCGCGAGCGACTCTGGCGCGGCATGTTCCCGCCGCGCGCGCCCCTCGGCGCGGACGTGGACTTCAAGTTCCTCGCGCGGCAGTTCGACGTTACCGGCGGCGACATCCGCAACGTCGCGCTCGATGCGGCCTTCCTCGCCGCAGAGGACGGGCAGGTGGTGACGATGCGCCAGCTCGTCCGCGCGACGGCGCGGCAGATGCTCAAGCAGGGAAAGGTTCCTTCCCCCTCGGACTTCAAGCAGTACCATGCGCTGATCGCGCAGGACAAGTAGCGCAGGCTTCCATGAACGCGACCGCAGTCGAAAAGACGAAGACGGCGAACGCATTCAACGCGCGCTCCCCGGCGCGCGAGCGCGAGCCGTCGCCTTCGAGCAACGGTTTGAGGCCGCCGGGCGCGCGGCAGGCCGCCGGCAACTTCGCCGTACAGCGACTGATGCGCTCCGACTCCGTTTGGGCGGAGACGATGTTCGGCGGCGAGGACGGCGCTGCGGCGTCCTCGCACATGCGCGCCAATCTCGCCCCGCACGCGCGACTCTCTACTGCGCCCGCGGGGGCCGTCCAGAAGAAGTGCGCCGCCTGCGCGTCGGGGGCGACGTGCCCGAATTGCGTCGAGGAAGAGCGGAGGATTCAGACGAAGGAGAAGCCCGCTCAGGGCGCGGACTCCGACCGCGGCGGGGCCGCGAAGATTCCTTCGCTGCGCGGCGGCGGCCAGCCTTTGACTTCGCCGGGGCGGGAGTTCTTCGAGTCCGGGTTCGGCGCAGACCTGAGCAGCGTGCGCGTCCACACGGACGAGGGCGCGGAGCTTTCCGCGACGAAGCTCGGCGCGCGCGCCTTCACCGCCGGCACAGACATCGCCTTCGCGCCCGGCGAGTACCGGCCCGACTCCGCCGAAGGCCGTCTGCTGCTCGCGCACGAGCTGACGCACGTCGTCCAACAGTCTTCGGGAGGCTCGCAGGTGCGCGCCTCCGGCGCGGGCGACGACGTGTACGAGCGCGAGGCGGACGAGACCGCGCACGCCGTGACTGAGGGCGAAACGGCAGCCGCTCCGTCAGCGGAGGCGGAAGAGAGGCGGCCCGAGCTTGCAGAGAGAGGGCATGTGCCCGCCGTCCAGCGCGACGAGAAAAAGGATCACGCCGACGAGTCCTACGTCGAGTTCGTCGCTCGCGTCTTGAGCGCATCCATCACCCGGCTCGAACACAACATCTCGTCGCTCGACCAGTGGAGCGACTACGTGCGCGGGATGGAGGATTTCCAGTTGGACGCGCAGCTCATGTCGGGCGACATTGACGAGTACGCCGCGCGCGCCGCTCAACTGCCCTCCGGCCCGGAGATGTTCGAGACTTTCGCCGGCACGCACGAGCCGGGAGAGCGCGCCTTCATGGAATCGAGGCTGGCGGTTGACGCCTCTTACCGTGAGCGTGTCGGCGGCTTCACGTCATACCTCACGGACAAGACTCAAGGGTACATGACCGATCCTTCGGTGGCCGAGCGGATGCAGGTTCGGACGAACGAGAGAAGCGCCGAAGACCTGCCGCCTTCCACCTACGTTCCCCCCGACCCTCGTTACCACAACTACATCGTTCCGATGCGAAATTTGCAGACCCACACGGGCAGCGGTTGCCAGTTCTGCCACGACGTAAACTTCGCATGGGGCAGGACAGCCGAAGAGTACGGCGACCCTCTCCCCAAAGACCTGAATCTTTCCCCTCTGTTTTCCGACCCTGCCCTGTTCGGGACTCAAACGGGCACGGGAGGCGGACAGCACGGCCCCGCCGGTCAGCCCACCTTCGACAGGAGGAAGGTGGAGATGATTGGGGAGTGGCTCAGGGGCACGACTCCGGCGACCGCGTCCACAGACGATGCGAGTGCAGCGACGCAGGCGACGACACCCACGGCAACGCAGGCCACGACACCCGCGGCGACGCAAACTCCGGCGACGCCGGACGCACAGCCCGCCGCACAGCCCGAAGCGAGCATCTTCGTCCCGGAGATGGCGCTGCCGCAGGGCGTCGAAGCGCCCGTCCGCCACAGTGATCTATGCGGCGACCCGCCGCCCTCCGACGCCACCGACTACCGGAGCACCGCGGCCAGTTGGGGAACTAACTCAGCCACGGTGATGCGCGCCGTCCAGCGTGTCGGGACGGCGCTCGGCCCGCTCGGCCCGCGCGGCTATCAGGTTCTTCCGCGCCAGACGTTCGACCAGTTGTGGAACGCAGGCCCCGAACAACTCGCCGGAGTGCGGGAAGCGATACTGAGCAACATCGGCGAGCGTCAGGACAAGTACCGCGAGCTGATACAGCAGATCAGCACAGGCCAGGTTCCTTACGAGGAGCTGTGCCCGATGGTAGACGAGCTGCTGCCCTCGACGAACGAGTCCGTCCGGAGCCTCGTGCTCTTCGAGATCGCGATGCACCGCGCACAGGAGAAGTTCGTCAGCGTGCTGCTCGCCATCGCCGGCCTTGCGATGCTGCTCTTCGCGTTCATCTTCCCGCCCGCCATCATGCTCAGCGCCCCGATGATCGCAGCCGGAGCGGGACTGGCGGTGGCGGGGCTGGCCGTCGGCGCGCGCGACTACAGGCGCGGCACACAGTACGGTCTCGGCGCTCGCGCGGGCGTCTACTCGGCTTCGCAGGAGGCGCAGGCCGAGTCGCTGCGCTTCTGGGGCATGGTCAACATGGTGATGAGCGCCTTCGCGCTCATCGGCTCGGTGCGCGCCTTCAACGCCCTGCCGGCCACGCGCACGGCTGGCGCACTGGCCGAGTCAACGCCCGTCGGGCTGCTTCCCGGCGTGCGCATTTCCGAGCTTCCCGACGGCTCGAAGATGCTCTGGCACCCGGACTTCCCCGACCAGCTCGCTTTCCTCGACTCGCAGGGCCTGACGCTCTACAACAGCGCCGGAGGGGAGTTGGAGGAGATCGGCAACTGGCCTGCCTCGTCCGTTGCGGGCGCGGAAGGCGGCGCGGCCCCCGGAGGCGCTTCCGCCTTCTCCATCCAGAACGCGCTGCCTGCCCCGCGCCGCCCGCTCGGCCTGCTGGTGCAAGGGGAGACGCTGCCGAATCCCAATCAGTGCTTTGCGCTTCCGCCCGACACTTTCCGCACGGGGGGTGTGAGCAACCTGCGCGGGCCGCTGGTGCCGACGCCGGTCAACCCGAGCGGCCTGGCGACGAACTGCGGATTCTGTTCGATCTCCGGCAGCATCTTGAGGCAGAGCCAGGGTGCCATCCTCGTCAACGCGGACGAGCTTTATGGCCGCACACTGGAGAATCTGGGGCTGCCGACCGAGACGCCCGAAGACCCCATCTCCCGCATGCTCGTCTTCCCCGACCGTCAAGGCTTCAGTAATACGGCGGCGAGGAGGGGCTACGAGGCTCTGTTCACCGGCGAGGGCAATCGCCTGAGCGAATACACCGTCACCTCCGTGGCCCAGTCGCACGGGCTGCGTGTGACGCCCGCGAACAATGTCCTGAACGAATATCCGCGGGTCTTCAACGGCTCGCTTCAGGATGTCGCCACGACCCGTTGGAACGCCATGCGAGAGGCTGCGGAGGAGGCCGGCCAGGACTTCACACGCACTTACACGCAGGTCGAGGCGTCCGTCGCCAGGCAGAGGGAAATGCTGGCGGGTGACTACATCATCGGCTCGACCAGCAATCAGCACTTTATGAACATGACTATCGAGCCGAGCGGCCAAATCATCGGCCAGGACTTCCAGAACGGGGCGACGTATGCGGGGCTGAACGCGATCAAGGGCCGGATGGGGGAGATTGATTTTATTCTCCGCGTCGAGGGCATGACGGAGGGCCAGAGATGAAGATATACCGATTCCTTCCGAACGCGCGCGAGTACGCCGTTGTGACCATGACGCTCGCCGGGAAGTGGTGGCCCGACGGAATTGACTTAGGCCCCGTCATGCAGAAGCTCTTCCCGAAAGGCTCCGGCCCGTGGGCGCATGAAAATAACCGCTACAACAAGTACCCGCCCGACCTGCCGCTGCCGGACTTTCCGGCCTTCGCCCTAAACGTGCCGTTGGTTAGCGAGCGTGCAGCGGCGGTGCTCGCGTGCATGGGCTTCATCTCCGACCCCGTGCCGTTGACGGTCTCCGGCCAGTCGTTTTTTGCCGTCCAGCCGCAGGAGTTGCCCGACGTGTTCGACGCGGCGAACTCGCGCGGACTGACGCTCCCCGGCGGCGAGGTCTTCCACTACTACCAACGCTCCTTCGACCCGTCGAAGGTCACGGCGGAGTTCTTCGTCATCCCGGCGCTGCAACCCTTCTCCGACCTGTACATCACCGAGCGGCTGCTCCGGGAAGTGAAGGTGTTGGGACTGACCGGACTCGAATACGTCGAGCTGGTCTATGACGAAGGGCCGGTGGTGCCCGTCTATCCGCCCGTCGAGCGCGACCGCATAATTCAGTACTCCTACCGTCGGCGTCTGGAGTGGGAACTGCTTTACTGGCGCGGCTCGCTATGCTTCTACGACGAAGATGTGATCCGCGACGCCATCGAGCAGGCCGTCTCCGACGGGATGATCTCTTTCGATTACGTCCAGCCGTCCTATCGGCGTCAGGCGTCGGGCGAAGTCCCCTTCGGCGAGAAGCCTTCGTTGTGAGAAGACAGAAGGGGGAAGCAGCACCGGGCCATTTTCCGGCGGGGCGCGCAAGAGAGGTCGCGTAGATGCCTGCAACTAAATTGAGGGCGATGGAGAAGGCCCCCGCCGAACGCCGCTTCGCGCGCCCGGCGGCGTCGCCTGCCACGTCGAGGGTAGCGTGCGCGGATGTGCGGCAGGCCGCCGGCAACTTCGCCGTGCGGCATCTCCTTCAAAGCGGCGCGATACAGGCGAAGCTCGCCGTCAGCATGCCGGGCGACACGTTTGAGCAGGAGGCCGACCGCGTGGCCGACAGGGTGATGCGAATGTCGAGCACTCGCCAGGGCAGTCCCGTGCCGTCGCACGGCACGGTCGAACCGGGGCGGCTGCAACGCAAGTGCGCGTGTGAAGAGAATCCGGGTTCGGGCGGCGGGTGCGATCAGTGTCGTGAGAAAGAACTGAGACTGCAACGTCGCGCCGCGAATCACTCCGGCGTCGCCGGTGCGCCGAAAGTTCATGAGGCGCTGCGTTCGGGCGGTCAACCGCTCGACCGCGCCGCACGCTCTTTCTTCGAGCCGCGCTTCGGCAGGGACTTGAGCCGCGTCCGCATCCACTCCGACGCGAAGGCCAGCGCGTCGGCGCAGACCGTCAACGCGCTGGCCTACACCGTGGGGCGCGACATCATCTTCGATCAGGGACGCTACGACTCCGGCTCGCACACGGGGCGGCAACTTCTGGCGCACGAGCTGGCTCACGTCATCCAGCAGGACTTCGGGTCGGGTCTGGGCGCGGGAGCGTCGGAGCCGGTCATTCAACGTCAGACGCCGCCGGGTGGTGCTGGCGGTGCAGGCGGCGCAGGCGGCGCAGGCGGTGCGGGCGGTGCGACCGACCCGGCCCCTTCAAACGATCCCAACGCGCCCATCGCGCCGCCGCCGGAGCACGCCGAACGCGTCGAGCGCCTGGAGGAGATGGCGCAGGAGATAGACAAGGAGTCTCATCTCCGCGAAGGTCTCCAGGATCAGGTTCGCGCCATCCCTCCCGCCTCTGTCAGTGAGAAGACAGAGGCGCAGCGCGACACGCTGAAGTCCGAACTGACGAGCGTCGAATACGACCTCGTCGGCAAGCTCGACGAACGCATCGCGCTCATCAACGAGGCGATTCAGGGTCTCGAAGCCGTCTTGCCCGGCAGTTCGCCTTCCGTGCCCAAGGGGCAGAGTTCGCCCGCGGACGAACCCGTGGCTAACGACTACACGGTGCGGAGCGAGATCCTCCGCCTCGACAAAGAGCGCAAGGAAAACGAGGCGCAGATGTTGCTCCTCAGACGCTGCCTCGCGCGCAAGAGGGTCAAGGCGATTAATAAGGAGCTTGACGATAAGGACACTTCGCCCGAGGCGCGCGAGGAGTTGGAGAAAGAGAAGGCGGAGAACGTAGAGTTCTTAAAAACGTCCGTGGCCGACGTTAACTGCGCGAAGCCTTCCTCGCAGACCAGGCAGCCGACCGAAGTCAGCCCCGGAGAATTGGAGAAGATCAAAGCGGGCGAAGCCTTCGTGTCGTTCCCTTACATCGCCCTGGAAGGCGAACAGAAGAAGACGGGCGGATGCACGATAGGATACGGACACGTGATTACAGCCAATGACGGCGGCAGAACCTGTACGCACGGGAAGGATGAGCCGAAGAAGCCGGGGTCGGGCGAGCCAGAGCCGAAGCCTGCGGCGGGTGAGCCGAAGAAGAAGGGCGGCGGGATAAAATTGAAGAGATGCGACTGCACGCCGGACTGGACGCTCACGAAGCCGGAGGCCGAGGTGCTGTTGAAGAGCGACATTGCGGTTCACACGAGGCGAATCAAAGAGCAGGTGTTGGTTGATCTGGATCAAGGGCAGTTCGACGCGCTGATTGACCTGAGCCTTCACGTCGGCTCACTGCCGAAGAGCATTCTGGAGGCTGTCAACTCGAAGCTCTGCGTGGACGACGAAGCCGTCCGTCAGGAATATCTGAAGACCGCCCTCTACATCAAAGACAACCCGCAGCGCGGGCCGGTCTTTGCGAAAAGACGAAGGGAGCGCGTCTGGGCACCCAAAGGCGACGAAGACCCGGACTGTCTCTAACGCGCGCGCCGGATGAGTTGCGTGTGTGGTTGCAGCGGATGCATGTGGACAAGTATCTGAAGGACATTCTACAGGGGCGTTGACGAGGGAAAAGGGCGCGGCGCGTCATGGAGTCTACGGCGACAGTTCCTGCGAAAGCCGGAAGAGAGCGGGCGGTATCAGCCCGCGCTCTCTCGCCCGCATGTGACGTGGCGTGCCCCACTCCCGTCGCGGCGTCCGTGTATAAAGCAGTCCCGCGGGCCGCCGGCAACATGGCTTTGCAGCGCCAACTGCGTTCGGGCGCGATACAGGCCAAGCTCGCCGTCAGCACGCCCGGAGACGTGTACGAGCAGGAAGCCGACCGCGTGGCGGAACAGGTGTCGGCGACGGGAAGCGTGCCGCCCGTGCAGCGCAAGTGCGGCTGCGGCGGCGCGGCGGCTTCGGGCGGGGAATGCGAGGAGTGCCGCGCGGCGGGCACGCCCGCGATTCAGCGAAGCGCCGCGGGCGCGGGCGGTCAAGGTGCGGATACTTCGCAGGCCGTGCGGGGCGTGCCGAGCACGGGCGGAAGCCCGCTCGACTCTTCGAGCCGGGCCTTCATGGAGTCGCGTTTCGGTCAGGACTTCGGCGGCGTGCGCGAAAGATGAGGAACAAACTAT
>DATARW010000044.1:0-79432 GCA_036263975.1 Pyrinomonadaceae bacterium
CGGGCGAGCAGACGCGCTCGTTCTGCTACGTGGACGATCTCGTCGAGGGCATGGTGCGTCTGATGAACGTCGAGGCGGGCGCGCACGCAGAGTTCGACGTGCACGACCCCGTGAACGTCGGCAACCCCGGCGAATTCACGATGCGCGAGCTGGCCGAAGAGGTCGCGCGCGTCGCCGGAGTCGAAGTTAAGACGCGCTTCTGCCCGCTGCCTCAGGACGACCCCAGGCAGCGCCGCCCGGACATCTCGCGCGCGCAAAAGCTCCTGGGGTGGGAGCCGACCGTCCCGCTGCGCGAGGGCCTCAAGCGCACGGTCGCTTACTTCGCGGAAAGGATTAAAAGCCGTGAACCGTAAACCGTGAGCCGCGACAAGAGAAGGACGGTTTTTCTCTTGTCGCGGCTCACGGTTTACGGTTCACGAACCTTATGGCTGACACTCAACCAACAGATGTTCCGGCGACCGTGCCGGCGATGTGCCTTGAGGCGCTCGCAAGGCACGCGAAGCCGGACGCGCTGAGCCTGAAGAGAGAGGGCCAGTGGCTGCACATCCCCGGCGACGCGATCATCAGGCGCGTGCGCGCCGTCGCGCTGGGCCTGTCCGCGCTCGGCGTCCGCAAGGGCGACCGCGTGGCGCTGCTGTCGGAGAACCGGCCCGACTGGTCTGTCGTTGACCTCGCCATCCTTAGCCTCGGCGCGGTCAACGTGCCCATCTACACGACGCAAGCCCCAGGGCAGGTGCGCTACATCCTCGAAGACTCCGGCGCGCGCGCACTGTTTGTTTCGGGGAAGAAGGTTTACCGCCACGCGCGCCCCGGCATCGAGCCGGTCGCGGCGCTTGAGCGCGTCATCTTCTTCGACACGGACGCGGCCTCCGCGCACGAGGGCGCACTGACGCTCTTCGAGCTTGAGCAGAGAGGCGCGGAACTCGACCGCACCGCGCCGGAAGTCTTCGACCGCGCGCTCGGCACAGTCGGCGCGGACGATCTGGCGACGATCATCTACACTTCGGGCACGACGGGCGAGCCGAAGGGCGTCATGCTCTCGCACGCGAGCTTCACGTCGAACATGCTCTCGATCACCTCGGCGCTGCCGATTCGCTCGACCGACGTGGCGCTCTCGGTGCTCCCGCTCTCGCACATCTTCGAGCGGACGGTCTTCTACGTCTTCTGCTGGAACGGCGTCTCCGTCCACTACGCGCCTTCGTTCGACCTGGTGGGCGAGTACCTGCGCGAGGTGCGCCCGACGATCATGACCGCCGTGCCGCGCCTCTTCGAGAAAGTCTTCCATAAGATCGTGAAGAAGGGGACTTCGGAGGGCGCGTGGAAGTCGAAAGTTTTCAAGTGGGCGCTGCACGTCGGGCAGCGTCACGCGGAGCTTGCCGACAGGGGCGAGCAGATTCCGCCGCTCCTCGAAATCCAGCAGGAGGCGGCGAGCCGTCTGGTCTTCTCGAAGTGGCGCGAGGGCGTGGGCGGTCGCCTCCGCTTCTTCGTCTCCGGCGGCGCTCCGCTCTCGCCCGCGCTCTCCTACGCCTTCCTCGGCGCGGGCGTGACCATCCTGCAAGGCTACGGCATGACGGAGACGTGCATCGTCGCGGCCAACCGGCCCGACGACAACCGCGTCGGCTCGGTCGGCCTGCCGTTTCCGGGCGTCGAGGTCAAGACCGACGAGGAGGGCGAAATTCTCGTCCGCGGGCCGAACGTGATGAAGGGCTACTACGGCCACGCGGAAGAAACCGCCGCGGTCTTTGACGCGGGCGGCTGGTTCAAGACCGGCGACGTGGGCCACACGGACGAGCGCGGCCACCTCTTCATCACCGACCGCAAGAAGGAGCTGTTCAAGCTCTCGAACGGCAAGTACGTCGCGCCGCAGCTCGTCGAGAGTCTCATCAAGGAGAGCCAGTACGTCAGTCAGGTCGTCGTCGTCGGCGCGGGCCGAAAGCAGCCCGCCGCGCTCATCGTCCCGGACTGGGAGGCGCTCGCCGCAGCCCTGCCCGCCCCGCAGGCCGAAGAGCACACGCCGCGCATCGCCCGGAGCCGGAGCGCCGAGGCCGTCAGGTTAGTCCAGCGCGACGTGGCCGGGCTGACCGCGTCGCTTGCCGACTACGAGCGCGTCCGCCGCGTCGCCCTCCTGCCCGACGACTTCTCGATTGACGGCGGCGAACTGACGCCGACGCTGAAGGTGAAGCGGCGCGTCATAGACGAGAAGTACGGCGGCTTGATAGACGAGCTTTACGACGGCACGGCGGCTACGAAGGGCGAGTAGTTGAGGGCGGGGATTGCGGATTGCGGAATTCGGATTGCGGATTCGACCAGGGTGTCGGTGTTTTCAAATGCGCCGCGAGTCTGTGGTCGCGGGCAAAAAATTAACTGAAGGTCAGCAGTCGCGGGCAAAAAATTAACGGGAGGTCAGCACGCCTCCCTTTAATCCGCAAGCTGAATTCCGCAATCGTCAGACCTCGGTCGGCGTCAGGCGCTCGATTTCGAGTATGGACTCGGCAAAGCGCGCGCGGTTGAGCGAGGCCACCGACAGCATGTCCTCGGCAAGGCGGCGCAGCCCCGCGGGGATGGAAAGGACGGCGAGGGGGAGAGCGTTCGCCGGCGGCGGGAAGCGGGAGAGCAGTTGAGCTTCGGCACCGCAAAAGTCGCAGGCGGCCACGTGCGCGGCGATTGAGGCGTGCCGCACGGCGGTCGTCCCGCTCTGGCAATAAACTGACAGCGCGTCGGACTGTGGGCACGTCCGAAGTTTTCGGAATCCGGCTGTGCGCGTTGAACGCATGGTCTCTCCTCGCAGTCTCAAACGGTTTCAGCCGCGCGGCCCAACGGGGAGGCTTCTTCGGCGGCTCACGAAGGAAGCGCTTTTTGAAAAGCACAGCGCGGGTCGGAGTTCGTTCAAAAAAATGCCCGCACGGCGAGGAGCGGGCACGTTTCAAACCCTCGGACGTTGGGGCGCTTCGCTCGTGCATGAAAGTTAAATTCCGAATTGATGCCCTTTTCCAGTCTTCGGCTCCGCCGCACACCCTCCGCGCCGCCCGTTTCCACCTGATTTTTCAAGGGCTTGGCTGCTGTGTAAAAAGATGTTGCTCAATCACGGGTTTACTGTTACCATCTGAATGTGTCGGGCGGCGCTGGCTGTTCGACACCCCTTCACGGTGGCCGCGCCTGTTCCCTTTTGCGGCAGACCGGCGCGTGTTCCCCGCAAAGGTCATCATTTCAAACCAGAGAGCCGGCGGAACGCAGATGTCCTCTCCCGGACAGACACGTCTCGCGCCTTCGCCTGAAAGGTTCAGCCGAAACGCTACAGGACGCCCCGACGCTTGCACCCCGGCGCTTTTCCGAATCTTCCTCAGTGGACGTGTCTTTCACACCTCCGACCTTGCTCCGAACGAGCGACTACCAGTAACATGGCTGCTACATCCGCCGATCAAGATCATAGCTTGAACGATCCCATGACGAGCGCAACGGAAGAGAAGTCCCGCACGTCGCCGGAGCGCGCCTCCGGCGTCGAGGCCCGACCGCCGCGCCACGCCGGCGCGTGGGTCGAATCTTTGCGCCGCTCGGACGTTTCCCGCCTCTGGTCAGAGCTACAGCGCCTCGTCGTCAATCACCCGCTCGTGCGCGCCTCCTACAGCGCGGGCCTTCTGGTCGAGGAGGGCGACCGCGGCAGCGCCTACCTCGATCTGACGCAGGAGCTTTTCGTCACCCTGCTCGCCAAGTCGCGCTTCCAGCACTACCTCGACACGGAGATGACCGACTCGGAGATCGAGTGCGAGGTCGGCCAGATTGAGCTGACGAACCTTCTGACGGCGGAGCTTCGCAAGCGTCACCCCGAAAGTTATCGCCTCGCGCGCCGCATCTCGACCGTCATCCAGTCGAGCGCCAACTTCCGCCGCGTTGACTCCGGCGGCGGCGAAGGCGACGACGAGCCGCACCGCCGTCTGGTTGACCGCGTCTACGGCCTGCGCGAGTGGCGTCAGGAGAAGCCGCGGCGCGCGCACGCCGAACTGGAGCAGCGCGTGCAACTCATCCCCGTCCGCCAGCGCGACATACGCATGGTCGGTTGCACGGGCGACTCGCAGATCATCATCAGCAACTCCGACCTCGAAGACCTGATCGTCTCAGTGCTCGAAGCCTGCGACTCGCCGGTGGACGTGCGCACCTTGCGCGGCCTCGTCATGTCGCGCCTGCCGGTGATGGACATCTACCTCGTCCCCATCGGCGGCGGCGACGACGACGAGGGGCGTGCCTTCGAGCCTGTGGACGGGCACGAGAACCCGGAGCAGTCTTTGCTGCGCCGCGAGTCGGAGGACGAGGCCGCCGGCTACGTGGACGAATTCCTGAAGGGCCTGCACGCGGCGGTGCGCGGCAAGAGCAAGCAGTACGACCGGATGCTCGGCGTGCTCTGGTACTGTTACCTCAGCCCCGCGCACATCACTCAGCTCGAAGCCGCCGCGCGCCTGAACGTCTCGGACTCGCTCGTCTCGGACTACCGCCGCCGCATCGAGCAGCAGTTGCGCGCGCTCAACTTCACCGAGGTCGAGGAGGCCCGCCGCTTCGAGGTCGCGCTCAGAGAGTGCGTGCGCGTGCTGGTCTTCGCCGGTGAGGAAGAGGGAATTCCGGCGTAGCCCGCTCCCGTGCCCGGCCTCATATCTCGACGAACTTTCATTGGTCGTCCGGCGACGTTCAAAGGTCGGCACCGGCGGCCTTTGCGTTTTCAGGGGTCGTGCCGAATAATTCCTGCCGCGCTCCCTTGAAGGGCAGCGACACCTCTCCGAGACCGGAGAAGGCGAGATCGAACCGCCCCTCTCGGGCGACGAGCGAGTTGTTCACGACCGCTATCTTGAATGCCGCGAGATGCGAGATAAGAGTCGTTTCACAGATTATGAACCCGTCACTCGCTCACGGCAGGCGGGTCTGTGGGAGAACGACCGTGCCGAGGCAGAGTGGCCGCGGCAGAACGGTGTGGAGACCGCCGCGGACGGCTTAACGGACGGAGACGCGGGCGCGAAGAAGGTTTCGGGCGCGACCGTTCAACCGTCGCCCGCTCCCGCTCGCGCCGGGAAGGGGCCGAGCTGGATTCTCAAGCGCGGGCACGCGCTCAGCTACGCGGGGCTGTTTCTCTTCACGGCTGTCCTCTACTTTCGGCCTTACGAGCTTTTCCCGGCCCTCTCGTCCTTCAACAACATGGCGTTCGTGCTGGCGGTCGCGACGCTCCTGGTTTTCTTCCCCACGCAACTGGTGCTCGAAGGCACGCTCACGGCCCGCCCGCGCGAAGTCAATCTCCTGCTGCTGCTCTGTCTCGTGGCGCTGCTTTCCGTCCCGCTGGCGATTGACCCCGGCGTGGCTTGGGACATGTTCAGCGGCAACTTCATCAAGGCCATCCTGATGTTCATCGTGATGGTCAACGTGGTGCGGACGCAGCGGCGCTTGAAGACGCTGATCCTTCTCGCGCTGGCCGTCAGTCTCTTCTTGAGCGCCGGCGCGTTGAACGACTACTCTTCGGGGAAGATGGTCGTCGAAGGCTACCGCGTGGCCGGAAGAATCGGCGGCCTGTTCGATAACCCGAACGATCTGGCGCTCCACCTTGTGACGATGATCCCCGTCAGCATCGCGCTGCTTCTGAGCGCCCGCGGGCTGATCGGAAAACTGGGTTACGGCGTGTGCACGGCCCTGATGTTGGCGGCCATCACGGTCACGTTTTCGCGCGGGGGATTTTTAGGGCTGGTCGCCGCTTCGATCTTCCTCGCGTGGAAGCTCGGACGGCGCAACCGCTTCGGCGTCGTCATCGTCATGCTGGCCGCAGGGATGTTCTTCCTCGTACTCGCGCCGGGAAACTTCCCCGTCCGCGTCCTCTCCATCTTCATTCCCAGTCTCGACCCCGTCGGCTCGTCAGGTGCGCGGCAACAACTGCTCATCAAGTCCGTCCTCGTGGCGCTCAGGCACCCGCTGCTCGGCGTCGGGATGGGAAATTTCCCCATCGTCTCCATCCACGATCAGGTCAGTCATAACGCTTACACGCAGGTGGCCTCGGAGATGGGCTTGGCGGCGCTGGCGTTCTACGTGCTATTCATCCTCTCGCCGCTCAAGCGGCTGCGGGAGATCGAAGGTCAAACTTATGAGGCGCGACGCGCGACGCGCTTTTACTACTACTTCTCCGTAGGCTTGCAGGCGAGTCTGGTCGGTTACATGGTGAGCAGCTTCTTCGCTTCGGTCGCTTACCTGTGGTACGTCTATTATCTGGTGGGTTACGCCGTCTGCCTGCGCCGCATGTACGAAGCGGAGCACGGCCTCTTGAAAGAGCCTGCCGGCGTCGGCGCGCAAACGAAGGCCGGACGCGCGCGCCGAGCAGCAGGCGGGCGGGCCGAGGTCTTCGCGGAGCCTGAAGCCGAAGGTGGTTTCGCAGCGAAATGAGTCTGAGAGCATTAACAGAACTGGTGTTTTGGCTCGGCGTGGCGGCGCTCTTCTATGCCCACGTCGGTTATCCCGTTCTGCTGTTGATCGTCAGCAGCTTGCGCCCGCGCCCCGTGCGGAAAGCTGATTGCAGCCCCGGCGTCAGCGTCATCATCACGGCATACAACGAGGAGCGCGATCTGGCGGCGAAGCTCGAAAACACGCTGGCGCTGGATTACGACTCAGACAAGTTGGAGATCATCGTCGCGTCCGACTGCTCGACGGATCGCACGGATGAGATTGCGCGCTCGTTTGCGACGCGCGGCGTGCGCCTGCACCGACAGACGGAGCGTCTGGGCAAGACCGCCGCGCAGAACGAGGCGGTCGCGCGGGCGCGCGGAGAGGTCATCCTCTTTTCCGACGCCACCACGATGTACAGCCCCGACGTACTGCACATGATGATGCCGAACTTCGCAGACCCTTCGGTCGGCTGCGTGGCCGGGCGGCTCGTCTACGTTGACCCGGCGCAGAGCGCCGTCGGTCGCGGCGCGCGTTCCTACTGGGGCTACGAGACGTTTCTCAAAAGACACGAGAGCCGCGCCTGCTCGCTCATCGGCGTGTCGGGCTGCCTGTACGCCGTGCGGCGCTCGGCCTACGTGCCGCTCTACCACGAGGCTTGCAGTGATTTTCTGATTGCGACCGTGATGGTCGAACAGGGTCTGCGCGCCGTCTATGAACCCGACGCCGTGTGCACGGAAGAGACGAATCACCGCGCGGACAAAGAGCTGAGCATGCGCGTGCGCGTCATCACGCAGACCTTCACCGACTTGTGGCATCAGCGCGCGATGTTGAACCCTTTGCGCGGTGGCTTCTATGCCGTGCAGCTTCTGTCGCACAAAGTCGTGCGCTACCTCGTCCCCGTCTTCCTCATCGCCGTCCTCGTCGCTTCGGCTCTGCTCGCCCGCGGCTCTATCTTCTACAGGGTCGTGCTTTTGGCGCAGCTCGCTTTCTACGCGGCGGCAGTCGTCGCTCTGGCACTCGAACAAGCAGGGAGGCACAGCCGCGTGCTCGCCTTGCCGCAATACTTCGTGGTCGCCAACGTCGCGTCCCTGCTGGCCTGCTACAAATTCCTGCGCGGCGAACGCTTCGCGCGCTGGGAGCCGATACGCGAAGCAGCACCCGCGCCGCAGCCCGCGACGAACGCTGTGCCGCAGGGGAGGGAGGGTTGATGCTGCGGGCGGACGACTCGGCACGTGAGGACGAGCGCGGCGACGACGCGCCCGCCGTGAGCATCATCATCCCCGCCTACAACGCCGCGCAGTACATCGGCGAGGCGCTGGACTCCGTCTTCGCGCAGACCTTCAACGATTACGAGGTGATCGTCGTCAACGACGACTCGCCCGACACGTCCGAGCTTGAACGTGCGCTCGCGCCTTACAGCGGGCGCATCGTTTACGTCAAACAGGAGAACCGGGGGCCGGGCGGGGCGCGCAACACGGCGATACTGAAAGCGCGCGGCGAGTGGATGGCGCTGCTCGACAGCGACGACGTGTGGCTGCCCACATTCCTCTCAGAGCAGTTGGAAGTCTTACGCGAGAACCCCGCGCTCGATCTGATTTATGCAGACGCCCTTCTGTTCGGCGACGGGCCGTCAGCCGGGCGCACTTTCATGCAGCTCAACCCCTCGCACGGCCCCGTCACTTTCGAGAGCCTGCTGAACGGACGGTGCACGGTCATCACGTCCTGCGTCGTCGCGCGCAAGCAGGCGTTGGTCGCCGCAGGGTTGTTTGACGAAAACTTTTATCACTCGGAAGACTTCGACCTCTGGCTGCGGCTCGCGCGCCGGGGCGGTCAGTTCACTTACCAGCCACGCGTGCTCGCGCGCCACCGCATGCACGCGGCGAGTTTGAGTGCTGACGACAGGCGCTTGATTGAAGGCGAGCTGAGGGTCTATCAAAAACTGTTGGGTGCGCTGCCCGCGTCGGCGAGCGAGCACGAGCCGGTGCGCGCGCGGATGGAGAGGCGGCGGGCCGATCTGGCTCTGGAAGACGGAAGACAGCAGTTCATGGCCGGGCAATACACACAGGCGGCGGAAGCCCTCCGGCGCGCCAACGATTTCTATCACAGTCGCAAGCTGGGACTCGTGCTGCTGGGCCTGCGCGCCGCGCCGCGCCTGCTCCGGGGCGTTTACGGGTTGCGACATCGGGTTCAGACGCAGAGGGCGCGGGCCGCCGCCGCGCGGGCCGTCACGTCGGGGGTCAGGCAATGAGATTGGATGTCGTCATTCCGACGTACAACCGCCACGAGATGCTCAAGCGGACGCTCGACAGCCTGCTTGCCGCCGAAGTGCCGCCCGGCCTCGACGTTCGAGTCACGGTCGTTGACAACAACTCGACCGACCAGACCCGGCAGACCGTCGAAGAATGGATGGAGCGGTTCGGAGGTCGTCTCAATTACGTGTTTGAGACTCAGCAAGGGAGGTCGCCCGCCCTCAACGCCGGCATCAGGGCCACCGAAGGCGAGCTGGTCGGCATGATAGACGACGACGAAGAGGTGGACGGGCGCTGGTTCGAGTGCGTGCAGAGAGCGTTCTGCGACGAAGGCGTTGATTTCATCGGCGGTCGGTGTCTTCCGCGCTGGGGGGCCGAGCATCCGGCGTGGCTGCCGAGGGATTATCCGGGCGTCATCGGGTGGATTGACAGCGGCGACGAAGTGCTGCCCTACGATGAAAATTATCCGGGCATCCTGATGGGCGGCAACGCCGTCCTGCGGCGCACGGTTCTGGAAAAGGTCGGCTTGTACGCGACCTCTCTGAGCCGCAACAGCAAGCGCCTGCTGTCGGGCGAAGACGAGGACATGTACCGGCGTCTGCTCGGAAGCGGCGCGCGCGGACTCTACCTGCCGGACTTGGTCATCCTCCACTACGTCCCGCCGGAACGCTTGACCAAGCGTTACTTCCGACGTTGGTGCTTCTGGAACGGCGTGTCGCACGGCCTCATCGAGAGGGAGCGGCGCACGCCCGTGGCCTACCTTCTGGGCGTTCCGAGATACCTCTACGGGCGCGCGGCGCGCGGGCTGCTCCGTGTGGCGCGCGGCGTCTTCAGCAACGCCCCGGCTGAGAACTTCTCCGACGAACTCGCCGTCTGGGATTTCGCAGGCTTCTTCTACGGCAAGCATTTTTACAGGGCCGCGCGCTGAACGGAAGGCCAACACAAACTTCGTCGAAATGAGTCCAGACATCTCTTCAAACGCAAGCACCGACGCGACGACCCCGCGCGCGAGCGCGCCGCGCCGCGTCACGGTCATTCGCGCCCCTTCACTCTCCCTGTCGGGCTTGCTCGGCAGCCTTGTCAAGCTCGCGCAGTACGGCGACCTGCTCTACACGCTCAGCGTGCACCGCATCAAGGTGCGCTACAAGCAATCGCTGCTCGGCGTCTCGTGGGCGATCTTGCAGCCGCTCTCTTTGATGCTGATCTACACCGTAATCTTTTCCTTCATCGCGCGGGTGCAGACCGAAGGCGTGCCATACGCGGTCTTTTCTTACGTCGCGCTCCTGCCCTGGACTTACTTTTCCACCTCGCTCACCAACGCTACCAACGGGCTGGTCAGCCATCAGGAACTGGTCACAAAGGTCTATTTCCCGCGCGAGATTCTGCCCCTCTCATACGTGGTCGCCGCGCTCTTCGACTTCGCGATAGCCTCCACCGTGCTGGCCGGGTTGATGATCTACTACCGCATCGGACTGACCTGGAATGCCCTCTACGCCTTGCCCGTCATTTTAATCCTGACGCTCTTCGTGACCGCCGTGGCGCTCTTTCTCTCGGCGACGCAGGTGCGCTTTCGTGACATCGGCGTGGCGATGCCGCTCCTGCTGCAACTGTGGATGTTCGCCTCGCCCGTCGTCTATCCGCTGAGCGCCGTGCCCGCGGGCTTGCGCGGCTTCTACGTGTTGAATCCGATGGTCGGCGTGATCGAGAATTTCCGCCGCGTGATCTTGCAGGGCGTGCCGCCGGACTTTCACACGCTCGGCCTGTCGGCGCTGATTGCGGTCTTCCTGCTTCCCGCCGCGTATATTTATTTCAAGCGCCTGGAGGCCACGGTGGCCGACATCATCTAAGGCGTCGAAGCGCAGACCGTTTATGATTGATCTCAAACTCGAACACGTCTCCAAGCGCTATCGCATCCGCCGCGAAGTCGAGGCGGACGCGGCCAGACATCCGCTCGTGCGCAAGCTGCAAAGTCTGCGGCGGCCCTCGGAGGAGTTTTGGGCTGTGCGCGACGTGAGTTTCGAGGTCGAGCGCGGCGAGGCGCTCGGCATCATCGGGCACAACGGCGCGGGCAAGAGCACGGTTTTGAAACTGCTCTCCAGCATCACGGCCCCGACCTCCGGCGAGATCACGATCAACGGTCGCCTCTCCGCCCTCATCGAAGTCGGCTCCGGCTTTCACCCGGAACTGACGGGCCGCGAGAACATTTATCTGAACGGCTCGATTCTCGGCATGCGCCGCCACCGAATCACCGAAAAGCTCGACAGCATCGTCGAGTTCGCAGGCGTCCGGCAGTTCCTCGACACGCCCGTCAAACGCTTCTCTTCGGGGATGTACGTGCGCCTCGGCTTCTCCATCGCCGCGCACCTCGACCCGGACATCCTCCTGCTCGACGAAGTGCTGGCGGTCGGCGACGCGGCCTTTCAGGCCAAGTGCCTTCAGCGCATCGGCGACTTGAAGCGTTCGGGGACGACCATCGTCTTCATCTCGCACGACCTCAGCGCCGTCGAGCGTCTGTGCGACCGCGTGGTGCTGCTGCGCCGGGGCGAGGTCGTGGCGAACGGTGCGCCGCGCGACGTTATCACGCAGTATCAGAACACCGCCGCCTTTCAGTCTTCACAGCCGGCGCGCGAGGAGTTGGCGAACCAGCAAAGGCTGGTCGAGATCGGCAGGCTCGCGTTCCGCGACGCAGAGGGGCGCGAGACGAGCGTGCTGCGCGCGGGCGAGCCGTTTACCATGTCCCTCGGGTTCACGGCGCACGCCCCGGTCGCCGATGCAGTCTTCGAGGTCTTCTTCTACTCGGCGGATCGCGAGCTGCAATGCCAGTGCACGACGGAAGTGCTCGGCGGGCGCGTCGCCGTCGAGCCGGGCGCGGGCGCGATTGAGTTCTCAGGCCCCGGCCTCGGCCTGCTGACGGGCGTCTACTACACCGACGTGGTCATCAAAGAGCGCGGCTCGACCGAATTCTTCGACTGGTCGCAGTGGGACTCGGCGGCGCTGCGCGTTGATCCGGGCAAGCTCGTGCGCGGGAAATTTTACATGCCCTGCGAGTGGCGTCTGACGCAGGAGAACGAGGCCGCGGCGTCGGCTCCAGCCGAAACGACGCGCGCGTGAGGCGTTGACTCCGACCCGCTCTGTTTTGTCGAGAAGCTCGCTTGAGCCTGTTCACCAACCGGAAGTTTTTAATAACTGATGTCCAATAAATCATCCAACCTCTCGCTTCTGCGTAACCCGGTCGTCAATCATCTTCGTGACAGGCCGGACTCGCCCGTGACCCGTGGCCTCTCCTTTCTGCTGAAGTCCTGGCGGTGCGTCACCACGCGGCCCGTGAACCGGGTCGTTCATTTAGATCACGTGCTGTGCGGCGGGGAGAACGGGCTGTCGGGCATCCAGTACGCACGCCACACGGGTAATTTCCTGCGTCCCTCGACGCCTTTCGCGCGCTCCCCGCACGTCCGGTTTCTTGAGCAGTACCAGCAAGTGGGCGATGAGATATTCCGCCCCGAAGTGTTCCGGCAGACCGCCTACTTCGCCAACGCCGTCGAATGCATCAACGTGGTCGGGCAATACTTCACTTGCACGCGCGAAGATCAGGTGGAGCAGGTCGCCAGAGCGTTCGCCGCGCGTTTCCGCGACGATAAGCCCCCGGCGGGGACGAACGGCGCGTCTTCGATTGAGACGAACGGCGCTCGCGCGTCCGAGGTCTTCTCACGGCCCAGCGGGATGGTGCGCGTGCAGCCCATCAAGCTCTCGGACTGTTACGCGGTCGTTGACGGCAACCACCGCCTCGCCATCGCCCACGTCCGCGGCCAACGAACCCACCTCGTCAGGGTCGAGCCTCCCGCCGTCTCCACGCCTCTTCAGGAACTCCTTCTGGATTACGCCTGGTGCGCCACGCGCGGCGAGCGGGAGTTGTACCAGCCCGTCGAGAGTCCGGAGCTGGGCGAGCACTGGGTTCTCATACGGCGGTGCGCCGACCGTTTCGAGATGATGAAGCGGTTTTTGGAAGAGCAGGAACTGATGCCGCCGCGTTGCCAGACTTATCTGGACATCGCGTGCAGCTACGGCTGGTTCGTCCGCGAGTTCGGGCAGCTAGGATTTGATGCTCACGGGGTGGAGATTGACTGGGCCGCCGTCGAGCTTGGCCGGCGCGTCTACGGCCTGGAACCGGGTCAGGTCACGCGCTCCGAAGTCGTGCGGTTCCTTAAGGGCGAGGCGGGGAGTTACGACATCGTCTCCTGCTTCAGCCTCCTGCACCACTTCGCGATGGGAAACGGGAGCATCTCAGCCGAAGAGATGCTTGGGCTGATCGAGCGCGCGACCAAGACCGTGCTGTTCCTCGACACGGGTGAGAGTCACGAGGCTTGGCTCCGCGAGGCGCTGCCCGAATGGAACGCCGATTACATCGAGCGTTGGCTGCGGGACAACTCCGGCTTCACGAAAATTTACCGGCTCGGAACCGACCGCGACAACGTCCCGCCCTTCGCCGACAACTACGGTCGCACGCTCTTCGCCTGCATGCGATAAAAACTGAGACGGCACAGCTCACAGCCCCTTTCAAGAGCCGCGCGACTAACCAGATCGAACAGTCTCATGCACGAGGCGGAATCGAGGGCGACTGTCGAGCCACGTCTATTGACACTGGCTGGCGGGCCAGTTGGCGGGAGCCGCCAGTGACGTGACGTGGTAGTCGGAGTCCGAGCCGTCCTTCGAGGCGCACATCACCAACATCGAGCCGTCCATCAACTGGATGCCGTTCAGACGGTGCGGGTCGCTGTCGTTGTAAACCGGCCCCTCGCACACCCACGTCTGCCCCTCGTCGTGCGACAAACGGAACGAGTCCGACCTCGCGCCCGTCGTCGGCGTGCCGTCAACGAGCCACAGCACCAGATCGCCGTTGTTCAAGACCGTCAGGTTCGGGTCGTTGAAACTATCCTGCGCCGCCGCCGACACCAGCACCGGCGTTGACCAAGTGGCTCCCGCATTCGTCGAGCGCGTAAGGAAAACATTGCTCGCCCCGACGGGGCCGGAGATGAACGCCAGCACCAGATTGCCCGACGACGCCCGCACGACCGAAGGCGAGTGGTAAGCCTGCGTCGCGCTCGACGCCACCGTGACCGCCGCCCCCCACGTCGCCCCGCCGTCGGTCGAACGCTTCGCCAAGACCTTGTTCTGGTAGCGGTAGGCCGCGAGCAAACTGCCGTCGCCGAGCCTCGCCAGAGACGGGTGCGGGTCGTCGCCGCCACCCGGCGGGGCGACTGTGATCGCCGCGCCCCACGTCTGGCCGCGGTCGCTTGAGCGCCTGACGCTCACGCCGTCGCCCACCCCGTAGACGGCCACCAGATTCGTGCTCGCGGTTTGTGCGAACGACCCTTCGTAGGTGTCCACGCCGTTCGAGTTGATGGTGATTTTCGACCCCCACGTCTGTCCGCCGTCGGTCGAGCGCATCAGCTTGTAGGCGAAGGCCGTCGAGTCCTCGTTGGTCGAGAAGCCGCAGATCAGCTCGCCGTCGTCGAGTTGGAACGGCTGCGGGTGACTGAAAGTGTGCGGCACGTCGTTGACGACTTCGCCGCGCTTCGTCCAGTAGGGCGCGCGCGTCTGCAACTGGAAGTTGTCGAAGATGGCCGTGCCCGGAGAGGCCCACAACTCGTAGGTTCCGGCGCTCAGCTCGACCCTCATCGCCGTGATGGGGAGTTGGCGCGAGACGACTCTCTGCACCGTCCATGTCGCGCGGTCGGGGCTGGTCTCGAAGACGATCTGATCGGTCGCCGGGTCGTGACGGATGCGCCAGAAGCGGTGCTGCGTGGCGCTGTAGGCGATGGTCGCGGCCCCGCTGGAGCCGCCCACCTGATCCTGGAAGTAGAGCGTGCCGCCGTAGAAGGAGATGCGGTACCAGTCGTTGTAGTCCAGCCCGACGACGAAGCTCATGCCGGGGCCGTTCGTGGCCTGCACGACCTCGACGCTGGCCTGCCCGCCCATCATGTCCCAGCCCCGCGCGGAGACGTAGCCGTTGTAGTGGAGGCCCGCGGCGTTGACGAGCGGCTTGATCTGCAACCGGCCGCCCTGTTCCAGAACTTGCACCAGCGGGTCGAGCTGCGAGGCGTCTTTACTGAAGATACCCACGCCCCACTTGGTCGCATCACGCGTGTTGTCGTTGAAGTCGTCGGCGAAGCCGCCGGTTGCCGAAGGCGTCGGGGTGGGCGAAGGCGTCGGCGTCACGGATGGCGTCGGCGTTGCCGTCGGCGTGGGCGTCGCTGTCGGCGTCGCTGTCGGCGTCGGCGTTGGGGAAGGACTCGGAGTTGGTATCGGCGTCGGCGTTGGCGTTGGCGCGGCAGCCGACGACTGCAATAAGAAATTATCGAAGATGGCTGTCCCCGGCGCGGCGACGGCCTGATACGTACCGGCAATCAGTTCGACGTTCAGAGACGTGATGGAGAGCTGCCTCGCTTCGGTGCGTCGCACAGTCCAGGAGGCATTGTCGGGACTGGTTTCCCAGAAGACGGAATCCGTCGCGGCATCGTGGCGCAGGCGGAGCCACTTGTGCTGCGCCGCGTCGTAGGGGATTGTGAGATACGTTTTGTTCCCGCCCGCGTTTTGGTAAAAGTAGATCGCTCCCGACTCTATCGCAAAGCGGTAATAATTATTGGCGTCGAGGGAGAGATAAAAATTCGTCTCGGTGCCGTCAACGCTACTGGCCGCCTGCACGAGTTGGACGCTCGCAAGCGCGCCCGTTAAGTTCCACCTGTTCAGGGAGACGTACCCGGCGAAGTGGTCGCCGGCGGCTCCGCTGAGCAGGCTAATCTGCAACTGGCCGTTCTGCTGGCGGACTGGGACGGCTGGATCAAAAGTCTTGCTCGCCGCGCCGACGTACCACTTCGTCGTGTCGAGCGTGGCGGCATTGAAATCGTCGCTCAACAGAACGGTCGGCGTGGGGGCGGGCGTCGGCGTTGCTGTCGGCGTCGGAGTCGGCGTTGCTGTCGGCGTCGGGGAAGGACTCGGAGCCGGAGTCGGCGTAGGCGTCGGCGTCGGAGGCGCGGACGCTGAGTCGAGCACGAAGTTATCGAACTTTGCGATGCCGGGGGCGTTCACAGAGATTGACGTACCCGCACCCAGCTCGACCCGCAGGGCGGAGATATTAAGCTGGCGCGCGATGGTTCGCTGCGTCGTCCAGTTGAGATTATCTGCGCTCGTCTCGAAAAAGATTTGATCCTTGACGCTGTCGTGTCTGATGCGCCAGTAGCGATGCTGCGTCGCGTTGTAGGCGAGGCTGGTCGAGTGTTTTGTGCCGCCGACCGTGTCCTGGAAAGAGATTTGACCGGATTGGGTTGCAATCCGATACCAATTATTGCTATCAATACCAAGGGCCAGGTCGTCCAGCGCCGCCCCCCCGGTCACCTGCCGCGCTTCAACCGTCGCGCGCCTGTCAGTCAGGTTATAAGTCTGAACCGAAACGTACCCATCATAATGCTGCCCGCTGGTCGCGGCCCGCGGCGTGATCTCCAACTCCTGATTCTGCTCCTTAACAACTACTTTCGAGTCGAAAGCGGAGGCAGGTTGACTCAACACGCCGAGGTTCCACTTGGCCGTGTCCCGCGCGTTGTCGTTGAAATCATCGCTCAGGATGATCGTTGACTGCGCGTGCACGCCGATCATGGCGATCAGCGCGACACCGAGGAGGGTGAACGGGAGGATGATAGTCCATCTCGACCATGCAGGCCGCAACTTGAATCGGGGCATACGGCACACCTTCTTCGAGGGGGTAAAAGAGCCTCGCTCTCACGCCAAATCCGAAAGACTTCACGCGGCTTGATAACTCCACAGCCCTGTGCCCATTAAACAGTGAGAATAACCAGCATTTTCCACGTCGGATTACCTGCCCGTTCGGGCGTCAAACGCCAGACTCGGAAATTCCGTGAAGGCAATGGGCCGTCCGTCATCCGTTCGGAATTCAACGGCTCCGTTTTATCCCGCGTGTGGGTTTGCACCCACTTCCCAAAAGGGATTCGAGCGCATACACTTTATCTGGTAGAGGGCGTTATTTGCCGTCAGGAAGCGAGGTTAGGGATGAACGTTCCACGTGGTCGCCTCACGCCGGATGAAACAATTTACGAGCGCCCCTTCGGGCCTCGATCTCAGAAGGAAAGCGATGCCTGCGGGCCGGGGAAAAGATAGGTCTATCGGACTTTACCGAGTTGTAGAAAGCGGCGACGGCGTTCTTATAGCACGTCTCCATTCGTTTGTGAACAAAAAGTGAGAGCGTAGTCGAAGAGGCGAGAGAGAGAAGCATGTGCGGGATTGTGGGATTCGTAGATCAAGGGCTGTCCGAGACGGCGCACGGGACTGAGGAGCGCGCCGCCGTGCTCGACCGCATGTGCCGCGTGATCGCGCACCGCGGGCCGGACGATCAGGGCACGCTGGTGACGAGAGACGGCGTCGCGCTCGGCATGCGTCGCCTTTCGATCATTGACCTGGCGGGCGGCCACCAGCCGCTCTCAGGCTGCGACGGCTCGGCGACCATTGTCTTCAACGGCGAGGTCTATAACTTCCGCGAGCTGCGCCGTGACCTTGAAGCGCGCGGCCACCGCTTCGGGACGCACTCCGACACCGAGGCGATTGTTCACGCCTTTGAAGAGTACGGCGAGCGGTGCGTGGATCATCTCCGCGGCATGTTCGCCTTCGCCATCTGGGACGAGCGAGCGCGCCGCCTCTTCGTCGCGCGCGACCGCGCGGGAAAGAAGCCTCTCTACTACACCGTCACGCCGCGCGGCACGTTCGTCTTCGGCTCCGAATTGAAGTCGCTGCTCGAACACGAAGAGGTCGGGCGCGAGACAAACGCGGAAGCCCTCGACGCGTACCTGACGCTCGGCTACGTGCCCGAACCGCTCAGCATCTTTCGCGACGTACACAAGCTGCCGCCCGGCCACCACCTGACTTTCGCCGACGGTCGCGTGACGGTTAAAAGCTACTGGGACTTCCGGTACGAGCCGGTCGAAGAGGTGCGCCGGGCGGAGGAGTACGTCGAAGAACTGCGGGGTCTGCTCGACGAGGCCGTGCGGCTGCGCCTGATCGCCGACGTGCCGCTCGGCGCGTTCCTCTCCGGCGGCGTTGATTCGAGCACGGTCGTCGGCCTGATGGCTCGCCACACGAATCGTCCGGTCAAGACCTTCTCGATAGGCTTTCACGAGGACAGCTACAACGAGTTGAAGTATGCGCGCGTGGCCGCCGAGCGGTTCGGCACGGAGCACACGGAGTTCATCGTCACGCCGGACATCTGCGACATCGTTGACGAACTCGTCTGGCACTTCGACGAACCGTTCGCCGACTCGTCCGCCATCCCGACCTACATGGTCTCGAAGCTGGCGCGCGAGCACGTCAAGGTCGTGCTCTCCGGCGACGGCGGCGACGAGCTGTTCGCCGGTTACACGCGCTACGTCACCGACACCCGGCGCAGCGGCTTCGCGCGCCTCCCGCGCTTTCTGCGGCAGGGAGTCATGCGACCCTTGAGCGTGCGTCTGCCTCACGGCGCGCGCGGGCGCAACTACCTGCACAACGTCGCGCTCGACCCCGTCGAGCGTTACCTGGACAGCGTCTCCGTCTTCACCAAACTCAAACGGCTCTCGCTCTACACGGAAGACTTCCGGCAGCAGCTTTCCGCCGACGACCTCGCGGCGCGGCGCTTCCATGATTACGCCGCGAACGCCCGCACCGGAGAAGCCCTCGACCGGCTGCTCTACATTGACAGCAAGACGTATCTGCCCGGCGACATCCTGACCAAAGTTGACCGGATGAGCATGGCCGCTTCGCTCGAAGCGCGCGTGCCGCTGCTCGACCACAAGCTGATAGAGTTCGTCACGCGCATCCCCGCCGCGCTGAAGATGCGCGGGTTGGAGACGAAGCACATCTTCAAGCGTGCGGTGCGCGACCTCGTGCCCGCAGAGATTCTGGACAGGCCCAAGCAGGGCTTCGGCGTGCCCATCGAGCAGTGGATCAATCACCAACTGCGCGGGCGCATCCGCGAAACGCTCGGCGAGCCGCGCGCGAGACAACGCGGCTACGTCGAGCCACGCTACGTCCAAACGCTGCTCGACGAGCACGAGCGCGGGCGACGGGATCATTCGACGCAGCTATGGGCGCTCTTCATGCTCGAACTGTGGCACCGCGCCTTGGTTGATAAAGTGGGAGCGGCGGCGGCCCCCGCAACACTTGAGGCCGAGCGTTTGACGCCGGCGGCCTCTTAAATTAGCCACCCCGCCGGGGGTGGCGTGCGAAACAACAATGCGTCTCTCAAGCTAAACAAGTGGCGAGCTTATGAATCTCCAACGCCGGGGTCTTCTTACCAAACTCAAGTGGTCGCTCCCGTGGCTGATGCGTTATCCGCTGTGGCGCGCGCGCGAGGCCGCGGGGCGCTTGAACGCAGGCGACGAACCGCGTCACCTCATCTTCATCGTCGCGAACCACTTCGAGCCGGGCTGGAACGACGAGGGGCTGACGCTGGATTGGTCAACGCAGCTCTCAAGGCTCGACCATTGGTGCGAGAAGGCACGCCGCATCGGAGAGGCCGTGCGCGACCACGACGGCACTCCGTTTCGCCACACCAATTTTTACCCGGCGGAGCAGTACCACTCGCGCATCCTTGAGCGAATGGCGGAACTGCAAGCCGAAGGCTTCGGCGAGGTGGAGGTTCACCTGCATCACGGCGTCGAGAAGCCGGACGACGCCGTGAGCCTGCGTCGCGCTCTCGTAGAGTTTCGTGATGTTCTGGCCGAGGAGCACAAATGCCTTTCGCGCTGGGAAGGCGAAGGCTCTCCCATGTACGCCTTCGTGCACGGCAACTGGGCCTTGGCTAACTCCGCCGGGGGGCGCTACTGCGGCGTTGATTCGGAGATGCAAATTCTCGCGGAGACCGGCTGCTACGCAGACTTCACGCTCCCCTCCGCCCCCGACGAATCTCAGGTGGCGCGCATCAACGCCGTCTATCAATGCGGCCACCCGCTCGACGAGCGCAAGCCTCACCGCTCCGGCCCCGGCCTGCGCGCAGGCGTTCGCCCGCGCCTGCCTGTGCTCTTCACGGGGCCGCTGGTTTTCAACTGGGGGCGGCGCATCCGCGGGCTTCCCGTGCCGAGGGTTGACGATGGTGTGCTGGCCTCCAACTACACGCTCGACCTCGCACGCCTCGACCGCTGGCGCGGCGCGCGCGTCCACGTGAAGGGAAGGCCCGAATGGGTCTTCATAAAGCTTTACTGTCACGGCTTCTTCCCGTTCGACGAAGAGGCGATGATCGGCGAGACTCTGCGCCGCTTCCTCGAAGAGACTATTGAGTACGGCGACCGCAGCGGGGAGTTCAAAGTTCACTTCGCCTCCGCGCGCGAAGCCTTTAACATAGCGATGGCGGCGGTTGAAGGGCGCGACGCCGAACCCGGCCTTTACCGCGATTACCGTCTCCGCACGATCATGAGCGAGGGGGCGGACAAGCGGACGAACTCGCAAGACCGGCGACACGACGCGCCAGCCGTCGTCGGCAGCTAGAGCAACGGACGGGGCCGGGCGCGCGCGCGTTGCGCGACGACCGATTGAGCGTCAGGCCCGGCGGCCACTCGAATCGAGCACCACACGAAGTGAAACCGAGCGTCTTACATCTGATAGACAGCTTCCATCAGGGCGGCACGGAGCGCCAGGCCGTGCAGCTCGTGCGCCTGCTCCGTGAGAGCGGTCGGTACGACGTGCACATCGCGAGCCTGAACGACGAGGGCGTGCTGCGCGATGAAGTGTCGCGCATGGGCTTCAGGGAGATTCCGTCCTACACTCTGAACAGCTTTTACGACCGCAACGCGCTTGTGCAACTTGGCCGCCTCAGAGCTTACCTGCGCGAGCGCCGGATAGATGTTCTCCACACGCACGACTTTTACACGAACATCTTCGGGACGACTGCCGCCGCGCTCGCGCGCACGCCCGCGCGCATCGCCTCGCGGCGCGAGACGGAGCACATGCGAACAGCCGCGCAGACGTTCGTCCAGTGCCGCGCCTACAACCTCGCGCACGCCGTCGTCGCCAACGCCGAGGCGGTGCGGCGGCAACTGATTAAAGAGGGCGTGCGCGCGCGCAAGATTGCCGTCGTCTATAACGGCCTCGACATGAATCGTCTCGCCTCAAATGAGGATTTGCGGCGAGACGAGGCGCTCGCCGCGCTGGGTCTTCCGACGCAGGCAAAGCGCCGCTTCGTCTCCATCGTCGCCAACATGAGACTCCCCGTGAAAGACCAGCAGACATTTCTGCGCGCGGCCAGACGCGTGCGTGAAGCCGTGGAGGACGCTGCCTTCGTGCTGGCGGGCGAGGGCGAGCTGACCGACTCTCTGCGCGCGCACGCGGCGCAGCTTGGGTTGGAGCGGGACGCCTTCTTCATTGGCCGCTGCGGGCGCGTGGCGGAGCTTTTGGCCGTCTCGGACGTGTGCGTCTTAAGCTCGAAGGCCGAGGGGTTTTCAAACGCGATTCTCGAATACATGGCGGCGGCGCGCGCGGTCGTTGCGACGGACGTGGGCGGCGCGCGCGAAGCCATTGTCGAGGGCGAGACGGGCTACCTCGTTCAGGTCGGGGACGACGAGACGATGGCCGCGCGCATCGTCTCGCTGCTCAAAGACCCTGAGCGCGCTCGCTCGATGGGCGAGCGTGGCCGCCGCGTCGTCGAGCAAAAATTTTCGTGCGAGGCGCAGTTGGCCCGCACCGAGAGTCTCTACGACCGGCTGCTTGAGCGAGCCGGCGCGAGGCTCGCGCGCGAGGTCGGGGGAGTGCGTCAGGAGAACGCTTGAGAGTTCGACGGGTCGGAAAGAGGAGTTCGAGGCCGAGCGGGGAAGATGAGAGAGACGCGGGGAAACAGTCCGGGTGAAGTCGAGACGGCGCGGTCTGAAACCGGCGCACGGCCCCTGCGCGTGCTGGTCGTCGCGGCCTCGCTCGACATTCTGGGCGGTCAGTCGGTCGAAGCCCAACGCATCCTGCGGGGCATGCTCGACGAGCCTTCGGTCGAGCTTTCGTTCCTGCCGGTCAACCCGCGCCTGCCCGGCGCGTTGCGGGGCTTGCAGCGCATCAAGTACGTGCGGACAGTCGTGACCTCGCTCATGTACTGGGCGCTTCTGCTGGCGCGCGTGCCACGTTACGACGTGCTTCACGTCTTCTCGCCCTCCTATTTCTCTTTCCTTCTGGCCCCGACGCCCGCCGTCCTCGTCGCCCGGCTCTACGGCAAAAAGGTCGTGCTCAACTATCACAGCGGCGAGGCGGAAGACCACCTCGCGCACTGGCGCACGGCGATTGCCGTCCTGCGCCTGGCCGACGCGATTGTGACGCCTTCAAACTATCTGGTTGACGTGTTCGCGCGCTTCCAGCTTTCCGCCCGCGCCGTCCCCTACTCAATCGAAACGGATCGCTTCCGTTTCCGCGAGCGCACGCCCTTGCGGCCGCTCTTCCTCTCGAACCGTAATCACGAGCCGCTCTACAACGTCGGCTGCATCCTGCGCGCCTTCGCACGCATTCAGCGGAGCTTGCCGGAGGCGCGTCTGGTCATCGTCGGCGACGGCAGCCAGCATGCCGAACTCGAAAGGCTTGCGCGCGAGCTTGTCTTGCGCCACGCGGAGTTCGCCGGTCGCGTCGAGCCGGAGGAGATGCATGCCTTCTACGACGCGGCGGACGTGTTCCTGAACGCGTCGAACATAGACAACATGCCGATCTCGATTCTCGAAGCGTTCGCCGCCGGGACTCCCGTGGTGACGACGAACGCGGGCGGCATCCCTTACATCGTCGCGGACGGCGAGAACGGCCTGATGGTCGAGTGCGGCGATTGCGAGGCGCTGGCCCGCAGCGCCCTGCGTCTGTTTGAAGAGCCGGGGCTGGCGTCGAAGCTCGCGGGCAGGGCGCACGAGCAGAGCCGACGCTACGCCTGGGCGGCGGTCAGAGACGGCTGGCTCAAGGTCTACCGTGAAGTCGCGGGCGAAGCAGCGGCGCGGCGGGAAGTCGGCACGCAGGAAGTCAGCAGACAGGAAGCGGGAAGGGGCGAAGAGAAAGCGGTGAGCTAAAACGCGTGGGCCGGGCGTTCAGCCGCCAGCCGCTTTCAGATGTCGAGCAGGCGATGATTAAGTCTCTGTCGAAATTAAAGAAGCTGAAGGGACGCAGCCTCGACGAATTGCGCGTCCGTTCCGCGCAGGCGCTCGCCGCCCGCACGGAGCGTTACGGGCTTTCAACTCAGGCCCGACTCCCGCGCGATTCCGACTTCTTCAAGCTGCTCGATGCGGGGCGGCTCGGCGGCGAGCCTCTGACCGCTGAAGGACTGTTATCACACTTTCGCGCGCGCACCGAGCCGCAATTCTTCGCTGCTTTCGGAGACGCGGATGAGACGCGCAGGGAGTTGCGGCGCGGCAGGTGGGGCGCGCGGGCCGGAGCGTCCGTGGTCGAGCGCGCGCGGCGCATCACCGAAGGACGCTTCGACCTGCTCGGCCTGCGCGACCTCTCCTTCGGCAGTCCCGTTGACTGGCACCTCGAACCCTTGTCGGGGAAGCGCGCGCCGCTCAGCCATTGGAGCCGCATCAACTATCTGGACGCGGGCGTGGCGGGCGACAAAAAGGTCGTCTGGGAGTTGAATCGTCAACAGTATTTCGCCACGCTCGGCAGGGCTTACCGGCACACGGGCGACGAACTGTACGCGCGAACTTTCGCCGCGCACCTCGAAAGCTGGATGGAGCGGAACCCGCCGAAGCTCGGCATCAACTGGTCGAGCAGCCTCGAAGTCTCTTTCCGCGCTATCTCCTGGCTGTGGGCGCTCTATTTTTTCCGCGACTCGGAATGTCTCACGCCGCAACTCTTCCTGCGCGCGCTCAAGTTTCTACACCTCCACGCACGCCACCTTGAGACGTACCTCTCGACTTACTTCAGCCCGAACACACATCTGACGGGCGAGGCGCTCGGCCTCTTTTACCTGGGGATGATGCTGCCCGAATTCCGCCGCGCGTCGCGCTGGCGCGAGGCGGGCGGGCGCATACTCCTCGCCGAGCTTGAACGCCATGTCCGGCCCGACGGAGTCTATTTCGAGCAGTCCAGTTACTACCATCGCTACACGACGGACTTCTACACGCACCTATACATCCTCGACCAGGCGAACGGCGGCGGCCTCGCGGACAAGGTTCGAGAGAAGCTCTTGCTGCTGCTCGACCACCTGATGTACATCACCAGACCGGACGGCACGACGCCTCTCTACGGCGACGACGACGGGGGCCGCCTCGTCATGCTGGAAGAACGCGCGCCGAACGATTTCCGCGCAGCGCTCTCGACCGGCGCGGCCCTCTTCGCGCGCGGGGATTACAAGTTCGTCGCGGGAGGGGCGTCGGAGGAGATGCTCTGGCTGCTCGGATGCCGCGGCCTGCGGGCCTTCGATGAACTTGAAGCGCGCCCGCCCGCCGACACCTCGCACGCCTTCGAGAGCGGCGGCTTCTACGTCATGCGCGACGGCTGGACGCGCGACGCCAACTATCTCCTGATTGACTGCGGGCCGCACGGCGTCTTCGACGGCGGCCACGCGCACGCAGACGCGCTGGCCTTCGACCTCGCGGCGCGCGGTCGCACGATGCTCGTTGACCCCGGCACGTACACCTACACCGGCTCGCAAGCGATGCGCGATCTCTTCCGCAGCTCCGCCGCGCACAATGCGCTCACGATTGACGGCGAATCTTCGTCCGCGCCCGGCGGCCCGTTCAGTTGGAGGAGCGCGACACGCGCCGCGACGCACGACTGGACGAGCCACGCGCGCTTCGACTTCTTCGAGGGCAGTCAGGACGGTTACACGCGGCTCGCTTCGCCAGCCGTGCACGCGCGCGGCATCCTCTTTCTCAAAGGCGACTACTGGGTCGTGCGCGACCGTGTGGAGACCGCGGGCGCGCATCGCTACGATCTCAATTTTCACTTCGCGCCCGACGCCGACGCGGTAATCGAACGGGTCGGCGGCGTCGCCTGCGTGCGCGAGCGCAAAGACGACGCGGCGGGACTTGAGCTATTCACCTTCGGTCAAGCGGGCGAGTGGCGAAGAGAGCAGGGCTGGGTCTCGGAGTGCTACGGCCAGCGCGCCGAATCGCCCGTCTGCGTTTTCTCAAGCGAAGCGTCGGGCGCGCAGGAGTTCGTCACTTTCATGCTTCCGAAGGCAGCGCAGTCGGCTCGGTCGCAGGTCGAATCGGCTCGGTCGCGGGTCGAAGAGGTTGCGGCGAAAGGCGGACGAGCTTTTGAAGTGCTCGACGGCGACAGGCGCGACGTGTGGTTGCTCGGCGACGGCGGCACGGTGGAGACAGCTCTGGCTGCTTCCGATTTCGAGTGGGCGTGGATGCGTTTTGCGCCCGGCGCGTCCGTGCCGGAAGAGATGTTGCTTGTCAACGGTCAACATCTTTCGTTGGAGGGGCAGGAGCTTCTGTGTGCCGGGCGTCGCCACGGTTACGTCACCGCGCGGCGCGAAGGCGACCGCCTGCGTTTGGAGACGGACGACGGAGAAAGCCTTGCCGTCCACCTTCAATCGCCCGCCATGATTCGCTGAAGGATTGGGACGGTTGATAAGCTGAGAGAGTTTATGTGTGGAATTAACGGAATAGCCTTATCGAGCCGGTCGCGTCGTCAACTCGACGTGCGCGTGCTCGAACGCATGCGCGACGTGATTACGCACCGCGGGCCGGACGACGAGGGCATCTACTTTGATGGGCGCGTCGGTTTGGGCCATCGCCGCCTGAGCATCGTTGACGTGGCGGCTGGTCATCAGCCGATGACCAACGAGGACGGGTCGCTGCGCATCATCTACAACGGAGAGATTTACAACCACGCGGATTTCCGCGAGTCCCTCGAAGCGCGCGGCCACGTCTATCGCACGCACTGCGACACGGAGACCATCCTGCATCTTTACGAGGAGGAGGGCGTGCGCTGCGTCGAACGCCTGCGCGGCATGTTCGCCTTCGCCATCTGGGATGCGAACAGGCGTGAGCTGTTCATCGCGCGCGACCGGCTCGGCGTCAAGCCGCTCTACTACGTCCACGCGGACGACGGCTCGCTCTACTTCGCTTCGGAAATCAAGGCGCTGCTGGAAGCGCGCGCCGTCGCGCCCGAACTGAATTTCAAAGTCCTGCCCGACTACCTCGCCAACCACGCGACCTCCGGCGAAGAGACCCTCTTTTGCGGCGTCAAACGGCTGCTCCCCGGCCACACGTTGCTCTGGCGCGACGGGGAAGTGCGGATAGAAAAATACTGGGACGTGACCTTCGCCCGCGGCGCGGACGAAGAGCACGGACGGCGGACGGACGGCGAGTACGTCGAGGAGTGGTCGGAGCTGTTCCGCGACTCCGTGCGCCTGCGCCTGATGGCCGACGTGCCGCTCGGCATGTTCCTCTCCGGCGGCATAGACTCCTCGGCCATCGCCGCCGTGATGAGCGGGATGGTTAACGAGCCGATCAAAACTTTCTCCGTCGCCTTCGCCGAGCGCGAGGCCAACGAGCTTGAGTACGCGCGCATGGTGGCGCGCGCCTTCGGGACTGACCACCACGAGATTCTGATAACTCCCGAAGAATTTTTCCGTGCCCTGCCCCGCCTGGTCTGGCACGAAGACGAGCCGCTCGCACACCCTTCGAGCGTGGCGCTCTATTTCGTCTCGCGCCTCGCGGCGCAGCATGTCAAGGTCGTGTTGACGGGCGAGGGCAGCGACGAGATGCTCGCCGGATACGAGCGTTACCGCAAGACCATCTACAACCTCGCGCTCGGCGCACGCTACCACAGGTGGGCCGGCGCTTCTCTGCGACGGGCCGTCCAGTCTCGCATCGAGAGCCTGTCGGCGAAATCGAAAGTCCGGCGGAAGCTTTCGCGCACCTTCCTCTGTTTGCCTCCGCAAATCGAGAGCATCTACTTCGACAACTTCGCGGTCTTCGGTCGCGCCATGCAGCGCGACCTCCTGACCGGAGAGGCGAAGGAGCGCACGGGCGCGCTCGACCCTTACGCGGAAGTGCGCCGCCACCTGGAGACGACGGACGCGGACACGCTGCTCAACCGGCTGCTCTACGCCGACACGAAGACTTACCTGCAAGAGCTTCTGATGAAGCAGGATCAGATGAGCATGGCCGCGTCCATCGAGAGCCGCGTGCCGTTTCTCGACCACAAGCTCGTGGAGTTCACTTCCCGCCTGCCCGAACGCCTGAAGCTGCGCGGCTGGACGACGAAGTACATCCTGCGCCGGAGCATGAAAAACATCCTCCCCGAAGCCATCCTGAAGCGCAGCAAGATGGGCTTTCCAGTGCCCGTCGGCAGTTGGTTCCGCGGGCCTTTCCGCTACGTGATTGACGAGTACGTGCTCGACGAGCGAGCCGCGAGTCGCGGACTCTTCGACCGACGGTTCGTGCGCGACCTCGTCGGGCGGCATCAGTCGGGCGCGGAGGATCACACGGAGCGGCTTTGGTCGCTCGTCAACTTCGAGATGTGGATGCGGCAATTCATAGACGGCGAGGTGGCGCACGAACAGCGGCCCGCCCCGGCGGAGTCCGCCGTGTTGATCTGAGATTTGCGCGGCAGGGAGGCGACCGCGAGCCTTCAACTTTAGCCGCCGGTGCGATTTTTCACTCGAATCCGAATGCGAATTCTCTGGCTCAAAACCGAACTGCTTCATCCCGTGGACAAGGGCGGAAAGATTCGCACCTACCAGATGCTCAAGCAGCTCAAGCGCGAGCACCACGTCACCTATCTGACGCTCGACGACGGCGGGACGGACGGCGAAGCGCGTGCGCGCGCCGAAGAGTATTGCCACGAACTCGTCTGCGTCCCGCACCGCACGCGCGCGAAGTTCTCCGCGGGGTTTTACGCCGAACTCGCCCTCAATCTTTTCTCGCCGCTCCCGTACTTCATGAAGAAGTACGAGTCGGCGGGGATGCGCCGCGAGATTGCGGAGCGCGGGCGTCGCGGCGAGTTCGACGTGCTCGTCTGCGATTTCCTGATGCCCTGCATCAACGTGCCGGAGGAGGTGCGCGCGGCGACCGTGCTCTTCCAGCACAACGTCGAGGCGATGATCTGGCGGCGGCATTACGAAGTCCAGACGAACCCCCTCAAGAAAGCTTACCTCTACGGCCAATGGCGCAAGACTCACGCCTTCGAGCGTGCCGCCTGCCGTCGCTTCGACATGGTTGTCGCCGTCTCGCGCGAAGACCGTGAGACGATGCAAAGCGAGTACGCCGTCGAGAGCGTCGCGGACGTGCCGACGGGCGTGGACACGGACTACTTTCGCCCGCGCGGGACGGAACGGTTCGAGCCTCACAACCTCGTTTTCACGGGTTCGATGGACTGGCTGCCGAACGAGGACGCGATTCGCTATTTCACGGCGGAAATCATGCCGCGCATCAAGCAAACTCTGCCCGACGTGACGCTGACCGTCGTCGGGCGCAACCCTTATCCGAGCCTGGTCGAGCTGAGCCGCCGCGACCCTTCGATCAACGTCACGGGGCGCGTCGAGGACGTGCGCCCGTTCATGGAGCGCGCCGCCGCCTACGTCGTGCCCATCCGCGTCGGCGGCGGCACGCGCCTGAAGATTTACGAGGCGATGGCGATGGAGAAGCCCGTCGTCTCGACGACCATCGGCGCGGAGGGCTTGCCCGTCAGCGACGGCGCGGAGCTACTTCTGGCAGACACGCCGGAGGCGTTTGCCGCGCGCGTCCTGAGCGTCCTGACGGATGAGAGGCTGGCCCAAACGCTCGGCGCGCGCGCGGCGGCGACCGTGCGCGAGCATTTCGGTTGGGAGCGCGTGGCGGAGAGATTCGCGGAAGCGTGCGAGCGCGCCGTGCGTCTGCGCGAGCAGCGGAGCGCGGGCGTCAAGATAGAAGAGGAGTTGCGGACGGCTGTATGAATGAAAGTCCGGGCGGCAATAACGGGCACGGCCAGGAGGCGCGCGAGAGGATGCGAACTCTCCTCATCTGCCACGAGGGCGCGTTGCTCGACCAGCGGGGCCTGGCGCTCTGGCTGGCCTCTTTTTCCGAACTGGCCGGCATCGTCGTGCTGCGCGAGACGGGAGGGCGCATGCGCCGCCGCATCCGTCGAGAAGTAAAGCGAGTGGGCCTGGCGCGCTTCCTGGACGTGCTGGCGTTTCGTCTCTACTACAAGCTCTTTCTCGCGCGCGAAGACCGGGAGTGGGAGGAGCGCAAGCTCGAAGAGTTGGCGGCCCACTATCCGAGTCTAAAAGATGTGCCCGTGCTTTACACGCACAGCCCGAACTCGCCCGAAGCGGAACGCTTCATCGCCGTGAGTCGTGCGGACATCATGCTGGCGCGCTGCAAGACGCTGCTCAAGGAGAGCGTCTTTTCGCTGGCCGCGCGCGGCACGCTCGTCATGCATCCGGGCATCTGTCCCGAATACAGAAACGCGCACGGCTGCTTCTGGGCTTTGGCCGCGGGCGACCGCGAAAAGGTCGGCATGACGTTGCTTCGCATAGACAGGGGCGTGGACACAGGCCCCGTTTACGGCTATTACAGTTACGACTACGATGAGGCGGGCGAGTCGCACGTCCGTATTCAGAGCCGCGTCGTGCTGGAAAATCTGGCCGCGCTCGAACAGAAGTTTCGGGAGGTTTACGAAGGGCAGGCCGCGGCCCTGGACACTTCGGGGCGAGAGTCTCTCACGTGGGGCCAGCCCTGGCTGACGAGTTATCTGAAATGGAAACGCAGAGCGAGGCGCGAGAGGCTTTGAAGGTCATCTCACTCATGTACCACGACGTGGTCGAACGCGGCGCGCACGAGCAAAGCGGCTTCGGCGGCGCGGACGCGGCGCTCTACAAGTTGGAGCAGGGCCAATTCAAGCAGCACCTGCAAGCGATAGCCGGGGCCGTGCGCGAAAGCCCCGTCAAAGTCTTCGAGCTTCAGGCAGACGCGCGCGCGCGCCGCCCGTGGCTGCTGACTTTCGACGACGGCGGCGTGAGCGCCTACACCTGCATCGCAGGGATGTTGGAAGAGTTCGGTTGGCGCGGCCACTTCTTCGTGACGGCGAACTACGTCGGCTCTCCGTCCTTCCTGAGCGACGCGCAGATTAAAGAGCTGCACCGGCGCGGGCACGTCATCGGCAGTCACTCCGCCTCTCACCCTGAGCGCATGTCGCATTGCGGCCCCGAAGAGATGTTGCGCGAATGGGCCGAATCGGTCGCGCGCCTCTCGGACATCGTGGGGGAGCGCGTGCGCGTCGCTTCCGTGCCGGGCGGGTTTTACTCGGCGAGTGTTGCGAAGGCCGCCGCCCGTGCGGGGGTCGAAATGCTTTTCACCTCTGAGCCGACGAGCGCGGGCCGCAGCGTTGACGGCTGCGCGGTGTTGGGTCGCTACACCATCCAGCGCCGCACGACGCCGGAGACGGTCGCCGCGATAGCCGCCGGGCGCGTCGCGCCGCGCCTCAAACAGATGCTCTTGTGGAACGCCAAGAAAGTCACCAAGACTCTGGGCGGCAGATACTATCTGAAGGCCAGAAAGTCGCTCCTGGATCAAAGGTAGTCTTGATAATTTCTTACAGGCGTCGGGATGATTTCTTACGGGCGTCGGGCCAACATCTCTTGTTTCCGGCGCGTGAACTGATACGACGGGTCGAGAAGTTTGGGGGGTGCGGATGAGACTGAGTGTTTTCGGCTTGGGTTATGTGGGTTGTGTTTCGGCTGCGTGCTTCGCGAAAGAAGGGCACGAAGTTCTGGGCGTGGATGTCAACCAGACGAAGGTTGACATCATCAGCGGCGGCAAAAGTCCGATTGTCGAAGCCGGGGTCGGCGAGTTGATCGGCGAGATGGTCGCACAGGGTAAGTTGCGCGCCACGACCGACTCGGCGGAAGCGGTCGCAGCTTCGGAAATTTCTCTGATCTGCGTCGGCACGCCGAGCAACTCGAACGGCAGCCTCGACCTCGCCTACGTCAAACGCGTGTGCCAGGAGATCGGCGGCGCGCTGGAGACGAAACGCGCGCGCCACACGGTCGTCATCCGCAGCACGATGCTGCCGGGAACCATCGAGACGGTCGTCGTGCCGACGCTCGAAGTCTATTCGGGCAAGAAGGCCGGGCGCGACTTCGGCGTCTGCATCAACCCGGAGTTCCTGCGCGAAGGCACGTCGCTGAAGGATTTTTACTCGCCGCCCTTCACGCTCATCGGCGCGGACGATGAAGATGTGGCGGCTGTCGTGCGTCGTCTCTACGCGGGCATTGACGCGCCGGTGCTCGTCGTCGGCGTCAAGGCCGCGGAGATGGTCAAATACACCTGCAACTGTTTCCACGCGCTCAAGGTCAGTTTCGCCAACGAGATCGGCAACATCTGCAAGGGACTCGGCATTGACAGCCACGAAGTGATGGACGCCTTCTGCCGCGACACGAAGCTCAACCTTTCGCCGTACTACCTCAAGCCCGGCTTCGCCTTCGGCGGCTCGTGCTTGCCGAAGGACTTGCGCGCGGTCACTTACAAGGCGAAAGAACTGGACGTGGACGTGCCGGTCTTGTCGGCTGTTCTCAGCAGCAATCGTTTGCAGGTCGAGCGCGCCGTCGAGATGGTTCTGCGGACGGGGAAGAAGCGCATCGGGCTGCTCGGCCTCAGCTTCAAGGCCGGGACGGACGACCTGCGCGAGTCGCCCACGGTCGCACTCATCGAGACGCTCATCGGCAAAGGGATGAAGATCGGGATTTACGACCGCGACGTTTCGCTGGCCCGCCTGTTCGGCGCGAACAAGGAGTACATCGAGCGCGAGATTCCGCACATCTCGCAGCTCATGCGCGAGAACATCAGAGAGGTTCTGGACGACGCAGAGGTCTTGATCGTCGGCAACAAGGCCGGGGAGTTTCGCCAAATCGAAGCGGAGCTGCGCGGCGACCAGGTGTTGATTGACCTCGTGCGATTGTTTGAAGACAAGACGACGGGCGGCTCCTATCAAGGCATCTGCTGGTAGGGCCGCGCGCGCGAATCGAAGGGCGGCGGGACGTGGCCCCCAAGTCTGGACAGTCGTCGAAGGGAAGAGGACGCGCGCGGACGATCCTGCTTGCGTGCGTGCTGCTGCTGGCCGTGTGGGTGCCTCTGTCGTGGGTCGCGGCGCGCGCGCTCGTCGTGCGGGCCGAGTTGGAGCACGCGGACGCCCTCGCCGTGTTGAGCGGTTCGTCGGCTTACGTCGAGCGCACGCGCCGGGCGGCGCAGCTCTTCAACGAAGGGCGCGCGCCGGAAATTATTCTGACCGACGACAACGAGCGCAGCGGATGGTCGAGCGAGCAGCAGCACAACCCTTTCTTCGTCGAGCGCGCCTTTGAAGAGCTGCAACGCGCGGGCGTGCCCGCCGGGAAGATCGTGGTGCTGCCGTTGCCGCAAAACAATCCGGGCACTTACGAAGAGAGCCTGACGCTGCGCGACTACGCGACGACGCACGGCCTGCACGCACTCTTCGTGGTGACTTCCGCCTACCACTCGCGGCGCGCGTTGTGGACGCTGCGTAGAGTCTTCCGAGGGAGCGGCGTGGCGGTCGGCCTCGACCCGGCGGCGGCGGACGAGGCGTCGCCCGCGCCCTTTGCCTGGTGGCTCGACAGGCGCGGCTGGCAGACGGTCGCCACTGAATATCCGAAGCTCGTCTACTACTGGCTGCGCTATTGAAGGCGCACTGTGTGTTTGGTCAACTCGAAGCCTCCGAAGCCGCATAAACGCTGGCTAAAAAGTTTCAGGACGGCTTCTGCGAACTCGGTTAAAGAAGTATGAAGAGACGGCTTGAGAAACGTTGGATCGGGTGGGGCGCGGCCCTCGTCTGCGTCGCGGCGCTGCTCGTCGCGGGCATCCTGCTCGCCTTCGCGCAGAGGAGAGAGTCGTCCGCTCCGCAAGAGCGCAGCCGCCCGGCGACGGGTTCAGGTCTGGCCTCGATCAACGTCAAGGCCGGGGGTGATTTTCAGGCGGCGCTCGACCGCGCGCGCCCCGGCGACACCATCACGCTCGAAGCGGGGGCGACCTTTCGCGGCGCGTTCAAGCTGCCGAACAAGCCGGGCGCAGCCGACTTCATCACGATTCGCTCGTCCGTGCCCGACGCGCAGTTGCCTGCGCCGGACGAGCGCCTCGACCCTTCGCGTTACGCCGCCGCGCTGCCGAAGATCGTCTCCGGGACAGCGGGCGCTCCGGCCATCGAGACGGCTCCGGGCGCGCACCACTACCGCTTCGTCGGCGTCGAGTTCGGGCCGACCCCCAAGGGCGAAGGCAACATCATCCTGCTCGGAACCGGCGAAGAGAAGTCGCCCGACGAACTGCCGCACGACATCGAGTTTGATCGCACATACGTTCACGGCGACCCGTCGGAAGGACAGCGCCGCGGCATCGCCGCGAACGGGCGCGCGATACGCATCCTGAACAGCTACTTCTCCGACATCAAACGCAAGAGCGAAGAGAGCCAGGCCATCTGCGGGTGGGGCGGCGACGGCCCGTTCGAGATCGTCAACAACTACATCGAGGCCGCCGCCGAAGGCGTGCTCTTCGGCGGCGCTACGCCGCGCATGAGAATCGTGCCCTCAGACATCTTGGTGCGCGGCAACCATTTCAACAAGCCTCTGCGCTGGCGCGCGGAAGGCTGGCTCGTCAAAAACCACTTCGAGCTGAAGAACGCGCGGCGCGTCGTGGTGGATGGCAACCTCTTGACGAACGATTGGACCAGCGGTCAGGACGGCACAGCCGTCCTCTTCACCGTGCGCGATGAGGACAAACGCGCGCCGCAGGCGACGGTCGAGGACATTCAATTCATCAACAACACTGTGCGCGGCGCTGCCGGCGCTCTCAACCTTTACGGCTCGGAAGGGCAGGGCGGCCATCGTCTGACGGTGCGCAACAACTTGTTCGACGACATCAGCGGGTCGAAGTGGGGCGGAGGCGACGGCCAGTTCATGACGGTGACGCAGTGGGACGGACTCGTCGTCGTGCACAACACTATTCTGATGACGGGCAACATCACGAAAGCCTACGGCGAGCCGGTCACAGGCTTCGTCTTCCGCGACAACATCGTCCCGCAAAACGCGTACGGCTTTATCGGCAGCAACCACGCGCCCGGCGCGGACTCTTTAAACTTTTACTTCCCCGGCGCGGTCGTGAGCCACAACGCAATCGTCGGCGGCGACGCGCGCGACTACAAAGCGCCGAATATCTTCCCGGCCTCCCTCAAGCAGCTCAAATTCATTAACCCTGAGGGCGGCGACTACCGTGTGCGCCCGGACAGCCCGCTCAAAAACGCCGCCTCCGACGGCACGGACATCGGCGCGAACCTCGCCGGACTCGCTCAGGCCGACCGCTAGAATAGCCGAAATTACAGGGCATAAAGGCAGTTGACAAACAAGTTCAAATATCGTTTAATGCAGATGGTCGCGGTGAGCCTGGACGGCTGGTCCGTGGCACTGATCTTTCGCAGAAATGACGATTGCAACGATAAGGGCAAACCTGCCGCGAGGCAGGGACGCAAAGCCGTGAGTCTCCGCAGGCGCTCAAGTAGGTTGAACGCCTCTTCAGAGATTGTCTGGTTGCCGAAAGCGGTCGGAGAAAGTCGTCGTTTCAAATTCCGGCGGGCGCATCGCACGCGATGGCTGTGTCTTCTCTTCACGACTCTCGCGGGCGAGGCGCATCTCTCTTTCGCGTCACGGAATTTGAAGTGAAGGCCGGAACCATTCACGTGCCCTAGCCCTCCAAAGAGCAATGGTTCCACATCACTCCGTTTCCTCATAGTCTACCGCTCAACATCAGACACACAGGCTTTTGCGACACGCGCCGTCCGACAGCGTAGGGGCTGTCCGAGGCGTAGTTCCGTTTCCGCCGAAGAAGGTTTCGCGGAAACGGACGGAGAAGTGTCCTCGCCCCGTCATGCACATCTGCGCCCTTCCGTTGGGGCGTAACCATCACCGATTAAAGGCACCCCCGCAGTGATGCGGGTTCGCAAAGCCAGGAGTCTCGGAGGCCCAACAGCCGCGAGATCGTCCGGTTACCGAAGTGGGGTTTGACAAATGATATTCTCGCCTACCTGTGTCGCTCAAAGGCAAAGCGCCTTCCGCCTTCTTCAGAAAGTCTTTCAGCTCTCCTTAATTCTCCTCTGCGCCGCGGTCTTCATCGCCGCGAATGAACAGGTCACACGCGCCGCCACCTTCAGCGTCGCCGCGGGCGGCAACCTTCAGGCGGCGCTCAACGCCGCGCATCCCGGCGACACGATTCTGCTCGAAGCGGGGGCGACGTTCACGGGGCCGTTCACGCTGCCCGTCAAGTCCGGCACCGACTACGTCACGGTGCGGACGGCGGCGGCGGATTCCAGCCTCCCTGCTGACGGCGCGCGCGTCACGCCCGCGTATTCGAGCGTCATGCCCAAGCTGGTCTCGCCGGGCGGCGGGTCGCCTGCGCTTCTGACGGCATCGGGCGCGCACAACTACCGCTTCGTCGGCATCGAGTTCAAGCCGTCGAGCGCTTCGGCGCTCGTCTACGACCTGATTCAGTTGGGCGACGGCTCCGCCGCGCAGTCCTCCCTCGGCGCGGTGCCGCACGACCTCATCATTGACCGCTGCTACGTGCACGGCGACCCGGCGGGCGGCCTCAAGCGCGGCATCGCGCTCAACAGCGCGTCCACGCAGATCATCAACTCCTACATCTCGGACTGCAAAATCAAAGGGCAGGATTCGCAGGCCGTCGCGGGCTGGAACGGCCCCGGCCCTTTCACAATCGTGAACAACTATCTGGAAGGGGCCGGCGAAAACATTCTGTTCGGCGGCTCCGATCCGAGCATCGCGGGCCTCGTCCCCTCGGACATCGAGATTCGTCGCAACCAATTCTCCAAGCCCGTCGCGTGGCGCGGGGTCTGGACGGTCAAGAACCTTCTGGAGATGAAGAACGCCCGGCGCGTCACGATTGACGGCAACGTGCTGGAGTACAACTGGGCGGACGCTCAGAGCGGCTACGCGGTTCTCTTCACGCCGCGCAATCAGGGCGGCACGGCCCCCTGGAGCGTGGTCGAGGACGTGAGCTTTACCAACAACATCGTGCGCCACACCGGCTCGGCCATTGACATCCTCGGCACGGACGACGAGCACCCCAGCCAGCAGACGAAGCGGATTACGATCAGCAACAACCTGTTCGACGATGTCAGCAGCGCGAACTGGGGCGGCGACGGCAAGTTCCTGGTGCTGACGCAATCCGACGGCGTCGCGGTTGACCACAACACCGCGCTGCAAACGGGTAACGTCACGGTGGCTTATGGGGCGGCGAGCACGGGCTTCGTCTTCACCAACAATCTCACGCCGAACAACACCTACGGCGTGATCGGCGATAACACGGGCCGGGGCGAGTCAACGCTGGATGTGTATTTCCCGGCGTGCCTGTTTCGCGGCAACGTGATCGCCGGGGTCAACGAGTACGGCGGAAGCCTGACGATGTATTACCCGCTCGCGAATTTGCCCGGCAACTTCTATCCGAGTTCACTCGACGCCGTGGGCTTCGTTGACCGCGCAGGCGGCAACTATCGCCTCGCCGCCAACAGCCCTTACAAGGGCGCGGCGACCGACGGCAAAGACGCCGGGTGCGACTTCGACGCCCTTCTGACGGCGATGGCGACACCGGCACCGACACCAACACCAACACCGACCGCGACACCGACGCCGGTACCGGCAGCAACACCGACGCCGACTCCTTCTGCGACTCCGGTTTCAACTCCGACGCCGACTCCCGCCCCGACGCCGCAGCCGACGCCTTCGGCCACCCCGACTCCCGCGCCGACGCCCGCCAGCGACGCGCAGGGCTTCCTCTTGAGGGCCAGGCGCGACGCGCAAGACATCAGCAACGAACTCGGCGGCTCGGTCGCGCCGGCGAACGGGCCTGTCACGTCGGGCGCGACCGCGGCGGCCACCGCGAGCACAGCCGACCGCATCGCCGCGGTCGTCGCAGGCATCCAGCAGGCTTACGTCGCGTTCAGCTCCGAGCGTGCCTCTTACCCGGCGGCCACGCGCATCGAGACCGCCCTCTCTAACGCGCTCACTTTCGCGTCCAGCGCCGCCACGAACGCCTCGCAGAACCAACTGACGGACGCGAAGGCAAACTTGCAGAAGGCCATTGACCAGCTTGAGCTGGCCGACGTGCTGGCGGTTTACGGCAACGTCGCCAACCCCGTCGACTACACCCAATACTTCGTGCGCCAGCACTACGTTGACTTCCTCGGGCGCGAGCCGGACGAGTCGGGCCGCGCCTTCTGGACGAGCAAGGTCGAGGCGTGCGGCGCGGACGCAGGCTGCCGCGAGGCGATGCGCATAGACGTGTCCGCCTCCTACTTCCTCTCGATAGAGTTTCAGCAGACGGGCTATCTCGTCGAGCGCCTCTACCGCAGCTCGTTCGGTCGCACGGTGCTCTTCAACGAGTTCGTCGCCGACACGCAGGAGGTGGAGAAGGGTCTGGTCGTCGGAGCGACGGGCTGGCAGGACACGCTCGCCGCCAACAAGCGGGCCTTCCTCCAGAGTTGGGTGCAGCGCCCCGACTTCAATGCGCGCTACGGCTCGCTGACGAACGCGCAGTTCGTTGACGCGCTCTACGGCTCGATGGGCGTCGTGCCGCAGCAGTCGGCGCACGACGCGCTGGTCGCCTCGCTCCAGAGCGGCGCGTCCACGCGCGCAGACGTGCTGGCGCGGATAGTTGACGACCCGCAGTTCTCGCAGCTCGAATCCAACAAAGCCTTCGTGCTCATGCAATACTTCGGCTACCTGCGCCGCGACCCCGATCAGGCCGGCTACGACTTCTGGCTCTCGAAGCTCAACCAGTTCAGCGGCAATTACGCCGCCGCCGAGATGGTCAAGGCTTTCCTCAGCTCCACCGAGTACCGCAACCGCTTCATTCAGCAGTAATCTGCCGCGAGCGCGGAAGCCGCAACCCCGGCGCTTCGCGCGGCAGAAAAGAGCGAAGGGCGGCGGGCGAAAGAGTTCTTCCGTCTCTTTCGCCCGCCGCCCTTCCCTTCGTTTTCTGTTGCCGCACGGCCCGCCATGCGCTAATCTAAAATGGCGTGTCCGGGGCGTGCCGGGCTGCGCGGCCTTCGCGCCGTAGGAAAATAACGGACAGCCGGAGACCTTCGCGTTTGTCCGCGTGCGGCCCCTACATTTTGCCCTGACCTTGCCTTCGCGCATGTCTGTAACGATGCCTCCTTCCATCCCAGCCGAACGAATCTGGAAGCCTCTGCTGCTCGCGGCGTCGGTCGCGTTCATCTACTGGAGCGTGGTCGCGCGCCTGGGCCGTTTCTGGTGGGAGGACGAGAACTACTCGCACGGCCTGCTCATCCCGTTCATCATCGGCTACATCCTCTGGGCCGAGCGCGGGCGGCTCGCTTCGGTCGGGAAGCATCCGCGCGCCGCGTGGGGCGCAGCGTGCGCGGTCGCGGCGCTGCTGGCGCTGTGGGCCGGGACGGCGGGCGCGGAGTTGTTCGTGCAGCGAATGTCGCTCGTCCTTTTGCTCGCCGGTCTGTGCGTCTACTTCTGGGGCTGGCGGTTGCTGCGCGCCGTGGCGGTGCCGCTGCTTCTGCTCGTGCTGGCGATTCCCGTCCCGGCCATCGTCTTCAACAAGATCGCGTTCCCGCTCCAACTCTTCGCATCGCAGTGCGCGGTGTGGGTGATGCGCCTCGTCGGCATCCCCGTGCTGCGCGAAGGCAACATCATCGAGCTGTACCCGCTCGGCTCTGTGACCACCAAGCGGCTCGAAGTGGTCGAGGCGTGCAGCGGCATCCGCAGCCTGATGACGCTCGTCACGCTCGCGGTCGTCTTCGCATACTTCACAAGCCCTTCGCACGGAGGCGGCGCGGGCGGGCCGGACGGCGACACGCGCCGCTCGCGCTACGCCGTGTGGCGTGCCGTGCTGATCGTCGCGGCGGCTGTGCCCATCGCCATCATCACGAACGCGGCGCGCGTCAGCGGCACGGGCGTGCTGGCCCGCTACTACGGCACGCAGGTGGCCGACGGCTTCTTTCACGAGTTCTCCGGCTGGGTCATCTACATCGTCGCCTTCCTCCTGCTCTTCGCCTTCGGCTGGCTCGTTGACCGCTTCAACCCTTCGCGGCGCGGCGGCGCGGGCGGCAGAGGCGCAGCCGCAAACGTCTCCGAGGCCGTCGAAGATAAGCACGCGGTCGCGGGAGTCGAGGGTTCGGTCGGCGGCAGCGCGGCGACCGCGGTGTCCATCGGCGGCGAAGGGGCCGCGAGTTGAGTGTTGAATAGGGATTCGATGAAATCGCGGGACGGATACTTCTGGACGATGCTGGCGTTGCTCCTGGTGGGCGGCGCGGTCATCAACTTCTGGGCGGCGTCGGGCGAGGCGCGCGTGCCGCGCAGGGCGCTCGCGGAGTTTCCGGCGGAGGTCGGCGGCTGGCGGCAGACGGGGCCGGACGCGCGCTTCGACGCGGCGACCGAGGCCGTCTTGCGCGCCGACGACTACGTCTCGCGCGACTACGCGCAGCCGGACGGGCGCATGGCTTCTCTCTACGTCGGCTACTACTCGACGCAGCGCACGGGCGCAACCTACCACAGCCCTCTCAACTGCCTGCCCGGCTCAGGCTGGGAGTTGAATGACCCGGCCACGGTCGCAATCAAGTCCGCCGAAGGCGGGCACGCCTTCGAGGCCAACCGCTACGTCATCCAGCACGGCAGTGAACGCCAGTTGATGATCTACTGGTATCAGGGGCGCGGGCGGGCCGTGGCGAGCGAATACACGGACAAGCTCTACACCGTGCTCGACAGCATACGCCTGCGCCGCTCCGACGGCGCGATGGTGCGCGTGCTCGTCCCCGTCCGCGGGTCTGAAGCGGAGGCGTCGGAGACCGCCGCGCAGTTCGCCGCACAGGTCGCGCCGAACCTCGCGCCTTACGTGCCGAACTGATTCGATTGCCGATTGCGGAACGCGGATTTGAGGAGTGCGGCGCTGGTTTCAAATCACCTTTCAGACGTGCGGTTCGGCACCGGACGGGGCTTGTCAGGTCAATCTGCCTTCAATCCGCAAGCCGAATCCGCGCTCCGCAATCAACTTGCCTCTTGTCTTTTCGGCGCGGCTGAGGCATTTTTAGAGGAAGGGCATCCGCATTGGATGTTTATAACCCTTGCTGCTCCCGGCCAACGCCCCGCCGGGACGGAGTTGAAAAAGAGCCGGAAAGATTCCGCCGCCGCCGCTCCGCATGCCCCGCGGGCGAACGCCACGGTTTCACTCGGAAAGGCTCTGTTGAGGTTGTGACCGCACGCGCCAACGACGCGGCTTTGCCCGCCGCCGAACGAGTCGCGTGACGGTTAATGATGAAGCAGCAGCCGCAAGCCCAAGCGACGCGTCCGGTGCCCCGGTTCGCGTCCGAAAAGGCCGGGCTGTCTGCACAGAAGGAGTGCCTGTCAGATGATTCTTCAAGAGTGCCCTCGCGCCCGGAGTCTCCGGGTGCTGTCCGTCTTCCTTCTCGCCTTTCTCGTCGCGCTCGCGGCGTCCTGCTCCAGCCCGGAAAAAGCGAAGGCCGAATACCTGCGTCAGGGCGAAGCCATGCTCAAGGATCGTCGCTGGCAGGAGGCGTCCATCCAGTTCCGCAACGCCCTCCAGATTGACAACAATCTGGCCGCGGCCCATTGGGGACTCGCGCAGGCTTACGAGAAACTTGAACGCGCCGGCGATTACGTCGAAGAGCTTCAGCGCACGGTCAAGCTCGACCCGAACAACATGCAGGCGCGCATCGGTCTCGCAGGGATCTACCTCGCCGCCTACGGCCAGCAGAAGAACGATCAACTCTTAGTCGAAGCCGACCGGCTCGCCGACGAAATCATCGCGCGCGACGCGAAGAACCCCGACGGCCAAATCCTGAAAGCCAACGTCATCTTCTTCAGGGGCGGCCCCGAAGCGGGGAAGAAGGCCGAGGGGATGATTCGGGAGGCCATTAACGACAACCCGCAGCGCGTCGAGTCTTACATGGGCTTGGCCCGGCTCTATCAGTTGATGAGTCGCCCCGCGGACGCCGAAGCCCAATACAAGAAGGCTCTCTCCATCAACGACCGCTCGTCGCTCGTCTACGGCGAGTACGGAATCTTCCTCGTCCGGGCGGGCCGCACACCGGAGGCCGAGGCGCAGTTCCGCAAGGCCGTCGAGGTTGACCCCGAAAATCGCGACGCGCGCAAGGTGCTCGCCAGCTACTACCTCGTCAACCAGCGGCTCGACAAGGCGGAGGAGGCTTATAAGGCTTGGGCGCAGCTTGATTGGGGCATGGCCGAGGGGCGCGCGCGGCTTGCAGACTACTACGCCACGGTCGGGCGCTTCGACGACGCGGCGAACCTCTACCAGGAGATCGTCAAGAACTTCTCCGACTACACGCGCGGCCACTACCGCCTCGGCGAGATCAGCCTCCAGCGCGGCGACATGGCCGGAGCGGGCGCGCAGGTGCAGGAGCTTCAGAAGCGCGACCCGAAGGACGTTGACGCGCTCTTCCTGCGCGCGCGCATCAACTCGACCTCCGGCAAGCTGAGGGATGCCATCGCCGACCTGAAGACCGTGCTCGAACAAGACCCGCACTCCAAGCTCGGCCTCTTCTTCATGTCCGACGCGCTCTACCGCGACGGGCAGTTCGAGCAGGCCCGCGCGCGCGCAGGCGAGTTGGAACGCTACTATCAGGACTTCCTCCCGGCGAAGCTCCTGCAAATTCAGATCAGTCTCGACTCCGGCGACTTCGACGCGGCCAAGCGCGCGGCGGACGACCTCCTGAAGAAACTTCAGGAGACCGCGCCGAGCGGCGAGCAGACTCCGCAACTCCTCGCCGACGTAAAGACGAACACCTACCTTCTGCGCGGCAAGGCCAACCTCGGCCTCGGCCAGAAGTCTTCGGGCGCGGACGCGGGCAAGCTCATCTCCGCGGCGCGCGCGGACTTCGATAGTGCGCGCCAGCTCTCGCCCAACTCGCCGCTGCCTTACGTCAACCTCGCCGACGCCGCAGGCGCGGAGAACAAGGCCGACGAGGCGCAGCAGCAGCTCGAACGCGCCCTCGCGCTCGACCACACGAACTTCCAGGCCCTGACCGCGCTCATCAACCTCGGCACGGTGACTGGAAAACTCGACGAGGCGCGTGCGCGCGTCGAGCAGCTCGCGGGCGAGCAGCCGAAGAACGCACAGCTTCAATACCTGCTCGGTCAGGCATACCACCACGGCAACCAGCAGCAGCCGCCCGACGCGCAGCGCGCCGAGGCCGCCTACCAGCGCGCCATCCAGGCGGACGCCGACTACATGCCCGCCTATTCCGCCCTCGCCGAAATCTACGTCGGCCTCTCCACCGAAGCTCGGCAACAGAACCGGCAGGAGGATGCTTCGCGGCTGGCCGATCAAGCCGTCGGCGAGTACAAGAAGATCACCGAGAAGAGGAACGACGACTTCATCGCCTACCGCAACATCGGACTCATCGAGGCGGGCCGTAACAACCTGGACGTGGCCGCCGACTACTACCGGCGCGTCCTCTCCATCCGCCCCGACGAGGCCGTGGCCGAGAACAACCTCGCCGCGCTCTACGGCGACTACGGCAAGGGCAACGCCGACGAGGCCATGCGTCTGGCGCAGGACGTGGTGCGCCGCTATCCGGGTGAGCCGGGCTTCGCCGACACGCTCGGCTGGGTCTACTACCGCAAGGGACTCTTCCGCGACGCCGTCGAGCAGTTGCAGAGGGCGGTCGCGGGCGCGGCCAAGCGCGGCGGCGACAACTCGCTCTACCGCTGGCACCTCGGCGCGGCGCTCGCACGGGCCGGCGACAAACAGGCCGCGCGCCGCGAGCTGCAAAAGTGTCAGGAGCTGTACGCGGCGGAACAGCAGCGCGCGGGCAAGTCGCCCACCGCGACCCCCATCGAAGACGTGCGCCGCACGCTGGAGAGCCTTTAAGGGCCGTGAATCGTGAACCGTAAACCGTGACGAGATGAAAGCAGTTCTTAACTTGTCACGGTTCACGGCGAACGGCGAACGGCGAACGGAGTGAGCCATGAGTGTTGATTTTAGACAGCGGACGCCGGGCGAGTTGGCGCAGATAGTCTGGCGCAGGAAGTGGCTGATCGTGCTGCCGACCGTGGCGGTGACGGTCGCGGTGGCCTACGCTGTGTGGAAACTGCCGAACGTTTACGAGTCAACGACGCTGCTGACGGTCAGGCCCGCGAGCATCACGACCTCGGTCGTCCCGCAGCTCTCCGATAGCGAGCTGACCATCCGCATCAACAACATCACGCAGGAAGTCACCAGCCGCAGTACGCTCGAACCCATGATCGAGCACAACGGTCTCTACGCCGAAGAGCGCCGCCGCGGCGCTTCGATGGACGAGCTGGTCGAGCGGATGCGGACGAAGGACATCAAGATCACCCTCAACACGAGCCGCAACGAGATCACTAACGGCTTCTTCCTCTCCTTCCGCGGCCCTGACCAGCACTCCACGCAGGCCGTCACCGAGGCGCTCGCCTCGAAGTACGTGGACGCGCAGAGGCAGGGCGCGGGCCAGGACGCGACCCTCACCAGAGACTTCTTCACGGAGAAGCTGAACCAGGCCAAGGAGCAGCTCGACGTGATAGACAAGCAGCGGCTGGAGTTCATGCAGGGCCACCTCCAGAGCCTGCCGTCGGAGACGGCGGCGCTCATCGGGCAGCTCGCCGGCCTGCGCGAGGAGCAGAAGGCCCGCATCAGCGAGATCGGGCGGCTCAAAGACCAGATCACTTCCAACAACAAATTCATCGCCGACCTCTCGAAGTCCAACCAGCAGCAGACCGAGGAGTTCGTCGCGCAGATGACCGACCCGAAGTCAACGGCGGCCTACGCCGAATTAGTCAAGCGCAAGGCCGAACTCGAATCCGACAAGCAGGCGCTCCTCAAGCAGTACAGGCCGAAGCACCCGGACGTGATTACCGTGCAGAGCCAGATAGATTCCATTCAGGGTCAGATGGACGAGATGGTCGAGGAGCATCGCCAGAAGGTCGAGGAGCAGCGCAAGCGGCTCGAAACCAAAGTTGACCCGCGCCTCACGTCCTACAAGGGCGAGAACGAACGCTTGCAGGGCGAGGTCGCGCGACAGCAGACGCTCCTCGACAAGACCGAGGCGGACATCGCCGGGCTGGAGCAGCGCATCAACGGCGTGCCCACCTCCGAGGTCGGACTCGAAGCCATCAACCGCGACTACCAGACGGCGAAGGCCACCTACGACCAGATGGTCGAGCAGCAGAAGAAGGCCGAGATCAACTCGGAGGTGGCGGGCCGCGCGCAGGGCGAATCAATCGTGGTCATTGACCCGGCGAGCCTGCCCGAACAGCCCGTCGCGCCGAAGCGCCCGCTGCTCGTGCTGTTCGGACTCTTCGCGGGCCTCATCTGCGGCGTCGCGCTGGCCGCCGCCTTCGAGGTTCCGCGCCTGCTCACCATCCAGACGAGCGAAGACGCGGAGCACTACACGGGCCTGCCCGTGCTCGTCGCGCTGCCCGTGCTCCTGACGGCGCGCGAGGAGCGCAACCGGAAGATGCGCCACGCCGCGCTCGCCGCGGCCTCGGTGGCCGCCACGATCTTGTGCGCCCCCGCGCTCTACGTCGTCCTGAGCCGGCTGCACATCATCGAGATGATTGCGAACAGAGGATAAAAGCCGTGAACCGTAAACCGTAAACCGTGACAGGACGGTTAAGACTTGTCACGGCACTCGGTTCCCGACAGACGGGCTTTTACTTGTTACGGTTTACGGTTCACGGTTCACGGAGGTTTGAGATGTACCTCGACTTTTACGGCCTGAAGGAACTCCCGTTCGCGCTGACGCCCGACCCGCGGTTCATCTACTTCACGCCTTCGCACACGGAGGCGATGGCGAACCTGCACTACGGCATCGAGAGCGGCAAAGGCTTGATCGTCGTCACAGGCGAAGTGGGCACGGGCAAGACGACCATCCTGCGCTGGATGATGAACCGCCTCGACCGCACGGTGCTCGTCGCCTACCTCTTCAACCCGCGCATGACCGTCTCGGAGTTCTACCAGTACATCTCCTCGCCGCGTCTGCTGGACGTGCCGCACTGGGAGAGCAAGTCGGAGCTTCTGTTGAAACTCGGCGAAGTTCTGGACTCGCGCCACTCGCGCGGGCTGCGCACCGTGCTAATCATTGACGAGGCGCACGGACTCTCGCCCGCCGTGCTCGAAGAGATTCGGCTGCTCTCGAACTTCGAGTCCGACTCGGCCAAGCAGTTGCAGATCGTCCTCACGGGACAGCCCGAACTGCGCGACGTTCTGAACCAGCCGGAGCTGCGGCAGTTGAAACAGCGCATCGCGCTGCGCTGCGAGATCAGGCCGCTGCCCGACATCGAGGAGACCGAACGCTACATCGCCTCGCGCCTGCTGGCCGCGGGCGCGGAGCACACAGACATCTTCAGCCCCGCGGCGGTTGATCTCGTCTTCCGCTGCTCCGAAGGCATCCCCCGCCAGATCAACAACCTCTGCGACAACGCCATGCTGGCGGGCTTCGCCGCGGGCGCGTCGGTCGTCGGGCGCGACATCATCGAGGAGGTCGCAGGGACTTTCGACCTCTTGCCGAACGCGCGCGGCGGCCTTCAGTCGGGCGACGAGCGCGCCGACGCCGCGCGCATCTTCAACGCCGCGGGCCGCTCGGAGTTGTGGGCCGCGGGCGTCGGCCTGTCGAACGAGTCGAGCCGGCAGCAGACGGGCGTGGGCCGCGCCGAGCAGGTGCGCCACGAGCAGGAGATCGAGCGCGAGTTGGAAGGCGGCGAAGCGCAGGCCGAGGGCGAAGCCACTCCGGGAGTCGAAGACCTCAGCCGCGCCTTCAGCCGCTGGGACGGCAAGGGAGATTCGTGATGGGCAGAGTTTACGAGGCACTCAAGCGGGCCGCCGAACAGAACGGCTCGCAGGCGAAGAAGGATGACGGGCGCGCCGCGCGCAGCGGGCGCGAAGAGAAAACGGTCGTGCCTGCCGCCGCGGAGTCGAACGGGCACAACGGCTCGCACGCCGCCGGAGGCTCCGCGGCGGGCGTCTCGGCGGACGACGCGGCTGAGTTCCTCTTCCGCCGTTCCAGACATTTCCAGTCGCCGGAGTCGGCGACAGTTTCAGCGTCCAATGAGCACACCGTGACGCCCGGCGGGTCGGCACTCCCCGCGGCGGCGGCTTCGCGTGCTGCTGGGGCAACTTTGGGCGCTGACGGTTCGGCGCGCACGCCGGAGTCTGTCACGCTAGACATCTCCGCCGCGCGCGTCGAACCACACCTCGTCGCCATCACGCAGCCGCGCTCCGCCCACGCCGAGCGCTACCGCTCGCTTCGCACACGCGTCCTGCACGCGGGCGAGCGACGGAAGATGCAGGCGTTCGTCGTCACGAGCGCGGGCGTGATGGAAGGCAAGACCCTGACGGCCATCAACCTCTCCTGGCTGCTCGCGCAGACCGACGGCGTGCGCGCGCTCCTGATTGACGGCGACCTGCGAAACCCCTGTGCCGGCGACTACCTCGGTCTCGACGCGCCCACCGGACTCTCCGAAGTGCTCGCCGGAGAGTCCACGCTCGCCGAGTCAATCGTGCGGCTCGAACCCGCCGGACTTCATCTGTTGCCCGGCGGCGCGGCGCGCGACGACGTGGCCGAGATGCTTTCGGGGCCGAAGTTCAGCGCCGTGCTCAAAGAGGCACGGCGCATGTTCGACTACGTCATCATTGACGCCCCGCCGCTCGGCATCTTCACCGACGCCAGCGTGCTCATCAACCGCGCCGACGCCGCGCTCATCGTCGCGCGCGCCGGACGCACGCGCTACGCCGCGCTCGAACGCCTGCTGGAACCTCTGCCGCGCGAGCGCCTGCTCGGCGTCATCCTCAACGGCTCGGACGAGCAGATGAGCGAGCAGAATTACTACTACTACCGGCGCTACGGCTCGCGGCGCGGCGGCGGGAAAGAAGAAGAGGGGTGAGAAACTTTCGTGCCCGCACCGGGAGGGCACTAACAGCGGTTGGGTGAGGGAGTAAAGCCGTTTGGCTCAGACGCGTTTCAACTTCAGGACGCTGCTACTGATCGTCGCCGAGGCGCTGCTCATCTTCCTGGCGATGGTGGCGGCGGCCTACCTGCGTCTGGGCTGGATAGACGCCTACTACGAGCTGAACGAGAAGTACGGCTTTCTCAAGGCGGGCATCGTCACGCTCTTCTGCCTCGCGGCCTTCTACCTCTACGACCTCTACGACTTCGTCGTCATGCACGACCGGCGCGAACTCGTCCTGCGGCTCGTGCAGGCGCTCGGACTCGCGTGGGTGGCGCTGGCGATACTGATGTACGTCGTGCCGCCGCTGATGATCGGGCGCGGCGTGTCGCTGTTGGCGCTGCCGCTGGCGCTCGTTTTGATGGTCGCGTGGCGGGTGGCCGCGCACTGGCTGCTCGGCCACCCGAGCATGGGCGAGAAGATTCTGATAGTCGGTTCGGGGGCGGCGGCGATTGACGTGGCGCGCGAAGTTCTGGAGCGGCGCGACGCCGGCTACCGCGTCGTCGGCTTCGTGGACAACCGCCCCGAACTGGTCGGCCAAAGCTTGATTAACCCGCGCGTGCTCGGCACGACCGCCGAGCTGCGCGACATCATCCGGCGCGAGGGCGTCAACCGCGTCGTCGTCGCGATGGGCGAGCGGCGCGGGCAGTTTCCCACGCAGCAGCTCCTCGACCTGAGCCTTTCCGGCGACGTGGCGATTGAAGAGTGCGCGGGCTTCTACGAGCGCGTGACGGGCCGCGTCTCTCTGGACATGATGCGCCCCTCCTGGCTCATCTTTTCGGGCCGCGGTCGGCAGGGGCGCGTGAGCGGCGCGGTGCGAACTGCCGTCCACCGCGCGGTCGCGCTCGTCGGCGCGTTGCTGTCGCTGCCCGTCGCGCTGCTCGCCGCCGTGCTCATCAAGCTCGACTCGCGCGGCCCCATCTTCTACGCGCAGGAGCGCGTCGGCAAGAACGGCCGCACGTTCCGCGTCTACAAGTTCCGCTCGATGCGCGTGGACGCAGAGAAGAACGGCCCCGTGTGGGCGAGCCGCGCGGGCGACGACCGCGCGACGCGCGTCGGGCGCGTCATCCGCAAGATTCGCGTGGACGAGATACCGCAGTTCTGGAACATCCTGCGCGGCGAGATGAACTTCGTCGGCCCGCGCCCCGAACGCCCCCACTTCGTCAGCCAGTTGGCCGAGGAGATTCCGTTCTACGAGCAGCGCCACCTGATCCCGCCGGGCCTCACGGGCTGGGCGCAGATCAAGTACCCCTACGGCGCGTCCATCGAGGACGCACGCCAGAAGTTGCAGTACGACCTTTACTACATCAAGAATCAGGGCCTCTTGCTCGACGCCGTGATTATGTTCGAGACCGTGAAGACGATCCTCTTCGGTCGGGGGACGTGAGCTTTGTTGGCGCTTTGGAGTCAAGAGGCCGCGCCGCCCGGAGTTGTCATTGGAGGTTTTCAAGTGATGAAGTCGAATCCTACAACAATCGCCGCCGCCATCGCGCTCGCGCTCTGTCTGCTCGCGCCGACTTTCGCCTTCGCGCAGAAGCGGAAGAAGCAGGACGAGCCGAAGCCCGCCGCGCCCACGCAGAAGACCGGGGCGAGCGAGCGCCTTGAACCGGACGACGCGAGCCAGACGCCGCAGGACGTGCCGCAGGAAGTGCTCGCCAACCGACGCGAGCGGATGACGGAGGATGCGGACGCAGAGGTTCCCTATTACAACAACTTTCTCACGTCGTACCGGCTCGGCCCCGAAGACGTGATCTCGGTCTCGGTCTTCGGCCTCGACAAGTATTCCAGGGCGGGCATCACCGTCCCGCCCGACGGGAAGATTGATTACTACTTCGTCCCCGAAGGCTTGCGCGTCACGGGCAAGACGACGCGGCAGGTGGCCGAGGAGATCGCGAAGCACCTCGACGAGTACATCATTGACCCGAAGGTCACGGTCTCTCTGGACAAGGCGATGTCGGCTCGCTACGGCGTCCTCGGCGACGTGGCGAGGCCCGGCATCATGGTGATGACGCGCCGCCTGAGCGTCTACGAGGCGCTGGCCGAGGCGGGCGGCGTGCTCCAGACGGGCGACAAGCACAAGGTCGTCGTGCTCCACTGGAGCGCCGACCGTGTGCTCAAGCCCATCCCCGTTGACGTGGCCGCCATCGAAAAGGGGAAGGCCGCCGACAACTACTTCCTCAGTCCCGGCGACCAGATCGTTGTGCCGGGCAACCGCTACAAGACCTTCCAGAAGGTCATGCAGTTACTCCCCGTCCTCAGCTTCGCGCGCATCTTCACCGGCGGGTTCTGAAAAGCATTCTCGCGGCAGGCGGTCGGGAGTCGGCGGGCCGAAGGATTGATTTGAAATTTAAGATTTCAAACTTGAGATTGCGACGGACGGCGGCTCGGCGTCTTCCGCCTGCCGCTTTCTGCCTGCTGCTCTCCGCCTTCTGCCTTACGTCTTCCGCGCAGGCGGCATGGTTGAAGCAGAAGTCAGGCTCTTTCGCGTGGCTGCACTCGGTCTTCTTCGTTGACGCGCGTCGCGGCTGGGCCGTCGGCGGACGAGGCGCGCTGCTCTCGACCGCGGACGGCGGCGAGAGTTGGGACGCGAGGCGCGCGCCGACAGAGGACGCGATCAAGGACTTGTTCTTCACCGACGGGCAGACGGGCTGGGCCGTCTGCGAGCGCAGCATCTACATGCCGATGCGCAAGGACGAGTCGGTCGCTTACCTTCTGAAGACGTTGGACGGCGGCGCGAGTTGGACGCGCGTTGAAGTCACGAAGGGCGAGGACGTTGACGTGAAACTCGCGGGCGTGCGCTTCGCAGACCGCGAGCACGGCTGGACGTTCGGCGAGGCGGGCGCGCTCTTCGCCACGACGGACGGCGGCGCGAGTTGGACGCGACAGCGCGTGCCGACCAGACATCTCCTGCTCGGCGCAACGTTTCTCGACGCGCAGAGGGGCTGGATAATCGGCGCGGGCGCGACCGCACTCTACACGACCGACGGCGGCGCGAGTTGGCGCGAAGGCCAACTCGACACCCTGCCCGCACAAAGCCCGGCGCATGCTTCTTCAGTTCGGCTCAACGCAGTGTCGTTCGCAGACGCGCATCGAGGGTGGGCCGTGGGCGCGGGCGGCGCGGTCTTTAAGACTTCGGACGGCGGGCGCACCTGGCGCGCGCAGGCATCGGGAACGGATGCAGACCTCTTCGACGTGAAGTTCTTCGACGAACGCGAAGGCCGGGCCGTGGGCGGCGACGGCACGGCGATTCACACCACGGACGGCGGCGCGACGTGGCACGCGGAACCGACGGGCACGCCGCACACGCTCGAACGACTCTTCTTCGCAAGCCGCGCGCGCGGCTGGGCCGTCGGCTTCGGCGGCACGATCATCGCGTTCAGGGAATGATGAGGATTGCGCTATGAAAATGTTTTTGACAGCCGGAGTGACCGCCGTCCTGCTCGCCTCTGCCTTAGCTCCCTGCGCTCCGGCGCAGACGCCTTCGGCGCAGGGCGGTGAGACGGTCGTGCGCGAGCGCCGCGCCACGGCGCGTTCGTCGAAGGACGAGCAGGCGCAGAAGCAAGGGGCGACGGGCGCGGCTGCAACGGGCGACTCGAAGGATAAGTCGAAGGGCGAGGCGGCGTCGAAGGTTGAATCTGCGAAGGGCGAGGCAGCGTCGAAGAACGAGCCGTCGCCGAAGAGCGAGGCGTCGTCGCGGAGCGCGGCGAAGTCGCAGACGGACGCCGATGCGGGGGACGCTGCGCCGGTTGACGGCGCAGCGACGAAAGACGAAGGGGGTCTGGACGAGTTGCGCGCGCGGATCGCAACGGCGTCCGTTGGGGCGGAGCGTGCGCGCTTGCAGCACGCGCTGGTCGAGCGTCTGACGGAGTCGGGTGCGAGGGCGGAGGCCGTCGAGCTTCTGCGCTCGATGCTCGCTGAGGAGAGGTTCGACCCGCCGTTCTTCTACAACGTGGGGAACGCGCTGGCGCGACTCGGCGAGTCGGACGCGGCGGTCGAGGCGTATCGCAAGGCCGTCGCGCAACGGCACGGCAACTACTCGCGCGCGCAGCACAACCTCGGCGTCGTGCTCACACGTTTGGGGCGCTGGGAGGAGGCCGAGGAGTCTCTGACGGCGGCGCTGCGGCAGGAGAGCTACACCTACGCCGGGGCGAGCTACAGTCTGGGCCGTCTGCACGCACTGCGCGGCGAGGCCGGACTCGCCATCGAAGAATGGCGGCGCACCCTTCGCATCGAGCCGGGCCACGCGGGTGCCGCCGTCGCGCTCGCACGCGCGCTCGCAGAGGACGGCGACCCCGCACGCGCGCTCGCAGTTCTCGATGACTTCGGCGCGCGCCTGACCCGCCGCGGCGCTGCCGTCCCGCGCGAGGTCACGGTCGCGCGCGGCGAGATCGTGGCCGCCGCCAACGTCGCCGCCGAGCCTGAGCGTGAGCGCGGCAGAAGCTCTTCCGAAGAGAGAGAGGCAGGTGGCGGCGACGCTTTGCAGGGCGCGAAGGTCTCGGCGTCGAAGAGTGAGAGCGCCGGAGCCGCGCGCGCGCCCATCGAGCGAGAGTCGTCGTCGGCCTTGCGCGAGTCGCGCACGCCTTCGACGAAGCTCCGCACGCTCGTCGTCGGCAGGGAGACTTACAGCCTCCTGCAACGCGCACGCGAGGCGCGCGAGGCGCAGCGCGGCGAGGAAGCCGTCGCGCTCTACCGCCGCGCCATCGAGAGCAACGGCGGCTACTTCGCGCCCGCCGACCTCGAACTCGGCTTCACGCTCGCCTCGATGCAGCGCCAGCAGGAGGCCGTCGCCAGCCTGCTCGTCGTCACAGACCGCCAGCCGACGCGCTACCCCATAGCCTTCTATCACCTCGGTCGTCTCTACGAACACCTCGGCCGGTTGGAACAGGCCGACGCGGCCTACGCGCGCGCCATCGAGTTGATGGGCGACCAAAGCCCGCAGTTCTTCGTTGACCTCAGCCGCGTGCGCGAGCGCGAAGGGAAGTACGTCGAGGCGCTGCGCGCCGCCGAGCAGTACGTGCGCGCGATGGTGGAACGCGCGGGCGCGGCTCCAGACTGGGCGCGCGAGCGCGTCACGTTCTTACAGAAGAAGCTGGCGGCCAGCGCGGCGCAGCCGTCGAAGAATTGAAGCCGCCTCCGCCGAACTTCACTACGCGTTGACCGTGCGCGCCGCGCGAAGACGCGCCCGCCTGTTTAAGCAAATCTACACACGCGCGCCGGAGGCCCTTGATGCGCCTGAAGACACTTGCCCTCTTGCTCTGCCCTCTTCTCTTCGCGCCCGCCTGCGGCTCGCGCGGCGGCGACGCGCTGCCCGCGCCGCCGCCGACCCCGCAAGCGTCGCCGCCGCCAGCCGCGAACGCGACCGGCACCATCCCGAAGAGCGTCACGTGTGCGCTGCTGTCGGGCGCGGACATCAGAGAGATTCAGGGTGAGGAGGCCGCCGACGCGCAGGGAAGCGAACATCTCGCGGGCGGCCTCATTATGTCGCAGTGCTTCTACCGCCTGCCGACCTTCAACAAGTCCGTCAGCCTCGAAGTAGTCCGCGCCGGGCCGGGAGCGCCGCCGGACGCCGTGAAGAAATTCTGGCGGCAGAAGTTTCCCGAGGGCGCGGGCTTGAAACGCGAGAGCGAGCGCGAACGCGGTGAGCGTGAGCGCGAGAAAGTGTTGGAGCAGGAGAAGGCGAACGGGCAGGTGCGCGAGGGCGGCCACCATGAGAAGGACGAAGATGAAACGAAGACGCGCACCCAGAGAGTCGCTGGCATCGGCGAAGAGGCGTACTGGTCTGGCGGCGAGAAGAACGGCACGTTCTTCGTGCTCAGGAAAGGCACGGTCATCAGTGTGAGCGTCGGCGGCGCTGAGGACGAGGCGGCGAGCATCAAAAAGGCAAGGGCGCTGACGCAGAAAGTCTTGAAGCATTTCTGAGGCAAAGAGGCGCGCGACAAAGAAAGGCTCAGGGGCTTGCCCGGCAAGCCCCTGAGCCTTTCCTGTTAAGAGTCGCGCCGCCCGTTTTTGTTAACGGTCGCGGCGGCGGCCTTACTTCACTTCGGCGAGCTTGTCGGCGTGCAGCGTATCGCCTTCGAGCGTGCCCTCGACCGCGACCTTCAGGCCGCGCCGCGTGTGCGTGCTCTTGAGCACCTGCTCGGCGAGCTTGTTGCCGTTGTCGTCGAGCTTGTAAGACTTGTCGCCGGAGACGACGGCGTAGCCGCTCTTCTCGCACTTGGGCATTAGGGCGCAGGAGGTCGTGTGGTCTTTGGCGTCGGCTTCGTCGGCATGCGGCCCGGCGCACATGTTGTCAATGACGTAGCCCGTCACCTTGACGGTCTTCTTCTCGCCCTGCGCGTATGCGAAGGCGGCACACAGAGCGAGGGCCAGGGCCAGGAGGGAAATCTTCCGAATCATTTAATTCTCCTTAAAAGTTCTGTCGGATGTCAGGTCAGTTGTGGTTGGTCTTCGCGGCGTCGGCCCGCGCGGATGGTGCGCGCGACCTGTCGCGTCAGGAGTTGCGGGATGCCGCCCGGCGCGATGGCGCGGACGACGGCGTAGGCCACGCGCGGCGGCATCGTCACGCCGCGCGGCCCCAAAACGTACTCGCTTTCCCAGCGCGTCGGCACGAACTTCGATTTGAAGCGGCGCAGGCCCTCGAAATTGTAGAACGCGCCGAGCCGCCGGGAGGCGAGCCGGAGCGCGCGCTCGACGACGGGGTAGCCGCCCGTGGGTATATCGTCGTCGCCCTCGTGCGCCAGCGGGGAGGTGCCGAGCGTGGCGAGTCGTGCGCCGGAGGCGGCGAGTCGCGTCAGCGCCTCGAAGACGAGGAGGTCGGCGGTGCTCGGCGGCGCTTGTGGGTGGCGCAGAACGTCCTCAAGGTACCAGCCGCCGCGCGCGGGGATGGGGCTGGCGGCGAGGAAGCCGACGAGCACGCCCGAAGAGTCGCGCGCCGCGAAGAATTTTTTGTGGGCCGCGTGCTGGAACGGGTCGAGCAGGAAAAGCCACCCGAAGGAGACGGCGGCGCGGCGCGCGTCGAGCCAGCGGCGGCAGAGCCGTTCGGTCTCATCCCTCAGCCCCGCGTCCGCCACGACCTCCTCGACACCGACGCCCGCGCGCCGCGCCTGATTAACCCCGGCCCGCATCTTCTTCGCGCGGTCGCCGCGCGGCGACCAAGCCTGCAAGTCGAAGTAGGGGGCCGCGCCGACCTTGACCGCGCCGAGGCCGAGCGCCTGGGCGTCGCGCGCGAAGCGCGCCGTCACGGGCACGAAGGCCGCGACGCGTCCACGCCGCTTCGCCGCGAGCATGAAGAGGCGTGCCAGCTCGACCGATTCTTCTGCGGAGGCGAGCGGGTCGCCCGCCGCGAGCCACACGCGACCGAACTCGCTGTAGATGACCGCGCCGTCAATTTCGGGGGTTGACCACAGGCGCGCGCCCGGCGCGATGCTCACCAGCGAGTGCGCGTTGTAGCCGTAGAGGGTTTGCAGGCGCAGAAGCTCGCCCGTAGGGTCTGACTCGGCGCGCGCGCGGCGCGTGGAGCGCGCGGTGCTGACGCGCAGACGGACGTAACGCGCGCCGTAGCCTGCGCCCCCGGCGACGAGCCACCACAGTTCACGAACGGGGATGCGATACATATTTACACCTGGGCCGGTCTGGCGCTGGCCGCAGAGCGAAGTGCGTTGACGACTGCCTCGGGTCGGGTGTGGGGCAGCATGTGTCCGGCGGCGGGGAGTACGACCAGCTCGGAATCTCTCATCTCGCTATGCAAAGGATAAGCGTGTCTTTCGGGATTGACAAGCGCGTCGGCGTCGCCCGTGACGATCACGGTCGGCACGCTGACTTTATTGTAGCGCGGCGCGAGAAGCCCGACCGCAGGGTTGTAGCCGTACTCGTCCTGCATGAAGGCGCGCACCTGAGACGGCCTCGTCCAGAGCGACTCCGCCGCGCGCAGGTATTCGAGCGGAAGCTGATCCGGCGAGAAGGCGCGCTCCAGATTGCGCTTGATCTCGCCGCGGATGAAGGCGTCGGAGGCGCGTATAAAGAGGTCGCTCAGCACGGGTATTTCGACGAGTATGCGTTGCGCGGCGTAGGTCTCGTCCTCGTCCTGGTAGGCCGCGGGCGCGAGGAGCACGAGCGCCGCGACCTCTTCGGCGAATTGCAGCGCGTAAGAGAGCGCGAGCGCGCCGCCCCACGAGTGGCCGACGAGCAGGGGTCTTCGGACGCCGAGCGCGGCCAGCGCGCCGCGTAGCAGGCGGGCCTGCGAACTCATCGCGCCGTCCTGCGGGGGCCGCTCGCTGAGTCCGTGGCCGGGCCGGTCGAAGGCGAGCGCGCGAAACTCTCCGGCGTCTATCGCTTCGAGCACGGCGGCGAAGTCGTGCGCAAACCCACTGTTGCCGTGCAGCAAAACGACGGGCCTGCCCTCGCCGCGGCTCAGGTAATGCAGCCGCACGCCCTCGACCTCGACGAATGCGCCCGCCTCCAACTCCACCTCAGCTTTTTCCGCCCACCCCAGCATGAACCCTTGTCACCCCTGAACCCTTCGACGAGAGACTGCCGCAAACGCCCGCGACCGGCCATTCCTCAAGCCGTCGCCGCATCCCCTTCATCCGAGCCGCCCGCTTCTTCCGCGCGCGCCTCCGCCTCTTCTTCCCGCGCCGGGCTTTGCTCCTCCGCTGCCTGTCTCGGTCGCATATGCGGGAAGAGAATCACGTCGCGGATGGAGCGGCGGTTCGTCAGAAGCATCGTCAGGCGGTCAATGCCGATGCCTATTCCAGCCGCCGGGGGCATGCCGTAGGATAGCGCGCGCACGTAATCCAAGTCCATCTGCATCGCCTCGTCGTCGCCGCGCTCGCGCTGCCGCGCCTGATCCTCGAACCTCTCCAACTGCTCCGCGGGGTCGTTCAACTCCGAGAACCCGTTTGCCACCTCCATCCCCGCAACGTACAACTCGAACCGCTCCGCGATGGCCGGATTGTCGGGCGATGCTTTCGAGAGTGGGGAAACTACTTTTGGAAAGTTCTTAATAAATGTTGGTTGAATCAAATTTTTCTCGGCAACTGTCTCAAAGATAGCAGCAACAGCTTTCGCATTAGCCTCGGCAGCCTCATCTTCATTCTGGTAAGTGATGCCTTGAGCCTCATTAACTGCGGCTTGCCAATTCATGCTTACCGCTTGGAAGATAGGAGATGGGTGAACGATCACTTCATGGTAAATTTTGTTTGGGTCAGGAGAGAAGTCTTCTGTGACTCTTACCAATCTCTCAGTTTCGGCGTGGCCTTCTTCGCTGACGGAAGCCTCGGTGAAAATCTCTCCTTGCCGTGGAAGAGGTACGGCCCAATCAACAAGCTCCTTCAAGGCTCTAACCTTCACCTGATCGTCGAGCCATGCTGGTTCAAACTCTTCCATTCGTCCTTTCTCTGTTTCGAGCTTTGAAAGATAGGGCGGCCAATATTCGGCAATAGCTTCCTTCATTGTCAGTCGCCGGAATTCAATCCCAAAATTAATTTCGATATTTGCGAATGGGATAATTCTGCCATGCGCTACTGACTGAGTAGCCTGGCGTATCATCTCCTCGCAGAAGTCCATCATCCAGCTCACGTCTTTGTAGGCCGTGTAGAATTCGAGCATCGTGAACTCTGGATTGTGGCGCGTGGAGATGCCTTCGTTGCGGAAGTTGCGGTTGAGTTCATAGACGCGCTCGAAGCCGCCGACGAGGAGGCGCTTGAGGTAGAGTTCGGGCGCGATGCGTAGATAAAGGTCAATGTCGAGCGCGTTGTGGTGCGTCTTGAAGGGGCGCGCGGCCGCGCCGGAGGCGATGGGCGAGAGCATCGGCGTCTCGACTTCGATGTAGCCGTTGTCGTCGAGGTGTCGGCGCATCGCGGTTACGAGCTTCGAGCGGCGCTCGAAGACTTCGCGCGTCGAGAGTTCGCGGGGCGCGGCTTCACCTTCTCCTTGCTCGTCGCCCGCCTCGACCTTGAGGCTTGAGGCGATGAGGTCTGCGTAGCGTCGGCGCTGGCGGATTTCGGGGTCGGCGATGCCGTGCATCTTGTCGGGCATCGGCACGAGCGCCTTCGACAGGAATTGAAGCTCGCGCACGTGCACCGACAGTTCGCCCGTCTTCGTCACGAAGAGGAAGCCTTCGACGCCTACGAAGTCGCCGTGGTCGAGCAGCCCGAAAAGCTTCCAGCCGCTCTCGTCTTCTTCAACCGGCTGGCCTGAGTCGTTGCTGACGGCCACGGCGTCCTGCTTTTTCACGTAGATTTGCAGACGCTCGCGCCCGTCGGACAGATGCACGAAGGCGACCTTGCCCATCACGCGCGGCGGCGTGGCGAGGCGACCAGAGACGCGCACGTTGATGTCGCCGAGGCGCGCGTTGACGGGTTCGAGTTCTTCGGCGGTGGGACGCGCGCCCGCTTTCACCTTGCTCATGAGCAAGGTGAAAGCCTCCGCGAACCTCTCGTCGCCTACAATCTTTTTAATCGTCTCGCGGCTGGCGAGCGCGGTGACGGTGTCCTCGCCCTCTATGCTCCCGGCGAGGTTCGTGCGGCGGAACTTGTTCGGGTAGGCGTTGCCGACGAGCGCCTCGATCTCTTCCAGATGAGAGGCGCGCGCGCGCGTCTGGTCGTTGTCGGGGATAATATCTTCGGGAAGTTTCGTGCTCATGTTCGTTTCGCTTCGCGCAGCGGCAAAGGCGGATTATAGAGAAGCCTTCGGCGGTCAGCAATCAGCGGTCAGCTTTTGCGCGAGGCGGGCGCGCGGCGGCTAATGGCTGAAAGCTTCCTCGTCGTGCTAGATTCTCGATAAACGGCGATGAGCGGCAAGTTGATTCCGGGTCGAGAGGAGTTGCGCCGCGTGCGCGAGGGCCTGCGCGCGCGCGGGCGGCGGCTCGTCTTCACGAACGGGTGTTTCGACCTGCTGCACGTCGGGCACGTCCGTTACCTCGAAGCGGCGCGCGCTCTCGGCGACGCGCTGCTCGTCGCCGTCAACAGCGACCGTTCGGTGCGCGCGCTCAAAGGCGCGGGCCGCCCCCTGGTGGGCGAGAGGGAGCGCGCCGAAGTTCTGGCCGCGCTCGCCGCCGTTGACTTCGTGACGGTGTTCGACGAAGAGTCGCCGCGCGCGCTCATCGCCGCAGTCCTGCCGGACGTGCTCGTCAAGGGCGGCGACTACGCGCTCGAAGAGATACACGGACGCGAAGAGGTCGAGCGGGCGGGCGGGCGCGTCGTCGCGCTTCCCTTTGTCGAAGGCGCTTCGACGACGAGCATCATTGAAAGAATAAAAGACGTAAACCGTGAGCCGTAAACCGTGACCAGAAGAAGACGGGTTTTCTTGTCACGGTTTACGGCTCACGGTTTACGAAAAAGTTATGAGTAGTGCAACCGAATCAGTGCCGGTCTTGCAGAGCGTCCTGCGGCGCGTGACGGAAAGCGCGGAGTTCAGGCGTTTGGCGGCGGAAGTTCAGGGCGGGGCGCGCGTGGTGTCGGTGGCGGGGCTGACTTCGGCGGCGGCGCGCGCGCTGGCGCTCGCCGCTTTGCAGCGCGAGACCGCGCGTCGCTTCGCCGTGCTGGTCGCCGCGAACCGCGACATGGAGGCTTGGGAGCGCGACCTCTCTTTCTGGTGCGGCGCGCTCGGCGGCGCGGGCGGCGAGTGCGAGGCCGTTTTGAGTCTGCCCGCATCGGAGGGCGACCCTTACGCGGGCGCGTCGCCGCACGCCGAGACACTGGAGCGGCGCGCGCTCACGCTCTGGCAGCTCGCGCGCGGGCGGGGGCGCTTCGTGCTGCTGTCGGCGCGCTCGCTCGTGCGCCGCACCGTCGAGCCGCGCGCGCTCGTCGAGATGGGGGCCGTGCTCCGCCGCGAAGAGGATTACGCGCCCGAAGACTTGCTTGAGTTGATGCTCGCTTCGGGTTACGTGCGCGAAGACCCTGTGAGCGCGGTCGGCGAGTTCTCGATGCGAGGCGGCATCCTCGATGTCTGGTCGCCGGGCGAGGCCGCGCCCGTCCGCGTCGAGTTCTTCGGCGACACGGTTGACTCCATTCGCCGCTTCGACCCCGAGACGCAGCTCTCCATCGAACAACTGAGCGAAGCCGAGGTCGTCCCCATGCGCGAGCTGGCCGTGGGCCGGGACGACTTCCGTCTGTGGGCCGAGTTTGCGCGCGACCGCTGGCCGGACGAGACGCATGCACGCGCGCTCAAAGACCGGACGGTTTACGCCGACGAGGGCGAGACCTTCCCCGGCTGGGAGTGGCTGATCCCGCTCGTCGCCAAGACGGACGCGAGCGCGTTTGAATATCTCTCTGATGCCGTGCTCGTCGTGGACGAGCCGGCAGGGATAGAGCAGCACCTCGCCGCGAGCTTCGAGACCGTGGCCGAGCGCTTCGCAGAGAACGAGGGCGCGGGCGAAATCGGACTCCGACCCGAAGAGCTTTACCTTTCGGTCGAAGAGTTGCGGGCACGACTTGAACGTGCGGCGCGTCTGGAGTTGCGCGCGCTGGGACGCTCGGCGGCGGTGACGGACGAGAGGTTCGTGGGCGAGGCCGAGCAGCCCGCGGCGCAGATAGGCCGTACGCGCAAAACGCCGCCGCCCCTGTTTCTGTTCCCCGCGGTCGAGCGCGCGCCCGAAGTCGAGTGGCGCTCGCTTCCCGCGAAGCGTTACCACGGTCGCATCGCAGACCTCGCGGCGGACGTGCGCCACGAGCGCGAAGAGCGCTCCATCCTCTCGCTCTTCGCAATGCCTTCGCCGGGCGTGGCCGAGCGCGTCGCCGACATGCTCGCCGACTACAACGTCGCGTCGCGCGTCGCGCTCGCGGGCGAGGACGGCGAGCAAGTCTCGGACTCCGCATCCGTCGTCACCGCCGGGAAACTCTCCGGCGGCTTCGAGCTGCCGGGCGCACAGCTTCTCGTACACGTCGAGGCGGACTTGTTCGACGAGGCGGGCGGCGCGACCGTCGAGCAACGCGTGCCGGGCACGGGCGTCGCTGCGACCGGCTCGGCGCGTCGGCGCAAGTCTGTGGCCGCCGCGTTCCTCTCGGACTTCCGCGATTTGAAAGTGGGCGACTACGTCGTCCACATAGACCACGGCATCGCGCGCTTCGGCGGCCTTCAGGCGCTCGAACTCGGCGGACGCAAAGGCGAGTTCATGCTGCTCACCTACGCCGACGAGGCGAAGCTCTACGTGCCCGTCGAGCGGCTCGACCTCGTGCAGCGATATTCGAGCGCCGAGGGACACGAGCCTGTGCTCGACCGCCTCGGCGGTTTGGGGTGGCACAAGACGAAGGCGAAGGCCAAGCGCGCAATGCGCGACATGGCCGACGAGCTTCTGAAGCTCTACGCGGAACGCAAGCTCGTTCAAGGGTACGCCTTCGCGGCGGACAGCCCCTGGCAGCGCGAGTTCGAGGACGCGTTCGAGTACGTCCCCACCACCGATCAGGAGACGGCCATCGAGGACGTGAAGCGGGACATGGAAGCCTTGATGCCGATGGACAGGCTTCTGTGCGGCGACGTGGGCTACGGCAAGACCGAGGTGGCGATGCGCGCAGCCTTCAAGGCCGTGATGGACTCGAAGCAGGCGGCGGTGCTCGCGCCCACCACGGTGCTTGCATACCAGCACTACGAGACCTTCCGCGCGCGCTTCGCCGTCTTCCCCGTCACGATTGAACTCATCTCGCGCTTCCGCTCCGCGAAGGAGCAGAAGGAGATCGTCAAGCGCGTCGAGTCCGGAGACATTGACATCATCATCGGCACGCACCGCCTGCTCTCGAAAGACATCGCTTTCCGCGACCTCGGCCTCGTCGTCGTTGACGAGGAGCAACGCTTCGGCGTCGCACACAAGGAGCGGCTCAAGCAGTTGAAGAAGCGCGTGGACGTTTTGACGCTCTCGGCCACGCCCATCCCGCGCACGCTGAACATGTCTCTGATGGGACTCAGGGACATGTCGGTCATCGAGACGCCGCCGCGCGACCGGCTCGCCATCCAGACGCAGGTCGTGCAGTTCTCCGAAGGGGTGATCAAGTCGGCCATCGAGCTGGAGCTGGGCCGCGGCGGACAGGTCTTCTTCATCCACAATCGCGTGGAGACGATTGACACGGTGGCGGCGCTCGTCCACCGTCTCGTCCCGCAGGCGCGCGTCCATGTCGGGCATGGGCAGATGAACGAGAAGGAGATGGAGCAGGTGATGCTCGACTTCGTTGCTTTTAAATACGACGTGCTCGTGGCGACGACGATCATCGAGAACGGCATAGACATCCCGCGTGCCAACACAATCATCATAAACCGGGCAGATGCTTACGGCCTTTCGCAGCTTTATCAACTCAGGGGCCGCGTCGGGCGCTCGAACCGGCGGGCCTACGCGTACCTGCTCATCCCGTCCGAAGCGGAACTGACGGCAATTGCGCGCCGGAGGCTCGCGGCCATACGTGAGTTCTCAGACCTCGGCGCGGGCTTCCGCGTGGCGGCTCTGGACTTGGAGCTGCGCGGCGCGGGCAGCCTCCTCGGCGGAGAGCAGTCGGGGCACATGGACGCGCTCGGCTTCGATCTTTACACGCAGATGCTTGAGCGCACCGTCTCGGAGCTGCGCGGCGAGCAGGTCGAGGACGACGCTTCGGTCTCGATCAACCTCGGCGTGGACGTGTCCATCCCCGAAGAGTACGTCGCCGACATGGGCCAGCGCCTTCGGACTTACAAGCGCATCGCCTCGGCACGCGACGACGACGCGCTGGAGCAGATCAGGCGCGAGACGGAGGATCGCTACGGTCGCCTGCCCGGTTCGGTCGAACGCCTCTTCGCCTACGCGCGTTTGCGCCGGACGGCTGAGGAGACGGGCGTCGTCTCGATTGACCGGACGCCGAACGGCTTAGCCTTCAAGTTGAAGGAGACGGCGCGTGTCGCGCCCGACCGTTTGCTCGCGCTGATCGCGGGCGACGCGGCGACCTTCAGCCCGAGCGGCGTGCTGCGGGTCGAGGCGAGAGACGAGGAATTGATCGAGCGGGCGCACCGCGTGTTGCTGGACATACGCGGCGGAGGGTAGAATACGCGCTTTCGTCCGGGGCGGTCGCTGCCGCCCGTCCGATGTTTCCGGTTACTTTAGGGGAGTAGAACTGTGCAATTCAAAAACACCTTGTCGCGCGCCTCGGCGCTTCTGTTCGCGGCGCTCGCGCTGGCGATAGCCTTCGCCGCGACAGCGCGCGCGCAGGAGGAGAGCGCGCCCGTCGTCCTGGACGAGCCAATCGTGCAGGTCAACAACGATGTCATCATGCTCTCGCATCTCAAGCACGAGAACGCGGACTTCCGCGAAGTCCTCATCAAGCAGCGCAACATGACGCCGGAGCAGGCCGACGCCGAGCTTGCCAAGCGGCAGTCCGAAATCATCTTCAACCTCATCAACGAGGCGCTGCTCCTCCAGAAGGGCAAAGAAATCCCGCGCATGAGCGAGGACGTTGAAGCCGAGGTCAACCGCGAGGTGCTGCGCGTCGCCGGCCAGTCGGGCCTCAAGACGCTCGACGAGCTTCAGGCGGCCATGCAGAAGGAGGGCATGAGTCTCTCCGAGATCAAGGCCACGCTGCGGGCGCAGTACATGAAGCAGGCCGTGTTGCAGCATGAGGTGGACTCTAAAATCTACTTCGGCCTGACCGACGCCGAACTGCACCAATACTTCGACGCGCACCGCGACCGCTTCGCCGGTGTGACCATTTCGGAAATCTTCCTCAGTCTCGCGGGCCGCAGCGACGCCGACGTGAAGGCGAAGGCCGAGCAGGTGGTCGCGCAGGCGCGCGGCGGCGCAGACTTCGGCGACCTGGCCGCCAAGTTCTCCGAGCGCGAGGACGAGAAGGGCGTGCGCGTCGCCGAGAAGACGAAGGGGCAGCATCTGGACGAGAACGGCAAGCCGCGCCTGTACCTGATCTCAGACATGCAGCCCGCCGTGGGCGACGCCGTCAAGAATCTGAAGGCGGGCCAGGTCTCCAACCCGATCAAGACCGACGAGGGCTACCTGATTCTGCGCGTCAACACGCGCGACGACGCCTTCAACGAGAACTTCGTCCGCGGGGCCGTCACGCAGGAGCGCTCCGACAAGGAGCACGAGAACTATCTGCGCGGCCTGCGTAAGGACGCCTACATCAAGCCCGCCGACAACTACAAGGAAGTCATCCAGCCGCTCCTCGACAAGGACAAGCAGGATTTGAAGGCCGCCGACAAGGACAAGCAGGAGACGGCCAGCAAACAGGCCGCTCCCGAAAAGAAAGAGAAGAGTAAGAAGCAGTAAGAACGCGTGAACCGTAAACCGTGAACCGTGACGAGAAGGAAATCTCTCGTCACGGTTCACGGTTTACGGCTCACGACCCTTTTATGCGTTTAGATCAGTTCCTGCGCGCCAGCCGTCTCGTCCTGCGCCGCACTCTCGCGCAGGAGTTGTGCGAGGCCGGGGCCGTCTCGGTCAACGGCACGCCCGCGCGCTCCTCGCGCACAGTCCGCGCCGGTGATGAAATCAACATCCGCCGCCGCGAACGCATCCTCACCGTCCGCGTCCACGCAGTCCCCGAAACCAAACAGGTCTCGCGCACACAGGCCCCGACCCTCTACGAGGTCATCAGCGACACCGAGAGCAAGGATGAAGGATGAAGGCGGAAGGATGAAGTGAAAGCGGGCGGCTGGATAACAGCACTTTCATCCTTCCGCCTTCATCCTGGCCTTTCTGCGTTCGCCTTTCGCGCGCCGGGCGCGGGGTTCGGGCGGGCGTTCGTCTGGAAACCAAACGGGAGAGGCCGGGCGCGATCTGGGAAATCGGCTGAATCCGCCGGGCGCGCGGGTGGAACACCGTTTGCCGAATCGGGAGCAGTGACATCTACAATTTCCTCGTAGGGGCCGGTCAAGAAAACAAGGGAAGTGGGGGAGTTATGAATATTCTGAGCAGCATCTTTACGGACGACCTGGCGATTGATCTGGGCACGGTCAACACTCTGATCTTCGCGCCCGAACGCGGCGTCGTCCTCGACGAGCCTTCGGTGGTGGCGATACACAAGTACACGGGCGAAGTCCTGGACGTGGGCGCGGGCGCTTACAAGATGCTGGGGCGCGAGCCGAAGGACGTTGAGGTCTTCCGGCCCGTGCGCGGCGGCCACATCGAAAACTTCGACGCGGTCGAGAAGATGCTCAAGGCTTTCATCGGGCGCGTCAACGGCGGCGGCCACCGGCGCAGCCACGTCGTCATCGGCGTGCCCGGTTCCTCGACCGCACTCGAACAGCGCTCGGTGCGTGACGCCGCGCGCGACGCCAAGGCGACGCGCGTTGACCTCGTTGACGAGGGCTTGTGCGCCGCGCTCGGCGCGGGACTCTCTTACGAGGACGAGCGGGCGCATCTGGTCATGGACATCGGCGGCGGCACCACGAACGTCGCCACTATCGCCAACGGCGCGGTGGTCGCGTCGAACAGCCTGAACGCCGCCGGCAACGCGATGGACAGGGCCATCTGCGATTACGTGCGCGCCAAGTACGAGATGCAGCTCGGCGAGCGCACGGCGGAAGACTTGAAGAAGGAGCTGGGCGCGGTCGCGCGCGACAGCAGAGGGCGGACGGAGATCGTCGGCAAACAGTTGACCGACGGCTTGCCGAAGGCCGTCGAGATCACGGCGGACGAGGTACGCGAGGCGCTTGAGCCGGTCGTCGTCGAGATCATCGCGGGCGCACGCCGCATCATCGAGGAGTCGAAGCCGGACGTAACCGCGGACATCTACCAGACGGGTTTGATTCTGACGGGCGGCGGCGCGCTCCTCGACGGGGTGGCCGAGCGCTTGCAGAAGGAGCTGCGGCTGCACGTCGCCGTGGCCGACGACCCGCTCGGCGCGGTCGCGCTAGGCGCGGGCCGTCTGCTCTCGGACAAGGCGCGGCTCCAGCGCGCGGCCATACGCGAGGACGTTCCCGTCTGGCAGTCCGAACAGCAGCTCGTCGTCAACTGGTAAAGTTTCAAAGGGCGAGGGGCAGCGAAACAAGAGGGCCGGGGGTCGAAGCCTCCGGCCCTCTCTTCGTTTGAAAAAACTTGCGGCCTTCGCGAACGCCGCGGCGTTATTGTTACTCGTCGGTTGTCGCCACGCTCTCGATGCGAAGCGGTGTCGCTTCCAGAGCTTGTCCTTCGTTCAGAATCGCCGCTGAGACGCGCTCGCGCTCTTCCGTCGGGAGTTGCCGAAACGTCTCGACCAAATCATCGGCGCGCGTCGGCGCGCGCGGCGCGTCCTGCGGAGCGGGCGGCATCAGCAGGAGTCCGCAGACGTAGAGCGCGAGCGTGAAGAAGGAGACGTAGCCCGTGGCGGGCGCGTAGGCCGGGCCGCCGAGCGTCGCCGACGTGAAGCCCTCAAAGAGCGCGCCCGCCAGTTGCCTGAGCCAGCCGCCGCCGCCGGGCGCGTACAGTGAGGCGAGCAAAAGGTGCTTGATGACGAAGGCCGTGCCGAAGAGCGCGGCGAGGCTGCGCAGGAGGCGGCGCGCGTCGAACGTGGAGAACTGATTCTGCCAGAGCGTCCACAGGAAGAAGAACGAGAGCATCCAGCGCAGAAGGCCCGCGTCCGGCAGAACCGAGTTGAAGCTCTGCGCCGACGCGAAAAAGAGCGCGGCCAGGGTGAGCGCGTGCGAGACGTTCGAGAGCGCGCTCAGCTCAGCCGACAGCCACGCGCCGACGACGACCGCGCCGCCGCGCAGGAAGAGCGACAGCAGCATCAACGCCAGAATCAGCGTGACCAGCGGCGGCGGCACGAAGACGAGCGCGCCCGTCTCCGCGACAACGCGCACGCCGCCCGTGAGCGCGACGGTCAGGAAGATCGTCGGCAGCAGGACGTGGCGCACGAGCGCGCGATTCGTTGTGCGTTTGTCTGTCATCACTCTGAAACGATGAACGCGGAACGAAAGGCTTTTTATTTTCAGTTCAACGTTCCGGCTTCAGCGTTTATCGCTCACTTCCGCTCGCGGAAGACTTTCAAGGGGTTGAAGTCGTCCGCCGTCCGCTCGGTGCCCTTTTGCAACTCGGCCTTCAACTCGGCGGCGGAGTGGATTTTCAGTTCGGGGTCGTCCACAGAGAGCGGCGCGTCGGGCGAGAGCGCGATGGCGCGGTCAACCGTGTCGAGTCCCTGTCGGAAGAGGGCTTCGTCGTTGAAGACGCGCCCCCATCCCTGACGGTAAAACGAGTAGGCGACGTAGAATTGCGTGCGCGCGTCGCGCCCAGCCGGGTCTGCACGCGACCACTCGTCGCGCGCCGCCGCGTACTGCTCGCGCAGGAAAAGCTCTCGGCCCGCGTCGAAGCGCGCGCGGTCAACCGCGTAAGTTCCCGCGACGACGCTCGCCCGCGTGGACACTTCCGCGAAGCTCTGCGGCGCGGTCGCGTAGAGCCACACGACGAAGGCCGCGTAAACCAGAGTCCACGCGATGCCCAGCGCGGGGATGAGTCGGACGCTTCTCATTTGTTATAATCCGCAGGAATTCTCAGAGGTTTGGATGGCGATGTCAACGAGCGTGGAGAAATTGAACCGTTTAAAGGAGTAGTCATGGAGCTGACAAAGGAAGATTTAGAGTTTATTGAGGAGTCTCTGCTGTACACTAGAAAAAGTTTCGAGGAGTATCAGAGCTATCCAAGCTACGAGTACAAGCAACAGCGACTCAAGCGGGTTAATGATGTCCTTGCGAAAATTAGAGAGATGAAACGTGACTCGTCAAACAAGTAAGCGGTGGGGTTAGATGAAGCCATTCCGTATTCGTGACGTGGAGATCAGTCCGCCGCTCGTGCTCTCGCCGATGGCGGGCGTGACCGACGTTCCTTTCCGCGCGCTTCTTAAACGTCGCGGCGGCATCGGCCTGACCGTCTCGGAGTTCATCTCGGTCGAAGGGTTGACGCGCAACAATCCGAAGTCTCGAAGGCAGATGCGCTTCTTCGACTACGAGCGCCCGTTCGCCGTGCAGATTTTCGGCGGCCAGCCCGGACGCATGACGATGGCCGCGGAGATGGCCGAAGAAGTTGGGGCCGACATCCTAGACGTGAACTGCGGCTGCCCCGCGCCGAAGGTCGTCAAGCACGGCGGCGGTTCGGGACTGTTGAAGGATTTGCCGCGGCTCGAAACTATTCTCAAAGGGATCAGGAAGGCCATTAAGATTCCGCTCACCGTCAAGATTCGCGCGGGCTTCTACGACAGCAACCGTAACGCCGTCGAGGTGGCGCGTCTCGCCGAAGCCTGCGGCGTCGAGCACATCGCACTGCACGGGCGGACGAAAGAGCAGTGCTACAAGGGACTGGCCGACTGGGATTTGGTGCGGCAGGTGAAGGAGGCCGTGAAGGTTCCCGTCTCCGGCAGCGGCGATGTCGTCACGGTCGAAGACGCCTTCCGCCGCTGGCGCGAAACCAACTGCGACGGCATCCTCATCGGTCGCGGCGCGATGGCGAACCCGTGGATATTTCGCCAGATCGAAGACACTTTGAACGGGCGCGAGCCTTATCAACCGACGCTCGACGAGAAGCGCGAGGTGTTGGTCGAATACTTCGATCTGCTGCGCGCAGACATGCCGGAACTGCCCGCCATCGGTCGCATGAAGCAGTTGGCCGGGCAGTTCACGAAGGGCCTCGCGGGCGGCGCACGCTTCCGGCAGGTCATCTACCACTCGCACTCCGTCACGGAAGTGCTCGAACGCATCGGCGAATACTTCGAGACCGTCGCCGCTGGCCGCACCTACGTCGGCGAGGGCGGCGAGGAACCCGACGAGGCCGCGCCCGCGCTCGACTCGTGCGAGGCGGCAACGATCTAGGGCAAAAGTAAAAAGGCAAAAGGCAAAAGAGCGTGATAGGTTTTGGGTGCCGGATGCTGGTGAGATTCAATGCGCCAGCACCTATCATCCAACACCCAAAACCCTCTTTTGCCTTTTGCCTTTTAAAGTCCGAGCGGGCGCGGCGACTTGCCGCCGAAGAACCAGGCCGCGCCGACGCGCAGTCGCTGGTGCCAGGTCGGCAGTCGCAGCGTGTAGAGGGCGAAGCGCGCCTGTCGCGCGAGTTGGCCGCTGACGACGCGGCCTTCGATGAGCACCGCGGCGTCGTCCGTGCCGAGGCTGACGGCCTCGCCCATCTCCTCGAAGTGGCCTGCCGAAGGGACGCTGCCGTCTATGAGCGCCTGAATGTTGCGCGCGACGAGGCGCGACTGCTGGTAGGCGAGCTGCGCCGTCCCGGCAAGCGTCGGCGCGACGTTGGGCGAGTTCGCGATGTCGCCGAGCACGAAGACCTCTGCGCGGCCACGCACCTGAAGCGTCGGCGCGACGACGACGAGTCCCTTCTGCGTCTTCTCCACGTCCAGCCTTTCGACGAGCGGGTTGACGCGCACGCCCGCAGTCCAGACGACGCCCTCCGATTCGATAGTCTGCCGCTCGCCCGCGTGCTCGAACGTGACGCCGCGGGGCAGCACCTCGACGACGCGCGTGTCCGTGTGGACTTCGACGCGCTTCTCGTCCAGAACTTTCTCGATGGCCGCGCGCAGCTCATCGCCCATGCCGGGTACGAGTTGCTTGCCCATCTCGACGATGACGACGCGCGGCTCGCCTCGGAGTCCTCGGCGGCGGAAGGCGTCGCGCAAGAGGTCTGCCATCTTCGTCGAAAGTTCGACGCCGGAAGCGCCGCCTCCGGCGATGACGAAGGTCGCCGAGCGGCGCGCGTCCTGCGGCGCGGCGTCGGGCGGGATGCGGTCAAGGGCGTCGCACATCCGTCGGCGCAGTTCGTCGGCGTGACGGATTTTGCGGAAGGGCAGCGTATTCTGCTCCGCGCCTTCGATGCCCCAGAAGTTCGTGACGCCGCCGACGGCGAGGACGAGGTAGTCGTAATTGATGCGCCGGACGCGACCGGCGACCGCCACTTCCTTCCGGTCGAGGTCAACGTCCGTGACCGCGCCCTGCACGAATTGGAGGCGCTCGTCCAGAAGCTCGCGGTAGGGCGGCGCGATGTGCCATGCCTCGACCTCGCCGCTCAGGTACTCGTACAGGAGCGGCGTGTGCAGGAAGTGATCCTCGTTCGAGACGAGCGTCACGCGCCCCGCGCCCGCTAAGCTCAGCGCCGTGAACAGTCCGCCGAAGCCGCCGCCCACGATGACGATGCTCGCCTGCTTCTCCATCTTCTCTTCGCTGGTATCCATAAATTTTCTCCCGCCGGAGTGTCCGAAAAGTCGTGCCGCATGGTAGCAAACAAGTCCGCCGCGACGCACCCCTTCGGCCCGGCTGCTCGCTGGACACTTCAAAGGACGGCGTGTTAAATTCTCCGGGTTAGTTAGATTAACTCTTGCGGTTGCCTGTGGATAGAAGGACGGGTTGACTGCGGATTGGGAGGGCCATCTCGAACAGTCATGGCATTAGCGACAGAAACGAAGGAAAGCATCATCGGCCAGTACAGGACGCACGAAGGCGACACCGGCTCGCCGCAAGTGCAGGTAGCTCTGCTCACAGAGCGCATCAACGAGTTGACCGAGCATTTCAAGACCCACAAGAAGGACAACCACTCGCGCCGGGGGCTGCTCAAGATGGTCTCGCAGCGTAGGAGCCTGCTCGACTACCTCAAGCGTAGAGACATCGAAGGGTACCACGAACTCATCGGCAAGCTCGGCCTGCGCCGCTAGATGCGGCAACTCTTAGTCAGGCCGCATGCGCGCCGTTTCAGAGTTCGGTGTCGGTGTAAGTGTACGAGGACGAACGCTTCTTCCAAATCAACCCGCGTCCAGTGACAGGCGCGTGGGAGTGGCCGAACGTGACGGCGATGACTCCCGCGTGCGGACGGCGGGGAGCGGCCTGTAGCAGTTTAAGCAAAGGGCGGCACCGGCTTCACGATTGGAGCGCGGTGCCGTTTTTGCGTTGAGCAGCCGGGCGGGTTTTGCGCCTCACGTAGCGCAAAAACGCCGAACCGGCGCACGAGACATGAATACCGGGCGTCCGGGCGGCGGATGAGACGCCGCGCCGCGAAAAGAGGCCACCGCGCCAGGCGGGGCACGCGCCCGAAGGAGACTAAAAGAAAATGACAGCCAAGAGGTTTCTGAGAGAAAAAATCAAAGTCGGCGAGCGCGAGTTGTCCGTGGAGATCGGTCGCGTCGCCAAACAGGCCCACGGCTCCTGCGTCATCCGCTACGGCGACACGATGCTTCTGGTCGCGGCGGTCGGTGCCGACAAGCCGCGCGAGGGCATTGACTTCTTCCCGCTCACGGTCGAGTACCGCGAGCACAACTACGCCGCGGGCCGCATCCCCGGCAACTACTTCCGGCGCGAGGGCCGGCCCGGCGAGAAGGAAGTCCTGACCGCACGCATGATTGACCGCCCCTGCCGCCCGCTCTTCACCGAAGGCTACCGCAACGAGACGCAGGTCATCGCCTCGGTCATCTCGGCGGACGACGAGAACGACCCGGACGTGATCGCCATCACGGGCGCTTCCTGCGCGCTCTACCTTTCCGACATTCCTTTCCCTAACCCGATTGCGGGCGTCCGCGTCGGCCTCGTCAACGGTCGCTACGTCATCAACCCGACCTACGACGAGGTTAGAGAGTCGCGCATCAACCTCATCGTCGCCGGAACGGAAGAGGCCATCGTGATGGTTGAGGCGGGCGCGAAAGAGGTTTCGGAAGAGATCATGGTCGAGGCCCTGATGCTCGCGCACAAGGAGATCAACCGCCTGTGCCGCTGGCAGAAGGAACTCTACAAGGCGCTCGACATACGGAAGCGTTCGGTCGAGGCTCCCGTCCTGAACGAAGAGATGATGGGCGAGGTCGAGCGCAACTACGCCGACCGCCTGCGCCAGTCGCTCGACACGTCGGGACAGGGCAAGATCGAATCCTACGCCGCCGTTGACGCCTTGAAGAAGGAGGTCGTCGAGAGTTATCCCGAAGACCAGCCGGAACAGCGCCAGATGGCGAAGAAGATTTTCGACCACCTCAAGGAGAAAATCTTCCGCGAGGACATACTCGGCAACCGCCGACGCCCCGACAACCGCCGCTTCTCGGAGATTCGCCCGATTGACGTGGAGATCGGCTGGCTCCCGCGCGTCCACGGCTCCGCCCTGTTCACGCGCGGCGAGACGCAGGCCATCGTCACGGCGACGCTCGGCACGAAGGAAGACGAGCAGTTCATGGACGACCTCGAATCGGGCGAGATCAAGCGACGCTTCCTCCTGCACTACAACTTCCCGCACTTCTCTGTGGGCGAGGTGGGTCGCTTCGGCTCGACCAGCCGCCGCGAGATCGGCCACGGCGCACTCGCGCGCCGCGCGCTCGAACCAGTGCTTCCGACCGTAGAGGAGTTCCCCTACTCGCTCCGCATCGTCTCGGACATCACGGAGTCGAACGGCTCAAGCTCGATGGCTTCGGTGTGCGGCGGCAGCCTCTCGATGATGGACGCAGGCGTCCCCATCAAGGCGGCGGTCGCGGGCGTTGCGATGGGCCTCGTCATGGAAGGGAACCGCTACGCGATTCTCTCCGACATCGCGGGCGCGGAAGACCACTACGGCGACATGGACTTCAAGGTCGCGGGCACGCGCGAAGGCATCACCGCCTTGCAGATGGACATCAAGATCGCGGGCATCAACGCGCAGATCATGGCCGAGGCTCTGGCGCAGGCCAAGAAGGGGCGCATGCACATCCTCGGCATCATGGAGGAGGCCATCAAGGAGCCGCGCGAGGAACTCAGCCCTTACGCGCCGCGCATCATCACCATCAAGATCAACCCCGACCGCATCCGCGACGTGATCGGGCCGGGCGGCAAGATGATCCGTTCCATCGTCGAGGAGACGGGCGCGAAGATTGACGTGGAGGACGACGGCACCATCTTCATCTCTACCGCCGACGGCGACGCGGCGCAGGCCGCCATCGCCCGGATACGCGGCCTGACTGCCGAGGCCGAGATCGGAGAGACCTACCTCGGCACGGTCTCGCGCATCGTGGATTTCGGCGCGTTCGTCGAAATCTTCCCCGGCACGGACGGACTGCTGCACATCTCGGAGATCGCCGACCACCGCGTCCGCGATGTGCGCGACGAGTTGAAGGAAGGGCAGCAGATACTCGTCAAGTGCATTGGCAAAGAGGGCAACAAGATCAAGCTCTCGCGCAAAGCGATTCTGAAAGAGGAGAAGCAGAAGGCGGGACGCCCGGAGCGCGCCGAGGCCGCGGGCCAGGGCGACAACGACTAGGCATTTTTTCGGCCCGGCGGCTAATGTCTGAGAGAAAAAGGGTTCGCCCCGCGCGGGGCAGCCCTTTTTATCTTGACACGGCGCGGGCCGAACGGGTTTAATGAGCACCCGAAACTGGAATTCACAGGCTATTCAGCGTCTCTTCTCATTACCGAAAACCGGAAGAGGTTTTCACCGCAAGTAGTTTCGGCAGTTGACATTTAAGAGAGACACGGGTCGGAGGCTTCGACCGAGAACTCCCGGCGGGCGGTTTGAAAAGCACGTCGCTTCGGATTCCCGCCGTGGCCGAGTCAGGTTCGAGGTCGCCTCGCCGTCTCCGGAAGCTTTCGAGTTTCCCGCCGGTTCGGGCGGTCAGCAGGTTTTGAACGTAGGTTGAGAGGATTCAAGGAGGACGACCCCGCGATGAGGCGTCAAGCAGTCCGCACAATCGCTCCGATGCTCGCCGTGATACTCGGCCTGGCCGCGCCCTTGCGCGCGGCCACCATCACCTTCGCGGACGTGGCGCAGACCGTAAGCGCGAGCGGGCAGTTGCGACCGGCCAGCGAACTGCGCCTGGGCGCGCAGAGCGGCAACGCCGCGACGCAGAACGGCTCGACCCAGAGCGGCACCACTTCCTCTCAGCAGACGAGTTCCACGAACACGCAGCAGATCACGCAGACCCCCGCCGCCACCGACCCGACGCTCTCGCAGAGCGGCGGCCAGATTCAGACGGTTGACCTCGGCGACGTGACCGGCACGGTCTGCGACTGCGGCGAGATTCCGCTGCCGCCCTCCATCCCGAAGGGCGGCTTTCCCTGGTGGCCCCTGATCGGCATCCCGCTCGTCTGCGTGACCGGCCTCTGCACTCCCGGCCACCACAACAATATCCCGGAGTGCACTGACTGCACGCCGCCACCGCCGTCGGTGCCGGAGCCGGCGACGCTCCTGCTCTTCGGGACGGGCCTGCTGGCGCTGGGCGCGGGCGCGCGCCGCCGCTACGGGCGCAAGCAGCTTGAAGAGGCGACTGCGGTCGCGGCGACGGAGGAGGTCTAAATCATGCTGACACTGAGAGGCACGAGAGACTCTTCCGCGCGCACCGTGGCCTTCGTCGCGCTGGCCGCGCTCCTCGCCTGCACTTCGCTCCTGACCTTCGGGGCGCGAGCCAAGCAGAAGGACAAGAAGGGCCAGCAGCAGCCGACCACGGGCCGCATCGAGGTTTCGACCAACCCCGCCGGCTACCCGATCACGATTGACGGCAGCCCCGCCGGCGAGACGACCGACTACGTCCGCGCCATCGAACTCAACCCCGGCACGCACACGGTCGAGATACTCTTTCCGAACAACACGCGCTGGTCGCAGGTTTTCCAGATAGTCGCGGGCCGCAAGAACTGTATCGCGCTCAACTACCGACCGCGCACGATCTCGATTCCGGCCATCGCCGCTTCGCCCTGTCCGTATCCCGTCAACGTCACCTCGCCGTCTCAGGTCAACGACGGCGATATCGTCACCTTCTCGGCGGACGTGGGCTACGCCGGGCCTTCGGCGCTCAACTACACCTGGACGGTCAGCCCGCCCGCGGCGCGCATCCTTTCCGGCGCGGGCACGCCGACCATCACCGTTGACTCTTCGGGCCTCAACGGGCGACGCGTCACCGCCATCCTCGTCGTTGACGACGGGTCGGGCGACCGCAATTGTCGGCAGACGGCACAGGCCGCGACGGGCGTCAACGTCTTGCCGCAGATTTCGACGCCCAAGCGCTTCGACGAGTTCCCGTCCATCACCTTCGACGACGACAAGGCTCGCCTCGACCAGATGGCTATCGAGCTTCAGAACAGCCCCGGCTCGCAGGGCTACATCATCGCTTACGCGGGCCGCCGCAGCCGAGCTGGCGAGGCCGACCGCATGGGTAAGCGCGCAGTTGACTACCTGACGACCACGCGCGGCATCAGCCGCAGCCGCCTCGTCCTCGTCAACGGTGGCTACCGCGAGACTAACTCTTTCGAGTTGTGGCTCGTCCCGCAGGGCGCGGAGCCGCCGCGCCCGACGCCGACCGTCACACCCGATCAGCTTCGTCCGGCCCCCGCCACGCGCCGCACGCGCGGCGACTGAATACCTTTCGACGCCGGGCCGAAACTTCCCAAGCGCCGTGCTTCTCAGACGAGAGGCGCGGCGCTTTGGTTTGCGGATTTATACAGCGTCTCTCTTAAAATCAGCGATGCGAAATCCGCATTCCGCAATTTGCTTATCCCACCTTTGCCTGATGATCTGTGGCACGCCTTTTTCATTAACCCTGGCAAGAACGCTCGTCCACGTACTGTAATCAAACGTGGTCGGCGACCGACTGTTCTTTTCGTAGCGCGCAAGCTTTAGGATGTTCGGACTTTGCGGCGTCTCGGCGGCGTCCGCGTCATAGAAGGAGGATTCAAGTACATGGGAGACGGTGAAAGCTCAAGCAACACCGGGGTGGTAGCGATTCTGGTGATCTTTTTGATCGTGGTCATCGCGGCCCTCTTCGCCTGGCGCGGCGGGCTGTTCGGCGGCGGCAGCAGCACGCACAAGGTTGACATCAACGTGTCGGCCCCGGCCACGAAATAGCCGAGCCATTACGGTTGGTCAGCACGCACACAGAAGCGGGCGGTCACGGAGTTCAAAACGGGGCCGCCCGCTTCTTTTCATTTTCGGCGCGCGGCTGCTAACATGAAGGTAAACCGTGAACCGTAAACTGTGACAAGTGGGATTGAGTCTCGTCACGGTTTACGGTTCACGATTTACGGAGATAAAAGTGGCAGCACCGAACATCGAAACCATCGTGTCGCTCTCGAAGCGGCGCGGCTTTGTCTTCCCCTCGTCGGAGATTTACGGCGGCTTGGGCAGCGCATGGGACTACGGCCCGCTCGGCGTCGAACTCTGCAACAACGTCAAGCGGGCCTGGTGGCGCTGGATGGTTCACGAGCGCGACGACATGGAGGGCATTGACTCAAGCATCATCCTCAACCGCTCGGTCTGGAAGTATTCGGGGCACGAGGAGACGTTCAGCGACCCGCTCGTTGATTGCAAAGAGTGCAAGAGCCGCTTTCGCTTCGATAAACTAATAGACGAATACATCCTGTCGGATATGGCAAGGCAGCGCGTCGAGAATCCTGGTCAGCCAGTAAAAAGAGAACTCCCGTTGCTCACAGAAGGATGGCGAGGCTTATCTATCCTTCGTGAAAAGATCAACTGTCCAAACTGCGGTAAGAGAAATTGGACTAATCCTCGCTCTTTCAACCTCATGTTCCGCACGACCATCGGCGCTGCCGCCGAGGAGGACGACCCGAACGCGCTCGCTTACCTGCGGCCTGAGACGGCGCAGGGCATCTTCATCAACTTCCTGAACGTGCAGACGACGATGCGGCGGAAGATTCCTTTCGGCATCGCGCAGATCGGCAAGTCTTTCCGCAACGAGGTGACGCCCGGCAACTTCATCTTTCGCACGCGCGAGTTCGAGCAGATGGAGATGGAATACTTCGTCCGCCCCGGCGAAGACGAGCGCGTGCACCAAGAGTGGATTGATTACTGCTTCGACTGGTTCAAACGCCTCGGCATCAGTCCCGGCAACCTGCGCTTCTACGAGCAGCCGAAAGAGGAACTGGCGCACTACGCCAAGCGCACCGTGGATATCCACTACCGCTTCTTCCCCGAACGCGAGGACGAGGAGCGACAGTGGGACGAGTTGATGGGCATCGCCAACCGCACGGACTTCGACCTCAAGGCGCACTCGAAGAAGCCGGAGGACGCGGAAGGCAAGCGCCTCAACCCCGACTCGACCGAAGACCTCTCCTACTTCGACGAGGCGACGAAGGAACGCTTCTATCCTTACGTCATCGAGCCGGCGGCGGGCGTCAACCGCACAGTGCTCGCCGTCCTGTTGGACGCCTACACCGAGCGCACGACCGACAAGGGCGAGAAGCGCGTCATCCTCAAACTGCATCCGGAACTCGCGCCCATCAAGGTCGCCGTGCTTCCGCTGGCGAAGAACAAGCCGGAGATCGTCTCGCTGGCGAGAAAAATCAAAAGCGAGTTGCAGCCCTCGATGCGCGCCGTCTACGACGACACGGGCGGCATCGGCAAGCTCTACGCGCGGCAGGACGAGGTCGGCACGCCGTTCTGTGTGACGGTTGACCACCAGTCGCTCGAAGACGAGGCCGTCACCGTACGCGACCGAGACACATGGGAGCAGGAGCGCGTGCGCGTAGCGGAGCTGTCGGAACACTTGCGGAAGAGATTGGGAATCACTTGTTAGGCGTCGGATGCCGGGGACTGGGTGCCGGTCAAAGGCAGTCCGGCACCCAGCACCCAAAACCCGGAAAGCCATGCCCGTAGTCAAAAAGAGAAACCAGCAGACCGAGTCGCGTCTGCTGCTCGAATCGGACGACCCCGTCGAGTTGCCGCCCGCCGAGGTTGAAGACTCGGCGGTCGTGTTGCAGTTCGAGCAGTTCCGGCAGTACGTCCCGGAGCTGCTCGAAGAGCTGCGCGATGGCACTTTGGCCGAGCCTGTGCCGGTGATGATGGACGGCTCGACCTTCGTCGTCCACGGCGACACGCGCAGCTTCTGGGTGAAGCTGTGGCACGCGTCGCCCGAAATGACGCTGATTCATCGTGTGCAGGTCATCAGTTGTCTGCCCTCGACGCGCGGCGTACAGATTCTCGTCGAAGACCCCGAAGGCTACGCCGACGACGAAGACGAATACGCCGACGAGGACGACGACGGCGACGGCGACGGCAACGCCGCTTAGTCTCGCGCGTCGTCGCGCCCTTCCGCATCCGTCTTGCCGATGCCTTCTCCCATACCCGAAAAAATCTTGAGGCTCGCGCGCGCCGTGCGCGAGGCGGGCGGGCGGGCGCTGATGGTTGGCGGGTGCGTGCGCGACCGCCTGATGGGGCGCGAGGCGAAGGACTGGGACGTGGAGGTGTACGGCGTCGCGCCCGTCGTCCTGCGCGGGTTGCTCGACCGTCTGGGGCGCGTCAACGTAGTCGGCGAGGCGTTCACGGTTTACAAGCTCGGCCAGGACTTGGACGTTTCCCTGCCGCGGCGCGAGCGCAAAGCGGGCCGCGGCCACCGCGCCTTCTTCATCGAAGGCGACCCGCACATGAGCATTGAAGAGGCCGCGCGCCGCCGCGACTTCACCGTCAACGCCGTCCTCGAAGACCCGCTCACAGGTGAGTTGCTCGACCCGTTCGGTGGCCGCGCAGACCTCGAACGAGGCTTGCTGCGCGCCGTCTCGCCGGAGACGTTCGTCGAAGACTCCCTGCGCGTGCTGCGCGCGGCGCAGCTCGCCGCCCGCTTCGAGTTCAGCATCGAAGAGAAGACGGTCGAACTCTGCCGCGCGATTGACCTCACAGACCTCCCTGCGGAGCGCATCCGGGGCGAGCTGGAAAAACTTCTGCTCGCCGCGCGCCGCCCCTCAATCGGCTTTCAATGGCTCGACCGGCTCGGCGCGATTGACCAACTTTTTCCTGAGTTGAAAGCACTCAAGGGCGTGCCGCAGGAGAACGAGTGGCACCCCGAAGGCGACGTTGACGTGCACACATGGCTCACGTGCGACCGCGCGCGCGAACTGGTCGAAGACCTCGACTACCCGCGGCAGGTGACGCTGATGCTGGCGGCTTTGTGCCACGACTTCGGCAAACCTGCGACGACGAAATTCATCGAAGGCCGCACGCGCTCGCGCGGGCACGACGAGGCAGGCGTTCAGCCGACGCTCACGTTCCTCGACCGCCTCAAGGTCTTCACGCTCGACGGCTACGACGTGCGCTCGCAGGTGGTCGCGCTCGTGCGCGACCACCTCAAGCCCGGCGAGTTCTACCGGCAGCGCGAAGAAGTTTCCGACGGCGCTTTCCGCCGCCTCGCGCGCCGCTGCGAGCTTGAGCTTCTGTACCGCGTCGCGAAGGCCGACTCTTTAGGCCGCAACGCGCCCTGGGTTCCGCGCGAGCGTTGGTTCACGTCCGAGGCGCAGGAGTGGTTCATCGCGCGCGCCCGCGAGTTGTTCGTCGAGCGCCGCCCGCCCGCGCCGCTTCTCATGGGCCGACACCTTCTGGAGATGGGACTCAACCCCTCGCCCCTCGTCGGCGAGGTAGCCCGCGCCGTCTACGAGATGCAGCTCGACGGACGCGTCCGCACGCTCGAAGAGGCGAAGGAGGCGGCGCTTTCGCTGCTCGAAGACGGGCGCGGCGGAGCGGACTCGCGGCAGACGGGCGAGGCCGGCGACTCGTCGGACGCCGTTTGAGGCGCGCGGTGCGGGTTTGTGACTTTCCCGCGGGCCTTGTTGTAAGATGGCGCTTAATCTTTTTTTCAACGCCGCGAAGGATGAATCCTGATTGACGCTCGGCCCCTCGCGCGGGCGCGTCCAAACCGTTTCAATTCCGAGGAAGAGACACGAATGATTGATTTCGAGCTGACCGAAGACCACAAGGCTCTGATTCAGACCGTGCGCGAGTTCGCGCTCGCGGAGGTCGCGCCGCACATCAAGGAGTGGGACGAGAAGCAGCAGTTCGACCGCGCGGTGCTCGACAAGATGGGCGAGCTGAACCTGCTCGGCGTCTGCATCCCGGAAGAGTTGGGCGGCGCGGGCTTCGACTACATCTCGCTCGGACTGGTGTGCGAAGAACTCGAAGCCGTGGACACGTTCCTGCGCGTCGCCATGAGCGTGCACACGGGGCTGAATTCGCTGACGCTCTACACATGGGGAACCGAAGAGCAGAAGCGGAAGTACCTCGTGCCGCAGGCGAAGGGCGAGCGGCTGGCGACCTACGGGTTGACCGAGCCGGGCGCAGGCTCCGACGTGGTCGGCTCGCGCTCCACGGCGCGGCGCGAGGGCGACGAGTGGGTCTTGAACGGCGAGAAGATGTGGATCAGTCTCGCTGACGTGGCCGACAACTTTCTCTTCTTCTGCTGGACGGACGAAGAGAAGCGGCGCAAACGCGATCACTCAGGCATGTCCTGCTTCATCGTCGAGCGCGGGATGAAAGGCTTCTCGTCCGGCACCATCCACGGCAAGATGGGCATCCGCGCGGGCAACACCGGCTACTTCTCTTTGCAGGACGTGCGCGTCTCCCAGGAGAACATGGTCGGCGATGAGGGCGAGGGGTTCAAGATCGCGATGTTCGCGCTTGAACAGGGGCGCTACACGGTCGCCGCGGGCGCGACCGGAGTGATCCGCGCGTCGCGCGACGCGTCGGTCGCTTACGCCTTAGAGCGCGAGACGTTCGGGACGAAGATCGCCAACCACCAGCTCGTCAAGCAGAAGATCGCGGAGATGGAGGCCGACTACCAGATGGCGCACCTCCTCTGGCTGCGCGCCGGCTACTTGAAGAACGAGGGACGCGCGAACGCGCGCGCGACTTCCCTGGCGAAGTGGCAGGCAACCGTTCGCAGCGAGCGCGCCGCCTCGATGGCGATTGAGGTGCACGGCGCGAACGGCTACTCGAACGACTACCCCGTCGAGCGCTACCTGCGAAACTGCAAGGCCGCCATCATCTACGAGGGCACGCGCGACATACACACGCTCATGCAGGCCGACTGGGCGCTCGGCCTCAAATCCGAAAAGTCCGCGCGCAAGACCTTGCCACCCTACCGCCCCGCCGAGTCGCGCGAGACCATCGGCGCAGACTAAGACAGTAAGCGGAAGGCAGTCAGCGGTGAGCAGTCGAAACGAGAGA
>DATARW010000046.1:0-75439 GCA_036263975.1 Pyrinomonadaceae bacterium
GGCGTTCCTTCTGAGAACGAGTGAAACTTTGGGGCAGGCCACGCAAGTGGCCGTAGGGGGTTAGGCCATGGGGGGGCCTGACCCCCATTCTTTTTTTGAAAGCATCAGACAGAGACGCGAGCGTCGGCTATTGTTCGGCTATTATTTAGGCTTCCTGGCCGCCGCCTTCTGCCGCGATTTGAATTTTTTCTCGCCGCCCGACTCGCCGAGCTTCTCGCCCGTGGGGACGGCGGCGGGGACTGAGGGGCTGTTGTCGCGCGGTGCTTCGTCGCTGCTCCCCGTCGTCTGCGACGAGTCGTCTGCGAAGAACTTGCTTGCGCTCTTGCGCCGTCCACGCGCCGCGGGGGTCTGCTCCACGGCTTCGAGCGTCTTACCCTTCCGAGTCCGCTCGTCTCCCATCTCCTGCCCGCGCCGCCGCGCCGGGACGCCCGCCTTGCTTTGCGCCTTCTTGCTGGTTGCCATTCTTCCCCTTTCAAACTTCATAGACCGCGCGCGCGCACCGGCACCGGCTCCGTCTGCTGCTGCCGCCCCGCGCTGCGACTCTCTTCGACCTTCGGGTCGGGCGGCGGCGGAGTTTGGGCGACGAGCTTTTCGAGCGTCTGGTCGAGCGCCTCGCCGATGCGGCTGACGTAGACGAACTCAAGCTCGCGCCGCACGTCTTCGGGGATGTCTTCGGTGTCCGGCTCGTTGCGCGCCGGGAGGACGACGCGGCGCAGGCCCGCGCGATGCGCCGCCATGACCTTCTCCTTGATGCCGCCGACGGGGAAGACGAGGCCCGAAAGAGTGATCTCGCCCGTCATCGCCGTGTCGTTGCGCACGCGCCGTCCCGTCATCAGAGAGGCGAGCGCTGAAGTAATTGCCACGCCCGCCGAAGGGCCGTCCTTCGGGATTGCCCCGGCGGGGACGTGTATGTGCTCGCCGTAGTTCTTGAACATCTGCGCGTCTATGCCGAACTCCGCGGCGTGCGACCACAGATAAGAGCGCGCCGCGCGCGCCGACTCCTGCATCACCTCGCCGAGTTGCCCCGTCATCGTCAGGCCGGAGCTGCCCGGAAGCAGCGTCGCCTCGATGAAGAGAAGCTGGCCGCCCGCCTCCGTCCAGGCCATGCCGGTGGCGACGCCCGTGGGCATGTCCTTGCGCGCCTCTTCGGGGTAGAAGCGCGGCGCGCCGAGCAGCTCCTTGATGTCGCCGACATCAACGCGCACGTGTCCGGCCTGCCCCTGCGCGATGCGGAGCGCCGCCTTGCGCGCGACGCGGCCCACGGTGCGCTCCAACTGCCGCACGCCCGCCTCGCGCGTGTAGCGTGCGGCGATGTGCATGAGGGCTTCGTCGGTGATTTCGAGCTGGTCTTCGGCGAGGCCGTTCTCGCGCGTCTGGCGCGGGACGAGGTACTGCCGCGCGATGTGCAGCTTCTCCTGATCGCTGTAGCCGGCGAGATGGATGATCTCCATGCGGTCGCGCAAGGGCGCGGGGATGGGGCCGAGCTGGTTCGCCGTCGCAATGAAGAAGACCTTCGAGAGGTCGAAGGGCAGATCGAGGTAATGGTCAATGAAGGTGTTGTTCTGCTGCGGGTCGAGTATTTCCAGCAGCGCCGACGTAGGGTCGCCGCGGTAGTCCATGCCGAGCTTGTCTATCTCGTCGAGCATCATCACGGGATTGTTGACGCCCGCGCGGCGGATTGATTGGATGATTCTTCCGGGCATCGCGCCGATGTAGGTGCGCCGGTGGCCGCGCAGTTCCGCCTCGTCGCGCACGCCGCCCAAACTGAGGCGCTCGAACTCGCGTCCGAGCGAGTGTGCGACGGAGCGTCCGAGGCTGGTCTTGCCGACGCCGGGCGGGCCGACGAAGCAGAGTATCGGACTCCGCGAGTCGCGGCGCAGTTTGACGACGGCGAGGAATTCGAGGATGCGCTCCTTGATCTCTTCGAGGCCGTAGTGGTCTTCGTCTAAAATCCGCCGCGCCTCCGCGAGGTCGAGCTTGTCCTCGGAAGACTTGAGCCACGGCAGCTCAAGGACGAATTCGAGCCACGTCCGGATGACGTGATAATCGGGCGCGGCCTGTGGCAGACGTTCGAGACGCTTCAACTCGCGCTCGGCCTCCTTGCGGACTTCGTCGGGCAGCGTCGCCTGCTCCAGGCGCTCGCGCAGCAGCTCGGCCTCGGCGCGCTCGCCGCCCTCGTCCTCGCCCAGCTCCTTCTGGATGGCCTTCATCTGCTGGCGCAGGAAGTAGTCGCGCTGCGCCTTCGACATCTCGCCCTGCGCCTCGGCGGCGATCTTCGTGCGCAGCTCCATGATCTCGACCTCGCGCGTCAGGCGCGCGTAGGCGATCTCCAAAAGCTCGTCCACGGTGTCGGCTTCGAGCATCTGCTGCTCCTGCTCGACGCCGAGGTTGAGGATGGAGGCTAGGAAGTATGTGAGCTGCGTGGGGTCGTTCGACGAGAGCACCGACGTGCGGATTTCGGGCGGGACTTCCGGCAGCATCGCGAGCACACGCTGGTTGAGCGCCTGCACGTTGCGAAACAGAGCCTCCACGGTTTCGTCGTCGCGCTTCGTGGGCGGCGGCAGTATCCGGACGCGCGCGCGGATGTGCGGGTCGGTCTGCATCCACTTGACGACGCGCACGCGCTCCGTCCCGTGGACGATGAGCTGGAGGCCGTCTTCGCTGCGCATCATGCGCTTAATCATGACGAGCGTGCCGACCTCGTAGAGGTCTGCGGGCGGCGCGGCCTCGCCTTCGGGGCCGCCGCGCCCCTCGCGCACGGTGATGCAGGCGAGGAGCTTCTCTTCGGTCGAGAGCGCCGCCTCGACCGCCGCGACCGAGCGCGGGCGACCCGCCGCGAGCGGGATGACCGTGCCCGGAAACAGGGTCGTCTGCTGCAAGGGCAGCACGGCGATCTCGAAGACCTCCGAGCCGCCCGCCGACGCTTCGGCCATCTCGCCGACGATCTGCGCGGCGGCGTCCGGCTCGACCGGCTGCGCGGCGTCGAGCGCGCCCTGCGGCAGCGTCTGCTCGCCTGCGCTCCGCTGCTTCCGGGGCGTCTGCTCGACGGCCTCCTGCTGCCGCGGCGGCGTCTGCTCGCCTGCGCCCTTTTGCGCGACCGGCGGCTGCGATACGGCGTCCGGCGTGCGTGCCTCGGAAGCGTCTCGCGCCGTGTTATTCTTCGCTCTCTTCTCGGCCATACGTTAATGATTGCCTCTTCAAATTTGAAGTCGCCGCTTCCGCCGCCCTCACTCGTTCAATCGCACTCTTCCCGGCCCTGTAGGCGGAGGATGAGCAGGCCGTCCTTGTAGTGTCGCTCGATTGACGCGCCCTCGATGGGGCAGGGGAAGCGGATGGTCTTCTCGAAGCGGCTGTAGGTGATTTCGAGTTGGTGGCAGGAGACGGACTCGCTCAGCACCTCGTCGCGGCGGCAACCGACGACGCGCAGCGTGTCGCCCGCGATGCTCAGCTCAAGCTCGTCGGGCGCGACGCCCGCCAGCTCGACCTTCACGACCCAGCCGTCGCGCATCCGGTACACGTCCGCCGCCGGGTACCAGAAGCGTTCGACGCAGCGCACCCCGCGCGCCTTCGGCATCATACGCAAGTAGCGTTCGATTGATCGAGCCATCAGAGGAGTGTTGAAGACTGAGCGAAGAGGAATGAGTGTGCGCGCCTTGTCACACAGTCCTCAACATTTCAGTCCTCAGTCCTTTTCAGCTAAAGATTCTGCACCCAAACGACGTGCCCGCCCGGTGCTCCGGAAAGTTTCGACGCCGGTCGGTATCTCCAGGTTTGCAAGATATGACCTTCGCGCGGCGGACGCGCGCCGCCGGACTTCAAAGTTTTACGTCGAAGGGAACAGGAGGCCAATTATACTCGCCCCCGACGAGATTACCAGCAGACGGAAGTCAGAAGTCCGCAACGCTGAACGCTGAACTGAAGACAACAGCCTTTCAGTTCAGCGTTCAGCGTTGCGGACTTCTGATTTTATTTCACTCCTTCGTCTCGACCTCCGCGATCAGCGTCACCTCGGCGCGGATTTCGAGCGGGCCAGCCTCGACGGGCGTCGGCACGCTGGCCTGCGCCGTCGCCGTGATCCTGCGCTCCCCGCCCATTAAGACGGAGACGGGCCGCGCAGTGCCGCCCTCCTGCACCTCGACGACGCGAACGACGCGACCGCCGAGCGCGTTGGCGACGACGCGGGCCTTACTTATGGCTTCGAGCGTGGCAGCGGTGAGCGCCTGCGAGCGCGCCGTCTCGTCGCGGCGCAGTGTGAACGAGAGGCCGTCAACGCTGTTCGCGCCCGCGCGCGACGCAGCGTCAATGATTGCGCCCGCCCTGTCCATCTCGCCCGTCGTCAACAGGATGGAGTCGTGCACGACGTAGCCCGTAATCGTCGGCGGCACGCCCTCCTTGTAGACGTACTGCGGCTGCACGCTGTAGCCGCTGGTCTTGACCTCCGCGCCCGCGCCCGCAGCCGACCTGACGGCGCGCACCACCGCGTCAGTTCTCGAAGCGTTCTCGGCCTGCGCCTCCGACGCGCTCGCGTTCTGCGTGACGACGCCGAGGGAAAGGATGGCCGTGTCGGGCTGCGCCCGGACGCTCGCGTCGCCCGACACGACCACGCGCGTCACCCCGCGCCCGGCGAGCGCGCTCGTGCCGACGGTTTGATTGCCGCCGCTTTGATTGCCGCCGCTTTGATTGCCGCCCGCCTGCGTGTTGCCCGAAGCGGCGCGACCGCCGCGCGCGCGCATCGTACGCGCCTGGAAGGGCATGCCCTCCTGATAGATCGTCACCGCGTCCTGCCTCGCCTCGCCCGTCGCCTGCACGGTCGCGCCCTCGCGGAACCAGGGCTCGGACTGGTACTGCCGCGAGTTCAGGATGAGGTACTTGCCGTAGTCCGCGACGATCAGCCAGCCGCCCGCCTCGATCGTCCGCGCCAGACGCCCTTCGACGGTGATCTCGCCGCCCTTCTGTGGCTGCTGTCGCGCCACTGCCTGCCCCGCGAAGGCGAGCGCCAACGCGACCGAGATTACCCGCGCCGCAAACCAACTTTTCCTCATCATTGCCTCACTCCTCTTTTGAATTCCTCCGCCACTACGGGCGCGAGGATTTTAGAGTAAACCGGGAGAGCGTCCCACGTCTCCTGGAACGGTCGCGCCGCGGGAGACTTGCGCCGGGGAGGCTCGCAGCAAGTCTCTCGACGGGAGCGCGCGTGCAGCTCGCGTGTGCAGGTCGGTCGCCGTCGCCTGCATTGCCGCACGCGCGCGCGTTTTGCTACGATGCCGCACGTCCATGCAGGATTTCGGTCGCAGCTTCACGAATCACAGGCGGCCCGCGCGCGAAGGCAAGCTCGTCGCGGTCGGTCGCGTCGAAGACCTGCCCGAAGGGCGCGGCGCGACGGTCGAGCTGGCGGGCGGCAGAGAACTCGCGCTCTTTAACGCGGGCGGCCACTTCTACGCCGTCGAGAACTTCTGCCCGCACAAGGGCGCACCCCTCGCCGACGGCACACTCTTCGGCCACGCAATCGAGTGCGGCTGGCACGGCTGGCGCTTCGACGTGCGCAACGGCGCGTGCCTCAACCAGGCTGCCGAAGCGGTCGAGACCTACGAGGTCGTCGTCGAAGACGGCTGGATAAAGATAAGAATCTGACGAGTAAGAGTAAGAGGGGCGTTGGGTGTCGGGTGTTGGTTCAAGCATAGCCAGCACCCAACACCTAACACCCTTTCCTCAGCCGTCGTTGCCGATGGCTTCGACGGGGCAGCAGAGCAGCGCCTCTTCGCAGAGCGCAGTCTCCTCGTCCGATTCGGGCTGCTTGAAGACGAAGGAGTAGCCGCCGCGGTCGGCGCGCGTGAAGTTTGTGGGGGCGGTGTCGCGGCACACGTCGCAGTCTATGCAGTTCGTGTCTACGTAGTAAGCGCCCGGAGTGTTTTCGGGAACGCGGTCGTTCGGGTCAGCCATAGGTAAGTGATGAGTGATGAGAATGAGTGACGAGTGAGAAGCGTTTGGTCTTTCACTTCATCCTTCATCCTTCATCCTTCCGACTTCATCCTTTCTTGTTTACGGGTGCGTCATCTCCTCCGGCCTGACGTACTGATCGAATTGCTCGCCCGTGAGGAGGCCCAGCTCGACCGCCGACTCGCGCAAGCTGATGCCTTTCCGGTGCGCGTTCTTGGCGATGCGGGCGGCGTTGTCGTAGCCGATGTAAGGGTTCAGGGCCGTGACGAGCATGAGCGAGTTGCGCAGGTTCTCGCCGATGCGCGCGCGGTTCAACTCGATGCCGGCGACGCAGAATTCGACGAAGCCGCGGCAGGCGTCTTTGAGCAGGCGGATCGAGTGGAGCAGGTTGTGAATCATCACGGGGTTGAAGACGTTCAGCTCGAAGTTCCCCTGCGAGCCTGCGAAGCCTATCGCCGCGTCGTTGCCCAGGACCTGCACGGCCACCATCGTCAAAGCCTCCGACTGCGTCGGGTTCACCTTGCCCGGCATGATCGAAGACCCCGGCTCGTTCTCCGGCAAGACCAGTTCGCCTATCCCCGCCCTCGGCCCCGAAGCGAGCCAGCGCACGTCGTTCGCGATCTTCATCAAAGAGCAGGCCAGAGTCTTGAGAGCGCCGCTGGCGAAGACGATCTCGTCGTGCGCGGAAAGTGCCGCGAACTTGTTCGGGTGCGACTTGAAGGGCAGGCGCGTCAGCTCCGCGATCTTGGCCGCCGCGCGCTCGGCAAATTCCGGATGCGAGTTCAGGCCCGTGCCGACCGCCGTGCCGCCGATGGCGAGGTCGTAGAGTCCGGGCAGCGTCGTCTCCACGCGCTCGATGTCTCGTTCGAGCAGAGAAGCCCAGCCGGAAAACTCCTGCCCGACCGTCAAAGGGGTCGCGTCTTGCAGGTGCGTGCGCCCGACCTTCACCACGTCGGCGAACTCTCTGGCTTTAGCGTCAATCGCGTCGCGTAAGTTTCGGACTTCCGGCAGGAGCTTCTGCATCTGCTCGGCGGCGGCGATGTGCATGGCCGTGGGGAAGGTGTCGTTCGACGACTGCGACATGTTCACGTCGTCGTTCGGGTGGACGGGCCGCTTGCTCCCCAGCTCGCCCCCTGCGATTTCAATCGCGCGGTTCGAGATGACCTCGTTGGCATTCATGTTCGTCTGCGTTCCCGAACCCGTCTGCCACACGCGCAGGGGGAAGTGCTCGTCCAGCTTCCCCTCGATCACCTCGTCCGCCGCCTGCACGATCAAATGCGCCTTGTCCGCGGAGAGCTTGCCCAACTCTTCGTTGACGAGCGCGGCGGCCTTCTTCAACAACCCAAGCGCGCGAATCATCTCGCGCGGCATCACGTCCGAGCCGATGTTGAAGTGATGCAGCGAACGCTCGGTCTGCGCGCCCCAGTAACGATCAGCCGCGACCCTCACCTCGCCCATCGAGTCGCGCTCGACCCTTCCGCCCGCCGCCTTCCCCACCGCTTCCTTCGACATTGAAGTGTCCATCCCTTTCACGCGGGCGGCGGCCCCCGCACGCCCCGCCCCCGCCCCGGAGAATTTTCAAGAGCACGTCTCCGCCGACGATTTTACATCACAACGCCCGCCCGCCGTCAGCGGCGACGCGCACTCCACGTAGGCAGGCATTGGGCAGACGTTGTGTGCGGCGCGTCAGGCCCCGCCGCGATGTTGGAGCAGGAGTGCGATTCGTTCGGCGATGCGTGTGATGTCGTCGGGCTTTCTGAGGAAGAGGTCTGCGCCCGCGCGCCGCGCTTCCTGTTCGTACTCGCTCGCTGAGATGATGACGACGGGCGTCTCGCGCCGGTGCGCGAGCGCACGCGCGCGCGCGGTCAACTCAAGCCCGCTCAACCCCGGCAACTCGTTGTCGAACAGCAGAAGGTCGTAGCTGGCCCCGCCCAGCATCGCGTCGAGCGCAGACCCGCCGTCGGCGCAAGCCTCGACCGTCCAGCCTTCCAACTCAAGCCTGTCCCTGACGGCCAGACGCACCGTCGCGTGGTCTTCCGCGTAGAGAATCGTGCGGCGTGGCATGACCTCTCCCTAATCCTTCCGGCCTCCGCGCGAGCCGGTCGCGGCAGGGGCGGGCTTGTCCGCGCGTCCCACCCTAAGGCGGCGGACAAGCCGCGCGCGCCCTGCCGCACCCCGCCCGCCGTGCACGTGCGAGAGCGGGGAGAGTATTTCGGTCGGCGTGAGGCCCATGCGAAGACACCTTCGACGGCGAACGGGAAAGGTGAAGAACGTGCGCGGCATCTGCTATCATGCCGCGCGCTGTCGTTTGAAAATCCGGCAACGGCCAAATGCGTAGCTCAACCTCAGCCTCAAGCGAGTGATGAGCATCGCCGTTGAGCATCACAGGAAGAGGCTCACGGCGATACTGTTACGCAGCCACATTCTACCTATAGTTGTAGGTAGTTGCAAGCCTTGTCGTGCGATGTCTGTCCTATCGGGAGGTATCTCCTGATGGGCTACGCGCGTCCGAGGCCGAAGCGCCTTGCCGAGAAGCTACTGCAAATTCGCCATGCTCTTGGCCTTTCTCAGTCTGAGATGCACAGTCGTTTAGGAGTTGGTGATGATATTCCATTCAGCAGAATTTCAAAGTACGAATTAGACCACAACGAGCCGCCACTCATTGTTCTCCTGCAATACGCCCGCGTCGCCAACATCTACATGGAAGCCCTCGTTGACGACGAGCTAAACCTGCCCGACAAGCTTCCGAGCCAGACCAAAAGCGAAGGCATCAAACGCACCACCGCGCCGCGCCGCCGAAAGCGTTAACTCTTCCCCTTCATGAAGACTTGTCCTCCACCCTCGCCAAATTCCGCCGCGCAATCTCCGCATACGGCGAGCGAAGTCTCTCAAAGATACTCAGAGCCTCACGAAACAGCCGCGCCGCCTCTACCTTGCTCAAAAACTCCTCCGCCTCCTCGCTCGACATGGCGGAGACCTGTACGAAGACGGTCTCGCTGATTCTGTGCCGCGAGGTGAACAGGGCGGAGCACCGCGCCGCCTTGAACCAAGCCTCGATGCGCTTCTTCTCCACGTCGGCAATCGTCTCGTAGTTGTCCACGACGACGAGCGCCGCCGCGTCGGCGACGAGCGCGCGCACCTGCTCCTCTTTGGCGGCGGGCGCGAGCGTTCGCAGGTCTGCGCGTCCGAGTTGCGTCGAGTGAAGAGGTCGTATCTATAGTCTTGTTCGTCACTCATATGGTGAGGCGAAAGTTATTTCGCGCTTGAACGCGCCGCTATTGTTTGGCCGGGGCTTTCTTCTCGATGAAGTCGGCGAGGAGCCTGGCGAAGTCGTCGGCCTTGAGTTCTTTGAGCCTGGCGAGGTGCGCGAGGGCCTGTTCGCGTTGACTGAGGGAGGCCGCGGCGATGCCTGCGAAGTAGTGCGCGCCGGGCAGAGAGGGTTGGAGGTTGAGGGCCTGCTCGGCGGAGGCGAGGGCTTCCGTATACTTGCGCTGGCCCGCGTAGGCTTCGGCGAGAGACTCGAAGGCTTCGGCGTTGCGGGGTTGCTTGGCGACGGCGAGACTGAGGGACTGGACGGCTTCGCCGTAGCGGCGTGCGGCGTTGTAGACGAGGCCGAGCTTGAGGTGCGCCGTCGCGTAGCCGGGGTCAATCTGAAGCAGACCCTTGAAGTCCTCTTCGGCCTCCTTCAATTCGCCCGAGCGCAGGTGTGCGTCGCCCGCGGCGAGGTAGGCGCGCGCGGCGGCGTTGAGCGAATCGTTGGCCTCCTTTTCGCGTCCGAGCTTGAGGTAGGCGAGCGCGAGGTTGAAGTGGGCCTGCCCGTAGTTCGGGTCAATCTCGACGGCGCGGCTGAAGCAGGCGACCGAATCCCCGAAGCGGCCCAACGCGAAGAGCGCGCTGCCGCGGTTGTTGTGCGCGGGGGCGAGCGCCGGGTAGATGCGTATGGCCTCGTCATACTCTTTGACGGCCTGCTCGAACTTGCTGCGGGAGAAGTAGTCGAGTCCCTTCTCGTTGTGCGCGAGCGCCTGCTGCTCTTCGGGGGAGACGGCGCGCACGGTGCCCGGCTTGGCCCCGGCCTTGTTGGCGTCGGTGGGGAATGGGTCGTGCAGCTTCCCTTCCTCGAAGCGCCGCCGCTCGGTCTCCTCGACGGAGCGCTGCGACTCCTCCATGCGGTGCTGCATGAGCTGGCGATAGGAGGCGTTGGGGTCGGCTGGGGCCTGCGCGCGCGCCGCGGCGCAGGCGAGCGCCGCAGCGAGCGGGACGAGCATGAGGCGAGAGAGAGAGAGAGAGCGCGCGCGCGCGCGTGCGCGGCAGCGTGCGGCGTCGGAAGAGTTCAAGGCGTACCTCCTTCGGCGGGGAGCTTCGTTTTGAGTTCGGGCGCGCGCCTTCTGCCTTTCAAGGGAGACGAGGCCGGAGCCGCGCGCGGCGCGGACGATTATTATCGCAGCGCGGACGATTATACGCCCGAAGCGGCGACGGCCTAATCTTGCCGGCCTAACCTTCGCCTTCGATGGCCGCGCCCGCATCCTTCCAAGCCTTCCAGCCGCCGGCCAGCGAATAGACTTCGCGATAGCCCATCTTTTGCAGGTTGTCGGCGGCGAGCGCCGAGCGGTAGCCGCCGCCGCAGTAGAGTATGAGTTCCGCGTCGTGGTCGGGAAACGCCGTCTCGATGTCGCGCTCGATGACGCCGCGGCCCAAGTGCTCGGCGTCGCGCGCGTGTCCCTTCGCCCACTCGTTGTCCTCGCGCACGTCTATGAGGCGCGCGCCCGCCTTCAGGCGTTCGAGCGCCTGCTCGACGCTCACCTCGCGGACGCGCGTCTTCGCGTCGTCGGTGAGCTTCAGGAATCCTTCTGTGTGTTTCATGCGTCGCCTCGCGCGGCCTCCACGGTTTGACTTTAGTTTTCGCAGTTTGCTACATCATAACGTTTCTGAAAAGCCCTGTGGAGCACACATGCCGAGAATCCTGACAGGCGCGCTGCTGGCCTTCATCTGCTGCCTCGTCGCGGCGGGGTGCGGGCGCGGCGTCGAGACCGTCGGCGACCACGCCGCGCCCCCCGGCGACGTGGACTCCGTCATCGGTCGGGTCAATTCTTTCACCGCGGAACTCACGGGCGCGGTCGAATCCGCCCCGGACACGAAGGCCGGGATCGCCGCTGGCCAGAAGATGCTCGACTCGCGCAAGGCGGAACTCGCGGCGAGCATCGCCGCGCTCAAAGGCGACGCTAAGCTGCGGCAGGACGCGGCGGCGAGAAGGAAGTGGCTGGAGGCGGAAGTGGATAACACGGATCGCGTCAGCCGCCTTCAGGTGAAGTACCTCGACGCTTCGATGCGCGACCCCGACTTCAAGGCCCGGCTCGACCGGCTCGTCGGCGACTACAACTCGATGTTCAAGGACGCCGCGCCGCGTTGACGCGAGAGCGCGACGGCGGCGCTCGGATTGGAGTAAAAGCGCAGGACGGAATATAATACCGCGTTGATAAAGCTTTCCAACATCGCTTACGAGAGTGACAGGTGATGAGTGGTAAGTGGTGAGAAACTGCGGCGGCTCTTTCTCATCATTTATCACTCAACGCTTATCACTCGTCTTTGAGGAGACTGAAATTGGCTACGGAACAGTTTGACTTGACGATCATCGGGTCGGGGCCGGGCGGCTACGTCGCGGCGATTCGCGGCGCACAGTTGGGTCTGAAGGTGGCGCTCGTCGAGAAGGACAAGCGGCTCGGCGGCACGTGCGGTCTGCGCGGCTGCATCCCGACGAAGCAGCTTTTGATGTCGGCGCACTACTACGAGAAGGCTCGGAAAGACCTCGCGGACTTCGGCGTGCAGGTCTCCGACGTGCGGCTCGCCTTCGCCGACGTGCAGAAGCGCAAGGACAGGGTTGTGACGAAGAACTCGAAGGGCGTCGAGTTCCTGATGAAGAAGAACAAGGTGACGACGTTCAACGGATTTGCGCGCCTCCAACTGCCCGGCAAGGTCGAGGTCAGTTACGAGGGCGGCAAGAAGGAGACGATCAGCACGAAGAACATCATCATCGCCACCGGCTCGGTCGTTCGCCCCATCCCCGGCTTCGAGACCGACGGCGAGCGCGTCGTCAACTCCGACCACATACTCGAACTCAAAGAGGTGCCGAAGTCGCTCATCGTCATGGGGTCGGGCGCGGTCGGCACCGAGTTCGCCTCCGTCTATTCGCGCTTCGGCGCGGAGACGACGCTCGTCGAGCTGCTGCCGCGACTGATGCCGCTCGAAGACGAAGAGGTGTCGAAGGAGCTGGAGAAATCTTTCCGCAAGCGCGGCATCAAGTCGCTTGTGGGAACGAAGCTGGAAAGGGTCGAGAAGACCGACGCGGGCGTGCGCGTCACGGGCAAGGACGGCGCGGGCAAAGACGTTGCGCTCGAAGCCGAGATGCTCCTGGTCGCCGTCGGGCGGATGCCGTTCGTCGAAGGGCTGGGGCTGGAAGGGACGAAGATCAAAGTCGAGCGCGGGACGGTTCAGGTGGACGAGTTCTGCCGCACCGCCGAGCCAAACGTCTTCGCCATCGGCGACGTGATTCCGACGCCCTGGCTCGCGCACCTCGCGTCGAAGGAGGGCATCCTCGTCGTCGAGCAGATCGCGGGACGGAAAGTCCACCCGATAAACCTGCGCCACGTGCCGTCGTGCACCTACTGCGACCCGGAGGTCGCGTCCGTCGGACTCACCGAGGCGAAGGCGCGCGAGTTGGGCTACGACGTGAAGGTGGCGAAGTTCCCGTTCTCGGCCTCGGGCAAGGCGCGCATACTCGGCGAGGAGGAGGGCTTCGTCAAGGTCGTCAGCGAGACGAAGTACGACGAGCTGCTCGGCGTCCACATCATCGGCCCGCACGCGACCGAGATCATTCACGAATGCATCGTCGCGCTCCACCTCGAATCAACCGCCGAAGAGTTGGGCCGCGCCATCCACGCGCATCCGACCGTCTCCGAGGCAATCATGGAGGCCGCCGAGGGCATCCACGGGCTGACGATACATTTTTAAGCGTTCAGCGTTCAGCCGTCAGCGTTCAGCTTTTCGACTTGCGAAGGACGAGAGCGGCTGGACGAGTACATGATTGAAAGGTCGAAGAAGGCTGACCGCTGACTGCTGACTGCTTCTTTATGAAAAACGGTTCGACAACCAAAACTGCCGCGCGCGCGGGCAAGGGCGCGAAGGGCGAAGCGAAAGAGACGGACGCTGGTCGCGCCGCCGACGCGCAAGACACCAACGGAAGCGGCGCAGCCGACGCGCAGCCCTTCATCTTCCTGCCGCCGCCGCGCGCCGAAGCTTTGAGCGTGCAAGACACCCTGGACGAGCGGGGCGAGATGGTCTGCACGGGCGAGACGACGCTCACGCCCGCGCAGATGCTTGAGTTGTATCGCTGGCTTCAGCTCACGCGCCTCGTCGAAGAGAAGCTGGTCAACCTCTACCGGCAGACGAAGGTCGTCGGCGGCGTCTTTCGCTCGCTCGGTCAGGAGGCGACCGCCGTCGGCACAGCCTACGCGCTCCGCTCCTCCGACTTCATCTCGCCTCTGATACGCGACCTCGGCGCGGTTCTGGTGAAGGGCATCCGTCCGCGCGAGATTTTCGCGCAGTACATGGCGAAGGCTTGGGGGCCGTCGGAAGGCAGAGACCTCAACATCCACTTCGGCGACATCGAGCGCGGCTTCGTCGGCCCGATCTCGCACCTCGGCGACATGATCCCGGTGATGACCGGCATCGCTCTGGCCGCGCGCATGCAGAAGAAAGATTCCGTGGCAGTCGCATACATCGGCGACGGAGGGATGAGCACGGGCGCGTTCCACGAGGGCTTGAACTTCGCCGCCGTGCAAAAGCTCCCGCTCATCATCGTCGCCGAGCACAACTGGTACGCCTACTCGACGCCGACCTCGAAGCAGACGGCGGTCGCCAACCTCGCGGACAAGGCCGCTGCTTACGGCATCCCCGGCTACGTCGTTGACGGCAACGACGTGGTGGCCTGCTACGAGGTTTTGAAGAAGGCCGCCGAGTTCGCGCGCGAAGGCGGCGGCTCCGTTTTAATCGAGGCGAAGACCTACCGTCGCAAAGGCCACGCAGAGCACGACGACCAGCGCTACATCCCCGAAAGCGAGCTTGCGCTGTGGGAGAAGCGCGACCCTCTGGATCGCTATCACCGGCATCTCATCTCGAACGGCGTAGCCGCGCCGGAGAAGTTAGACGAGATCGTCGCCGACGTGCGGCGCGAGGTCGAAGAGGACGCGGCGTGGGCCGAAAGCTCGCCGCTGCCCGAAGCTGAGAAGGCCGCCTACAACGTCTTCGACAACTCCCGCGTCCCGCCCGCGTTCAGGCCGAAAGTGTTGGAGGATTAGCCGTGATCGTTCCCGCGGACAAGACGCAGCGCGGCCAGTCGCCTCAGTTGGAAACGGTCTCTTACGGAGAGAAGAAGATGGAACTTGTGTACGCCGACCTCGAATTGATTAGCGGCGATGACCTCGCGCTTCACCGCCGCGGCTTTCTGCCGGAAGAGCAGATCAAGCGCATGCGCGTCAGCGCGCTGGCGGATAGCGGCTCATACATGTTGGTCATCAACGACCACATCAAGGAGCAGCTCGACCTCCCCGTATTGGACGAGCAGACGGCGCGCCTTGCCGACGAGAGCGAGATCAGGGTAGAGGTCGTCGGCCCCGTGGAAGTTCGGTTCGAGAATCGCCGCGCTACTGTAGACGCGATGGTCTTCCCCGGCAACGCCGAGCCGCTGCCTGGCGTGATCCCGATGGAAGACATGGACGTGGTCGTTGATCCCAAGCAGCAGCGCCTCGTCGTCAATCCGGAGAACCCTTACATCGCGAGAAAGTCCGTCAAGTGACGGCTCGCCTTTGAGCAAAAGATGTCAACGGCAATCAGAAAAGAGCACAAGTCGAACCGCCCGCAGCGCGGCGGCCTCGTCACGTTCGTCGAGGCCATCCGCCAGGGAATCTGGGAGGAGATGGAGCGCGACCCTTCCGTCTTCCTCATCGGCGAGGACGTGGGCGCATACGGCGGCGCGTTCAAAGTGACGGACGGACTCTTGGACGAGTTCGGCGAGGGGCGTGTGATTGATACGCCCATTTCGGAGGCGGCAATCGTGGGCGCGGCGTGCGGCGCGGCGCTGATGGGAATGCGGCCCGTCGCCGAATTCCAGTTCATAGATTTCATCTCGCCCGCCTTCGACATGCTGACGAACTACGCCGCCAAGTGCCGCTATCGCTGGGGCGCTGGTGTGGCGGCGGTCTTCCGCGGCCCCTGCGGCGCGGGCGTCCACGCCGGGCCGTTTCATTCTCTGAACGCCGAGTCGTTCTTCATCAACACGGCGGGCCTCAAGATGGTCGAGCCTTCCACGGCTTACGACGCGAAGGGCTTAATCAAGGCGGCGATACGCGACCCCGACCCCGTTCTCTTCTTCGAGCACAAAAAGCTCTACCGGCTGCCGCGCCTGCGCGAAGAGATTCCCGAAGACGATTACACGGTCGAGATCGGCAAGGCGCGCACGCGGCGCACGGGCCGCGATCTCTCCGTCATCACCTTCGGCGCGCAAGTCCTGACGGCGCTCGACGCGGCGGAGGAGCTTGAGAAGGAAGGTCTCGACATCGAAGTCGTAGACCTGCGGACGCTCGCGCCGATGGACAAGGAAGCGATCCTTGCGACGGCGAAGAAGACCAGCAAGGTGATGATCCTGCACGAGGCTTCGCGCACGGGCGGCATCGGCGGCGAGGTCGCGGCGAACATCGCCGAGGAAGCCTTCGAGTGGCTCGACGCGCCGGTCGTGCGCGTCGCGGCAACCGACACGCCCGTGCCCTACTCGCCGCCGCTCGAAGAGTATCACCTGCCGCAGGTGCGCGACGTTGTGGACGCGGCGCGCAAGCTCGCGGCGTATTGAAGTGAGCCGTGAGCAGCAGGCGGTGAGCAGTAGTTGAGTTGAGGCACGCACGCTTTCAACTGCTTACTGCTCACGGCTCACAGCTCACTTGCGATTGAAAGGAGCATAGCTGTGCCCAAGTATCTAATCGAACGCGAAATCCCCGGCGCAGGTGATTTGTCGTCGCAGGATTTGCAGGCCATCTCGCAGAAATCGTGCGGGGTTTTGCGGAGCATGGGGCCGCAGATTCAGTGGGTCGAGAGCTACGTCACGGGCGACAAGATTTACTGCGTCTACATCGCGCCGGACGAGGCGTCGGTGCGCGAGCACGCCGCGCAGGGCGGCTTCCCCGCCAACCGCGTCTCCGAGATCAAGCGTATGATTGACCCGACGACCGCGGAAGGGTAAGAGCCGTGAACCGTGAACCGTAAACCGTGACAAGTTAAAACCGTTTCCCTGTTGTCACGGTTCACGGTTTTCATCTCGTCACGGTTTACGGTTCACGGTTCACGTTTTTTATAGGAGCACTTATGGCGACAGAGGTTGTGATGCCGCAGATGGGCGAGTCCATCGCGGAGGGGACGATAACGCGCTGGATGAAGAAGGTCGGCGAACGCGTAGAACGCGACGAGCCGCTCTTCGAGATTTCGACCGACAAGGTTGACGCGGAGATTCCTGCGCCCGCCGCCGGGACGTTGACGCAGATTCTCTTCAACGAGGGCGACACGGTCGAGGTCAACAAGGTAGTCGCCTACATCGGCGAGGGCGACGGTGCCGCCGCGCCCGAAGCCCCTCCGAAGCAGGAGTCGGCGACCGCCGCGCAGGCGTCAGCGCCAGCCAGCCAGGCCGCGACCGACGCGCCCGCTCCGCTGCCGCCGCCGTCTCCGGCCCAACCACAGCCGAGCGCACCACAACAGCGCGCCGCCGCGCCGCCGTCTGCCCAGCCGTCCGCGCCGCCGCCGCCGCAAGCGCCCGCAGCGCCCACGCCACAACAGCCGCCGACTCCTGCGCCGACCGGCGTTGGCGCTTCGGTCACAGAGGTCTCCGGCTCGCCGCAGGCCACCGCGGGCGCTCCGCCCGCAGACGGCACGCACGGCGCACGCACCGCCGAGGAACTGCGCCGCACGCGCTCAAGCCCGCTCGTCCGAAAGATCGCCGCCGAGCACGGCGTAGACATCTCGCGCCTTGAGGGCACGGGCGCGAGCGGCAGGGTCACGAAGAACGACATCCTCAGCTACATCGAGTCGGGCGCGGCGACGCAAGCCCCTGCTGCCGCCCCTTCCGTCCCGTCGCCTCCGGCGGAAGCGCCCGCCGCGCGCGGCCCCGCGCAGCCGCCCCCCGCGCCCGCCCACCCCGGCGAGGGCGACCGCGTCGAGCCGATGACGGTCATGCGCAAGCGTATCGCCGAGCACATGACGATGTCGCAGCGCACCTCGGCGCACGTCGCCACCGTCTACGAGATAGACATGACGCGCGTCCATCGCCTGCGCGAACGAAACAAGCGCGAGTTCGGCGAGCGCACGGGGACGAAGCTCTCCTACATGCCCTTCATCTTCCAGGCCGTCACACAGGCGATCAGGAAGTTCCCGGTCTTCAACTCGCAGGTCAGCGGCGACCAGATCATCTACAAGCGCGACATCAACCTCGGCATGGCCGTCGCGCTCGACTGGGGCCTGATCGTCCCCGTCATCAAGCGCGCCGACGAACTCTCCATCGCCGGACTCGCACGCGCCGCCAACGATCTGGCCGAACGCGCGCGCGCCAAGCAGTTGAAGCCGGACGAGGTCGCGGGCGGCACTTTCACGATCACTAATCCCGGCGTCTTCGGCGGACTCTTCGGCACGCCGATCATCAACCAGCCGCAGGTCGCCATCCTCGGCATCGGCACCATCGAGAAGCGTGCTCGCGTCATCACGACCGAAGAGGGCGACGACTGTGTAGCCATCCGCCACATGGCCTACTTCGCCCTCTCCTTCGACCACCGCATCATTGACGGCGCGGACGCCGAGCGCTTCCTCTCCTACGTCAAAGAGATTCTGGAGGCGGGGCAGTTCACTGTTTGAAGGGCGCGGCGCGGACGTTCGAGTCGCGCCGAAGACCTTTGCGCGCGGGCCGCGCGTGACCGTAGAAGTCGCGCGGCCCGGCGGCTGTTCGGGCGCGTCCGGCCTTCTTCAGTGACGTTGAGAGTCAGGGCCGGGCGAGACAGTTCCAGACGCAGCGGTCTTCGAGTTTCTGGCCGTTGCGTGCGGCGCGCGCCTCGACCGCGTTCGCGCCGGGCTTCAGAGTCACACTCGCCCAGCGGAAGATGTGTCCCTCGCCGGTTCGCTTCCCCTGAGAGATTCCGTTGACGAACATCTCGACCGTGTCGGCGTTCGAGTAGATTTTGACCGGCGTCGTCGGCTGTGCGCGTTCGTTGAAGCGGCGGCTGGTGATGTAGAGGACGGGCTGCTCGCTCCAGTTCGCCTTGTACCAGAAGAAGGCGTCCTTCCTCGTCTTCCGGTCGTAAGTCACGAGTCCCTTGTCGTTGCGCCCCGGCGTGTCGCCCTCGTCGCGCTGGTCGGCGGCGAAGTCGAACATGTTCCAGACGAACGTGGCCCAGAGGAAGCGGCGCGCGCGGATGGCGTTCCAGTAGGCTTCGTGGAAGGCGGCCTGATACTCCTCCGGGTGCCAGTGGCCTCCGGGGTCGGGGCGCGCGGGATTTAACTCGTGCTGCCGGACGCTCGCGCCCGCGCCGTACTCGCTGATGCCGATGGAGGCGCGCGAGAACTGCTCGTGCGCCCCGTCAACCCACGCGGCGAAGTCTGCGGTCGAGCGGCTGTACCAGCCGAAGTAGCGGTTGAAGGCCAGAAGCTCTGTGTGCCAGTTCTTCGTGTCCTCGTCGGCGTGGTCGGAGGCGTAGGTGGATGGGCGCGTCGGGTCTTCGAGTCGAACCTCGACGGCGAGTTGCGAGAGCAGAGAGTCGGCGGCGGGCTGTCTGGTCTCGTTGCCGACGCCCCAGAACATGATCGAAGGGTGGTTGTAGTTCTGCCGTATCAACTCGCGCAGTTGCTCCTTCGCGTTGTCGAAGAAGGCGGGTGTGTCAATGGCATCGCCGACGAAAGGAATCTCGGCCCACATCACGACGCCCTGCTCGTCGGCGAGCGTGTACCAGAGCTGCGACTGCTGGTAGTGCGCGACGCGAATCGCGTTTGCGCCCATCTCGCGTATCAGCGCGAAGTCTTCGCGCTCGTCCGCCGCGCTGATCGCCCAACCCTTGCCGAGACGATCCTGATGGCGGCAGACGCCGTGCAGGCTGAGATACCTGCCGTTGAGAAAGAAGCCTTCGTTCGGGTCAACCGCGAAGAAGCGCAGGCCGAGCGGCTGCTCCACGCGGTCCCGCAGCGCGTTGTGTTCATAAACCTCGACGTAAACTCGATAGAGATACGGGTCGCGCAGGCCGTCCCAGAGGCGCGGGCGTTCGAGCGTCAGCCGCTGGACGACTTGACCCTTGCCGCCCGCATCCAGTTTTGAAGACGACTCGGCCTCCTTCACCGTCGCGCCTTTCGCGTCCGCGACGAGCGTGCGGACTCTCAGGTCGGCGGCCTGACGCTCGTGGTTGGAAAGCTTGACGATGACAGAGAGGTCGGCGCGCTCCGGCGAGACGCGCACCTGCTTCAGGTAAACTCCCGGCGAGGCGTAGTCGAGCGTTTCGATTTGCAGGCGGTCGGTGACGAGCAGGGACACGCCGCGGTAGATGCCGCCGAAGAAGGTGAAGTCGGCGGCGGTCGGGGCGACGGCGTTGCCTTCGTTGTTGACGCGCACGGCGATGACGTTCTCCGCGCCGTGCCTGATATCAGCCGTCGCGTCGAAGCGGAAGCGCGCGAAGCCGCCCGTGTGCGTGCCGAGCAGATGACCGTTCAGGTACACGTCCGCGCGCCGGTTCACGCCGTCGAACTGTAGATAGACCTGATGGTCGGCCCATGCGGCCTGCGCCCTGAAGCGCACGCGATACCATCCGGTGCCGCGGAAGTAGTTGTTGCCGCCGTCCTGCCCGTCCACGGCGTTCCATGTGTGCGGAAGCTCGACCGTCGTCCAGCCCGAATCATCGAAGGCTTCGGCCTCTGCGCCGTCGGCTTCCCCAAGATGAAACTTCCAGCCGGAGACGAGGCTCTGCTCCGCACGCGGGTTCGGCGCGGGCGCGGCTGCGGCTGTCCACGGGTTGAGACAAGTGAGGACGGCGAACAGGAGAACGGGCCAGCGTTTCTGAAACATGGTTTTCATCGGCGTGATCTTCAACGGCGTCGGAGTCGTCTGAGCTAAGCCTTCCGTTTAATGATAAACTTGCCGCCGCCGCTTTTGTAATTTTCTCTCAGCAGATTCAACTCTGACGTTAGAGGTCTAAAAGGTACGAGCATGGAAGTCCTGGTTTCCGAACGCCTGCGCCTGCGTTGGCTTGATGCCGGCGACGCCGCATTCATCCTACGGCTCGTGAACGACCCCGATTGGCTGCGCTTCATCGGCGACCGCGGTATCCGCACGCCGGAAGACGCCGCGGCATACATCGAAAACAATCTACTCCAAATGTGTCGGCGTCTGGGGTTCGGACTCTATCTCGCGGAGTTGCGCGCCGACGCCACGCCGGTCGGAATTTGCGGCCTCATCAAGCGGGACACGCTCGAAGACGTGGACATCGGGTTCGCGTTCCTGCCGGAGTACAGAGGGCTGGGCTACGGATACGAGGCGGCGTCGGCGACGCTGGCACATGCGCGGCGCGACTTCGGGCTGTCGCGCGTGGTGGCGATCACCACGCGCGACAACGAGCGCTCGATGCGTTTGCTCGAAAAGCTTGGGATGCGTTACGAGGGCATGACGGCGGGGCGCGACGGCGCAACGCCGCTTCGGCTGTACTCGACGACTGAAGCGGCTGTATGCGATGACTGAATCGGGAAAGAAATGGGCCGTCTCCGGCGTGACGGCAGGCTTCGCACCCGACGCCTCTGATCCTCACGCCGCGCTCGCACAGACGGCCTTGTCCCTCCAGCCTTTCCGGGTTAGTATCTCGCGCCCAAAGGAGAACGTGCACATGAACGCTTGTTTCTTAAACCTTCGGAGGTGTCTCTTCACCTTCGGCCTCGCCTTCGGCTTCTGCTTGGCCGGGGCGCTCCCGTGCGCGGCCCAGACGCCCCACCAGACCCCTTCGCCCGCGGCGAAATTTTGCGAAGCGCCGATACCCGCCGGTCGCGTCGGCAGGGGCGTCGGAAGCGGGTCTGGTCGCGCGTCGGCGGAAGAGGAAGTGAAAGCGGTCTTTACGCAGTCGGAGGTGACGAAGAAGGCGGAAGTCTTGTTCAGACCGGAACCTGATTTCCCCACGCCGGGGTCGGACACTGTGGCGTGGTCGGCGAAGCTGCGCGTCGTCCTCTGCCCCAGAGGCTACGTGAGCAACGTGGAAATTCTCTCAAAGACATCGGACGCCTTTATAGAAAAGGCGGTCGAGGCGGCGCGCAACATTCGATTCATCCCAGCGGAGAAGGACGGCAAGCGTGTCGCGCAATACGCCACCGTGACCTACTCGCTCCAGGTCTATTGACGTGGACGGCGCTCCGCCACAGAGCCGCTGTCTGCGTCTTCAAAGAAAGATACTGCGGACACGACCGCCGACTCATGTCCGTTGAAGCAGAGAGTGAAGACGAGTTGCCTTAACTTCATCCCTCGACGCTGCGCCCCATCCTTAAAATTGTTGCGGGCGGGTGGCGATTTGATAATAAATCGCTATGGCGCAACTAAACGGCGCGTTCCCGCACTCAAACCTCTTGACTTGCCTTCCGCAGTCGGCTATGAATTCGTGCTATTCGGGAGATTCGGAAAGAACAACCTCGCACGGCAGTCAATCTGGGAGGGACTTAACTGAACGCTCCGGCGTCCAGCAGAGAGCCTGGGCGACGACTCGACCGGCCTGAGAGTGGGGGCAAGCACGTGCGAGTGCGGCCCGGTCGGCGTCCGCGGGGCGCGCGAAGTTTCCCGACAGACTTTCGCAAAACGGAGAGATAAAAATGAGCAACGTTTCGAGCAGAGTTAAATTCATCGGACTTACCTTCGCGCTGGCGCTGGCGCTCGCGCCCACCGCCTTCGCGCAGGCGGGCGGCAGCACGACCACGAACACTTCTTCGGCGAACTCGCGCACGGTCGCTTCGGGCCAGAAGATGACCATCAAGGGCGTCGTCACCAAGCGCGAGGCCGATTCGTTCACCGTTCAGGACGCCAACGGCGTCGAGACGAACGTGCTCCTGAACGACCGTACGAGCGTCAAGACCAAGGGCGGCTTCCTGCGCAGCGGCACGAACTACGGCGTCACCGCCATCCTTCGCGGCCTCAACCTTGAGGTCGAGGGCGTCGGCGACTCTTCCGGCAACCTCGTCGCCGACAAGATTCGCTTCAATGACAGCGACCTGCGCACGGCCCGCGCCGTCACGTCGAACGTCGTTCCCGTGGAGAACCGCGTGGGCGCAGCCGAGAACCGCATCGGACAGGTCGAGCAGAACTCGCAACGGCTCTCCGGCCAGCTCGACGAGTTGGCTGCGGTCTCGAACGCGGCCCGCGGCGGCGCGAAGGCCGCGCAGGAGACAGCCGACGCCGCCGTCTCCGGCGTCAACGCGACCAACGAGCGCATCTCCGCCTTAGACGACTATCAGGTGCAGAACAACACTTCGATTCTCTTCAAGGTCGGCAGCGCCGTGCTCCTGCCGGACTCCAAGCAGAAGCTCGATCAGGTGGCGCAGCAAGCTCTGAACGCGAAGGGCTACGTGCTTGAGGTGAGCGGCTTCGCCAGCTCCGACGGTTCGACCGAGGCCAACCGCCGTCTCTCGCAGCGCCGCGCCGACGCAGTGATCCGCTACCTCGTCGAGAATCACCAGATTCCTCTGCGCCGCATCATCACGCCCTACGGCTACGGCGCGTCGAACCCCGTGGCCGACAACACGACGCGCGAGGGACGCGAGCAGAACCGCCGCGTCGAGGTCAAAGTGCTCGTCAACCGCGGCCTCATACAGGGCGCGCCGCAGATGAACAGGCCCAGTCAGAACCCGAATCCCGGCTCCAGCGAATAAGGCGGCGCGGGTTTTAAACCAAGCGTGACAGGTGGCGGCGGCGTGCGCATCGGCGTGCCGGTAACGCCACCTGTCATTTTTGTCAGGGCGCGCGCGAAGAGAGTTACAGGAGGTCTCAATCAAGGTGTCCCGTCTACCCGACGCGGCGAGAAGGTTTCTGACCGCGGCCCTTCTGTCGGCAACGCTCCTGCCCGCGCTCCCCACGAACGGCGTGCAGGCGCGGCGCATCCGCCGGAGCATTGCGGCGAAGCCATCATCGTCGCCATCGCCCGCGCCCGTCGTCGTCCCTCGCCTGACTTCGCAGACGCGCACCGCGCCGCGCCCCACGCCGACGCCGACGCGCATCTTCGTCGTGCCCTCGCAGACGGATGCGCCGCCGCCGCCCGTGCCGCAGCGACCGACCCCGACCCCGACGCCGAAGCCGAAAGAGGAAGCGTTGGACGAGAGCGATGTCGTGCGCGTCACGTCGAATCTCGTGGTCGCGCCCGTCGCGGTGACGGACGCCGCGGGGAACGCCGTGCAGGGTTTGAAGAAGGAGGACTTTCGGCTCGAAGAGGAGGGGCGCGCGCAAACGCTCGAAGCCGTGGGCGACGCCGATCAGGTTCCCTTAGACATCGCGCTCGTCTTCGACATCTCTTCGAGCGTCACCAAGAATTTCGAGTTCGAGAAGCGGACCGCCGCGGGCTTCCTCCGTGAAGTCCTCAAGCCGATTGACCACGCCGCCGTCTTCACCATCGGCGAGAGGCCGCGGCTCGCGCAGCCGCTCACCTCTGCCGGCGGGGCCACGTCGAGCCTTCTGACCATCTCGGCGGCTGACAGGCCGACTGGCACGGCCTTCTACGACACGGTCACAGCCGCCGCGCGCTACCTCACGCAGAACGCGCCGGAGCGCGACCGCCGCGTCATCCTCGTCATCTCCGACGGCGAGGACAACTTCAGCGACGATGTGCGCGACGCGATGATGACGGAGGGACGCGCCGGGGCTACGCAAGCCGAGGCGATGGAGAGCCAGCACGCCTTGCACGCACGCGCCGCCCAGAAAGTGCTGCGCGAAGTGCAGCACGCCGACGCGGTCTTCTACTCCATCAACCCCAGCGGCCCCGGCATCCGCCTCAACGTCATCAGCCAGCGCGCGCAGGATCAGATGAAGATGCTGGCCGACTCGACCGGCGGCAACGCCTTCGTCCCGCCCCGGCTCGAAGACCTCGAAACCATCTTCCGTCAGGTCGCTGCCGAGCTTCGCGCGCAGTATCTACTTCAGTATCTCTCGAACAACGAGGCGCAGCCCGGCAAGTTTCTCCGCATCAAGGTCACGACCCCCGCGCGCCCAGACCTGCACATACGCGCGCGTCAGGGTTACTACAAGAAGGGATAAGAAGAGTTAAGGATTAAGAGCGAGCTAAGACTTGCGATAGAATCCACTCGCGTCAACTTCAACTTTCTAAGAGGGGGTGAGATTCATGCAAGCCAAAAGATTCTTGCTCGCAGTCGTCGTCGCGGCGCTTCTGCTGTGTGCGGTGGGCTGGACTGGCTACGCACAAAGGGCGAAGACTAAAAGAACTGCGTGGGAGTACAAGGTCGTTTCATTCTCCAATCAATCCGTGGACAGGGAATCACTCAACACACTCAACGAACTCGGCGCTCAAGGGTGGGAATTGGTTGGGGTGAGCGAAGTCGGTGGGATTCCGACCAGCTTCTTTAAACGACCGAAGTAACATGCGATAACGCCAAGCTGAGATGGAACCGACATAGAGCTACAGTACCGGCGATAGAAACGGCCAGAATTATTCGCGTTGGAAGTTTTTGTTGACCGACGAGCTTATCCATAGTAGCCTTCGCCCGCGCTTCAGATTGTAGGGGTCTCCGCCCGGCCCTTCGTTCTCTCCACATCACTCACAAAAGAGTTCATCGTATGCGATTTCGCTTCCTGTTCCTGCTGGCTGCTATCGCCAGCCTCCTTGCCATCGGCAGCATCACGCATAAATTTCCGGTCAAAGCTCAGAATTTGCCGGCAACTCAAAACGTCTCTATCGGGGGAGTCGTGTTCACACCCGGCACTATCACTGCAACGGGCACCTCCACACTAACCGTGTCAGTTGCTACTGGGGCAGGAGTTCCGGCAGTTGGCGCAGACAACTCCAGTGCGATCAAGTCGGTCATCCAAGTAACCGAGAATAGCAATGTGGGCGGCATCACTTACACGGTAACGCCTTCACACATTGAGAAAGTTAACCTCGCAGGCGGAGGCATATCTTCTCGCTTTGACTTCACATTCACTATGGACTCTCACAATGCCGGTGGCGGGAGCCTCCCCTACCGGGCGACGTTGGTCAATTTAGAAAACAACAGCGGTCTTGCACAGACAGCCACCCCATTGACCGGGGATGCCACTCTGACGGTAACAGCGCCACCCCCGACGCCGACGCCGACGCTGGGCGGTGGCGACCTGTGTCTTAACGTCACCCAGCAATTCATAAGTTGGTGTACTGATTTTAACTGGGACACGTGCCACTGCGACGGGACGATTGATAAGTCGCCAATCGTGATTGACGTGAATGGCGATGGCTTCGCGCTGACAGACCTTGAGCACGGCGTCAACTTTGATCTTGATGGCGACGGCATCGCAGCCGAGCGCGTGTCGTGGACTGCGCCGAACTCAGACGACGCCTTCCTTTTCCTTGACCGCAATGAGGACGGGAAAGTAAACAACGGCACAGAGTTGTTCGGCAACATGACGCCGCAGCCTTACTCGCCTACCCCGAACGGCTTCGTCGCGCTCGCCATGTACGACAAGCCGGAACTGGGCGGCAACAATGATGGCGTGATAGACAGTAGAGACGAGGTCTATTCCAGGCTGCGACTCTGGCAGGATAAGAACCACAACGGCATCTCGGAGCCGGAAGAGCTGCATACCCTGCCGGAGCTGGGCGTCGAGTCCATCTCACTCGATTACAAAGAGTCGAGGCGCACCGACCAGTACGGCAACCGCTTCAGGTTCCGCGCTAAGGTCAATAGAGTGCATCACACGGACGTTGCCCGGTGGGCTTGGGACGTGTTCTTACTCTCACAGTAAGCCGCGTCGAGATTCAGACGTGACGGCGAATCGCCCGCGCGGATAATCTGCGCGGGCGATTCGCTTCTGTGCCGCAGCGCATCCGGGAGCGGGTTGCGCGGACTACTGCATTTCCAGCAGCACGTCCGTCAACTGTGTTGCGATGTCGAGGAGGGTGCGGCCCGCGCGGTCGTACTGGTTGGCTGAGACCGACTGTGCGGCCTCGTCGGCGCGGCCCGAGACGCCCTGAAGCATCTGGTACTGGTGTTCGAGTCCCTGCGCGAAACGGAAGTGGCTTTCGAGCTGGTCGAGCCTATCGCGCATCGCGTGCACGCTGTCAATCAGCCCCGCCTTCGTCTTGTTCGCCGCGTCCGCCGACTCGGCCTGCGCGCCCGTCAACTCCAAGTCCTTCGAGAGCCGACCGTAGAGATAGAGGAAGCGCGTCAGGTCTTTCGAGAGGCCCGCGATTTCGAGGCGCTGCGCGTTGAAGCGCGTCGCGTCGAGGCGCGACGATTGGGTGGAAGTGGTGCGGCGCTTCTGCGGCGCTGACGTGCGGCGCGTGCGCGTCTGCGCCGACGCGGAGAAGGTCAGAAGCAGGCACGCGATGGCCGCGGCGATAAACGTTTTCACGATTCCCTCCTCAAGAAAGAAAGTTCCCGGACGCCCGCGCGGGACTGCACGCCCGGCCCGCGCCCTCTAAGCTCTCTGCCCCGTCTGTTCGGCTGAATTTATCTCGCGACGTGCGAACACGCATTGTGCACGACGGACTTCGCGCCCCGCAAGCTTTGCGCGCTCTCGCCGCGCCGGGTCGCGCGCGGAGCGAGAGCGCGCGGACGCACCCGCCGTGTGCTCGCTGCGCGGGCCGCCCGGTCTGTTACAATGAGTGACGAGAGAGTAGAACTTCAGACCCGCACACCCGCGATGCCAGCGAGACGCTTAAAAGTTCGCCGCCTCGGACGCATGGAGTACGACGCGGCCTTTCAAGTTCAGAAGGAGACCGAGCTGGCCGTGCGCGAGCGGCGCGAGCCGGACACTCTGCTCCTGGTCGAGCACCCGCACGTCCTCACCATCGGTCGCCGCGCGACGCGCGAGTTGATTCTGGCCGCGCCCGAACTGTTGGAGGCGCGCGGCGTCACAGTGTACGAGACCAATCGCGGCGGCAAGATGACTTATCACGGACTCGGACAGATCGTCGGCTACCCCATCATCAATTTGAGTCCCGAACGCGAGGACGTGCATGCTTACGTCCGCGACCTCGAAGAAGTCCTGATCCGCGCGATGAGGGATTTTCGCATCGAGACGTTTCGCGTCAAAGGCTTGACGGGCGTCCACACGGAGCGCGGCAAGATCGCCGCCATCGGCGTCCACATCGCCCGCTGGGTGACGACGCACGGCTTTGCCTTAAACGTCAACACAGACCTCGACTACTTCAACCTCATCGTTGCCTGCGAAGGCGAGCCGGTCACTTCGATGAGGGAGATTCTGGGGCGCGAACTCCCGCTCGTCGAGGTCGAAGACCGCCTCGTCGCGCGCTTCGCCGAGGTGTTTGAGATGACGCTTGAAGGAGAAAATGCCGTGAACCGTAAACCGTGACGAGAGAGAAGGCAGGTTTTACTTATCACGGTTCACGACTCACGGTTTACGATTATCATGCTGACACTAGACTTCATACAGTTGGCCGAGGCGCGCATCCGCCCCTTCGTCCACCGCACGCCGGTCGTCACCTCGCGCACGTTCGACGAGGCCGCGGGCCGAAGCGTCTTCTTCAAGTGCGAAAACCTCCAGCGCGCGGGCGCGTTCAAGATGCGCGGCGCGACGAACAGGATTCTGTCGCTCACCGACGAAGAACGCGCACGCGGCGTCGTCGCCTTTTCGTCGGGCAACCACGCGCAGGCCGTCGCTTTGGCGGCGCGCGACGCGGGCGCGCGCGCCGTGATCGTGATGCCGTCGGACGCGCCGCGCACCAAGCTCGCGGCGACAAAGGGGTACGGCGCGGAAGTGGTTCTCTACGACCGCGAGCGCGAAGACCGCGAGAGGGTCGCGCGCCGGCTCGCCGAGCGAGACCGCCTCGCGGTCGTGCCGCCGTTTGACGACTATCACGTCATCGCGGGGCAGGGCACCTGCGCGCTCGAACTCTTGGAAGACGCGCCCGACCTCGACGCGCTGCTGACGCCTTGCGGCGGCGGCGGGCTGTTCGCGGGCGCGAGCACGGCGGCGAAGACTCTGAGGCCGGAGCTGCGCTGCTTCCCCGTCGAGTCGGAGTTGTCCGACGATACGCGGCAATCGTTCGTCAAAGGCGAGCGCGTCCACATCCCGTCGCCGCCGACCATAGCCGACGGCATGCGGACGCAGACGCCCGGCGCGCTCACATTTCCGATACTGCAACGCAACGCCGAGGACGTGCTCACGGTCTCCGAGGACGAGATCGTCGAGACGCTGCGCTTCCTGCTCTTCCGCTTGAAAATCCTCGTCGAGCCGACGGGCGCGGTCGCCGCCGCCGCCGTTCTCTTCGGCAAGCTGCCGCCGGACATCGAACGAGTCGGCGTCGTTCTGTCGGGCGGCAACGTTGACCCCGAAGCCCTCGCGCGCTTCATCCACCCCACGTTGGCCTGAGCAGAGCCGCGAGCGACAACGAGATCGTTTTTTAAAGGTGCGGATGCTAAAATGACTCCATACTAAAATCATCTTCGGAGCAATCAAGCTTGAGCCGCGAACTGAGAGTCATCAACAACCCGCCTTCGCAGCGTCCGCCCCGCGGGCCGAAGCCCGAATGGCTCCGCATCAAAATCGGCGACCCGACGAACCAGAACGCCGTGCTGAAGCTGATCGAGGGTTTGAACCTGCACACGGTCTGCCAGGAGGCGCGCTGCCCGAACATCTTCGAGTGCTGGGCCGACCGCACCGCGACCTTCATGATCGGCGGCGACATCTGCACGCGCCACTGCGGCTTCTGCGCCGTCTCGAAGGGCGAAGCTTTCGCGCTCGACCCGGAAGAGCCGCGCCACGTCGCCGAGGCTGTCCGTCACCTCGACCTCGCGCACACCGTCATCACCTCCGTCAACCGCGACGACCTCGCCGATGGCGGCGCTGCGCATTGGGCGGAGACGATTCGACAGGTGCGCGCACTGAACCCCGACTGCCGCATCGAAGTCCTTATCCCGGACTTCAACGGCGACCGCGCGGCGCTCGACACCGTGCTCGACGCCCGCCCGGACGTGCTCAACCACAACACCGAAACCATCGCGCGCCTCTACCGGCGCGTCCGGCCCGATGCGAAGTACGAGCAGACTTTGACTCTTCTCAGCCGCGCCGCCGAGCGCCGCGACCGCGAGCAGCGCGGCATGCTCACCAAGAGCGGCATCATGGTCGGACTCGGAGAGACGTTCGACGAGGTGGTGGAGTTGATGAAGGATTTGCGCGCGGCAAGTTGCGACATCATGACCATCGGCCAGTACCTTCAACCGCACGCGCGCCGCCTCCCCGTCGAGCGCTACGTCACGCCCGCGGAGTTCGCGCGCTGGCGCGACGCGGGGCTGGAGCTTGGATTCAAGCACGTCGAGTCCAGCCCGCTGACGCGCTCCTCCTACCACGCACGCCAACAGACCGACGGCGCAACGCCCGTCTGACGAATGATGAAATCCGGAACATGAAAGCAGTCGTCTTCCAAGAGCAGGGTGGGCCGGAAGTGCTCCGGCTGGAGGAGCGGCCCGAACCGAAGATTCGGGCGAACGAGGTTCTGGTCGAGGTGCGCGCCTGTGCCCTGAATCATCTGGACGTGTGGGCGCGCGCCGGGCTGCCCGGCGTCGAGATTCCCATGCCGCACATCCTCGGCAACGACATCGCAGGCGTGGTGCGCGAGACGGGCGAGGTGGTGGACTGGGTGAGGCCGGGCGAAGAGGTTCTGTTGCAGCCGGGCGTGAGTTGCGGCCACTGTCGAGAGTGCCTGCGCGGCGCGGACAATCTCTGCCCGCAGTACGACATCCTCGGCTACCGGTGCGACGGCGGCTACGCCGAGCTGGTTGCCGCGCCCGGCGTCAACGTCTTCGCGAAGCCGAAAGATTTAAGCTGGGCCGAGGCCGCGGCGCTCCCGCTCACGCTTTTGACGGCGTGGCACATGCTTGTGACGCGCGCCAATGTTCAGCCCGGCGAGGACGTTCTCGTTCACGCCGCAGGCAGCGGCGTCGGCTCCATCGGGATTCAGGTCGCACGCCTGCGCGGCGCGCGCGTGATTGCGACCGCGAGCACCGAGGAGAAGTTGGAGAAGGCGCGCGCGCTCGGCGCGGATGAGGTCGTCAACTACACGCACGCGGACTGGCCGAAGGAGGTGCGGCGTCTGACCTCGAAGCAGGGCGTGGATGTCGTCTTCGAGCACACGGGCGCGGCGACGTGGCCCGGCTCGATCAAGTCTCTGAAAAGCGGCGGGCGGCTCGTCACCTGCGGCGCGACGAGCGGCTACGACGCGCCGACGGACTTGCGACAGGTCTTCTACCGCCATCTCAACCTGCTCGGCTCGATGATGGGGTCGAAGGCGGAGCTGCTCGACGCCATGAAGTTCGTCGAGCGCGGTCAGATTCGCGCCGTCATAGACCGCACGCTCCCGCTCGACGCCGCGCGCCGCGCGCACGAACTCATGGACGACCGCGCGCAGTTCGGGAAGCTAGTGCTTGAAATTCCGTGAGCCGTGAACTGTGAGCCGTGACAAGAGAAAAAAAGGTTTTAGCTTGTCACGGCTCACGGCTCACAGTTCACGGCTTACGGCTCACTGCCTTATTGCTTTTTGTGTGTCATCAGGCTGCGGCGGCGGGCGATGATGGGCTTGCGCTCGCCGAGCAGTTCGCGGTGGCGCGTGTTGAGGATGGAGATGAGGTTGTTGTGGTGCTTCATGCCGAGCAGTCGCGCGGCGTGCGAGACGACGCCGCCCGCGTCCTTCAGCGCCCTCCCGATGATGCCCGACTCGTAGCGCAGCACGGCCTCGCGGAAGGAGAAGTTATCCCAGTCGGAGGATGTCGCGCGCTCGTCGAGGAGCAGCAGCACGCGGCGCGCGCACACGGACAGGCGACGGAGCGCGTCCACGTCCGGCGAAGAGGAGAGGAGCCGCGCGGCGCGGTCGTAGGTGGCGCACAACTCGTCCTTCAGCATGCGCGTCGCCAGCTCTTCGACGGCGGCGAGCAGGGCGCGCCCGGCCTGCTCGGTGTTGCCCGCGCGCTCGGCCACCGCGGCGGCGCGAAGCAGCGCGTGGCGCGCGTCGTTCGCTTGCGAGAGCCGGGCGAGCGCGACGCCCTGCGTCGTCAGAGCCTCGGCCAGAAGCCAATGCTCGCCGCCCTGTTCGAGCGTGCGCGCGGCGCGGTCGGCTTCCCGCTCGGCCTCCGACAGTTTCCCCTCGGCGAGCAGGGCGCGCGCCCTCTCGCACGCGAAGGCTTCGGAGTCGTCATTCAGTCGGTGAAGTTCGGGCTGTGATTCCACGCGGGGGCATTCTCCTTCAACGCATCTGAAATAGCTTCAGCGGCCAGTTTGTCGTGTGTTTACATATGCGCGTGGGAGAGGCCGGAGTGCCCTGCGGGGCATCCTTCCAGTGGACAAAGATTAACTCGCACAGCGGCGCAAAAGCAACAGGTTTCCTCAAACGTCACTTATTCGATGGTAAAACCGGGCTCTCCACGTTAAAATGAGCGCCCGATGAAACTCCTTGAGCAGATCAACTCGCCCGCCGACCTGCGCCGCCTGCGCCCCGAACAGTTGCAGGAGGTCGCCAACGAAATCCGTCAGTACATTCTGGAGACGATGTCGCGCGTCGGCGGGCACACCGGAGCAAGCTTAGGCGCGGTCGAACTGGCGGTGGCCCTGCACTACGCCTTCGACACGCCGCGCGACCGGCTCGTCTGGGACGTGGGCCATCAGGCTTACGGGCACAAGATTCTGACGGGCCGTCGGGAACTTCTCCCGACGGTCAAACAGTACGGCGGCATCTCCGGCTTCCTCCGGCGCGACGAGTCGGAGTACGACACGTTCGGCGCGGGCCACGCCTCGACCTCTCTGTCCGCCGCGCTCGGCATGGCCGTCGCGCGCGACCAGCGCGACGAGGATCACCACGTCGTCGCCGTCGTCGGAGACTCCAGCCTCGCGGGCGGCATGGCGATGGAGGCCGTCAACCAGGCCGGCCACCTGAAGACCCGCCTCATCGTCCTCCTCAACGACAACGAGATGTCCATCGCCCCGGCGGTCGGCGCTTTGACGGGCTACCTCAACCGCATCCGCGAGGCGCAAGGCTACCACCGCTTCAAGGACGAGGTGGGCGAGACCCTGCGCGAAATCCCTTCGTTCGGCGAGAGACTTTATCAGGCGGCGAAGACCGTGAAGGACGCCATCGCGGCAGCCGTTTTGCCCGGCGCGCTCGTCAACGAACTCGGCTTCAAATACATCGGCTACATTGACGGACACAACCCGCGTGCGCTCGTGCGCGCGCTCGAAGAGGCCAAGCAGATCAAGGACGGCCCCGTCATCGTCCACGCCCTGACGCAGAAGGGCAAAGGCTACCCGGCGCGCGAGCGCAACTACTACGCCTGGCACGCCACCGGCCCCTTCGACCTCAAGACGGGCGAGGCCATCAAGCCCTCGAAGACTTCGCACCCGCAGTACACGGCGGTCTTCGGCCAGACCATGTGTGAGCTGATGGCGCGCGACGAGCGCATCGTCGCGCTCACCGCCGCGATGCCCGACGGCACAGGCATTGACAAGGTGCTGGAGAAGTTCCCCGAACGCGCCTTCGATGTCGGCATCGCCGAGCAGCACTGCGTCACGTTCGCCGCAGGGATGTCCACCGAGGGACTCAAGCCCGTCTGCGCCATCTACTCGACCTTCCTGCAACGCGCCTTCGACCAGATCATCCACGACGTGTGCCTGCAAAATCTGAACGTCAAGTTCTGCATGGATCGCGCCGGCATCGTCGGCGGCGACGGCCCGACGCACCACGGACTGCTCGACATCGCCTACCTGCGCGCCGTCCCGAACATGATTGCGATGGCCCCGAAGGACGAAGGCGAGATGCGCGACATGCTCTACACGATGATCGAGCACACAGGCCCCGCCGCGATGCGCTACCCGCGCGGCAGCGGCACGGGCGCGGACATCCGCCGCGAGCCGCAACTGCTTGAGGTGGGCAAGGCGGAGCTTTTGCGCGACGGCGGCGAGGTCGCCATCATCGCCTACGGCACGATGGCTCACCCTTCTCTGCGGGCCGCCGAAGCGTTGGCGAAAGACGGCATCGAGGCGACGGTCGTCAACGCGCGCTTCGTCAAGCCGCTCGACGCGGGCCTCCTGCTCGCGCTCGCGCGCACCAAGCGACTGATCGTCACCGTGGAGGAGGCTTATCTGGCGGGCGGCTTCGGCTCGGCGGTCGTCGAGCTTCTGGAAGAGAACGGCCTGCTCGACGCGGTGCGCGTCGTCCGCATGGGCGTGCCCGACCGCATCATCACGCACGGCGACCCGCAACTCCTGCTCGCCAAGTACGGCCTCGACGCCGACGGCATCTACACGCGCGTCCGAGAGAACTGGGAAGTCCTCGAAGAGCGCCGCGCGGGCGCTCGCTCGCGTGACGCGCAGGCGAAGATTTGACGGCGGCGTGACGCGCACGCGCACGTTGACCAACGCCGGGGCGTCCCTCGCCTCAGTCGTCTGAGGAATGCTTCGGAAGTCGCTCGATGATGTGGTCACTGGCGAGCCAGAGACTCCAACTGTGGTGGTAGAAGGCGACGGGGAAAAGGAGCGCGACCGCGAAGAGCAGCGGTAGCGGCAGCGCATCCTGCCCGCCGCGCGCGAGCAGGAAGACTGCGTAAGTCGCGAGCACCGCCGCCTCCGTCACCACCACGTTAATCATGAGCGCGCCGACGAAGAAGCCCTCTTCGCGTTGGAACAGCGCGCCGCACGCCGGGCAGTGATGCCTGACCTTGAAGGGGCTGCGGAAAACCGTTGACAGGCCGCAGACGGGGCAGCGCAGCTTCAGGCCGCGGAGCAGCGCGGCGGACACTTGTCGGCCACCCAACACAGCAGTCACTCCTCGTACTCGTCGGAACCCTGAACCCACATGAAAGATTGTAGATCAATCATGTCGCGCGGGCGCAGGTCTCTTTGGTCGCGGCGCACGACGGCGGCGAACTCAAGCAGGCTCGCGTAAGTCTCCCACGACGGGCGAGACTTGTAGCGGAAGTCGAACTCGTACTCGCGGGCGGCGGTGCGCGTCGCGTTGGGCTTGAGGAAGATGTGCGTGTCCGGCTGCGCGATGAAACCGAAGACCGTCACGAGCGGCCACGTCAGCACGCGCGTCTGCCTGCGCGGAAGCTGTGCGACCACCTCGACCCAGCGCTCGAACCTGCGCTCGATTGTTCCTGCGCCGTGGATGAACTCGTACAGCCCTTCGGCGAAGGCGCGCGCGCCCTCCTCACTCTTGACGGCATCGCGCAGAGCCATCTTCTCGAAGGAGAAGATCATGCTGTAGCGCGAGCGCTGCTCGACGCGCACGGCGCGTGCGGCGACCTCTGCGAACGCGCGCCCGCGCAGCAAACGCCGGAACTCCTCGCGCGCGAGCGACTCCTCCCAGCGCGCGTGCGTCTCCCACTTGTATGCGCGCTCCCAAGCGATGTAAGTCTCATCGCGAAAGCCGCCGGGGAAGAACCGCAGGAACTTGCGCCGGCAACGCTCGGCACCTTCCGAGCGCCCCGCGGGTCTCGCTGGTTTCGACGCGTCGCGCTGGCTCGCGCTCATCTCTTCCGCCCTCCTCGTTCGGCGTCAACGCGTAATCAAACTTTCGCCGACGTTACACTCGATTGTATGGTCGAAGACCTCTCAAAATATCACGCGCCCGTCACGGAACTCTTCCCCGCGCCGCGAAGCTTCCGTCGCCGGTCGCGGACTTTGTTGTCGAGTTGACGTAACCCGCCGTCGCCCTTTTGAAAGTTTTCCAACGGTCGCCCGCCAGCGCCTCAAGTTTTCCTCAAGTGCCTCTAAGCTGTTGAAATATCAGCCCATCTCGCAGCCCGCCTGAGACTCGAAAAATTTTCCCCGCGCTCAAGTTTCGCTCAATAGCTCGCGGCTATCTTCTCCACGCTGGTTCGGTTTGAGGGCGCGAATCCCCGAAAAGGTCGAGCCGAAACCTTGAAAAACTTTTGAAGGAGACAAATGAAAGTGATGCTCAGAAGAATCTCTGCCGCGTTCGTCACCCTCGTCCTTTTCTGCCTCGTCACGACAGCCGACACACGGGCAGCCACCATCGGCCCGTCACTTCAGTCCAGGCTCGCGGGCCTGGCCGCGAATGCGAGCGTGGGCACGGTCATCGTCTCGTTCAAAACAAACAACGGCCTCCAGCCGTCGCACCTCGACGCGCTGCGGAGCATCGGCATCACGAAGGGCTACGCGCTCAATCGTCTCGGCATGGTCGCCGTCGTCGCCACCGCCGGGCAGGTGCGCGCGCTCGCGTCGAACCCGTCGGTGCGCTCGGTCTGGGCCAACGACCGCCTTAATTATTTCGACAAAGAGACGAGCACGCTCGCGGGCGTCGAGCGCCTGAAGACCGACGCCGCACTGACGCGCGCCAACGGCGGCCTGCCCGTTTCGGGCGCGGGCAACTTCTCCGTCGTCATCAATGACAGCGGCATTGACGCCACGCACCCCGACCTCCAGCTCGGCAAGAATGTCATCCAGAACGTGTTGATCGTGACCGACGAGCAGTCGAACAACACGCTCGTCTCGACGCCCGAACTCAACGGCTTCACTTCTCTGCAAGTGGTCGAGAACGTGCCCGACACGGACTTGAACGTCGGCCACGGCACGCACTGCGCCGGCATCGTCGGCGGCACGGGCCAGCAGTCGGGCAGCCTCTACGCGGGCGTCGCGCCGGGCGCGAAGCTGATCGGCACAGGCTCCGGCGCTGTCCTCTTCATCCTCAACGCGCTCGGCGGCTTCGAGTGGTCTTTGACGAACCAGTCGGTCTACGGCATCCGCGTCATCTCGAACTCGTGGGGCGGCAACGGCCCCTTCAACCCGGACGACCCCGTTGCCATCGCCTCGAAGACGGCGCACGACAACAACATCATCGTCGCCTTCGCCGCGGGCAACAGCGGGCCGGGCAAGGACACGATGAACCCTTACGCCAAAGCGCCGTGGGTCATCGGCGTCGCCGCGGGCACGAAGGAGGGCGGACTCGCCAGCTTCTCGTCGCGCGGCGTCTCGAAGGAAGAGCGCCTGTCGAACTCCGACCCGCTCGACGATTACAACGCGCCGACCATCACCGCGCCGGGCACGGGCCGCGAGTTCGCGTCCGACACGCGGTTCAGTGCGGCGGTCGTCTCGGCCCGCTCGAAGTCGAACGTCTTCGCCAACGGCCTGACCGACGACGCGGAGCTTCCGGTCAACTATCTGCCCTACTACACGCAGATTTCCGGCACCTCGATGGCGACGCCTTTCGTCGCGGGCGTCGTCGCCCTGATGCTCGACGCCGACATCACGCTCACGCCCGACGAGGTTAAGCAGATCATCACCGACACGGCCTCGCGCATGCCGGGCCGCGCCGAGTGGGAGGTCGGCGCGGGCTACATCAACGCCTACGCCGCCGTGGATAAGGTCTTCAACCGCTCGAAGGCATACGGCCAGAATTTCACGCACAACTTCAACGCGAAGTTCACCGTGAGCGGCCCCGCGCCGGAGCAGACGCACATTGACTACAGCCCGGCGGCGACGCCCTGCGCCGCGGGCAGCAACACCACCTGCACCTCGACGAACGCGCACGCCTTCACGGTGCAGGACGGCATGACCGTGCTCGACATCTTCGCCACCTTCACCAACGCCGCCACGAGCGACGGCAACACCATCGGGCTGATCGCCACAGACCCGCAGGGCAACAAGTATTCGTCGGGCATTGCGCTCCCGATACTCGACTCGCCGAGCCGCGAGATCGTCGTCAACAACCCTTCGGCCGGCCCCTGGCTCGTCGAGGTGCGCGGCGTGCGCGGACTCACTGCGGCCCCGAACTTCTCTCTGCCGACTTCCGGCGCGGCTGCGCCCGGCCCTCTGGACATGACCATCACGCAGCAGCAGTACAACCTCGACCCCATCGCCGACATTCAGGGCCACCCGGCGCAGGCCGAGATCGAGACGGTTCTGAAGAACCGCATGATGGACACGTTCGCCGACGGCATGTTCCGCCCCGACGACGCGCTCTCGCGCGGCGACTTCGCGCAGCTTCTCTACATGAACACGGCGCTGCGGCAGTCGGTCGGCGCGTCGTCGAAGTTCACGGACGTTTCGCCCGACCTCGCGCCCATCGCCGAGGCGGTGACGGCCAGCGGCTCGACGCTGCGCGACTGGAACTTCGGGCCTGCGGGCATGATGAGCGCCACGGGTTCGGCCTTCAACCCTTCGGGCACGGTCAGTCGGCTCGACATGGCGGTGGCGCTGGTTCGCGCGCTCGGCCTCGATGCGGACGCGAAGTCGAAGGCCGGTACGACCGTGACCGTGCAGTACAACGGTGCGACGCTCGCGCTCGCCGACAACTCGGACATCCCCGCCGCCTACCGCGGCTACGTGCAGGACGCGCTCGACCGCGGGCTGCTGCAAGCCTTCTTCTCGCTCAGCCAGGGGCCGTTCGACTTCCAGCCGACGCTCAAGGCCAACGTGAAGCCCGCAGACCCGGCGACGCGCGCCTTCATGGCCTACGCGCTCGACAACTACCGCCAGCACTTCGTGGCGGGCAACTGACCCGGACGGCTTCTCGCCGCGGCCCGTCCGTTGTCGGGACGGAAGGGGCGCGGCGAGGCGCAAGGCTCGGAGGGTTCACCCGCTTGGCAGAGACGGGTAAGCCCTCCGGGCCGACTCCGAAGCGCGCAAGCCCGGCGACCCGCTTCGGTCGCCGCCAGGACGAGACACGGCCTCTTGGGAGAAGCTTTCAAAGAAGCCCGGAGAAGGAACGGAGAGGAAAAGAAAATGAAGGCGATGATGATGAGAAGAGCACTTTCGCTGACGGCGGTCTTCATCCTGGCGCTGGCGACCGTTCAGCACGACGGCGCGTCGGCTTCGTCGGCGGTCAGGGTTGACTCGCAGCTCACGCAGTTCTTCGCCACGCACGCGCCCGGCGCGACCGTGCCCGTGGTCATCACCTACCGGCAGAAGCCCGGCGCTTCGGAGTTCTCGCGCCTCCGGCTCGCGGGCATCGCCAAAGGCTTCGCCACGCGCGAGCTGCCGATGGTCATCGCGGACATGAGCGCGACGCAACTCTCCGCCGTCCGCCAGCAGCCCGGCGTCGCCTCCATCTACTCGAACCATTTGCTCAAGACCTTCACCAACGTCAGCCGTCCCTTCATCGGCGTCCCGCAGATGCAGGCCGACACCGAGGTGACGAAGAACAACACGAGCAACCCGGGCCTGCCCGTCACCGGCAAGGGCGTCGGCATCGGCTACGTGGACACCGGCATTGACGCGACGCACGCAGACCTTACCTACGGCAAGAAGGTCGTGCAGAACGTCATCCAGCCGCTCTCCGAAACGGTCGTCTCCGACGCCGGACTCGTCGGCGCGCCGGGCGTCTCCATCGGCGACCTCGTCAACGGCACCGGCTTCGTCCCGCCGATTTATTTAGAGAACCAGCAGATGTCGGACGTTGAATCCGGCCACGGCACGTTCGGCTCGGCGGTTGCCGCCGGGACGGGACAGGCTTCGGGCGGCTTCTACGGCGGCGTGGCGCGTGGCGCGCACCTCGTCGGCGTGAACTCCGGCAACGAGCTGGGCCTGCCGCTCGTCGGCATCATCGGCGCTTACGACTACCTGCTTGCGAACCAGTACGCCTACAACATACGCGTCATCAACAACTCCTGGGGCGACACGCTGAGCGCCGACGGCCTCGACCCCGCAAACCCCATCAACGTCGCCACGCGCGCCTCGCACGACCGCAACATCACGGTCGTCTTCGCCGCCGGAAACTCCGGCGACACGCCGACCTCGATCAACCCTTACTCGACTATGCCGTGGACGATCTCCGTGGCCGCGGGCGAGAAGCAGGGCTTGGGCAGCCCCGCGGACTTCAGCTCGCGCGGCGTTGACAACGGCACGGGCGCGGACGTGGCCGGCATGCCCGCCGACCCCGCCGCACCGCCGAACCTTCGGCCCGACATCACCGCCGCCGGTGTGGACATCAAGAGCGCGCGCCTGCGCGGCGCGGGACTCACCAACACGCTCGGCACCGTCCCCGTCGTCGGCAACGACCTGACGACGATTCCGCCCGCGTACCTTCCTTACTACACGACCTCGCAAGGGACGAGCTTCTCGTGCCCGCACGTCACCGGCGTCGTCGCCCTGATGCTCGAAGCCAACCCGACGCTCACGCCCGACGACGTGGTGACGATACTGCGCCAGACCGCCAGCCCGATGCCCTTCGACGAGAGGGTCGTCGGCGCGGGCTACGTTGACGCACACAACGCCGTGCGCGCCTCGATGAGCCTCTCGCCGGTGGCGCATCCGTTCAACCTCATGCCCGACGCGGGCGGCCCCGAAATCGTTGACCCGGCGGGCGACCAGTTCGGCACCGACGCGCAGGACATACGCTCGGTTGACTTCGCCTACGACGCCTCGTCCAACCAGATCGTCTACACGCTGACGCTCACGAATGCCTCGGCGCGCACGCAGAACAACTACTGGACGGTCAGCTCCGTCTTCAACGGCACGACCATCTACGTCTCGGCCAGCGTCACGGAGACGGGCGCGATGGCTTACGAGTACGGCGACTTCGAGAAGCTGCCGAACGGCACCAACAATCAGGTCAGCAAGGGTGCGCCCGACGCCGGGGAGGTGGACGGCAATCAAATCGTTATCCGCGTGGGCGTGGACAAGATCAACACCCTCGCCGGAGCGAACATCGTCGGCACGACTTCGACGGGCACGGCGGCCAACGCGCAGATACTCCTCGGCACTTCGGCGACGGGCGGCCTTCTGCTCAACTCCGACTCGGCGACGGGCAGCGACTTCGTCGTGCAGTAAAGGCTTGCCACGCTGGTGCCGTGCCGCAAAGGGCAAGGCGGCTCGGCGTCGCGTGGTTCGGGTGCGGTTCGGGGCGACCCTTTTGGGGAACGGGGTCGCCCCCGAACCGCCAAAGGCACGGGCCGTCGGGACAGTCTGAATAAAAAAAGAGGCGAGACCATTGCCGAGTCTCGCCTCTTTTTCGTGCGTGCGTCTCGCGCGGCTCGCGCCGCGGGCTACGTTATTTCGTCCACATTATTTCGTCCCCGGCGGGGCCGTCGTCGCGGGCTTTGCGCACGGCGCAACGGTCGCGCGGTTGATGCGGACGGGGTGTTTGGGTTTCTCGCCTTCGGCCTCGGCGTTGTTGATCGCGTCCACGACCTCCATGCCGCGCGTGACGCGACCGAAGGCGGCGAACGTGCCGTCGAGGTGGGAGGCGTCGCCGACGAGGATGAAGAAGTTGGTGGTGGCGCTATTTGGTTGGTCGGAGCGGGCCATCGAGAGCACGCCGCGCACATGCTTGACCGCGTTCGGCTCGTCGGGCACGGTGCGTACCGCGCGCCTCAAAAGCTCCGGCGTCAGCTTCTCGCGCGTCGAGAGGTTCCCGCCCTGTATGACGAACCCACGGACGACGCGGCTGAAGGTGGTCGTGTCGAAAGCGCCGGTCGCGGCGAGGTTGAGGAAGTTGCGGACGGTTTCGGGCGCGGCCTCGGCGAGCATCTCGGCCACGACCTGGCCGGACTCGGTGTCGAGCGTCACGCACTGCTTCGACATCTGCTCGACCGTGGCCTTGTCGAAAGGCTCAGCCGCCGCCGCTTCGGGTCGCGCGTTCTTCTTCGAGGGCGACGCTTCTTGCTTAACTTGCGCTTCGGGCTTCTGAATCTGTGCGGGTGCCGTCAGACACACCACGCACAGCGAAAGGCAGACCAGACGAATTGCGATTAACATTCATGCCACCCCATCACTTATTCATCCGTTCTTACTGGATAAGCTCCTCGCGCTATCCCCTAACCTCGTCATCTTAGGCTCTAAGGTCATCGTCTTACCGTATAGGATGGGCGTCTTGTCTGATAAGACGCCCATCCTATGCCGTATCTCACGGCGCTAAACCATGCGACGGAGGTCTTTCGACGTAAGGACAGCATCCCAAGCCGAAAGACCTCCGGCACAAAACATAAACCCGCCAGCTTACAGCCTAGCTCGTCGGCGTAGCGCTCGTCTTCGCCAGCATCGAGTCGCGCTTGGCCTTGAACTCGGTGCCGGGCTTCCACTCCGGGTACTTGTCCCCCTGGGCGACGTTGTAGCCGACCATGAAGAGGAGCTGCGCGTCCTCGACCGCGCCGGACAAGTCCCAGTCGGGCTTCACCTCGTCCGAAGGCTTGTGGTAGTCGTTCTTCGTGTACTCGTCGCGCTTCTGTCTGCCGTATTCGGGCGGCTTGCCGATGTAGTCAATGCCGGATTCGGGGTCGAGCGCGGGCACGCCCTGCTTGGCGAACTCGAAGTGGTCGGAGCGGTAGAAGTAGCCCTTCTCCGGCTCCGGGTCGGGCGCGATGGTGCGGCCCTGCATCGCGGCCACGTCCCGCGTGGTGTCGTCGAGCGTGGAGTTGCCGAGGCCGATCAAGGTAATGTCTTTCGTGCGCCCCCACTGGTTGACGCCGTCCTTGTTGATCTCCGCCAGAGTCTTCTCCAGCGGGTAGAGCGGGTGCTCGGCGTAATACTTCGAGCCGAGCAAGCCCTTCTCTTCGCCCGTGACGGCGAGGAAGAGAATCGTGCGTTTGGGCGGCGTCTGAAGTTTCGTGAACGCCTCGGCGAGTTCGAGGACGGTGGCGACGCCCGAAGCGTTGTCAATCGCGCCGTTGTAAATCTTATCGCCCGGCAGCTTGTCGTCCTTGCCTAGATGATCCCAGTGCGCCGTGTAGATGACGTACTCGTTCTTCAAGGTCGGGTCTGAGCCTTCGAGCTTGGCGATGACGTTCTGCGAGTCAATGGTGCGCAGTGTGTTCTTGAGATGGAACGTCGCCTTCGCGTTCAGCGCCACGGGCTTGAAGTCTTTCGTGACGGCGGACTTCTTCAAAGCGTCGAAGTCCTGCCCCGCGGCGGTGAACAACTCTTTGGCGCGCTCCAGCGTCATCCAGGACTCGACTGCCGCGCGGTCGGCGTTCTTGTTCGGGTTCTGGATGTCGAAGTTCTCGCGGCCCCAGCTACCGCTGACGACCTCGTAAGGATACCCGGCGGGGCCTGTCTCGTGGACGATGATGGCTGCCGCCGCGCCCTTCTTCGCGGCCTCCTCATACTTGTACGTCCAGCGACCGTAATAGGTCATGGCGTTGCCCTTGAACATGTTCGGGTCAAGCTTCGACGGGTCTGCGGGGTCGGGCACGGCGGGGTCGTTTATGAGCATGACGATGGTCTTGCCTTTCACGTCAACGCCCTTGTAGTCGTCCCAGCCGTATTCGGGCGCTTCGACGCCGTAGCCGACGAAGACGATGTCGGAATCCTTCACGTCAATCTGCGGCTCGAAGTGGCGCGAAACGGCGACGTAATCGTCGGGGAACTTGTAGCTGAGCTGCTTGCCGCCCGCGTTGACCGAGAGCTGCGGGTCGGCTTGAAAGCCCATGAGCGGGACTTTCTGAACATACGTGCCGTCCGGGTTGCCGGGCTTGAGGCCGAGACGCTTGAACTCGCCGGTGATGTAGCCGACCGACAACTCTTCGCCGTGCGTGCCGGGGCCGCGACCCTCGTACTCGTCCGACGAGAGCGTCTTGATGTGTTTGAGAAGGTCGTCGGACGTGATCGAGTCGAGCGCGGGCTTGAGTTCCGCGGGGAAGTTGGCGGCCTGCGCCGCGGGCGTCGCCGTCGGCTGCGTGTTCGTTGTGCTGGTCGTGGTCGTCGTCGTCGTCATGCAGGCGCACGCGAAGGCGAGCAGGAGCGCGGGCACGAAGAGAGCAAAGGAGCGTCGGTTCATGGTCGGTTTGGCCTCGCTTCGGAAGAGAGATGGATGACGGCCAGAGTTTCGCCGCGCCGGGCGGCGGAAGTCAAATGCGCGGTTGCATCCCCCGGCGTGTGCGCTACAATCGCGGCTGCGAGCGGACGCCCGCTCGGACGGCGTGAGGTCAAACTTTTCCTGAGTCCCTCGGTCTACGACTTCGCCCACGCCCTCCGGCCTCGACCCTGTGAACCGTTGAAATCCGAGCGTTCTAAAAAATGAAGCCCCGAAAAACTTCTCCCCGCCTCACGCCGCTCCTCCTCGCGGCGCTGCTGTTGAGCTTCGCGCACGCGCCCGCGGCGCAACGCCGACGCCGTTCGACGCCCCCACGCCCCGCCGCAAACGCGCCGCAAACGCAGACGCAGACAGCGCCGACGCCGACGCCGCAGGCGCAACCGACGCCGACCTCACAGCCGCAGCCGACGAACGCGCCGACGCCTGCACGCGCCGACGCGCAGGCGCAGCCGGCGCGCAACGCCGAGCCTGAACGCTCAATCGAGGAGATGTTTTCGGCGGACGGCTACGGCGCTTATGCCGAGGTGCGAAACGTCGGGACGCTGGTGCGCGCCGAGGAGCTGAAGTCGGCAGTCGGCACGCTCGGCCTTGTGGGCGGGGAAGAGACCAAGCCCTTGACAGACCTCTTCAACTTCGCCTCGGAGAACGCCGAAGCTCTCGCAGAGGCGCGCGCCTTCGTCGCCGCCCTGCCGACGCGCGCGGGCCTGCCGCTGGCGATAGTCGCGCTCGAACTCCCCTCGGCGGAGAGCGCCGCGGCGTTCGAGCCGAAGTTCCGGCGCGTGGTCGGGGAGCAGGCCGAGGTCTTCGGGAACATGATGGGCACGCGACCCGAACCCGCGCCCGCCGGACAGAAGCCCACGGCTAGAGACGCGTCGGGGCAGGGCGCGGACGCGCAAGGGTACTTCGTCAAGCGCGCGGGTCGTCTGCTGCTCGCCGCCGAGTCGCCGTTCACTTTGAAGAAGCTGCGCGGCGAGGAGGGCACGAGCACGCTCGCCGAGAGCGTCCGCTTCCAGTCGGCCCGCAGCAGGCTCGGCTCCGACTCCATCTTCGTTTACGTTGACACGACGCTCGCGCAGCAGGGCTACGCCGTCGAGCAGCAGAAGGAGCAGGAGGCACGGGCCGCGCGCGACCGGCAGCCGAGCGAGCAAGCAATGGTCGTGGCTCGCACAGTCGAAATACCGCCCGACGCCAAGCTGACCTCTTCCGCGCCGCCGACTTCAAACGCAACCCAGGCGGCGACTCCGGCAACCACCTCGACCCCGGCGACGAGCGCGCCCGCGACCGGCGTGCAGGCAACGACACCGGCGATGCCCGCGCCTTCGCCGTCCGCGTCGCCGCAGGGCGAAACGTCCGCGCCGCCCGTCCCGACGCCGGAGCATCCGACCGAAGAGAGCGCCGCGCGGGAGGCGACGACAAGCGTGGTTGCGCCCGTCGTCGTCGAGGCGAGAGAGGTCGCGCGCGCCGATGCCTCGACCGCGACGAAACCTTCCGAAGAGCAGTTGGCGGTGAGGCACATGGAAGGCGTGCTCCGCAATCTCTTTGAAGGAGCGCCGCGCATCCCCGGCGCGGTCGCGCTCGGCGTCAGCCTCGACGGCGGCGCGCTGAAAGTCCGCCTCGGCGTCGAGAACACGCCGGACGGCATCGTCAGCATCATCCCCTTCCTGCCCAACGTCATCTCCGGGCCGCCCGTCACCGCCGCCGCCGCCGAGGTCGCGCCCGCCGACGCAGACATCTTCGTCACGACCTCGCTCGACTGGACGCAAATCTACACCGCCACGCTCGGCACGGCCTCGCTCAACCCCGAATACACGCGCGCGATGTGGGAGGACGCCGAGGGCGCAGACACCGCGGGCGCGAAGGCGGGCGCGAAGGAGCCGACGGCGGACGAAACGGTCGCCGCCGTCGAAAAGCTCTTCGGCTTCAAGTTCAAAGAAGACCTCCTGCCCGCGCTCGGCAACGAGGTCGCCATCAGCGCGCCCTTCGATTCCGTCTTCGGCAGCTACAAGGTCAAGAGGCCGGGCGAGAAGGAGGAGGAGAAGGATTCCGAGCCGGGGATTATCTTCATCGTCTCGCTCAACAACCCCGACAAGATTCGCGAGCTTCTGCCGCGCGTGTTCACGGCGCTGAACTTCGTCTCGACGGGCGCGGCCTTTGCGCCGCCGGAGAAGCGCGAGGGCTTCGAGATACGCGCCGCGGGCGGCGTGGCCTACGCCGTCATGGACAACTTCCTCGTCGTCTCCGAAAACGCAAGGGTCGTCCGCCACTGCATAGACGCCTACGCCGCGCGCCGTACACTCGCCGCCGCCGACTCCTACCGCAACTCTACGCAATGGCAGGCGCAGCAGAAGCTGGCACAGGCTTACGTCTCCGAGGCGCTGATGCGCAACGCCGTCGAAAGCACGAAGAAGATTTCGGGCGGGAGCGCAGACCCGATAGTGCGCGGCCTGCTCGCGCAGCTCGACGTGCCGCCCGAAGCGGCCTCCTACGAGGTCACGAACGAGGGCGACATGCTCGTCCACGAACTGCGCGTGCCGCTCTCGCTCATCAAGGTCTACGCCCTCTCCGCGCTGATCTCCGTCAAGGACGCGCCCGTCATCAGGGGCGAGACATCAACCGTCTACACGCTCAATCGCATCGTGTACGCCGAGCATGAGTTCAAGGCCGAGAGGAAGAAAGGGCGCTACGCCTCGCTCGAAGAACTCGTCGCCGAGGGGCTGCTCGAAAAGAACTTCGCCGACCGGCAGGGCTATAAAGTCTTGCTGGACGCCGCCGGAGACAAGTTCGAGGCCACGGCCACACCGAAATCTTACGGCAAGACGGGCCGACGCTCCTTCTTCGTTGACGAGACCGGCGCGGTGCGCGGCGCAGACCACGGCGGACAGCCCGCGACCGCCGACGACCCGCCGGTTGATTGAAAGTGAGCGGTGAGCAGTGAGCAGTTGACGAGAAGACTGCTCGCCGCGCGCAATCATTCAACGACTGCTCGCTCTGCCCACTGCTCACTGCTTACCGTTTACTTATGAAAAGTCTGCAAGAACGCTACGCGCCGCAAAGCACATGCTTCGGCTGTGGCCCCGCGAACGAGAAGGGGCTGCACATCCGCAGTTTCCTCGCAGAAGACGGCGAAGAGGTCGTCTGCGACTGGAAGCCCGAAGCCCGGTACGAAGCATATCCGGGCATGCTCAACGGCGGCATCGTGGGCGCGCTCCTCGACTGCCACTCGAACTGGGCCGCCGCTTTCCACCTCATGCGCCGCGAGGGACTCGAACGCCCGCCCTGCACCGTCACCGCCGACTACGCCGTCAAGCTCCTTCGGCCCACGCCGACCGACACGACGCTCCACCTGAGCGCGCGCGTCGTCGAGTCAGCGGGCGACCGCGCCGTCGTCGAGGCGGAGATAAAGGCCAATGGAAAGACTACGGCCACCTGCCGCGGAACCTTCGTCGCCGTCAAGCCCGGCCATCCGGCTTATCACAGGTGGTAGCGTTTTCGACGAGCGATGAGCTTCCGCGGCAGCGGGATGTCTGTATCAGCACCGTTGATAACCGGCGCGGAGAATTGAAGGAAGGAAGAGGCGATGACGAGCAAGTTAAGGGGGGTTCTCTTTTCGGTGCTCCTGCTCGCGGCTGCGCTTTCCGCGAACGCCGGGCAGGGCGGGAACTAAGGCTCGATACACTCCAGGCGGATGGCGTCGTCCGGCGCGTCCACGACGGCCTTGCCGCCCGACTGCAATTTTCCGAATAAAATTTCTTCCGCGAGCGGCGCTCTGATCTTCTCCTGTATGAGGCGGGCCATCGGTCGTGCGCCCATCTGCTTGTCGTAGCCGTGCTCGGCGAGCCAGCGGCGCGCGCCCTCCGTCAACTCAAGCTCCACGTTCTTCTCGACCAACTGCGCGCGCACCTCCGCGACGAACTTGTCCACGACGCGCTCGATGGTCTCGAACGAGAGGGGCGCAAACGCGATCCAAGCATCGAGGCGGTTGCGGAATTCAGGGCTGAAGGTGCGCTCGATTGCGCCGCGGCCCTGCCCCTGCGAGAGTCCCGCCTGATTTTTCTGAAAGCCGATCTTCGCGTCCGACATCTCGCGCGCGCCCGCGTTGGTGGTCATGATGAGAATGACATTGTGGAAGTTCGCGCGCTTGCCGTTGTTGTCCGTCAAGGAGGCGTGATCCATCACCTGAAGGAGGATGTTGAAGAGGTTCGGGTGCGCCTTCTCGATCTCGTCGAGGACGACGACGGCGTAGGGCGTCTTGTTGACGGCGTCGGTCAGGAGTCCGCCCTGATCGAAGCCGACGTAGCCGGGCGGCGCGCCGATCAGGCGCGAGACCGTGTGCGGCTCGGCGTACTCGCTCATGTCGAAGCGCAGGAACTCGACGCCGAGCGCGAGCGCGAGCTGCTTGGCAAGCTCGGTCTTGCCCACTCCGGTCGGGCCGGAGAAGAGGAACGAGCCGATGGGCTTGTCGGGGTGGCCGAGGCCGGAGCGCGAGAGTTTGATCGCGTTGACGATCTGCGCGACGGCGTGATCCTGCCCGAAGATGGTTGACTTGAGCGCGCCCTCCAAAAATTGCAGGCGGTAACGCTCCGTCCCCGCGACGGTGCGCGGCGGAATCTTCGCCATGCGCGCGACGACCAGCTCGATCTCGCGGACGCCGACCTCGGCGGGTCGCTCTGCGGCGGGCATCAGCTTGACCATCGAGCCGACTTCGTCAATCACGTCAATCGCCTTGTCGGGCAGGAAGCGGTCGTGGATGTGCTTGGCCGCGAGTTCGGCGGCGGCGCGCAGGGCTTCGTCGGTGTAGCTGACGCCGTGCGCCTCCTCGTAAAGCTTCTTCAGCCCTTCGAGAATCATCACCGTCTCTTCAAGCGTCGGCTCGCCGACCTCGATCTTCTGGAAGCGTCGCGCGAGCGCCCGGTCGCGCTCGAAGGAGGCTTTGTACTCCGGATAAGTCGTCGAGCCGATGCAGCGTATCTCGCCGGAGGCGAGCATCGGCTTGATGATGTTCGAGGCGTCCATCGTGCCCCCCGACACCGCGCCCGCGCCGACGATGGTGTGAATTTCGTCAATGAAGAGGATGACGTTCTCTTTTTCCACGAGCGCACGCAACACCTGCTTGAGACGCTCCTCGAACTCGCCGCGGTAGCGCGTGCCCGCCAGGAGCGCGCCCATGTCGAGCGAGTACACTTCAGCGCCCTTCAAGGCGTCGGGCACTTCGCCGCGGTGAATCTTGAGTGCGAGACCCTCGGCAATCGCGGTCTTCCCGACGCCGGGGTCGCCGACGTAGACGGGGTTGTTCTTCCGGCGTCGGCAGAGTATCTGAATCGTGCGCGCGACCTCCGCCTCGCGCCCGATGAGCGGGTCGATCTTCCCTGCGGCGGCGCGCTCGACGAGGTTCGCCGCGTATGCCGCGAGCGGGTCGCGCGACGCGCGCGCGTCCTCCTCCTCTTCCGTCCCTTCGCGCACAAGCCCACCGCCCTCCGTCTTCGAGATGCCGTGCGCGAGGTAGTTGAGAATGTCCAGGCGCGTGACGCCCTGCTGCTTGAGCAGGTAGACGGCGTGCGAGTTGGGCGATTGAAAGAGCGCCGCGAGGACGTTGCCGCCGTCCACCTCACGCTGGCCCGACCCTTCGGCCTGCATGAGCGCGTACTCGACGACGCGCTGGAAGGCGGCGGTGTATTCCGGCAGCGTCTCGCTCGACACGGGCACGCTCTCAAGTTTTTCTTTCAGGAAACTCTCAAGCTCTTTAACCAACCCCTCGACGTTGCCGCCGCACTTCCGCAAGACGTTCGCCGCCGTGCGGTCGTGCAGCAGCGCGTAGAGCAGATGCTCCAGCGTCACGTACTCGTGCCGCCGCTTGATCGCCTCCATCGCGGCGAAGTTCAGTGTCTCTTGTAATTCTTTGGTAATCATCTAAAACTCGTAAATGGTAAATCGTAAATGGTAAATCGTGATTGAGGTCTATCACGCCGGAGCGGTAAATCGGAGGTCTGACAATAATCAACTTCTATTCACGATTTACCATTTACGATTTACGAGCTTTCCGGTTCTTCCTCCAACGTGCAGAGCAGAGGGAACTCCTGCGCGCGGGCCATCTGCGTCGTCTTCTCCACTTTCATCTCGGCGACCTCGTAGGTGTAGACGCCCGCGACGCCGACCCCTTGCGTGTGCACGGCCCACATGATCTGGAAGGCGTCGCCGTCCGACTTGCCGAAGACTTTCTTCAGGACTTCGACGACGAACTCCATCGTCGTGAAGTCGTCGTTGTGCAGCAGGACGCGGAAGAGCGGGGGCTTCTTCAACTTCTCCCGGCTCTTTGTGGCGACCTCCTCGTCGAACCCGTACTCGCGCTCCGGCATGACTTAGAGTTTAGAGGGCAACCCGGCTAGAGGCAAGATGGAGACGTTTACGGGATGAAACCGGCTGTGCGTTGCTGAGGTTTACCAATCGCTTGCGCTACACTCATCCGCGGAGATAGCTCACGACGAAAATGGTCTCAGTGCGCTTTCCCGATCCGCGTGATTCGACGCCCGAAGGCATCGTCGCCGTCGGTGGCCGCCCCGACCCCGATTTCCTCGCCGAGGCATACGCGAACGGCATCTTTCCGTGGCCGGTCGAGGGCTATCCGCTCTTGTGGTTCAGCCCGCCGGAGCGCGCCATCCTGGTCTTCGACGAGCTGCACGTCCCGCGCAGTCTCGCCCGCGAGCGTCGGCGCACTCGTCTGCGCTTCACGATTGACCGCGCGTTCGAGCGCGTCATCGCCTCGTGCGCTGCAATCGAGCGCGCGCATGAGGATGGGACTTGGATCACGCCGGAGATGATCCGCGGCTACAGTGAATTTCACCGGCGCGGCCACGCGCACAGCGTCGAGGCTTGGGACGCGGACGAGTTGGTCGGCGGCCTCTACGGCGTGGACGCGGGCGGCGCGTTCGCGGGCGAGAGCATGTTCCGCCGACGCCCCAACGCCTCGAAGCTTGCGCTCCTCTTCCTGATCGAACACCTGCGCGCGCGCGGCCTCGACTGGCTCGACATACAGGTTCTGACGCCCCACCTGAGCGCGCTCGGCGCGCGCCTTGTCAGCCGCGACCACTTCCTCGAACGTCTCGCCCGCGCGCGCCGCCGCGGCCTGATGCTGTTCTGATGCACGCCGGATTCCGTTTGAGCGCGGCGCATTTATTCGTTGACAGCCAGCCCGTCGCAGAGGTAAATACTACCGCGCTTCATGCTCATTACCCGCCGACACGCATCCCGTTTGTCGGCCACGCCGCCGGAAATATTCTCTTCCTGGAGGGAGAGTAATCCTTTGATGGTTTTCCTCATACCCGCAGAAAATGTTGAGGGCGATGCCGCGACGGAGGCGACGAAGGCCGACCTGCGCGAAAAGGCATTGGCGGCCTCCTACGACGAGTATAAGGAGCTGACCGCAGCCTGGCGAAATCTTGACACAAAAGCGCAGGGTAACATAACTATCGCCGGCATCTTCATCGCCGGGGCCTTCGCTTACCTCACTAAAATTAGCCAACCACCTGCCCTCTACGAGCAGGTGTTTTTTGTTTTCGCCATGATATTTCTCGTCATCAGCGTCGTCCTCTCGATAAAGGTGTTAGAGATCAGGAACGTGCCTCCGCATTACTTAGGGTTTATGCGGCAGATAGCCAGTCATCTTCAGGAGCAGGCCGACGAGGAACTTAAAAATTCGTTGCTGGTATTCTATAACTATCACTCCTCTTTGTGGGCCTCGGCCAATGAGAAAATGATCAAGTTGAATAAAGAAAAGGGTGAGTACCTATGGGCGGCGCAGGTTTTCCTCGTCATAGCCATCCTCACGGCGGTAATGCTCACCATCCTGAAAATACTATCGTAAAAACCGAATGCGCTAAGGAGGTGCGGGATGCAATGTGCTTGGACGAAGAACGGGAGACGGTGTCTGAATGAAGCCATTGGGAGAACGCCGTACTGCGAGGGCCATCAATATGAAGCGCCTTCTACCGTGGGCTTCGCGGGGGGTGCAGGAGCAGATCCGCCGATCATCATCACGGGCGGTTCCGTCACGATTGAGTTCGACGCCGGTAGCTTTCAGCCCACAGGCAGCGGCAGGTTTATGAACCAGCAGAAAAAGATAATGCGCGTCGAAATCGTGGGCCACGGAATTAACATCGCCAGGGACACGTCAGGAGGTGATGTGACGGTTAAGATTTACTACGGCAACCCGTAGCGGCCCGCGCGCATGCGATGTCGCGACATCAAACTCTTCTAAGCGCGACATCCGCCTCTGCCTGCAACTCGCGCAAAAGTCTCTCGCTTGCGCACGCACGCGCCGCCCACCATTCGGCGACCGCGCCGAACGAGTCGCGCCGCGAGGCGTGTTTCAGGGCGCGGTGCGATGCCTCTTCTGCGAGCCACGCGAGCACGCCGCGCGCATCCTGACCGAGCAGAGACTTCAGGACGAACTTGCGCTCGCCCGCGCGCGTCGCGGTGCCGCTCGCACGCCCGGCGCGCGCGAGGTCGGCGCGCGTGAGTATCAGGCCGCCGCGCACGGGCGCAAGCAGCGAGGAGAGGAATTCGTCGGCGGTCGCCGCGCGCGGGTCGGCGACGAGCGGCGATTCGCGCAGGTGCAGCGGCAGAACGTCCGCAGGGCCGCACGCGCGCGCCTCTTCGACGAGCGCCGACAGCAGAAGCTCTGCCCAGCGACGGTAGAACGGCGGCGCGATCTCCGCCACGCGTTCAAGATAGACGGGGAGCCAACTCAGAAGGTGCTCCCACAGGAAAGCCTTGCGCGCCGCGCGCTGGCCCTCGCGCCGACTTTCCGCCCCGCCGTCTTCGTCAACGTCGTCGTCGTCCGACGGCGCGGAAAGTCGCGCGTAGGTGGCGAGCAGGGTCGAGAGGTGGTCGGGTTCGGGCGGCGGCGTCTGTCCGAGCGCGGCGAGGAAGCCCGCGACGCGGTCGCGCGCCTCGCCGCCCAGCATCCCCTCCGCACCGAGATAGACGGACGCATAAGGATAAAGCTGGAAGACGAAAATCTCTGTGTACTCACTGGCGGAAGGTGGCTCGCCCAGGCCGAGCAGACGCGCGAGGCGCGCGACTTCGGGGCGTTCGGGCGGCTCTGCGAAGACGGCGAGTGCGCGAAAGAGTTCCATTAGAAGAAAGTGGGCAGTGAGCGGTAAGCAGTGAGCGGTTAACTGCGCTCCGCATGCACAATCGCCATCACTCTGACTGCCCGTTTTTTCTGCTCACTGCTTACCGCTCACTGCTTACCGCTCACTGTTTACTTCCCCAGGCAGTCGGTAGAAATCGCGTGCAGGCTTGAGCGGACGAAGCAACCAGTATGGGCGACGCGTGCCGTCGGGCGAGTGCTCGTCGGCGGGACGCGTGAACTGGAGCCACGTGCGGTAGACCTCGCGCGACTTCTCTGTGTCAACGTGTATGTCGCCGGGGCGGTCGCCCTCCTCGGCCTTGCGGACGCGGACGGCCTGATGCCAGCAGTGCATCCCTGAAACGGGGTCGGGATGGACGGGGAAGGTGAGATTCTGATGAACGCCCACGTCCGCCCACCAGATGCGCGCCGTGTCCGGGTCGGAGGACGCGTAGGGCGACGCGCCGCGCTCACGCCGGAGAGACCATTCGCCGCCCGCGTGTTCGAGCGCGACGGTCGCCATCAGTTGACGTTGGCCTTCGCCGTCGCTGAGCTTCCAGCGCCCCATGTGGTGGCTGCACGCGACGACGCCGGGGCGGATGCCTTCCGTGACCCAAGCCTTGACGACGAAGTAGCCTGTCTCCGTCTCGACCCGCACGAGGTCGCCCGTCTTCACCTTCAACGCGCGCGCGTGCGTCGTGTGAATCCAGAGCGGGTTGGTGTGGGCGATCTCGTCGAGCCACTTGGCGTTCGCGCTTCGTGTGTGAATCTGCACGGGCAGGCGGAAGGTCGAGATGAGCACCGTCTGATCCGCGTTGAGCTTGTCGGGGTGGACGTGGCTCTTGATGTATGCGGGGACGGCGTACTCGTGCCAGCCCCAGTCGGCCAGAGTCTTCGAGTAGAACTCCAGACGACCGCTCGGCGTCGGGAAGCCGCGCAGGATTTTTTCATCAACCTGCACGCCGACGAAGCGGCGGCCCTCGGCGTCCGCGTCGAGCGCGGGGATTGGGACGATGTTCGCGGAGGCGGGCTTCGGCGTCCGCGTGTAGGCGCGACCGAAGCGGTCAACGCGCGTGTCTTCCAACTCCTCGGCGGGAACCTCCTGCTCGTAGAGCGCGCCGACCTTGCTGCTGATCTCGAACGCGCCGTAGCGACGCATGAACTGAAGCGGCGTCAGATTTTCCGCCGCCGCGCGTTCCGGCAGCCCCGGCACGGAGTTCTCGAAGATGTAGGCGTAGTATTCGTCAACGCCGAGGCGTTCGCCCGGACGCCGTTGCGACTCGGCGAACCGGCGTATGCCCAAACTGCCGTCGGGGTCAATGCGCCAAGTCAGTTCTAGCCAGAACTCGTTCTCCTCCCAGACCTCGCCGGGGTTCACGTCGCGCGTGTCTTTGACGGCCTCGCCGTTTCGCTCGCGCGCGGCGCGAAGCACCGGCTGGCGGAAGCCGAGCCATTGAGAGTCGTGCGTCTCGTAGGAGTGCAGGTCGTGTCGCTCCGAGCCGTGGCCCATCGGCAGGACGTAGTCGGCGAAGTAGGCCGACTCGTTCCACGTCGGCGTCAGGGCGACGTAGCAGCCGATCAACTTCTCGTCCTGCAAGACCTCGATCCAGGAGAAGCCGTCGGGGTTCGTCCACACGGGGTTGTAGACGCGCGTGAAGTATGTATCAACACGCCCGCGTCCCTCCTGCAAAAAGTGCGGCAGCAGAAACGACAGCTCGTTCATCGCCAGCGGGTACTCGCGCGGCCAGGTGAGTTCGTTCCAGCGCGGCGGGTGCGGCGGCGTGTAGATCGGACGGGGCACAAACTTGTTCCACGCGTTCGGGAAGACGCCGCCCTCGGTCGCCACCGCGCCGAGCAGCGCGTTCAAAAGGAAGAGCGTGCGCGCGACCTGCCAGCCGCCGCTGTTGCCCGAAGCCGCCGAGCGCCAGTTGTGACTGGAAAAGCGCGTGCCGGCGGTCGCGACCAGCCGCGCCACCTCTTCGATCTGCCGCGCGTCAACGCCCGCCTCCCGCGCGGCGTAGTCGAAGGTGAACTCGGCGTAGAGGTTTTTCAAAATCTCCTCGAAGCCCTCGAAGCTCGTCTCAAGCTCCGGGTGCTCGACGGCCATGTACTCTTCCCAGTTCCACCAGCGGCGCACGAACTCGCGGTTGTAGAGACTGTTTTGAATCAAATAATTCGCCACCGCGAGCATGATGGCCGCCTCAGAGCCGGGGTAGGGCGAGACCCAAACGTCGGCGTGCGTCGCCGTGTGCGACAGACGCGTGTCGAAGACGATGAGGCGCGCGCCCTTCTGCTTCGCGTCCATCACGCGCTGCGCGTGCGGGTTGAAGTAGTGGCCGGATTCGAGGTGCGCGCTGATGAGGAGGATGACGCGCGCGTTGGCGTGGTCGGGCGAGGGCCGGTCGAGTCCCATCCAGAACTGGTAGCCCGCGCGCGCCGACGATGAGCAGATGTTCGTGTGCGAGTTGTGCCCGTCAACGCCCCACGCGGCGAGTATGCGTTCGGTGAATCCGTCCTCTCCGGGTCGCCCCACGTGATACATCACCTCGTTGTGCCGACCATCTTCGATGGCCTTGCGAATCCGCGCGGCGAGCGTGTCTAAAACTTCGTCCCAACCGACCTGCACCCACTTGCCTTCGCCGCGCTTGCCCGCGCGCTTCAGAGGGAAGAGGATGCGGTCGGGGTCTGTGACCTGATTCAAAGTCGCAGGCCCCTTCGCGCAGTTGCGTCCGCGCGAGCCGGGATGCTCCGGGTTGCCCTCGAACTTACCCACACCCAGAGTCTCTTTATCAACGTAGGCCAGCAGCCCGCACGCCGACTCGCAGTTGAAGCACGTCGTCGGCACGAGCATGTAACGCCGCTCTCGTCTCTCAGGCCACGCGCGCGACTCCAACTCCACCCAATCGTCCCAACGCTCCTTCGGCGGGAACGCCGCGAGGTGTATGCGGCTCGGCCCCGGATAAAAAGTCTCGCCGCGCGCCTCGGTCTCCTTGCGCGCCGCGCTCACGCGCTCGTTCAATTCTTTGAGGCTCATAAGACTTTCGCTTACGTTCTCAGCCGCGCAGCTCTTTCTTAGCGGCGGCGAGTTGCGCCAGCGTTTTCTCGATGCGGCGTCGGCGCGTTTCCGGGCGCTTCGCTTCTTCGACGGCGCGCGCGTGTTCCTTCTTGTGCGTGTAGCTCAGTTTGTCCCAGGCCGCCTGCGCTTCCCTGTTCGACTTGAGGGCGCGCGCGAGGTCGGCGGGAGGGGCGACGGTGCGCGGCTCGGTGTCGCGTTCCATGACGACCGTGATGCGCTCGCCGGCCTTGACGCCCGCGCCCGCGCGCATCTCGCGGTTGACGACCATCGTGAAGCAGCCGCCCATCGGGAAGATCGAGCTGCGGTAGTAGAATCCGTTGATCGTGCCGCGCACGGGGACGCGCGCACGCGCGCCGAAGGTCTTCTCCACGTCGAAGGGGATCGTGATGCCGGTGGCCGTGCTGCTCTCGTGCTGTTCGAGCAGCACGTGGAAGCGCTTCAAGGGCGACTTCGATGCGGCGTCCTTCGTCGCCTGCTTTGTCGTTGCCATGCTTCTCCTCTCGTATTTCAACTGTTCGGGACTGCGCGCGGCTCAGGCCAGAGGCACGGACTGCCCTGCCTGCACGTATGCGTGCTCGTGGAGCGCTAATCCGACGAGCGCGAGCGGCGCGGCGGCGACGCCGAGCAAGGGTGCACAGAGGCCGCCGAGCGCGAGCAGCAGTCCCGTCCAGAAGAACGCACTGTAGCGCCCGCGCGTCATCTCGCGGACGGCGAGCCGCGCGTGCGCCGTCGGGTGCGTCAAGGTCACTTCGCCCCAGACCATGAGCAGGTGTACGAGGCTCGTCGCGCCGAGCGTCCACGCGAGCGGCGCGACCGTCGCCGTGTCGAGCCACAGCGCGAAGGGCATGAGCGCCGCCGAGCCGAGCAGCAGCGATTGAACGAGCAGGTGCGGCGGCAGCAGTGGATTCTGCCAGAGATCGCGCGCCTTAGCCTGCGCGAAAAGATATGCCGTGTAGATAGCCGTCAGCACGCCAAGCGGTAATCCGGCGGCGCTAAGCCAGACCTGAAGTGTCGTGCTGCCCGCGAGGGTAGCGATGAAGTGCAGTGCGAGGACGAGTGAATAGCCCGCGATGATAAACGCGCCTTTGACGAGCCAACTGCGCCAGTGCGGGTGCGTGAAGATCATGTAAAAGCGCGCGGGGTGTTCCAGGTCACAGATGAGCAACAGGCCCGTCAGCGCGAGGAACGCGCCGGAGATGACGGGCGCAACCCACAGCCAGAGCGTGCCCGCGCCTACGACGAGCGGCCAGCCGGGTGTGCCGGGGCCGCCTGCCCGACCGAGGATGAAAAACATCGCCGCGACGAGGTACGCGCCCGCGGCGATGCCCTTCGTCCAGGTGTAGAGGCTGACGCGCCAGTCCCACGGAATCGAGTGCGGCACGTCGTAGGCGAGGAGCGCGGCGGCTGAGGAGTTGTTGAAGTCGGGCGTGCCGGAGTTGACCACATCAACGCCCGTCTTCTGCTCGCTCCACATCAGCAGGTCGCCGTCGGGGCGTCGCGCGGCGAGAGGGTCGAGCGTCGCCTGGTGCGCGCCCTTGTAGAAGAGTTTCGGCAGCGTCTCTTTTTCGGGGCGTCGCACCTGCACGGCCTCGCGGTTGACGTAGTGCGCGACGCGCGAGTCCGGGTCGTTCAGGTCGCCGACGAGGATGGCTTCGACGGGGCAGACCACGACGCAGGCGGGTTCGAGTCCCATGTCAATGCGGTGCGCGCAGAAGTTGCACTTCTCTGCGGAGTGGTCTTCGGGGTTGATGAAGATGGCGTCGTAGGGACAGGCGGCCATGCACGCCTTGCAACCGATGCAGATGGATTTGTCGAAGTCAACAATGCCGTCCGCGCGCTTGAACATCGCCGTCGTCGGGCACGCCGCGACGCACGGCGCGTGCGCGCACTGGTTGCAGCGCGTCACCTGATGCGCGCGCCGCGCCTGCGGCCACCGGCCCACGTCAACGTGCTTGACGTAGGTGCGCGTCACGCCCAGAGGCACGAGGTTTTCAGACTTGCAGGCGGTCGTGCAGGCGTGGCAGCCGATGCAGCGCGTCTGGTCTATGACTTTGGCCCACTGCGGCTCGTCGGCGGGCGCGTCCGGTTGCATCAATCCCTCCCCGGTCGGCTGAAAAAGAAACCCTCGTTTTTGCCTCTCGCGTTCGATTGCGTTCGATTGAAAGATAAATGGCCTGGTCGCCAACGCTTCTACACTTTACGACACCGCAAGTCAATGCCGCTTGCGGAACAGGGCAGCCCGCCGCTCCGCGTCGGCCCGCGCGTAGCCAAACGCGCACGCCAGTTGATACTATCTGTCCGTTCCCCCGCATCAACAAGGCTGGAAAGGAGAGACGCCGTGCGGCGCTTTGGTCGCGTCGTTTGACGCGCGCCGTCGCCGCCGTCGCCTGTTGAAGATGACTCTGCAAGACAAAGCCGGCAAGCTCGCCGCGTTCTTCGTCGCACTCCTGGTCGCGCTGGCGTCGGCGTCGCCGCACGTCGCGGCGAAGAAGCCGAAGAAGGACAAGCCCGTGCCGCGGGGCACGCCCGTCATGTGGCGCAATCACAGGATCGAATCGCTCGACCTCCTCGAAGGGCCGGGGGGCCGCGCCGGGCGTCCAGACCTGCGCCGGCTCACGCTGCTCAAAGCGGAGGAGGGCGGCTACTCGCCGAAGTTCCGCGTGCGCGACGCCGCGGGGCGCGAGTGGGTGGCGAAGCTCGGCAACGAGGCGCAGTCGGAGACGGCGGCGGTCAGGCTCGTCTGGGCCGCGGGCTACGTCTCGGAGATCAACTACCTCGCCCCGTGCGCGCACATCCCCGGCGCGAAGCCTTCAAAGAAGGTCGAGCGGTGCGAGGGCGACGGCTTCCGAAACGTCCGCTTCGAGGCCCGTCCGAAGGGCGTCAAGCGGGTCGGCCCGTGGAAGTGGAAGGAGAATCCCTTCGTCGGCATGCACCAGTTCGAGGGCTTGAAGGTGTTGATGGCGCTTTTGAACAACTGGGACTTGAAGGACGACAACAACGTTATCGTCTACGCGCCGGGCCGCCGGTCGGGCGAGCTGCGCTACGTCATCAGCGACCTCGGCGCGACGTTCGGCAGAACCGGCGGCGTGCCCATCTTCTGGCGCATCACGCGCAGCCGCAACAACCCGGAGGACTTCGCCGGGTCGAAGTTCATAGACAAGGTCGGGGACGGCTACGTTGACTTCCACTACGGCGGCAAGAATCGCGGCATGCTCGACCATGTGAGGGCCGAGGACGCGCGCTGGGTCGGCGAACTGCTCTCGCGCCTCAGCGACCGCCAGCTCGCCGACGCCTTCCGCGCGGCCAACTACACGCCCGAAGAGATTCAGATGCTCGCCGGGTCGGTGCGTGCGCGCGTCAACGAACTGGTCAACCTCGGCAGTCAGAGACAGAGCCGCGGGCGATAGCGAGCGGGCATAAAACTTTAAGAGGGGGCAGGCCATAATGAAGTCAAACGACACGCGGCGCGAATTCTTGCGCGCCTCAGCCGTCGCCGGGGCGGGGCTGGTTATGGTTGGCTGTGGGGGCGGGAGTAAGACGCAGCCCGAACCGCAGGCCGGCAGCCAGCCGCAGGACGGGAAGGGCGATGAGGAGAAGGGCGGCGAGGTCACGGCCACTGAGGATTTGATGCGCGAGCACGGCGTGCCCGCTCCCGGCGAAAGCGGCAAGAGTAGTTAGCGCCCGCGCTTCTGTGATAAAGTTCGTCCGCAGAACCTACCAAAGACTTTCATGCCGACAGTGTCTCGGAGGAGGGAAATTATGAAACGCCTAGCCGCACGCCTGTGTGTCGTCGCGCTCGCGCTCTGCGCGCCCGCGTTCACTCAGGCGCAAACGCCGCGCGCGCGGTTCACGATTCAAGAGCTGCTCAAGGTTCAGCGCGTCGCAGACCCGCAGCTCTCGCCTGACGGCAAGTGGGTGGCCTATCAAATCACCGTGCCCGACGTGGCCGCCAACCGCAGCGTCACGCAAATCTACCTGATCGCAACGAGCGGCGGCGAGCCGAAGCGGTTGACCGACGGCGCGGCGTCCGCGAGCGAGCCGCGCTGGTCGCCCGACGGCAGGTGGCTGGCCTTCGTCACGGGCGACCAGCTCTGGACGATGGACGCGTCGGGCGGCGGACGCAGGCAGGTGACGAACATCTCGACCGGCGCTGACGGCCCTCTCTGGTCGCCCGACGGCAAGTGGCTCGCCTTCACCTCGGACGTGTACCCGGACTGCGCCGACGACGCCTGCAACCGCGCGCGCGACGAGCAGGCCGCGGCGAGCAAGGCGCGGGCGCACGTCGCCACACGCCTGCTCTACCGGCACTGGACTGAGTGGAAGGGCGACAAGCGCACGCACGTCTTCGTCGTCAGTTCGGCGGGCGGCGCGGCGCGCGACCTCACGCCCGGCGACTTCGACGCGCCGCCCTTCTCTCTCGGAGACCCGACGGACTACGCCTTCTCGCCCGACTCGAAGGAGCTTGCGTTTGCGCGCAACACAGACAAGATAGAGGCAGCCTCGACGAACGTGGACATCTTCGTCGTCGCGGTCGCGGGCGGCGAACCGCGCCGCCTCACGGGCGACAACCCCGGCGCGGACAAGACGCCGCGCTACTCGCCCGACGGTCGCTACATCGCTTACCGCTCGCAGGCAACCGCAGGCTTCGAGAGCGACCGCTGGCGTCTGATGCTCTACGACCGGCAGGCGAACAGGTCGCGCGAGCTGCTCCCCAAATTCGACGCCTACGTTGACGACTTCACGTTTGCGCCCGACGGCGGCTCCATCTACTTCGTCTCCGGCGAGCGCGGCACGGAGCCTGTCTTCAACGTCTCAGTTGCCGACGGCTCGATGCGGAAGCTCATCGGCGGCTTCGACGGCGATTTGCAAATCTCGCGCGACTCGCGCTTTCTGGTCTTCACGCGCTCGACCGCCGCGACCCCTGCGGAGATTTACACGGAGCGACTCGACGGCATCGTGCCCGCGGGCGGCGCGGGCAATCAGGCCGTGCAGTTGACGCACACGAACGATGCCTTCATGCAGCAGTTCGGCCTCCGACCCGCCGAGGAGACAACCTGGACGGGCGCTTCGGGGACGAAGATCGCAGGCTGGATCGTCAAGCCGCCGGACTTCGACCCGTCGAAGAAGTACCCGCTTGCCGTGCTCATACATGGCGGGCCGCAAGGGGCTTGGGATGACAACTGGGGCTACCGTTGGAACCCGCAAATCTACGCGGCGGACGGCTACGTCGTCTTCATGCCGAACCCGCGCGGCTCGACCGGCTACGGCCAGCAGTTGACGAACGAAATCTCCGGCGACTGGGGCGGACAGGCTTACACCGACATCATGAACGGCGTCGCGCAGGTCGCTGCGCTCCCCTACGTTGACCGCAACAACATCGGCGCGGCGGGCGCGAGTTACGGCGGCTACATGGTTGATTGGATTCTCGGCCACAACGACGACCCGCGCTTTCATTTTAAGACGCTCGTCTCGCACGCCGGAGTCTTCAACCTGACGAGCATGTACGGCGCGACCGAGGAACTCTGGTTCCCCGAATGGGAGTTCAAGGGCACGCCCTGGGACAAGCCGGAGCTTTACGAGAAGTGGTCGCCGCATCGCTTCGCCAAAAACTTCCACACGCCGACGCTCGTCACGGGCGGCGAGCTGGACTTCCGCGTGCCGGTTGACCAAGACCTGCAACTCTTCACGTACCTGCAACGACAGGGCGTCGAGTCGAAGCTCGTAATCTTCCCCGGCGAGGGCCACTGGATTCTGAAGCCCGCCGACTCGCAGCTCTGGTACACGACCGTTTTGGACTGGCTCGACTCGCATTTGAAGTCGAGGACTTAGAGAGTCTGACGAAGCACGCCGCAGCATTGATTCTGTAGGGGCAGGACTTGTCCCTGCCCCTACAGCTTTGTTAACCATGAGTAGACTAATTCTTCTCTTCGTCGGCTGCGCGATTTTGGCTGTAGCCTCCGCGCCCATCGTTGCGCAAGACAAGACGCAGCGCGTGAAAGACGAGTCGCCGCTCGTTCGGTCGCAGCAGTTGATTCTGGTGACGACGCGCGACTGGGATGCGGTCGAGGGTACTTTGCTGCGATTCGAGCGGAAGGACTCGAAAGCCGAGTGGCAGCAGATCGGCGAAGAGATTCCGGTCGTCGTCGGTCGCAATGGTCTGGGCTGGGGCGCGGGTGTGAATGTGCTGAAGGGCAATGGCCCTGTGAAGAAAGAGGGCGACGGCAAAGCGCCCGCGGGCGTCTTTCGACTCAGTACAGCCTTCGGCTTCGCGGGCAAAGCGCCGGGTTTGAATATGCCTTACACGTCGCTGACGCCGACCGTCGAGTGCGTGGACGACGTGAACTCGCGCCGCTACAACCTGATCGTTGACCGAAACAGGGTTTCAAATGTTGACTGGGTAAGCTCTGAGAAGATGCGCGTGGTTGACGGCTACCGCTGGGGCGTCGTCGTGGATCACAACGCGAGTCCGCCGGTCGCGGGTCGCGGGTCGTGCATCTTCCTGCACATCTGGGCCGGGCCGGAGAAGGGCACCGCCGGCTGCACGGCGATGGAGCAGCCGAACCTCGAAGCGATTGTTCACTGGCTCGACGCGAAGAAAAATCCCTTGCTCGTGCAACTTCCCGAAGCCGAGTACACGCGGTTGCGTTCGATCTGGAAACTGCCCGCCCCGATGCGCTGAAATTCTCACGCACGGAAGACACGCGCGAAGCCTTTGAGCAAATCCGGGAAAGGAATTACTATGTTACCAACCAGACCATAAAAAGAGCCGGGCCGAGCCGTTTCACGGGAGGGAAGGATTTGCCATGAGCGCCACGAAAGACTCTCTGACCATCACCGACAATCGCACGGGCAAGCAGTACGAAGTCCCCGTCAAAGACGGGACGATTCGCGCGATGGACTTGCGCCAGATCAAGGCCGGTGAGGATGACTTCGGCCTGATGACCTACGACCCGGCCTTCATGAACACGGCCTCGTGCAAGAGCACCATCACCTACATTGACGGCGACCGAGGCATTCTCGAATACCGCGGTTATCCCATCGAGCAGTTGGCCGAGCAGAGCAACTACCTCGAAGTCGCCTACTTGCTGCTCCACGGCGAGCTGCCCACGGAGAAGCAGTTGGCGGACTGGCGCTGGCACATCACGCACCACACCTTCATCAACGAGAACATCAAGAAGGTTCTGGACGGCTTCCACCACAGCGCGCACCCGATGGGCATGTTCGAGGCGATGGTCGCCGCGCTCTCGACCTTCTACCCCGAAGCCAAGAACATCGAGGACGCCGCCTGCCGCCAGAAGCAGATTTACCGTCTCATCGCCAAAGTCCCGACCATCGCAGCCTTCGCCTTCCGCCACCGCATCGGCCTGCCCTACTCGTACCCCGACAACGACCTCTCCTACGAGGGCAACTTTCTCAACATGATGTTCAAGACGACCGAGCTGACTTTCAAGCCGAACCCCGTCTTAGAGCGCGCCCTCTCCGTCCTCTTCATCCTCCACGCCGACCACGAGCAGAACTGCTCGACCAACGCCATGCGCTCCATCGGCAGCGCGCACACCGACCCCTACTCGGCGCTTGCGGGCGCGGCAGCCGCGCTCTACGGCCCGCTCCACGGCGGCGCGAACGAGGCGGTCTTAAGGATGCTCAACGAGATCGGCTCGATTGAACACGTGCCGGAGTACGTCCGCCGTGTGAAGGCGGGCGAGTTCCGTCTGATGGGCTTCGGCCACCGCGTCTACAAGAACTACGACCCGCGCGCAACCATCATCAAGCGAATCGCCTACGAGGTCTTCGAGGTGACGGGCAAAGACCCGCTCTTAGACCTCGCGCTCGAATTGGAGCGCATCGCCCTCGAAGACGAGTATTTCGTCAAGCGCAAGCTCTACCCGAACGTTGATTTCTATTCGGGCATCATCTACCGCGCGATGCGCTTCCCCGTGGACATGTTCCCCGTCTTGTTCGCCATCCCGCGCACCTCGGGCTGGCTCGCTCAGTGGGTCGAGCTGCTCGAAGACCCGGAGCAGAAGATCGCGCGCCCGCGCCAGATTTACCTCGGCCAGCGCACGCGCGACTACGTGGCAATCGGGCAGCGCGACGGGGCCGCCGCCGGGCAGGCTGCGGCGGGCGCGGGAGGCGAGGCTTGAGACTGCCGGACATCGAGAAGGTCGCGGCCAAAGTCCACGAGGCGTGGATGGAGTCGAAGCGTGCGCGGGGCGTCGCGTCCCGCAAGAGTGAGGGGGGCGAAGAGTTGATGGTTCCTTACGAGCAGCTCTCGGAGGATGCCAAGGAGCTTGACCGTTCGAGCGTGCGTGCGGTCTACGAGGCCATCCGGTCGCTGGCCGGGGAAGACTGATCGAGGGGGCGGCGCGCGCTTACGCCGGGCGTTGGCCGCTTGGCCTTGCGGTGAGCGTGCCCGCCCTCACGTTTCGCTTTCGACTTCAAGCGGGCAGGAAAGCAAGAGAGTTGTGCAGGCACGCATACCCGTCTCCACTTACAGGCTCCAGTTCAACCGCGACTTCACCTTCGAGCAGGCACGCGCGCTCGTCGAATACTTCCGCGAGCTTGGGATAACCGATTGCTACTCGTCGCCGGTGCTGAAGGCGCGCGCCGGAAGCCCGCACGGCTACGACATCGTTGACCACTCGCAGGTCAACCCGGAGCTGGGCGGCGAGGGCGCGCTCGTCGAGTTCGCGCGCGCCCTTCGCGAGCGCGAGATGGGCCTCGTCGTTGACGTGGTGCCGAACCACATGTGCATCGCCGGCTCCGAGAACGAGTGGTGGCAAGACCTTCTGGAGAACGGGCCGAGTTCTCCGTTCGCGCGCTGCTTCGACGTTGACTGGAACCCGCCGAACCCGAGCCTGAAGAACCGCGTGCTGCTGCCTATCCTCGGCGAGCAGTTCGGGCGCGTGCTCGAACGTCAGGAGCTTCGGGTCTCCTACCGCGACGGCGTTTTCTTCATCAACTACTGGGAGACGCAGCTCCCCGTCGCCCCGCGCACCGCCACGCACGTCCTCCGCCTCGCGCTCGAAGGCGTGCGCGTCCGCCTCGAAGAATCGCACCCGCACGCGCTCGAATTGGAGAGCATCCTCACGGCGCTCGGCCACCTGCCGCCGCGCACCGAGACAGACCCCGCGCGCCTGCGCGAGCGCCGCCGCGAGAAGGCGGTCGTCAAGCGTCGGCTCTCGAATCTGGTGAAGGCGAGCAACGAGGTGCGCGCCGCCGTCTTCGACGCGCTCGGCAAACTCAACGGCGAGCGGGGGCGGCCCGAAAGCTTCGATCTGCTCGAACAGCTCATCAGCGATCAGTCTTACCGCCTGAGCTTCTGGCGCGTCGCTTCCGACGAGATCAACTACCGACGCTTCTTCGACATCAACGAGCTGGCCGCCGTCCGCGTCGAGGAGCATCCCGTCTTCACCTCGGTTCACGAAGTCGTCTTCCGTCTCGTCCGCCAGGGACTCGTCACGGGCCTGCGCGTTGACCACGTTGACGGCCTGCTCGACCCCTTCAAGTACCTCGCAGACCTCCAGCGCGAGGCGGAGCAGGAGGCGCACCGCACGCGCAGGGAAGAGGCGCGCGAGGGCGAAGGCGCGGGCGATGTGCGGGGCGAGGGTAGCGACGAGCGCCGCCCGCCTTTCTACACCGTGGTCGAAAAGATTCTCGGCCACGATGAGCTGCTGCGGCGCGAGTGGCCCGTCTACGGCACGACCGGCTACGATTTTCTGAACCTCCTCAACGGCGTCTTCGTTGACGCGTCGAACGGTCAGGCGTTCCGCGAGTTGTACGGCGACTTCGTCGGCGCGCGCGTCAAGTTCTCCGACCTCGTTTACGAGTGCAAGCGGCTCATCCTGAAGGCGGCCATGTCGTCTGAGCTGCACGTGCTCGCGCGCCGACTCGCGCGCGTCGCCGAGCGCCAACGCTACACGCGCGACTTCACCTTCAACAGTCTCCAGCACGCGCTCACCGAAGTGATCGCCTGCTTCCCCGTCTACCGCAGCTACATCCGCCGCGCGCAGAACTCCGTCAACCCCGACGACCGCCTCAACATCAACACCGCCGTCAGCGACGCCAAGCGCCGCAACCCCGCGCAAGACCCTTCGATCTTCGACTTCATCGGCTCGCTCCTACTGCTCAGAGACCCGAAGGGCACGACGCCCGCCGAGCGTGCCGAGCGGCGCGACTTCGCGCTGCGCTTCCAGCAGCTCACCAGCCCCGTCACGGCGAAGGGACTCGAAGACACGGCCTTTTATCGTTTCTACCCGCTCGCCTCTCTCAACGAGGTCGGCGGCGAGCCGGCCATCTTCGGCGCGACGGTCGAGCGCTTCCACCGGCGCAACCAGAACACGCAGGAGACCTGGCCGCACACGCTCTCGGCCACTTCGACGCACGACACCAAGCGCGGCGAGGACACGCGCGCGCGTATCAACGTCCTCTCCGAGATACCCGAAGAGTGGAACCGCGCGCTCCACCGCTGGCGCGAGATGAACCGCCCGAAGAAGGCGACGCTCGATGGCGCGGAAACGCCCGACGCCAACGAGGAGTACCTCTTCTATCAAACGCTCGTCGGCACGTGGCCGCTGCTCCCGTTGAATGACGAGGAGCACGCCGAATACGTCAGCCGCGTGCAGGAGTACATGACGAAGGCTCTGAAGGAGGCGAAGCTCCACACGAGCTGGATCAACCAGAACGAGGAGTACGAGCGCGCCGTCGGCGACTTCGTCGCCGCGGTGCTCGAACCCCGCGGCGCGGACGGCAAAACGAGCGCCTTCCTCGCAGACTTCGCGGAGTTCCAAACGGTGACGGCGCGCGCCGGGATGCTCAACTCGCTCTCGCAGACGCTCCTCAAGACGACCGCGCCGGGCGTCCCCGATTTCTATCAGGGCACGGAGCTTTGGACGCTCACGCTCGTTGACCCGGACAATCGCCGCCCGGTTGACTACCGTCAGCGACGCGCGTTGCTCGCGTCGCTGCCAGCCGCGGGCGAGGGCGACGCGGCGCGTTTCGTCCGTGGACTCCTTGAGCGGCCCGAAGACGGTCGCGTCAAAATGTACGTGACGGCGCGCGCGCTCAATTTCCGGCGCGCGCGGCACGAGCTTTTCGCGCGCGGCGACTACCTGCCGCTGAGCGCCGCGGGACGGCGCTCCGATAACGTCATCGCGTTCGCGCGCGCGCTCGCGGGCGACGCCGTCGCGGTCGTCGCCTCGCGCTTCTTCACGCGCCTCGGCACGCTTCGCTCCGGCACGATTGGACTGAGCCGCGACGCTTGGGGCGACACGCGGCTTCACCTCGGAGAGTTGGCGGCGGGGCGCTATCGTGACGTTTTAACGGGCCGCGAGTTCGACGCGCGGGCGGACGACGGCACGCTCGCACTCGCCGAGGTGCTCGCGCCGCTGCCGGTGGCGCTGCTCGTCCACCTGGCGAAGTAAGCGCCTTGTAAGCTCGCTTCTGTGAAAGCCGGATCGTTTCGAGGAGAAGGTTAACTGATGAAAGTTTGGCCTGGGCAGCCGTACCCACTCGGCGCGACGTGGGACGGCGCGGGCGTCAACTTCGCGCTCTTCTCGGAGAACGCGACCGGCGTCGAGTTGTGCCTGTTCGACTCGGCGGACGCACCGGCGGAGTCGCGCCGCATCCCGCTCACCGAGCGCACAGACCTGGTCTGGCACGCCTACCTCCCCGAAGCGAGGCCGGGCCAGCTCTACGGCTATCGCGTGCAGGGCAACTACGAGCCGCAGGGAGGCCACCGCTTCAACCCGCACAAGCTCCTCCTTGACCCTTACGCGAAGGCTGTTGCGGGCGACGTGCTTTGGGACGACTCGGTGTTCGGCTACCGGATCGGCGACGACGCTGCCGACCTCTCCTTCGACGAGCGCGACAGCGCGCCCTTCGTCCCGAAGTGCGTCGTCGTTGACCCGGCCTTCAGTTGGGGCGGCGACGCGCGCCCGCACACGCCCTGGCACAAGACCATCATCTACGAGCTGCACGTCCGGGGCTTCACGAAGCTACACGCGGAAGTGCCCGAAGAGATGCGCGGGACTTACGCGGGACTCTCGCACCCGTCGGTCGTTGACTACCTCCGCAGGCTCGGCGTCACGGCGGTCGAGCTGATGCCCGTCCACCAGTTCGTCTCCGACAAGTTCATACAGGACCGCGGCCTGACGAACTACTGGGGCTACAACTCCATCGGGTTCTTCGCGCCGCACGCCGCATACTCTTCCGGCGGCGTGATGGGGCAGCAGGTCGCCGAGTTCAAGACGATGGTCAAGACTCTGCACCGCGAAGGCATCGAGGTCATCCTCGACGTGGTCTACAATCACACGGGCGAGGGCAGCCAACTCGGCCCGACGCTCGCCTTCCGCGGCATAGACAATGCGGCCTTCTACCGTCTCGTCGCGGGGCAGCCGCGCTATTACATGGACTACACGGGCTGCGGCAACACCTTGAACATGACGCACCCGCGCACGCTCCAGCTCATCATGGACTCCCTGCGCTACTGGGTTCTGGAGATGCACGTTGACGGCTTCCGCTTCGACCTCGCCTCGGCGCTCGCGCGCGAACTGCACGAGGTTGACCGCCTCGGTGCGTTCTTCGACATCATCCACCAAGACCCCGTGCTCTCGCAGGTCAAGCTCATCGCCGAGCCTTGGGACTTGGGCGAGGGCGGCTATCAGGTCGGCAACTTCCCCGTGCTCTGGGCCGAGTGGAACGGCATCTACCGCGACAACGTCAGAAGTTTCTGGCGCGGCGACGCGGGGCAGATTGATGACCTCGCCTTTCGACTGACGGGCAGCAGCGACCTCTACGAGCGCGGAGGCCGCCGCCCTTACGCCAGCATCAACTTCGTCACCGCGCACGACGGCTTCACGCTCGCCGACCTCACGAGCTACAACGAGAAGCACAACGAGGCGAACCACGAAGACAACCGCGACGGCCACGACCACAACATCAGTTGGAACTGTAGCGTCGAGGGGCCGTCGGACGACCCGGAAGTCCTCGCCTTGCGTGCGCGGCAGCAGAGGAATTTTCTGGCAACGCTGCTGCTGTCGCAGGGCGTGCCGATGCTCGTCGCGGGCGACGAGATAGGCCGGACACAGTGCGGCAACAACAACGCTTGGTGTCAGGATAACGAGATTTCGTGGGTTGACTGGAACCTCGACGAGCGCGGGCGCGAGCTTCTGGAGTTCACGCGCCGGCTCATCCAACTCTTCCACACGCACCCCGTCTTGCGCCGCCGAAATTTTTTTCAGGGCCGGCAGATTCGCGGCGCGGAGAGCAAGGACATCTCCTGGTTCCGACCCGACGGGCAGGAGATGAATGAGGCCGACTGGCGCAACGAGCAAGCGCGGTCTCTGGCAGTCCGACTCGCGGGCGACGCCATAGACGAGATTGACGAGCGCGGCAACCGCGTCGCCGACGACACGCTGCTGCTGCTCTTAAACGCGCATCACCGCGCCGTCTCCTTCGTCCTGCCCGCGCACCGCCCCGGCGTCGTCTGGGAACAGTTGCTCGACACGCGCGAGAGCTTCGGTCGCCGCAAGACTCGCCGCACAGTCCGCGGCGGCGTCAGCTACCGCCTCGAAGCCCGCTCGCTCGCGCTCTTCCGCATGGAGGCGGGCGGCGAAGCGGGCGCGCACGCCGAAGAACAGGCGGCGGTGCAAGTCGAGGAGCACGGCGACGAGTTGCAAGGCTCGCAGGCCGCGGCGGACGAAGCGGGCGCGCTCCTCCGCGTCGCGCCCGAAGCCGAGCCGACGCAGTCCGTTTATTGCGAGCGCGCGGGCGCGATAGTCCCGCTCGACGAAGGCTTCTGCCGCGCGTGCAGCCAACAGGTCAGCGAAGGCGACGGCATCCACCGCCCGCCGACCCCGGAGATGCTCAAACAGCTCGGCTACGCCACGACCGACGTGCCGGAGGGAGAAGCGCAGGGAGAAATGCCCGCGACCGGGGAACAACACGAAGAGGAGTAGCGAGCAAGGCAAAAGTAAAAAGGCAAAAGGCAAAAGAGAAGAAGGAAGGCGCTTGTCTTATCTCTTCTCTTTTGCCTTTTGCCTTTTTACTTTTCTTATCTCTCGCCGCGGCTCATCTCGACTTCGGTTTCGAGTGCGACGATGAGGTTGCGGACGCTCGGCTGATCAATGGGTTCGACGAGACGCAGTGCTTCGTCGAGGACGCGGCGCTGGTATTCGGGCCAGTTGGGTTTGCCCGCGACGCAGCCGAACTCGCCGGGGTAGTATGCGGCGCGCGGCGGGCGCGCACGCTCGACCGTCTCGCGGTCAACGGCGAGCATCATCGTCGGGATGCCCGCCGACTCGATGGCGCGCGCGACGAGCGACATCGTCTGGTGGCAGAGTCGCGAGGCCGGGACGATGAGCGCGGCCTGCACCTCGTAGCGGCGGACGCGCTCGACGAGTTGCGGGAGCACCGTTGCCGCGAAGCGCGCGGCGTTCGGGACGAAACCGCAGAGGCTCCAGAAGACCGGGTTGAGTTGGCCGATGATGCCGTTGCCCTCGAACTCTTTGAGGCGCGCGATGGGCACTTGAGAGTTCATGTCCTCAAGCGCCGCCGCCGGGTCGTAGCCGCGTGCGGCCCACTTCAAATCTTCCGGCCCGACCTCGACCGGTATCTCGCGGAACGAAGCGTCGCCGCCGAAGACGGAAGTGTCGAACGGCTCGGTTCCGTCAATGTAGGCCCCGGCGGAGGTGACGAGCGCGAGGTTGAGCATCGGGAGCGCGCGGCGCGCGGGCTGGAAGGGCGCGTGGCGGTTCTCGACCCAAGGGTAGTGCTCGCCCACTTCACCGCCGCGCATCTCGTTGATCTGCTTCCAGCGCGCGTAGCGGTCGCGCCACTCCTCGGCTCGTTCGAGTATCTCCACCGGAGTCCTCCTTGCTTCACGGGGCTGTCTTGGTTGAGCAGGCAGATTCTAAACGCAAACGCGCGCCTGCGCCAACTCGCTCGGATTGTAGATTTCGGAATCCGGATGGCGGATTGATGAGAGCCGTGGCGTTTTCCAATCCGCTGCTCCGCCGCTCCGCCGCTCCGCAATCTTCACTCCGGGCCTCAGTCGAACTCCGACACCTCGGCGAGGAGCGTTATCTGCGGCGGTGTGAAGTCGAGGGGCTGGATGGCCTCGCGCGGGTCGTGCGAGTCTGCGAGCCAGGAGAGCGAGCGTTCGAGCTGCGCGAGATAGTCCGTGATGTCGAGCGACATGAAGCGCCGTGCGTCGAGGCGCGCGAACTTCTCCCGCGCCATCGAGTACATCCGCCGCGCTGCGCCGCGCCGTCCGATCTCGATGTGGTGGAAGACGACCGCCGACTGGATCATGGCCTGCAAGAAAAGCTTCTCGCGCGCCCCGCAGTCGTCGCGCCAGCGCTCCTCCCAGGCGTCGTGCGCCGCGTGGAACTCGCCCGCGTTGTAGAGGTCTATGCCCGCCAGATATTCGGGCGGGTACGCGGCGGCGTGCGCCTCTGTGTACGCATTCATAAACGTTGAAGTCCGCAGCGCCCAACGGCAAGCCGGAAGCAGCGCCCAACGGCGAGCCGGAACAGGTTCGTCTTCAGCTCAACGCTACAAGCGTTGTGGGCTTGCGGCGATCCCTTTCGTGCCTCCTGCGGCGTTCCGGTTTCAGTAGCGCGGGACGGACGGGTCAATCTCGTTCGACCAGCGGTCAATGCCGCCCGCGAGGTTGTAAATTTTCGTGAAGCCCTGGCGCGCGAGGAAGGCGCAGACCTGTGCGCTGCGGATACCGTGGTGGCAGATGAAGACCGTCTTCTGCTCGCGGTCGAGCGAGGTGGCCCACTCGTTGAAGAGGCTGAGCGGCAGGAGGCGTGCGCCCTCGACGCGCGCCAGCTCGTACTCCTCCGGCTCGCGCACGTCAACCAGAAGCATCTCCTCGCCGCTTCTGCGGCGCTCGGCGAACTCGGCGGGTGTGATCGTCAGAAAGCTCATGTGTTCCTGACTCCGTGTCCTCTTGTGTCTCGGTGGTTAAATGCTTTTCCACTGACAGCCGAGAACGAAGAGGCCGTGGGGTGTTGGGTTCCGGGGCTGGCCTGATGGGAGCACGGGAAAGGCCGCTGCTCACTCTAAAATAGCCAGAACCTAACACCCAAGACCCAACACCCGGAACCCTACCACTTGACCGTGCCTTCCTTCGACGTGTCTATCCGGGCCGTGGGCGGGGTGCTGTCGAAGAAGAAGGCTTTCATGTTGTCGAAGAGGAAGCCTTGCGCGTCCTCGTTCGTCAGGTCGAGGCCGTAGTGGTTGATAATCATCTTCTGGTGTTGCAGCCACTCGCCCCAGCACTGTTGGCAGACTTCCGAGCCGACGCGGCGGCCCAACTCGTTCGGGAAGGGCGCGTAGCCGAGCGCGGCGCGCTTCTGCCCGCAACGCGCGCACTTGATCTCTTCAGACATGAACAGTTCTCCTTAACGAAACCGGGTCGGTTGATTTTTGACTGTGGACGAAGGATAGCACAAACGTGGCTTCCACGCGCCCGCGCCGACATGACCCGGCGGCGCGAAGTCCTGCCGCCCACGCGAGCGCGCCAACCGGCTCACGCGCTCGCGCCGTCCGCTCCTTGCGCGGCGCGGATGGCGGCGAGCACTTCGTCGTCCTTCGGTCGGAAGAGCGAGAGGGGCTGCGCCTTGTTGTGGCGGACGCGGCCCGCCGCGTCAACGACGACGACGGCGCGCGCCGTGCGACCGGGCAGCCACGATTTCGCGCCGTACAAGGCCGCAACGTGGCCGTCGGCGTCGGAGAGCAGGCGCAAAGGCAGCGAGTGGTGCTCGGCAAAGGCGCGGTGCGACTCCGGCGAATCCTTCGAGACGCCGACCACCTCCGCGCCCGAAGCCTGATAGTCCTCCCAGCGGTCGCGCACCGAGCACATCTGCCGCGTGCACACGGGCGTCTCGTCGCCGGGGTAGAACAGCAGCACGACGGTCTTGCCGCGATGATCCGACAAGCGCCAGTCGTCGCCGTCGCCGTCTTTCAGAGTGAAGTCGGGCGCGTTCGCGCCGACGGTTGCGCTCATCTTTGCCGCTCTCCTTTATTGAAAGTCGCGGATGTCTTTGAACGGCGTCTCGCGGTCGTTGAAGTCGGGACGGTAGTAATGCGAGGCTCCGTCGTACTCCTGCATCCAGCCCTCCTCAAGCCCAAGTTCGTCGAGCAGAGAGACTGCGCGCAGCCACTCGGACTCCGAGGCGCGGCGCGAAAGCAGCGTGTAGCGTTCGTCGCTGGCGGCCTTGTTCGTCGGGTAGTATTGCGCCATGAGCGAGACGGCGACGCGCGGACTCAAGCAGTCGCGTATCCATTCGAGCGATTCACGAATCCCCGCGAGGTCGTTCGGGAGCACGAGCAGGCGGACGACGAGGCCGCGGCGCAAAGTTCCGTCGTCGCCGTAGATCAGCTCGTCGCCCGTCTGCCGGTACATCTCCTTCAAGGCGGCGCGCGCGTGCTCCGTGTAGTTCGGGACTTTCGAGTAGGCGTAGCCTTCCGCTGAGTCGGCGTATTTCAAATCGGGCAGGTAGATGTCAACCACACGGTCAAGCAGCCGCAGGACTTCCGTGGAGTCGTAGGCGTTCGTGTTATAGACGATTGGCAAATTCAAGCCGCGCCCGGCGGCGTCGAGGACGGCGCGCGCGAGTTGCGGCGCGAAGTGCGTGGGGCTTACGAAGTTGATGTTGTGACAGCCGCGCGCCTGAAGCTCAAGCATCATGTCGGCCAGGCGCTCGTGCGTGACTTCGTTTTTGATCTGCACTTTGTGCGCCTGTGAAATCTGGTAGTTCTGGCAGTAGACGCAGCGCAGGTTGCAGTTGCCGAAGAAAATTAGTCCCGCTCCCCTCGTCCCGACTATCGCCGGCTCTTCACCGAAGTGTTTAGTGTAAGAACTGACTATCGGCAGCCTTCCCGAGAAGCATCTGGCGATCTGGTTCTCCATCCTGTTATTGCCGCAATCGAGAGGGCAGATGTTACAGCTAAGTAGCATCTTTTCAAGGGCTTGCACCCTCTCCTCAAGCTCCCCCGATTCGTATAAAGTTAAGTAATTCGGTCGGTACTCTGCCGCCATAATTGACCTCAGTGCCTGTGTTTTCTGACCTTACTAAGGGTCGTTTCTCTCCTTCGGGAGGGGCGGCGGAGTGCGTTCCCCCTGTTCCCCAGAATCCCCCATTTCCCCCTAAACCCGTCAAAAAGCCGTCAAGTCATTTTGCTACGTCACGGCCTCCTTCATGCCTCGTTCACGGGTAAGTATACCCGGAAGCTTCCGGCGCTCGCAGCAGAAAATCTTCGCCGCTTTGGTGAAAGTCTTGTGCCAGGCCGCCCCAGCCTCTAGCTTCGCTAGAGGCTGGGCATCTCTCCTGTCTGACAGAAGTGCAACTCTGCTCTCATCCGCCTTTACCGCTTCCTACACAAAGTGGCTGATCGCTCCGCAAATGTGATTAGCCGTCAGTATCCCAAAACATTGACATTCATACTCAGTTGTTATAATAAGCTGCCGTTTTCCAGCAGTTCCTTGCTTCCTTGAAATAACCTTCGCGGCTTTACCTCATCTTGCGTCATCAGGTCCGATGATCTGAAGCTTGCGGAGTTAATAATGGTGATTATCTAGTTGACGCAAGGTAAGCCAGTATGTTACTATTCTTCCTGTGCTGGCGTACTTTCCGAGTTTTGGCCGTTCCCATCGCTTAACGGCGGCTCATCCTTCCCGCGCGCTACTTCCTTTAAATGGTTATGAACCTTTTTCGGAAAGAGATATTCCGCCATCTCTTCCGTTGTCATGTCTAGCGGTTCTTTCTTCTCTTTCTTCTCAGGCATAGGTAACTCCCATCATGGCTAAGCGTAAACAGAAAGCACAGCCCAAAGGCGAAATGAACCTAATGAAGTTGATGGAGCAATTCGGCACGGATGAAAAGTGCCGCATCCTGCTCGAAAAACTCCGCTGGCCCGACGGCATCCGTTGCGTCCGCTGCGGCTCGGATAAAATCTCGCACATCTACAAGCGCAATCAATTCGCGTGCGATGCGTGCGATTATCATTTCTCTGTTACTGCCGGAACTATCTTTCACGATTCACACTTGCCCTTGCCGAAGTGGTTTGCCGCCGTCTATTTGATGTGCGAATCCCGCAAAGGCATATCAGCTAATCAACTAAAGCGGACGCTCGGAGTCGCCTATCAAACCGCGTGGCATCTTTGCCACCGCATACGCAAGGCCGTCGCGGACGCCGACACTTCGCAGCTTTCCGGAACGGTTGAAGTGGATGAAACATTCATCGGCGGCAAGGCCAAGAACATGCACAAGGCAGACCGCGCGCGCCGGATTCAGGGGCGCGGGCCTTCCGGCAAGGCGATGGTGCTGGCGGCGATTCAGCGCGGTGGCGGCGTCCGGTTGAGACTCGAAGACAGGCGCGACCGCGAAACTCTGCACGCCTTCATCAAAGGCGAAATCAGCCCCGATGCGGAGCGGATTATGACAGATGAATTTGAAGCCTATAAGGGGATTGAAGACGAGAACACGAAGCATGAGACGGTCAATCACGGCAAGGATGAGTACGTGCGCGGCGACGTTCACACGAACACAGCCGAAGGCGTGTTCTCCCTCTTCAAGCGTTCGATAGTGGGCGCGTTTCATCAAGTCTCCGTGAAGCACCTTGACCGCTACCTTGACGAGTTTTCGTTCCGCTTCGACAACCGGAATAACCCTTACCTGTTCCGTGATACGCTGCTCCGGCTCGTCAATTCCGAGAACCTTGAATACAAGGAACTGACGACTAAAACGGCTTAAAAAGTTAGCTCTTTATTCTGAAGGGTGATGCCCTTGTCAATGTACAAGCGTTTCGTCTTGACCGGCGGGTGACGACTGCCGCCTTTGATCGTCACCATTATCTTATCTAAGTAAAAGGTTGAATTCTCATTGTCCTTGTGTAATGCGATGTAGGCGGCTTCCTCTCTGCTCAAACGCTGCTCTAGGGAAATACAGCCGCGCGTCTGGTATCTGATACTTATCCTCTCGTCGCCAAGTAAGATTAGCGGATAAGCCAATTTCGTATCTTTGAAAGTGATGTAACTAGCCCTCGCGTCAATTTCGAGGATGACATCTAAAATAGAACTATTGGTGACATAGATGACGAATTTAATGTACGGCACACCTTCGTCAAGCATGGTGTCGCCAAACGTGATTTGAGAAGTCTTAACGTATTCCTCTATGTTTTCCGCTTGTGTATCCGCGATACTTACAAGCCAAGCATATCTTTCCCAATCGTTAAGCCGTTTTTCAAAAATTCCGCTCTGTCTTTCGCAGGCTCGTATTT
>DATARW010000018.1:0-39054 GCA_036263975.1 Pyrinomonadaceae bacterium
GTAGTCGAAGCCGTCGCCGCTCTCTTCCAGAAGCGTGAGGAGAATCCGCAGCGCCGATTCCGCGTCGCCCGCGTCGAGGAACTCCCGCGCGCTTCGTTCCACGTCGCCCAAGCCCTCGACCAGGCCGCCGACGTGCCAGTACGCCTCGGAGGCACGCATGTGGTCGAGGCCGTGCATGACGGAGCGCACGCGGTGCCGGTAGACTTCCGCGTCCACTTCCTTCTTGCGTTCGGCTGCGGAGGCTTGACGCCGACCGGCGACTGACGGCGCGGCGAGCGTCGCCTCGACTCGGTCGCTCAGGTCAGGCAACTCGCGCAGCAGCCTCGTCAGCAGGGCGAGCAGTTGCTCGCGGCTGAGGCCGGAGAGCAGTTCCGCAGGGTCTTGGCGGACGGCGAACCGCTCTGGCTCACGCGCGTAGGCGAGCAGCAGGGCGACGAGGTGTTTGCAGTAGCCGCCGAAGTCGTAAGGGCAGGTGCAGGAGGCGGAGCGGACGCCGCCCTCGTCCAGTTCGACGCGCGCCATGTAGAAAGGAGACTCGTTGCCTTCGCATTCGCCGCTCAGTGTGTTGCCGCGGATAGTTGTCTGCGAGACCGCGCCGCGGCGGAAGAGTTCCTGGCCGCGCGCGAAGCTCTTCTCGGTCGCTCCCGCGCGGATGGTTGCTTCAGATAGTTTTATAGATGCCATAGCGCCCTCCGCTCACGTGCGATTCCCGGCAACCTTCAGGGCATCATACTCAGCGCAATCCCCTTGACGCTATTCTCTCTCCCTTCGGTAAGCGTTCCAGGACTCTCCAGCGGATCCGGTCGGGTTTCGTCTCAGAAAGAGGTAGCACCCTTAAAAAGAGGTAATAAAGAGGGTAATGTGGCGGGCAAAGCCGGAATAGTGATGACGGGCGCGCCGGGCCTGTAGGGGTAGCGGCGCTCGCTTTCGTCGGAATATCCTTCAACTACGCTCTCCCTCGGCGTTCGGCCAGGCGCATTTGATAAAAGTTGTTGAAGAAATTAGACCTGCTCTGCTAATATTTTTTCAGAGCGGAGGAAACCACGATTTCCTCCGTATTTTCTGCGCGCTTCCACCTCGTCTCACAGTGGAGCCTGTTTCCCGGCTCTCCACGCGGTAGGGAGCCAGAGAGTTCGCCTTTCTGACTACCCTCACGATTTCCCATCGACCCAAAGGAGCCCTGCTCCGAAGACCCATATTTATTTATGAGCATGATGACGACTGGTGAGGTAGTAACACGCCTGCCTCATACGCAAGGGGCGGAGATGGTAACAACGCTTCTCGAAGGTCTCCCCATCGGCGTCTACCGCACGTCACCCGACGGGCGCGTGCTGACGGCTAACCCGTCGCTGTTAAGGATGCTAGGTTATGCCTCACTGGCGGAGCTGTCGTCGCGCGACCTCAATCAGGAGTTCGAGCCCGAGTATCGGCGTTCCGAGTTCAGGCAAATGCTTGAGCGGGACGGCGAGGTGATAGGCTTAGAGTCAGTGTGGAGGCGCAAAGACGGGTCGAGCTTTTACGCGCGGGAGAACGCCAGGGCGGTCAGGGACGAGAGCGGCTCTGTCCTCTATTTCGAGGGGACGGTCGAGGATGTCACCAGCCGGAGGCGGGTTGAAGAGGAATGCCAAGCCCTGTTGGAAATCGTCCAGGGGCTTAACGCCACTTACGACCTGGACGAACTCTTCTCCCTGATTCACCGCGCCGTCGGGAGGGTGCTCTACGCCGAGAACTTTTTGATCGCCCTCTACAACCCGGAGACAGGGTTCCTGCACTTCGAATTTTTCGTTGACAAACACGACCCCACGCCGCCGCCCCGGCCTCTCGGCAAAGGGCTGAGCGGGTACGTGCTAAACAACGACCTCCCGCTGCTTCTTTCTCGCGAGGAGCAGCGGCAAATGGTCGAAAAGGGGATGGTCGAAGGAGTGGTCGGCACCTTCTCTGCCTCCTGGCTCGGGGTGCCTTTGAGGACGCCATCGGGCGCAATCGGCGTGCTGGTCGTTCAGCACTACGAGGAGGAGAATGCCTACGCGGAGGGAGATGTCGAATTCCTCACGTCGGTCGGGGGGCAGGTGGCAGTCGCCATCGAGCGCAGGCGCGCAGAGGTGGCTTTGCGCCGGAGCGAGGCGGAGTTGAAGAAGTTCGCGGCGAAGCTTGAGGCCAGCAACCGCGAGTTGCAGGACTTCGCCTCGGTAGCCTCACACGACTTGCAGGAGCCGCTCAGGAAGATTCAGGCGTTCGGCGACCGCCTCAAGACGAAGCATGGCGAGGCGCTCGGCGAAGGCGGGCGCGACTACCTTGAGCGGATGCAGAACGCGGCAGGCCGCATGCAGACGCTCATCAACGACCTGCTCACGTTCTCGCGCGTCACGACGAAGGCGCAGCCGTTCGTCAAGGTAGACTTGGCGGAAGTGGCGGCGGGCGTCGTGTCCGACCTTGAGGCCCGCGTCGAGCGCTCGGGCGGGCGCGTCGAGATGGGCGAGATGTTGACGCTCGACGCCGACCCCCTACAGATGCGGCAGTTACTTCAGAACTTAATCGGTAACGCCTTGAAGTTCCACAAGCCGGATGAGCCGCCGCTGGTCAAGGTGTGGTGTGAGCGCGCGGCGGCGGGCGGCGTCAATGAGGAACCCGCGGGGGGCGACCTCTGCCGCATCCACGTCGCAGACAACGGCATCGGCTTCGACGAAAAGTACCTCGACCGCATCTTCACCGTCTTCCAAAGACTCCACGGCCGTCACCAATACGAGGGGACGGGCGTGGGTCTCGCCGTCGTCCGCCGCATCGCGGAGCGACACGGCGGGAGCATCACCGCCGCGAGCGAGCCAGGTCGCGGCTCCACCTTCATAGTCGCGTTGCCCTTGAGGCAGCACACAGGGGAGACCAACTGATGAGCGCCGGCGCTAGACCGATCACGATACTAATTGCCGACGACGACGCGGACGACCGCATGATGGCGAGCGAGGCCCTTGAGGAGAGCCGCCTCGCCAACGACCTGCGCTTCGTAGAGGACGGCGAAGAGTTGCTCGACTACCTCTACCACCGCGGCAGGTTCGCGGGCGAGGGAGAGTCGCCGCGGCCCGGCCTCATCCTGCTTGACCTGAACATGCCGCGCAAAGATGGGCGCGAGGCGCTGCGCGAGATTAAAAGCGACCCCGGCTTGCGCTCCATACCCGTCGTCGTCCTTACGACCTCCAAGGCGGAAGAGGACATCTACCGCACATACGACCTCGGCGTGAACTCGTTCATCACCAAGCCCGTCCAGTTCGAGTCGTTAGTCGAGGTCATGAAGACCCTGGGTAAGTACTGGTTCGAGATCGTGGAACTGCCCGACGCGGGCAACGCCTCCTGAGATGGACACGCTACCTATCAGAGTCCTGCTCGTAGACGACGACGAGGACGACTACGTGATGACGCGCGACATGTTGGCCGAACTTGGCCGCGGCGCGTTTCTCCTCGACTGGGTTTCATCCTACGAGGAGGCTCACGCGGCGGTCGGACGCGGCGAGCACGACGTTTATCTGCTGGACTACCGCCTCGGCGAGAGGAGTGGGCTTGACCTGCTGCGCGAGGCGGGCGGCGAAGGCCGCGGCGCGCCGATGATCCTGCTCACGGGGCAGGGGGGCGACGAGGTTGACGCCGAGGCGATGCGTGCGGGCGCAGCCGATTATCTCGTCAAGGGAAGGCTCGACGCGCCGCTGCTCGGGCGTTCGATTCGTTACGCCGTCGAGCGAGCGCGTGCGTCGCGCGCCCTGCGCGAGAGCGAGGAGCGATACCAACGTCTGGTTGAACTCTCGCCGGACGCGATTCTCGTTCACGCCGACGGCGAGGTCGTCTTCGTCAACGGCGCGGGCGTGAAACTCCTCGGGGCCGAGACGGGCGAGCAGATCGTCGGCAAGCCCATCAAAGAGTTCGTATGCCACAACCGTCAGGACGGCGTCGGGAGGAGGATTTACGGGGCTACGGGTGAGGTCGGTGACGCCGCCTTCCAGGAAGAGAAGTTGGTGCGTGCGGACGGGACAGAGGTCTGCGTCGAGGCGGCTGCCGTCCCCTTCGTCTATAGGGACAGGCCGGCGGTGCAGGTCGTCGCGCGCGACATCAGCCGCCGCAAGCAGATGGAGGAGCGTCTGCTGCACGACGCCTTCCACGACGCGCTGACGGGCCTGCCGAACCGCGCCCTCTTCATGGATCACCTCAAACTCGCCGTCGAGCGCGCCAAAAGGCCCAGGAAGAAATACCTCTTCGCCGTCCTCTTCCTCGACCTCGACCGCTTCAAGGTCATCAACGACAGCCTCGGGCACACGATGGGCGACCAAGTGCTGATTGCCACGGCGGGCCGCATACAAACGTGCCTGCGCCACCTCGACACGGTCGCGCGCTTCGGTGGCGACGAGTTCGCAGTCCTCCTCGACGGGGTCGAGGACGTGAACGACACCATCCGCGTGGCGCAGCGGCTACAGCGGGAGATAACCACGCCGATCAACGTCGGCGGCCACGAGATCTTCACCTCCGTGAGCATCGGCATCGCGCTCTCGAACACCGGCTACGAGCAGCCCGAGGAAGTTCTGCGCGACGCAGACACGGCGATGTACCGCGCGAAGGCCGCGGGCAAGTCGCGCTACGAGATTTTCGACACGGGCATGCACTCGCGCGCCCTCGCACTCCTGAGGCTTGAGAATGATTTGAGGCGCGCGGTCGAGCGTGAGGAGTTCGTCGTCCACTACCAGCCCATCGTCTCGCTCTTCGACGACTCGATTCAGGGCTTCGAGGCGCTGGTGCGCTGGCGACACCCCGAGCGCGGTCTGGTCACCCCTTCCGAGTTCATCCCCGTGGCCGAAGAGACTGGACTCATCATCCCCCTCGGGCGCTGGGTGCTGCGCGAGTCCTGTCGCCAGATGCACCAACTCCAAGCGGCCTACACCGCGCGGCGACCCCTCTCACTGAGCGTCAACCTCTCGGGGAAGCAGTTCATGCAGCCTGACCTCGTCGGCCAGGTGACGCAAATCCTGCTTGAGACCGGCTTCGACCCGCGCCGCCTTCAGTTGGAGATTACGGAGAGTTCGGTCATCGAGAACACGGAGACGGTGACGCAGATGCTTCTGCAACTGCGCGCGCTCGGCATACGCCTGAGCATGGACGACTTCGGCACGGGCTATTCTTCACTCTCCTACCTGCACCGCTTCCCAATCCACACCCTGAAGATCGACCGCTCCTTCGTCAGCGGCGGCGACGGCGAGAACGAGATAGTCAGGACAATCATCATGCTCGCGCGCAACATGGGCATGGACATCGTCGCCGAAGGCGTCGAGACGCGGGAACAGCTCGCCTACCTTAAAGAACTAAAATGCGAGTACGGCCAAGGCTTTCTCTTCTCCCACCCACTCGACTTGGACACCGCATGCAAGCTACTTGAGAGCGCGGACGCGGGCGTAACGGACGTGCTACAAGAGCTGAGTTAAGACCCGATACCTTTACGTGTGCTTAGAACATGCACCACTTTTCAGCGTGCAGGACGCAGGCGCGGGTCAAACGTGAAAGGCTGCTGTGAGACGACGCGCAGGCGAGCCGCGCTTGGGTGCTGTGGGTTGAGGAGTATGTTTTTACTGTCGGGCAACACGGCGCTCGGCACAATCAGGGCTAAACTGCGCTGCGCCTCCAGCCATTCGTCCCCTATGGCGCGCGTCTGCGCGGGGTCGCGCTCCCATCCGGTTTTGAGCCCGTCCAAGCTTAGCTCTTCGACGGCGTCATCGGGAGCGGAAATCTTAAAGCTGGTGTAGCCTTTCGGAAGAACACCTGTCACGTGCACAAGACATTCGGCCAGGCAGAGGGCCAGTGATTCGGACGCATAGACGAGAGGGCGGCCCGGCGAGTTCCACCTCCCGCCGACGAGTCGCGCCCCTTCACCTGTTAGCGGCGGGTAACGACTGCTCGCCAGACGCCACGCGAACATTACTCATAGACTCCGTACTCGATGCGCAGGAGTACTGCCTCGACCAAGTGAGCGCCGCTCCCCGTGCGCAGCAGCCGGAGCGGGACTTGGCCCTCGAGGGCGGGATTCGGCGCGAGCAGCCACTCGCGCGCGGCGTCGGCGTCGCCGAAGACGCGCTGCGCGAGCGCGACGATGCCGGCGGTGCGCGCGATGCGGTCACTCTGATCGGTCGTGAGCTTGCGGGAGCGCCTCATGCTCGTCAGCGTGCGGCGCGGGATGACCACCGCTAGGTCGGAGTCGGACAAGTGGCCGAAGCGCTTCAGCTCGGTGATGGCGCTACGCGGCAGTCCGCGCTCGACGCTCTCGACGAAGGCGGCACCCGAGACGATGTCCTTGCCCAAGACGCTACGCCCGCCTAGCGCGTTGATTGTCTCCTGCCACTCCATAATGCCACCTCCTACTTGACAGGCAAATCTGCTATACATTTTAGGCATATTTGCCAGCCTCGTCAAATTGCGGTGATACGCTACTCGCGAATACAGCGCAAGCAGTACCAGCACGGCAGTGCGTCGCAGAAATAATCATTCCCGACTTCCGATATTCCTCACAGCCTCTACCTTGGACTTCCGGCGGCCACGCGGCTTGGCTTAGGCTGATTTGTGATGGCGGAGGGCGTAGGGAGTACTTCCGCCCACCTTGATACGGTAGGGACTTGCGGTACAGCCACGGGGCATATTTGGGGCAGGAGTGCCGAGAAAATGGGGCACGTATTTATGACTCAAGAAGAATAAATAGGAATCGCCTGATTTTTGCGCGCGGCTGCCAACTCGCCTGAAATCAAAAACTTGGGTTTTTCATGGGTCGGTTGATTGGGGTGCGAGAGGCCGGCAGTTCGAATCTGCCCATCCCGATACAACAAAGCCTTCCACCCGCGGGTGGAAGGCTTTTCCCATTCCAGGCTGTGCGGTCAAACTAAAAGCGCTTCACCGCGCGGGTGCTCTGGTTGTCGCCGTTTTTCTTATCAGTTTGAGATTGCGCCGAGCCGTTCTTTTCGTTGAAGCCTCCGGCGAAGTTGATGACGCACATGCCGCCGAGCTTGTGGTCGCCGCAGGCGACGCCGACGACCTTGTAGGTCGGGTCGAACAGGCGCAGGCGATGGCCGCGGTCGGCGATGCCGTCGTCTATGAGGAGCGTGATGACGCGCTCGCGCGCCGAGTCGTCGCTGTAGTTGAGGTCTTCGCCGATGTTGCCCGCCCAAGTCCCGAAGCGTTGCGTGCGCTGCTCGCAGAAGCTTCCGTCCGAGCCTCTGTGCCCGGTCGCGCCCGTCGCGCTCTGGTCTTTGACAAGCTCGTGCGCGCCCAGGCACAGCCCCGACGAGGGACTGAGCGGCGGCACGGGCCGCGCTGCGCGCAGGAACTTGATGGCCTCTTCGAGCGCGCTCGCGCCCTCCTCGGTCATGAGTGCGAGCTTGCCGGGGCGTCGGTACTCCTTGCCGGCGAAGTTGGGTCGCAGTTGCTCAAGATAGGAGGCGTACTCGGCGGGCCGCGTCCGCGCGAGGTTGATCTCGCTGATTAAATCCTGTTCGAGCGGCACGAAGGCGTCCGTTTTCGTTGATGCCTTCGTCGTCGAGAGCTTCTGCGCGCGCGACACAGGCAGGAACGAGAAGCAGAGAGCGAAGGATGCACAGGCGAGCAGAGAGACTGCGAAGGCGGTGCGTCTCAAGGGGGAACTCCTTGTAGTTTGAACGCGCGGAAGAGGGAACCGCTCCCGCAATTGACAAAAAGACCGAAAGCGACAGCGAACTTTTAACCGAAACCTTTTAGCAAGTCAAGAGACTTCACGCGGCGGCGTCGCTATTTCGACGGGGCGCTCTGGCCGATGATCTGCCGGAGCTTCTCGGCGGTCTGCGGGTTGATGCCTTTCAATGCTTCGTACTGCTCGCTGGCCGCGCGCACATCGCCGCCCTTCAGTCGCAGAAGAGCGAGGCGGAAGCGTGCATCGGCGTCCTGCGGGTTGAGTCTGACGGCCTGCGCGTAAGCGTCGGCGGCCTCGCTGTCGCGGCCCAGCTTGCCGTAGGTGTTGCCGAGGTTGAAGAAGGCATCGGCATCCTGCGGGTTCAGGCGCACGGCCTCCTGAAAAGCTTTGGCCGCGTCCTCCTGCTGGTTCAGGCGGTCGCAGGCGTTGCCGAGTTGAAAGTAGGCGTCGGCGTACTGCGGGTTCATGCGGACGGCCTGGCGGAAGGCGTCGGCGGCCTCTTTGGGCTGGTTCAGCTTGAGGAGGGCGTTGCCCTGGACGAGGTAGGTCTCCGCGTTCTTGTTCGAGAGCTTTTGAAGCTCGACGACCGTCTCCTCGTACTTCCCCTGCTTGTAAAGTTCCTTCGCGTGCTCGTTGGGCTGAAGCCGCTCGAACTCGGCCCGCTCCCGCGCGGCCTCCGTCTGCCTGCCCGCCTTCTCGTATGCGTCGGCGAGCGCCTTGTGCAGGTCGGCATTTTGGGGCGAGAGAACGGCGGCGCGCTTGAAGGCGTCAATCGCCTCGTCGAACTTGTTCAGGGCTGCGTCGGCGATGCCGAGGCGCGCCAACGCATCAACGTCCTTCGGGTTCTTCGCCGTGACGAACTTGAACTCTTCGGCGGCCTCCGCGTACTTGCCTTCGGCGAGGTACATGCCGCCGAGGTTGAAGTGCGCCGTCGGGTCGTCGGGGTTCTGCTGCGCGTCCTTCTGTAACGTCGCCTCGGAGATTTCCACGGAGCCGGGCGGCGGCGTGGCCTCTGTGCCAAGCGTCGCGGCGGGCTGCGTCGGGTTGGCCGTCTCGCTCTTGCTTTCGGACTTGCACGAGGCGAAGGAGAGAAGGGCGAAGACGGCGAGGGAAAGAAGCAGACGTTTCATCAGTTTCATTTGCGAAGGCGGCGAAGCTCGAAAATCCCGACGCCCGCCATTTAAGCAGCCGCGCGGCACGCCGGGCAAGGAAAGGCCGCGGGCAAGGCAGGGCCGCAGGCAAGGCAGGCCACGTTTGCCGCGAGAAGTCAGCGCGGCTCGTCCGCCAACTCCGTGATGACGACCTCGCCGGTCAGCGTTCGATGGACGGGGCACTTGTGCGCGACCTCTTGCAGGCGCGCGTGCTGCTCTTCGTCGAGCGCGCCTTCGAGGCGGACTGTGCGCTCGATGTGATGTATGTAGCCGTCGGTCGTGCTCTGGCAGACGGCGCAGTCCTTCGCGTGGACGCGCCGCTGACGCAGGCGAACGGTGACGCGCTCCAAAGGCCAGCCCTTGCGCCGCGCGTACAGCGTCACGGTCATCGAGACGCAACTGCCGAGCGCCGCCAGCAGGAGCGCATAAGGGTCTGGCCCCGCGCCCTCGCCGCCAACCTCCGCCGGTTCGTCCGTGATGAACGTGCGCCCCTCGCCGTAGCTGACTTCGTTGCGAAGGTTTGAAAGTGAAGTCACGACAACTTCGCTCATGGCGTCCTCCTCTTTTGTGGCCGTGCGGAATGGGGTCGAGCGCACGCGGCAGGAAGGTTAGCGCGGTTGCTGCTGCGCGGCAAACGCAAGCGTGAGAGGCAACGGTCGAGGCGGGCGGGACAAATGCTTTGAGGCGCGATAAAAAAAGCGTGCGGGTCGCAAGCGCCTTGCGACCCGCACGCCTTCACTCGAAGGATGCAACCGAAAATCCGAACTCTCTATCTCGACCTGCCGGCTCTCGCGTAGAGGTTGAACGCAAAGAGCAGCGTCAACGCCAAAGTCATCGCTTCACCTCGCCTGTCTTGATGCCGCAAACACACGACGAATCGAAGGCGAGTTCCAGAAATCTGACTACTGATTGCTGACAGCTTCACTTGCAGCATCGCGGCGCGTGCGGCTACACTCGTCGGCGTTCCAGCACAGTCAAATCAAATTCCGGGCGGGCTGGGAAGGTCTGGCCGCCTCCGAGGTTCGAGGATGAAGATTCACGAGTATCAGGCGAAGGAGTTGTTGAGGAAGTACGGGGTCGCCGTGCCGCGCGGACTGGTCGCGCGCTCGCCGGAGGAGGCTTATCACGCGGCGAAAGAACTCGGCACGGACGTGGTCGTCGTCAAGGCGCAGATACATGCGGGCGGGCGCGGCAAGGGCGGCGGCGTCAAACTCGCGCGCTCCGCCGAAGAGGCGCAGGAGATCGCGCGCCGGATGCTCGGCATGAAGCTCGTCACGCATCAGACCGGGCCGGAAGGTCGCGAGGTACGCGTGCTCCTCGTCGAAGAGGGTCTGCCGATTGAGAAGGAGTTCTACCTCGGCATCGTGCTCGACCGCGCTTCGGGCCGCTCCGTCTTCATGGCCTCTTCCGCGGGCGGCATGGACATCGAGGAGGTCGCCGCCAACACTCCCGAATTGATCCTCAAAGAGACGATTGACCCGGCGGTCGGCTTCCGCCCGTTTCAGGCACGCAAGCTCGCCTTCGGCCTCGGTCTGCCCGCGCAGTTGGTGAATCAGGCGGCGCAGTTCATGCAGGCGCTCTACACGGCCAACGAGCAGATGGACGCCTCGCTCATGGAGATCAACCCGTTCCTCCTGACGAAGGACGGGCGGCTGTTTGCGCTCGACGCGAAGATCAACTTCGACGACAACGCCTTGTTCCGACACCCGGACTTCCAGCCCCTGCGCGATCTCAATGAAGAGGAGCCGCTCGAAATCGAAGCCTCGAAGTTTGATTTAAACTACATCAAGCTCGACGGCAACATCGCCTGCATGGTCAACGGCGCTGGGCTGGCGATGGCGACGATGGACATCATCAAGCTCGCGGGCGGCGAACCCGCGAACTTCCTCGACGTGGGCGGCGGCGCGTCGCAGGAGCGCGTCGAGGCCGCCTTCCGCATCCTCCTCGCCGACGAGCACGTCCGCGCCGTGCTCATCAACATCTTCGGCGGCATCGTCCGCTGCGATATGGTCGCGCGCGGCGTCGTCGAGGCGGCGAAGAATATCGGCATACAGGTTCCGGTCGTCGTCCGCCTCGAAGGCACGAACGTCGAGGAGGGCCAGCGCGTGCTGCGAGAGTCGGGTCTGAACTTCACCGTTGCCGACGGCATGAAGGACGCCGCCGAGAAGGTCGTCTCGCTCGCCGGGCAGAAGGCCGCGGCTTAGAATCGGAGGACAGAGCCGCGAGCGACGGCGAGCAGGTTTGCACTCGCCAGTCTCAAACGGCCCGCTGCCGCCCGCGGTTCTGTTCCGCGCCGAGGTGTCCTACACGAATCAGACCGCGATGAGAGGCCGCACACTTCTCAGGCTGCTCGTCCACGTCAGCCGCTTCGGACTCGCGGCGCTCTTCCTCTTCGCGGCGGGCGCGAAGCTTTTCACCGTCCGAGACTTCGCCGCAAATCTCTCGAACCTCGTCGAAGGCCGCTGGGTCTGGCCCGTCGCCGTCGCCGTCATCACCTCGGAGCTTACCGCCGCCGCGCTGCTCCTCTGGCCGCGCACGGCGAGGCTCGGCGCACTGTTCGCGTCGGCGCTGCTCGTCACCTTCGCCGCCTACGCCCTCTACTACGTCTACGTCCTGCACGGCGAGCCGCTCGAATGCGGCTGCTTCGGTCGCCTCATCGCCAGCCAACTCGGAGTGGCGACGGCGCTTCGCAACCTCGCCTTCCTCGTCCCCGCCGCCCTCGTCCTCTTCGGCCTGCCGCGCCTGACCCGCGACAATCAGACTGCTCGCGCGCCCCGGCATGGGCGTGTAGAATCCTCTCGCTCTTAAAATTCACTGGCAGTTCAGGAGTCCCGATGGCGACGTTGAGTTTCTGGGGCGGGGTGGGGACGGTCACGGGGTCGAAGTACCTTGTTGAGAGCGGGCGCAGCCGGGTGCTGGTTGACTGCGGGCTGTTTCAGGGCTTGAGGGAGTTGCGTGAGCGCAACTGGGATGAGCCGCCGTTCGACGCGAAGAGCCTCGATGCGGTCGTCATCACGCACGCGCACGTTGACCACACGGGGTATCTGCCGCGCGTGGTCGCGCTCGGCTTCGATGGGCCGGTGTATTGCTCAAGGGGAACGGCTGACCTTTTGAAGCTTCTGTTGCCGGATTCGGCGCGGCTGCAAGAGGAGGAGGCGGACTATCGCAACCGCCACAACCTCACGCGACACCGGCCCGCGCTCCCGCTCTACACGGAAGACGACGCGCGCGCCGCTTTGAAGCTGATTCAAGTCTGCCCGAACACGGGCGAGCCGACCGAGGTCGCCGCGGGTGTGAAGGCGAGCTTCCGCGTCGCCGGTCACATACTTGGCTCAAGCCTCGTGCTTCTGGAGTTGGACGGCGCGGGCGCGGACGGCAAAGGCAGGCGCGTGCTCTTCTCAGGCGACCTCGGCCACTACGACCAGCCGATCATACGCGACCCCGTCGAGCCTCCGCCTTGCGACTACCTGCTCGTTGAGTCAACCTACGGCGACCGTTTGCACGAGGCGGAAGACCCGAAGACGGCGCTCGCCCGCGTCATCAACGAGGCGGCACAGCGCGGCGGGCCGCTGCTCATCCCTTCCTTCGCCGTCGGTCGCACGCAGGAGCTTCTCTACTACATCCGCGAGCTTGAAGACGAGCGGCGCATACCCCTTCTGCCAGTGCGCGTTGACTCGCCGATGGCCGCCGCCGCGACGCAAATCTATCAACGAAGCAAGGACGAACAGGACGAGGAATATACGAGCCTGTTGGCGCGACACGTGCAGCCGCTACGCACGCACTCGATGCTCACGGCCTCGACGCGCGAGGAGTCGAAGCAGCTCAACTCGGAGCAGGGCACGCGCATCATCATCTCTGCTTCGGGGATGATGACCGGCGGGCGCGTGCTGCATCACGCGCGGCGCATCCTGCCGGACGAGCGCGCGACCGTTCTCTTCGTCGGCTATCAGGCCGCGGGCACGACCGGAAGACGCGTCCTCGAAGGCGAACGCGAGGTGCGGATAATGAAGGAGACTGTGCGCGTCCGCTGCCACGTCGAGCGCATCGGCGGATTGTCGGCGCACGCCGACTGGCGTGAAGTCCTGCGCTGGCTCGCGCCCTTGAAACAAGCACCGCGCCGCACCTTCACAACCCACGGCGAGCCGGAGTCTGCACGCGAGATGGCCGAGCACATACGCGAGCACTTCGGCTGGCACGTCGAAGTGCCGCAGTACGGCGAGCGTGTCGGGCTTGATTAGAGTGGGTGATGAGAGGTCGGCGTTAGCTCGTCATCCCGCGCGCCTGCCCGTGCGCCCGCCGCACGGCGAGGCGCGCCCCGTGCCGCGCGCCGAGGCAGGCTGCGGCGGGCATCAAGATCAGCGCGCCGGCCAGGATCAAAGTCATTATGGTCGTCACACTGCGGGGGATGGGCAAGAGCCTCTGCACGTCGAGGAACACGGAGACGATCTGCGGGAAAAAGATGAGCAGCGGGGCGATTGAGAGCCACAGCCCCCAACGCCATCCGGGCTTTGGCCAGAGAACACCAAACAGCCAGCCCAGGAATCCCTGAACTATTACTATGCCCGACCCAGTGAGCGCGGCGGGGAGGGCCTTCGAGGCGTACCAGTCGGTTTCCCAGCTCAGACCGAAAAAGACTGAGCCGGGGAACAACACGGCGTAGGTGAGGAGCATGCCCGCGAGGACGGAGAAGAGATAGACGTACCAGCCGGGCCTTGACCCGGCCATCTTCTCTCCGCCCGATGCGTTGTACCAATCCCTTTCCCTATTCTCTTCGATTTCGTGCGGGGGTGGAACGGACTCCCTTATTTTAGTTCGAGACGCTGCCGGCCAGAGTTGGAATAACCGACGGAGAGACCCGCTCTCGTTCTCGCGTTCCTTCCCGATCAATTCCTTCAGGTTATCGGCCAAGTACTCCATGTCCTTGTGGAAGTACGGGTCGTAATGGATGGACACCGCTTGCCATTCAACCAGTTCCTGAAGCTCGTCGGGCAGGTTCTTCGCCTTCGGCACAGACGCGCCTTCGATGACGAGCGGAATGATGGGGATGTCGCGTCGTAAGACCGCCTCAACTTCCTTCCTGACGTAGTCGCCCTGGTCGTGGAGCCGGCTCCGCCCGCCTTCGTCCTCGGCCCCGGCCCACTTTTCGCCGATGATGACGAGCGCGATGTCGCACTCCGCGATAATCTCGTCGAGCTTGCTTTTGAACTTATGGCCGGGGTGGAGCTTGTCTACGTCCTTGAAGACCGCCTCCCCGCCGAACCGACGGACTAGTTCTTGATAGACATGGTCGGCCATGGCGCGATTATCCTCGCGTCGGTAGGAGATGAAAATTCGGTTTTTCTTTTTGGCTCGTCCGGACATGTCAACCAGCCTTGTCTGCCTCGGAGTGAGGGCGGCGGAAGAAGGAAGATGCAGGGCGAGTTCCGTGTGGCGGAGACTCACGCCTAAGAAGATTGAAAAAGGACGGGCACCCACGCCGCGCCCGGCGACCCGCCTGATTGAGCGGGGGCATTATACGCAAGAAGGGGCGGCCTGTGGAAGCAAAGGTTACCGCCCATTGGAGCGCGCCGCGCGCCCTATGATATAGTGCGGGACTTAGTCAGGCATACAGCAGTCAGCAATCAGCGGTCAGCCCTCGCTTCTCTCCGGGAGTTCGGTCGAGGCCGGAAACCGGCTCTCGTCAAGCGAGGAAGCCGACCGCCGACCCTTTATTTGAGGAGGCACATGCCTTGAGCGTTCTGGTTGATAAGAGCACGCGTCTGGTGGTGCAGGGCATCACGGGCAAAGAGGGCACGTTCCACACGCGGCAGATGGTGGAGTACGGCACCAACGTCGTCGGCGGCGTGACGCCGGGCAAGGGCGGGACGACGCATGAGGGCACGCCTGTCTTCAACACCGTCGCCGACGCCGTGCGTGAAGCGGGCGCGAACGCCTCGGTCATCTACGTGCCGCCCAGATTTGCCGCCGACGCCATCATGGAGGCGGCGGACGCCGGGCTGCCGCTCGTCGTCTGCATCACGGAGGGCATCCCCGCGCTCGACATGGTGAAGGTCAAGGAATATCTCTCGACGCGCCGGACGCGGCTCGTCGGCCCGAACTGCCCCGGCGTCATCTCGCCCGGCAAGTGCAAGATCGGCATCATGCCCGGCCACATCCACAAAGAGGGGCGCGTCGGCGTCGTCTCGCGCTCTGGCACGCTGACGTATGAGGCCGTCGGGCAGTTGACCGCGCTCGGCCTGGGCCAGTCAACGGCCATCGGCATCGGCGGCGACCCCATCATCGGCACGACGCACTTGCAGGCGCTCGCGCTCTTTCAGGACGACCCCGACACGGACGGCATCGTCATGATCGGCGAGATCGGCGGCTCAGCCGAAGAGGAGGCCGCGGCGTTTGCAAAGGACAACGTGACGAAGCCCATCGTTGCTTTCATCGCCGGGCAGACCGCGCCGCCCGGACGACGCATGGGCCACGCCGGAGCGATCATCGCCGGAGGCAAGGGCACCGCCGCCGAGAAGATGACCGCGCTCGAAGCCGCAGGCATCCGCGTCGTCAACTCGCCCGCCGACATCGGCCAAGCCGTGAAGGACGCGCTCGGCTCGCGCGCCGCCGCTTGAAACCGGACGGGAGGAGGAAACCTGGATGACTGACGACGAGACCCTCACGAACCTCAAAGAGTTCGCCAGGCTGATGCTGCAATGGTCGCGTAATACCGAGGAGAGGATGGACGCATTTGCCGAGGCGCAAGCGAGCTTTGCAGCGCAGATGGCTGAGTTGGCTGCGGCGCAGGCGAACTCTGAAGTCAAAATCGCCGCGCTCGCCGACGCTCAAATCAGAACCGAAGGCGTCGTTGTCGCGCTCGGCGAGCGCATGGCGGAACTGGCAGCGGCGCAAGCGCACACAGACCAGCGCATGGCGGAGCTTGCGGCGGCGCAGGCGCACACAGACCAGCGCTTGGACGCTTTGATTGACATCGTGGGCGGAATACATGACGGCAATCCTCCGCAACGTTCATAATAGACACAGGAGAGATTCATTAAACGTGGCAGAGCAAACAGGCAATCTTACTTTCGGAATCATCAAGCCCGACGCGGTGCGCGCCGGGAAGACGGGCGCGATCTTGCAGCGCATCACGGATGCAGGTTTCAAGCTCCGTGCTTTGAAGCTCATCCACATGACGATGCCGGAGGCCGAGGGCTTCTACGCCGTTCACCGCGAGCGCCCTTTCTTCCCGGAGTTGACGACGTTCATGTCGAGCGCGCCGTGCGTCGTGATGGCTTTGGAGAAGGAGGGCGCGGTTAGGGCCTGGCGCGACCTGATGGGCGCGACCGACCCGGCCAAAGCCGACGCGGGGACGCTCCGCAAAGAGTTCGCGACTTCAATCGGCGAGAACGCCGTCCACGGCTCCGACTCCGAGGAGAACGCTGCCGTAGAGCTGGCGTACTTCTTCAGCCGCCTTGAGTTTGTTTAGTGAACAGTAAATGGTCAATGGTGAATAGCAGTTGCACTCTGTCCGGCTCGTGCAGTTACTGCACGACCTGAGCGATGCTCAAACACCACTGACCATTCATCAAAAAGATATGTCAATCATCACCGAAGTCATCGAGAATACGCGGGCCATCATCAAGGGGATGATGACGACCGCCTCTTACATCCCGCGTGAGAAGTGGACGGTGCAGTATCCGGACGAGCCGGTCACGCTTCAGCCGCGCTTCCGCGGCCAGCATCTTCTGCACGTGGACGAACTGGGCCGGGAGAAGTGCGTCGCCTGCTACCTGTGCGCGGCGGCGTGCCCTTCGGATTGCATCTACATCGTCGCGGCGGACGACCCGCGCCCCGCGGAAGAGCGCACGGGCGTGGACGAGCGCTTCGCGAAGGTCTACAACATTGACTACGGACGCTGCATCTTCTGCGGCTTCTGCGTCGAAGCCTGCCCGAAGGACGCTATCACGCACGGCTACAACTTCGAGCTGTCGGTCTATTCGCGCGCCGACCTCTTGAAGACCAAAGACGACTTGCTCATCACCAAGCAGAAGCAGTCTTCAAACTACCGCGTCGCCTTCTCCGACGAAGACGTTGACTCGGAGTACAAACAGGTCTAGCCGGAGAACAGACAAGGCGTTTCGCATGAAGGCTCGCAGCGCACGCGCTGCGAGCCTTCGTTTGTGCCGGAGCGCCGTGCGGTTTATTCATCGGCAACGCGTTCGAGGCGTTTGCGGTCGAGGATGTTGATATGCCTCCTGCCGATCCGGATGAGCGAGGCAGACTTCAGCTCGTTGAGGGCGTTGGTGGCGGTCTCGCGGTAGACGCCGAGGCGTTCGGCAATGTCCTGGTGTGAAAGCCCTCTGACCTCGTCGCCGTCGGCTTCTCGCAGAAGGAGCGCGGCGACGCGCCCGCGTATGCCTTTGAAGACGGTGTCTTCGAGCTGGCGCTCGGCTTCGAGGACGCGCCTGCCGAAGGCTTCGAGGATACGGCGGGCGATCTGCGGCCTCTGTATCAAGAGGCCGTTGAGGACGGCGCAGTTCATCGTGACGATGGTCGAATCCTCCGTCACCTCGGCGAAGGTGTCGTACATGCCTTGCCCGATGCAGCTCATCTCGCCGAAGAAGGAGAAGGGGAGCAGGTGCGCGATGACGAGCTTGCGGCCTTCGCTCGACAGGCGATAAATCTGCACCGCGCCCTCGCGCAGGAGAAAGAGCGCCTCGCCCGTCTCGCCCGGCGTATAAATGACCTCGCCCTTGCGGAAGGCGCGCGTCAAAGTCACGCGCTCGACCTCGCGCAACTCCTCCGCAGTCAGGCCGTGGAAGAGGTCTGGCGCGGGGTGTTCGTTCGCTTTCGTGTTTGCCATAGACTTCCCCGGAGGCTTTCAGATGCGCGAGAGGGCGCTCGCGTTCCGTGCGTGCCGGAAGCCCCGCCGTGATTCTACACGAAAGGCTCGGACGGGCTTCTTGCTAATCCGAGCCGCCGGGGCGTGTGTAATCGAAATTACTGACGCGTTCGCGCACTTCGGCGGATAATGGCACAACGCGCGAATTCGCGCGCGCTTGACGCGGAGATTAAAGACGAGGAGACGGAAAGATGAGCCAGTTTGTTTCTGAGGTGAATGACAATACGTTCGAGCCGGAAGTGCTCAAGTCGAACGTGCCGGTGGTGGTGGACTTCTGGGCCGAGTGGTGCCCGCCGTGCCGCATGCTCGCGCCCACGTTCGAGGAGCTGGCAGGGCGCTACGCCGGGAGCATCAAGTTCCTGAAGCTCAACGTGGACGAGAGCGCGGCGGTGCCGCAGCGCTACGGCATCAAGGGCATCCCGACCTTGATCTTCTTCGAGGGCGGGCAGGAGTCGGAGCGCGTCGTCGGCGCGAGCAGCAAAGAGGCTCTCTCGCGCATACTCGACAAGTACGTCAAGGTCGCGGCCTGAGTAGCCTGTGCCGCAATGGTGTAAAGTCTTCGCCTGCGGTTGCGCGACGACGTGGGCTTGTTTCGACGCGGACGGAGAGCGCACCGGAGACGTGCAGATATTAGAGCCTGCCGGTTTGCCGGTGAGGGCGACTTGAAAGGAACAGGGAGAGCCGAGAGAGACTAAAATTGACGACGGTAGTTAAAGCGCCGTGTGACGAGGCTGTGATTCGGGCCGGGTCGGCAGATGCCCCGTGCTCCAGACGGGCCGCGCCGTGGGTGCTGGCGGCGACCATCATGGGGTCGAGCATCACTTTCATTGACAGCACCGTCGTCAACGTCGCCCTGCCTGTGCTTCAGCGTGAGCTGGGCACAGACATCGTCGGGGCGCAGTGGATCGTCGAGGCTTATCAGATTCTGCTCTCCGCGCTGATTCTGGTCGGCGGCTCTCTCGGCGACCGTTGGGGAAGAAAGCGCGTCTTCTCTGCGGGGCTGGTTCTCTTCGCGTTCGCTTCCGCCGGGTGCGGGCTGGCGCAGACAATCGCCCAACTCATCGCCGCGCGCGCCGTGCAAGGGGTGGGCGCGGCCATGCTCGTGCCCGGCAGTCTCGCCATCATCAGCGCCTCTTTCTCGAAAGCAGATCGGGGGCGAGCCATCGGCACTTGGTCGGGCTTTACGGCCATCTCCGCAGGCATCGGCCCCGTCCTCGGAGGCTGGCTCGTCGAGCATGTCTCGTGGCGCTGGATATTTTTCATCAACCTGCCGCTGGCGGCCCTGGTGCTGTTGATTGCCTATCGGCACGTACCGGAGAGCCGCGACGAAAGCGCAGGCGAGCGCGTAGACATCCTCGGTGCCGCAATGGCGACGCTCGGACTGGGCGGCGTCGTCTACGGCCTGCTCGAATCGGGCGAGCGCGGCTTCGACGACCTGCGTATGGGAGCGAGCCTCGCCGCCGGAGCGGTGCTGTTAATCCTCTTCGTCATCGTCGAGCGCAGACGCGGGCAGCGAGCGATGATGCCCCTCGCACTGTTCCGTTCGCCGACTTTCGCGGGGGCCAATCTGCTGACGTTTTTTCTCTACGGCGCGCTGGGCGGATTGATGTTCTTTCTGCCCTTCAACCTGATTCAAGTGCAGGGCTACTCGGCGACCGCCGCCGGGGCCGCGCTGCTTCCATTCGTGCTGACGATGTTCCTCCTGTCGCGCTGGGCGGGCGGGCTTGTCCAGCGTTACGGCGCGAAGCTACCGCTGGTGCTTGGGCCGGTGGTGGCGAGCGCAGGCTTCGCTCTGTTCATGCTGCCCGGCGCGGGCGCGGGAAGTTACTGGACGAGCTTTTTCCCGGCGGTCGTCTTGATGAGCCTCGGCATGGCGGCGAGCGTCGCGCCCCTGACGACGACGGTGATGGGAGCCGTCGAAGAGCGGCACGCGGGCGTCGCATCAGGCATCAACAACGCTGTCTCCCGGACGGCGGGGCTGATCTCGATAGCGGTGCTCGGCATCGTCATGACCGGAGCCTTCGCCCGAAATTTTAAAGCCCAACTCCGGCCTCTGAGCCTTCCGGCGGAAGCTCGCGCCGCCCTCGAAGCGCAGGCGAGCCGCCTGGCGGCAATCAGCATTCCGGATGAGTTGCAGGGCGAGACGAAACAGGCAGTCGAACGGGCCGTCGCCGAGTCATTCGTCAGAGGCTTTCGCGTCATCATCCTGATCGCCGCCGCGCTTGCGCTGGCGAGCGGACTATTTGCCTTCCTTCTGATTGAAGGAAGGGCGCGGCCCGTCAATGAGACGCCGCTCGCAAACAGCCTCGGCGGGAAAGCGCGACGCAGGGTTGAGGGGATATAATCCGGCAGACCCGACGAGTGATGAACGATGGAGGGATGATAAGATGGCGGTTGGCTGCACGCATCTGAATCAAGTCAAAGAGGTCACGCCGAGCGCAAACGGCTGTGAAGACTGTCTGAGAATCGGCGGCGCATGGGTGCATCTACGCCTCTGTTTGGAGTGCGGCCATGTCGGTTGCTGTGACGATTCTCCCAACCGGCACGCGACCAAACATTTCCGACAGACAAGGCATCCGATCATTAAATCATTCGAGCCGGGCGAGGACTGGGGCTGGTGCTTCGTTGACGAGGTTTTCTTCGAGTCACTTTAAGGTAGGATGAACAGGTAGGCGAAGCACGACGAGAAGATGACGGTCGGAGGAGCAGTTGTCGAGAGCGGTTCCGGCGACACTGCGCCCGACGCCGTGCCAAAGCCGGTAGACTTAACCGTTTGTTGCAATGCCGGGTGATCGTATGACAAGACCGATTCGCATTCTCTTGCAGTCCACCATTCCGGCCACAGAGGACGACTGGCACATCGGACGGTTCTCCTTGCTCGGCGAGCACCTGAGCGGGCTTCGAGACGCGGAAGGACGCGTGCTCTGTGAAGTCGCGGCGCGCGACCGCGTGACGGACGCGAATGGTGATGACGAAGTGTTGCGCCGGCTCGACTCGACCGACTTCGACGAACTGTGGCTCTTTGCGGTGGATGCGGGCGATGGTTTGACCGTGGCTGATTGTCAGGGCATCACGCGCTTTCGCCAGCGCGGCGGAGGCATCCTCTCCACGCGCGATCATCAGGACTTGGGTTCTTCACTCTGCACGCTCGGCGGGGTCGGGCGGGCACACTTCTTTCACAGCAAACATCAAGACCCGGACGAGACCAGACGCGCGCGCGACGATCAGGAGACGCAAGACATCTCCTGGCCCAACTATCATTCGGGCAGCAACGGCGACTATCAGGAGGTCGCGCCCGCAGAGCCGCTGCACGAACTCATGCTCAACCCTTCATCCCCTTCGGGCCGCATCGAATATTTCCCCGCGCACCCGCACGAAGGCGGAGTCGGCGTGCCGGAAGGCGAGAGCCGGGCACGGGTGGTCGCGACCGGCATGAGCCAGGTCACGCAGCGGCCTTTCAACCTCGTTGTCGCCTTCGAGCGAGAACAGGACGAGCACGGCCATCAGCTTGGGCGGGCCGTCGCCGAGTCGAGCTTCCATCATTTCGTGGATTACAACTGGGACACTTCGATGGGCTGCCCGAGCTTTCTCGCGGAGCCGCCCGGCGACCAGCTTCGGAGAGAGCCGGAGAAGCTTGAAGACGTGAAGGCTTACGTGCGCAACCTCGTCCTCTGGCTCGCTCCCTTTAACTCCAAAAAGTGAAGCGGTACGCGGGAATGTTCCGGGAGAAACCATGTCGAAGATGAGCGCCGCGCAGGTCAGTCACTCGCTGACCTGCGAGATCGAGATTCTCTGGGTCAACGAAGGCAACCCGGCGGGGGCGATGGGTCTGCCCGATTATCTGGGCTGGCAGTGGCGCTCGAAAGCAGGCATTCCCATCGTCTGCGTGCCGGGTTGTCCGACCATGCCGGACAACATTACGGAGACGCTGCTCCACCTGCTCTATCAGGCCGCGGGAGCCACGGTCGTCCCCGACTTCGAGCGTTATATGAAGATCAGAGCGATGTGAACGAGCATGAGAAGCAACGTGTGGAAAGGATTGGCGGCGGGAGTCGTCGGCGGGTTGGTCGCGTCGGCGGTGATGAATGAGTTTCAGGCTCTGTTGAGTAAGCTGGCCCACGGCGAAGAGCGTTCGCACGGCGCGCAATCTCTGCAACAAGGCTCGCCCCAGCACGGCGTCGGGCGCGAGTTGCAGGAGCGCGGCGGTGAAGACGGGGACGACGACGCGCCGGAGAGACTCGCCAACGCCATCGCGGTCGGAGTCTTCGGACGAGAGTTGACGCGCGGCGAGAAGGAGCGGGCGGGCACGGCGCTCCATTATGCTTTCGGCGCGACGACGGGCGGACTCTACGGCGCTGCCGCCGAACTCGCGCCCTTCGTCACCGCGGGCGCGGGCTTGCCTTTCGGGGCCGTCGTCTGGCTGACCGCGGACGAGGGCGTCGTGCCGGCCCTCGGACTGTCGAAGTCTCCGGCGGAGTATCCGCCCTCGATTCACGTCTACGCACTGGCGTCCCACTTCGTCTACGGGCTGACGACCGAGCTGGTGCGGCGTGCCGTGCGGCGCGCGCTGTAAGGCGGGCCGTGGCGACACGCGCGTCTGCCCCCGCACGCGTTTACCTGAGCGGCAGGCCGGGTTCGAGTCCGGCTTCAAACCTCTTTGTGATCTATGAGCGCACAACCGAACGGCACACGTCGCTACCGTCTGGCAACGGAGGAGAGTCGCTTCACCGTGCAGGCGTTCGCCGAAGGACTGTTCTCCGGGTTCGGGCACAACCCGGTCATCGCAATCCGCGAGTTCGCGGGCGAGGTCGAATGCGCGCCCGACAATTTCGACGGCTCGAAGCTGCGCGTCACGGTCAAGGCCGACTCGCTCGCCGTCGCCGACAACATGAGCGACAAGGATCGCCGGGAGATCGAGCAGGCGATGCGCGAGCAGGTGCTTGAAACCACGCGCTATCCCGACATCATCTTTGAGAGCACGAGCTTCACGGCCACGCCGATGTCGGGCGGACGCTCCCGCGTGCGCGTCATCGGCGACCTGACGCTGCACGGCGTCAACGGCAAGAACATCTGGATTCAGGCGGAGGTCAAGCCGGACGGCGATGGCCTTCGGGCGAAGGGTGAATTCACGCTGCGGCAAACCGAATACAACATCAAACCCGTCTCCGTCGCGGGCGGCATGCTCAAGGTCAAGAATGAGCTGAAGTTCTCGTTCGACATCAAAGCGGTTGCGGATTAGTTGATTTGTTCGCGCAGTGAATCAGGGCCGCCCGCTTGGAAAGCAGCAACCGAATTTCGCAATCCGTATGCACGAGCTATCCATCGCGCTGAGCATGATCGAGATGGCTTCGGACGAGGCCGCACGCAGAGGCGGCGCGCAGGTCTATGCGATTCACCTCAAGCTGGGCCGCTCTCCGGTGTGGTCAGAGAAGCCCTGCTGTTCTCTTATGATGTCGCGTGTGAAGGGACGCCGCTCGCAGGCTCGCGTCTGGTCATCGAGGAGGTGCCCGTCGTCTTCTTCGGCCCCGCCTGCTGCGCGGAGGCGGATATGTTGACGAGTTTGTTGAAGCTGACGAGCGCGCTTCGCATCCTTTGCGGTTAAGAATGATTTAAGTGACCGCGAAGGGCGAAGTAGCCGCAAAGGTCGCGGAGCAGCCGCCAAGATCGCAGAGATGTCGAGAGCACCGGCAGCGAATCCCTCCGCCGGTGCTCTCTCTTTGCCTGACGATTGGCCTTGCCGAATCTCACCCGGTTTCGTGATAATCTCCGCGCTACGAAGGCGTGGCGGGTCGAAGTTTCCGCACCGCGTCTCAATCCGGGTCTTCTGCCGTCTCAAAGACATTCGTGGAGCCTGGGTCGGGCAAGCGCCGCTTCGCGCGCGCCCGTCTCCGGTCGGCCTTTCATCCTTTTGTCGTGAGGTGAGGTTATGTCGGCCAGTGTAGCGACGTTGATGACGCTCGAATCCATCCGCTCCGTTCCCCTGTTCGCCTCGCTCGACGACGAGACGGCGAGCGCCCTGCGCGCCCTGCTGGAAGTGGAGCAGCGGCCCGCGGGCAGCGCGCTCTTTCAGAGCGGCGACGCGGGCGATGCGATGTACCTCGTCGAGGCGGGCCGAGTCCGCATCCACATCCGCGACGCCGACGGCGACGACGTGACGCTGGTCGAGCTGGCCCGCGGCGACTTCTTCGGCGAGATGGCGATCATTGACGGCAAGCCGCGCTCGGCGAGCGCGACGGTCGTCGAAGACGCGCGACTGGCCGTGCTTCCGCGCGCCGACTTCCTCGACTTCGTGCGGCGCAACCCCGACGTGGCGCTCAAGATGCTGTCGGCCATCAGCACGCGCCTGCGGCGCACCGACGACCTTCTGCGCCACCGCGTCTCGCGCAACGTCAACGAGGAGGAGGCATCGCGTCTGACGCTGTCCGACCGCATGGCCGACCTCATCGCGGAGTTCGGCGGGAGTTGGAAATTCATCGGCGCGGCGATGGCCTTCATGCTTTTGTGGATCGTCGTCAATACCTTCGTCCTCGCGCGGAACGCCGACGGGACTGTCGGCTTCGACCCGTACCCTTACGTGCTGCTGAACCTCGTGCTCGCCGTCATCACAGGGATGCAAGCGCCTTTGATTATGATGTCGCAGAACCGTCAGTCGGAGAAAGACCGCCTGCGCGCAGACCTCGACTACCAAGTCAACCTCAAGAACGAGCTGGCGCTCGCCGAAGTCATGCGCCGCCTCGACGTGCTCGAATCCGAACGCCTCCCGCTCCTCTTCGCCGAACAGAACGCACGCCTGCGCGAGCACCTGGGGAACGGGAAGCTGTAAGCAGTGAGCAGTGAGCAGTGAGCAGTAAGCAGAGGACAGTCAAGGCGTCTGTGGCCCCCTCATTCATCAGCGCGGGAGGTGAGACCTGAAGATTGTTTTGACTGCTCACTGCTCACTGCTTACTGCTTTCCTTCTCCCGCGGCGGGGCTTACAATGCTCGCGTTCCGCTCAAACCGAAACAAGGTTGATCCCGCAAGAGTCTAATGATTCAGGCCGTCTTCTTCGACTTCAACGGCGTCATCATTGACGACGAGCCGCTGCACATGAAAGCCTTCGGCGAGACGCTCCGGGCCGAGGGAATTGAGCAGACCGAAGCAGACTACTTCGCGTCGCTCGGCATGGACGACGTGATGTTCGTGCGCGCCGCCTTCGAGCGCGCGGGCCGCGAGTTGTCGGACGAAGTTTTGCGGCGCGTCGTCGAGAGCGAGGCGGCGAAGCACCGCGCGCTCATCGAAGAGACGCTCCCGCTCTTTCCCGGCGTCGTCACCTTCGCCAAGGCTCTCTCGCGCCGCTACCCGCTCGGTTTGGTCAGCATGGCCGGGCGCGACGAGATTGACTACGCGCTCGGACGCGCAGGGCTGGCGGGCCACTTCAACGTGATAGTCAGCGCCGCTGATGTCAGCGTCTGCAAGCCCGACCCCGCCTGTTACAACAAGGCTCTAGAACTTCTCAACGCGAAGCGCGGGCAGGCGCAGGTGCTCCCCGTCGGCCCCGAAGAGTGCCTCGTCATCGAGGACTCGCCGCCCGGCGTCCGCGCGGCGCGCGTCGCAGGGATGCGCGCGCTCGGCGTCACCAACACCGTCTCCGAGCAGGCGCTCCGCGACGCCGGCGCGGACGTGGTCACACGCAGTCTCGCCGACTGGACGCCCGACGCCGTTCATCACGTCTTCGACTAAAGGATGAAGGCGGAAGGATGAAGGAGAGTGATTTAAAGAGTCGCACGAAATACTTCGCGCTCAGGGTTATTAAACTCTATTCTGCTTTGCCGAAGAGTGTCGAGGCGCAGGTTATCGGAAAGCAACTCTTACGTTCAGGCACATCGGTCGGAGCACATTCCCACGAGGCGCAACGCGCCAAGTCCACCGCCGACTTCGTGAGCAAAATCGAAGGTGCGTTGCAAGAACTCGAAGAAACCGTTTACTGGCTGGAACTGCTTGCCGACGCAGAGATCGTACAACCCGACCGCTTAAAGCTTCTTCATGAGGAAGCGGAGGAGTTGACGGCAGTTCTGGTCACAGTAGTCAAGCACGCGAAGGAAAAATGGGGTGAGGATTAATCCTTCCGCCTTCCGCCTTCATCCTTTCTTTTATGACTCCTGCTGACAAACTTGCGGCGGCGGAGGTGCGGGGCCGTTTCGCGGCGGAGGTCTCGCAGCCGGGCGGGGCGATCAACCTCGCGCGCGCGGCGCTGCTGGTCGGCGAAGAGGAGGAGCCGCGGCGCTTCGACATTAACCGCTGCCTCGCGCGGCTCGACGAGATGGGCGAGGAGGCGCGTGCGCGCGTCCGAAGCGAAGGAGGCTCGGCGGTCGCGGCGCTCAACCGATACCTCTTCGAGGAGCAGGGCTTCGCGGGCAACGAGGCCGACTACTACGACCCGCGCAACAGCATGCTCCAACACGTGCTCGCGCGGCGCGCGGGAATTCCGATCACGCTCTCAATCGTTTACATCGAGGTCGGGCGGCGCGTGGGGCTGAGGGTCGAGGGCGTCGGGCTGCCGGGCCACTTCCTCGTGCGCGCGTCCGAAGGCGAAGGCGAGGGCGTGCTGGTTGACCCCTTCAATCGCAAGCTGACCGACCGCGAGGAGTGCCAGAAGCGACTCGACGTGATCTACGACGGACGACTCGCGCTCAGCGAAGAGCACTTGCGCGCGGTCGGCGTGCGCGGCATCCTCGCACGCGTGCTCGGCAACCTCAAGGCCGTTTATGTACAGGCGCAGCTTTTCCGCCGCGCGCTCGCGGCAGTCGAGCGCATACTACTGCTCACACCGCACGACCTCGACGAGCGGCGCGACCGAGGCATGCTCCTCGCGCAACTCAACCGGATGCCGGAAGCCATCTCCGAGACGCAGGGCTATCTCAACCTCTCTCCCGACGCCGCGGACGCAGAGGTCGTCCGCGAGCAGCTAAAAAAGATGCACCTCCGCCAGGCGATGCTCAACTAAAGGCAAGCTCAAAGTTAAAAGCTCCGGGTTCAAAGTTGAGAGCTTGTCTTCTAACTTTGAACCCGGAGCTTTTAACTTTGAACCCTATCTCTATTCCGGCTTGCCCTTGCAGGTCGGGCCGAAGAGGGCCGGAATCTTGCCGCTGATGACGGGGTGTTCGGCGGCCTCCGCGTTGAGTGCGAGCCACTCCCCGAAGTGTTCGGGGAGGGTCGCGTCGGCGAAGATCGCCTCGACAGGGCATTCGGGGACGCAGGCGTCGCAGTCAATGCAGGTGTCCGGGTTGATGTAGAGGCGGTCGGGCAACTCGTGGAACGCCTCGACGGGGCAGACCGCCGCGCAGTCAGTATATTTGCAGTCAACACAGTCCTCTGTGACGACGTAAGTCATCGCTGGATTATTTCCTCCGCGCTCATTCTCCCGAAGGCAGTAAGTAGGTTTCGCATCATACTGCTTCTAAGACACGCACGTCGGTCGTGTCAACCGCGGAGCGCAATGCTCACCGGCAGCCCCGAAGTCCACCCGCGCACACATTGACACGCGAGGTCAGCCCGCGGTCGCCTCGCCGCCCAAGAGCGTCAGCACCTTGCCGGTTTCTGTAGTGAGGCGAAAACCGAAACGCGAGCGGGTGCAGTTTCAACGTGGAGTCTACTCACGTTGAAACTGCACCCGCTCGCGTTTTTTTACGGAAGCGTTTTTTAAGCGCGCTTGAGATTGCGTGCGGCCTGCGTGCGGGGTGCGGGCTTGTCTTCTTCAGACGGTGCTTGCGACATCTTCACGCGCTCGGCGCGGGCCGTCATGCGCCGGTCGAGGTCTGCGACCTGTTCGGGCGTGAGGCGATAGATGTTCGACTGGTTGTGGTAGACGCGCGCGCCCGTCACCACGTCGGCCTGCTTGAAGCCGAGGCGCTCGGCCTTCGTGACGAGTTCCTGCACGGTCATCTGCGGCTGGACGAGCGTGAGCGGCTGCTTCTCCTCGATGGTTTCGGGCACAACGGCAGGCTCCGGCGCTTCCACAGGGAGGTCTGTTCCGTGCTCGCGCTTCATGTGTTCGAGAAAGTCTTTGAAGGTGACGCTGCCGGTCATCTCGAAGCCGACCTCGAAGGCCGGGCTGTTCGACTTGACGACCTGGAAGACGCGCACGATCTCGCCGTCGCGCTCCTGCAAAGAGACCTCGACCATCACGTCCACGAAGTATTCCAACCCCGAAGCCGTCATCGGCAGAACGCGCCCGACCTCGTTGTCCTCCTTCGACTCCTTGCCCCGCGCCGGTATCTGGTCAACGATGACCACGGACTTCCCAGACTCCATGCAGAGCCGCCGGAGCACGCCCTGCAAGACCATCTGGTCGGCGGCCAGTTCTTCGGCGGAAGGCTGTGCGAGCTGCTCGCCTGTGCGCTCGCGCACGGCCTTGATCGTCTCGGCGTGCTTGGCGCTGAAGTAGGCCGCCCACGAATCCAGACCGAAGCAGCCGTAGTTCTGCTCGCGCCCCTCGCCGGACAAAGCCCAGTCAATGAACTCCGGCAGCTCGTCCGGGTGCTCGACCTCCAGCCCGTCGAAGTGGTTGCCGACGCCCGCGAGAAGGCGCGTCTTGCGCTCCACGTCGAAGATGCAGAGACGGCCCAGGCCGGCCTCCGCCATCGAGCGCAGGAACCAGCTCTTGCCCGTGCCCGCGCCGCCCCGTACGGCCAACACGAGTCGCTGCTGCCGCGGACGGCGGCTCAAAGGATTGATTCTCGGTTTCGTCGTGTTACTCATCTCTCTCTTCTCCCTTAATGCCGAATCCGGCGACAAACTCCGTCAGAGCGGCCCTAACCGCGAGTCTTAACTTCCGCTACCCAACCGCCTCGGAAAGCAGTCCTTCCCGTTCGCGCGACACTATAGCACGACCGCCGCGAGAATGGAACAGAATTTCACGCATGAAACGAAAATTTTTCGCGGCGCCCATGAGAAAGACCCGCGAGGCTCGATTTACGAACGCTGGTAGTAAGTCGAGGGCTTCCGTTATCATCAGCCGCTTTCACGCTCGCTCAATTTCTGGTCTCTCTATCGGGAAAGGTGAAATTTTGTCTCAACCGAAATTTTTGAACCGGCTTCGAGCCGTAACTTTGCAGGCGCTGTTCCGTGCGTGTCTGCTGTTTCTTGCGGCGACGTTTTGCGCGACGACGCTCCGGGCGCAGACGAACGACACGGCGAACGTCCGAGGGCAGGTGCTCGACCAGAACAAGGCCGCAATCGTGCACGCGAAGGTACTTGTCACGAACGAACTGACGGGCCTGAGCCGCGAGACCGAGACCGATGGCGAGGGACGCTACACGATTGCCGGGCTGCCTCTGACGGGCAGGTACAGCCTGTCTGTAACCTACCCGAACTTCGCCCGCGCACAGGTCAACAGCATAGAGTTGCGTGCGGGCGAGACTGCCGCCTTCGACGTGACACTGGTTCCAGGATGTATAGATTGCGAGAGCGCGGTCACGGTTTACGGCACGACGGAGGGCGTGCGCGCCGACCCGCAGATAGGTCGCCGGCTCGACAGCCCGCAGATTGACGAGACGCCGATCCTCGGTCGCAAGGTCACGACGCTGCCGTTGCTTAATTCCGCTTTTCGCCCGGCGAAGGGAACGGGCGATCTCTTCGTCAACCAGACGTACTTCGTGACCGGCGCTGGCGGGCGGCGCGAGACGACGGTCGTGCTCGACGGTGCGAGCGACGATGAAAGCTGGGGTCGCCAGACTGCGCTGATTACGGTGCCCATCGGCGCGGTGCAGGAAATGAATCTGCTCACGAACTCGTTTTCCGCCGAGTTCGGCTGGACTGCTGGCCCGGCCATCAACATCGTCACCAAGTCCGGCACGAACAACCTGCACGGCGAAGGTCTGCTGATGATCCGTCCCGGCGGCTGGCAGGCGAAGACGTTTTCGACCACGGGCTTCTGCCCGCCGTCCGTCGCGAGTTGCGTCACGCCCGCCACGCTCACCGCCGTCAACCCGGCAGACGTTCCGGATAAGCTGGGCCAGTTCTCCGGCTCGGTCGGCGGCCCCATCGTCAAGGACAAGACCTTCTTCTTCGCTGCGGCAGACTACACGCGGCAGGATCGGACGACCTTCCTCTCCGGCGCGCTGCCGGCGTTTGTGCTGCCGGCAGACGGCAACCTCGCCTTCACGGGAAACTACCGGCAGGAGCTTGCCGATGTCCGGCTCGATCATAAGTTCACGCCGAGCCAGACCTTGACGCTCCGCTTCAACCTGGATCGGTTTTACGACACCAATCCGCAGGACGCCGTGGGCGGCACGAGCGCGCCGAGCGTGGCGCGCAGGTATTCGCGACGCGGCTGGTCGGCTCAGGCCAACCACACCTGGGTTCTCAACCCGAACCTTCTCAACGAGGCGCGATTCGACTTCCTGAACGGCGACCCGGTCACGCTCTGGGAATCACAGAACCTTTCGACGACCTACACGCGCAGCGGCTCAGTGCCGTTCACCATCGGGCAGTCGCGGGTTGCCAACCTCTACAGTCGTCAGGGGCAGTTCTCGGACACGTTGACGTGGGTGCGCGGCAAACACAACTTGCGCTTCGGCGGCAGCGCGGCCCGTCACACCTCCGGTGGCACGGGCAATGAGCCGGGCACTGCCGTGCTCGGCACCTTTACCTTCAAGACGGCCACGACAGCGCCCTTCGGCCAGTTGACCTTGAACGACGTGCAGCAGTACACGCAGCCGATCAACTTCGGCATCTCCAGCTACGTGCTGAGTCAATGGCTTCTCGCCGGATACGTGCAGGACAACTTTCGCGTGAGGCCCGACCTCACATTTGACCTCGGACTCCGCTACGACCGGCAGACCCTGACCGACGCGACGAAAAACTTCGCGCCGCGCGTCGGCTTCGCATGGAATCCGAAGGGCGATGCGCGCCTCGTGATTCGAGGCGGCTACGGCATGTACTACACGCAGATTCGCTCCAACGTCGTCGCGTCCGCCCTGATTGGCGGGCTGGACGGACTGGCAACCTACACTGCGGTTGCAGGGCAAACCGGCTTCCCGACCTGTCTGACGGGGCCTTGCCTTCCTCTGTCGTTCGATCCGAGGACGCTGCCCGCCTCGCAATTGCCCGCGCGCGACATCACGATCAACCCCGGCCAGCGGGCCTTCTACGAGGCGCAGTTCGCGAAGTTCGGATTGAACTTCGACCTCCTGCCGAATTACCCCGACAAGCTCTTGAACCCGCGCAGTCAGGTCATGTCCATCGGCGCTGAGCGCGAGTTCGGGAAGGGCTTCTTCGTCGGGTCGGACTACGTGCACCAGCACTGGACGGGCATTGACCGCACCGTTGATCTGAACGCGCCGTCCGTGTTCGACCGCACCGCGCCCGGACAGACTAGGAGCGTGGCCGCGGCCAATGCCACCCGACCAATCCTGCCGGTTAACGGCGGCGTGCGGCAGGTGAACGTGTTGATGAACCTCGGCGTCGCCGACTACAACGGCCTCCAGACGCAGGTCAGCTATCGCGGCAACCGAAAGATGTACGCGGCGGTCAGCTACACTCTGTCGAAGGCGACCAACACCACGGAGCCGGACGGCAACGGCATCAACCCGAACCAGAGCATCATCTCGCGGCTCGGCGAAGAAGAGCGCGGGCCGAGCCTGCTCGATCAACGTCATCGCGCGGTCATCACGTTCACGTACCGTCTGCCGCTCAACATCACGGCGGGCACTCTGGCGCAGTTCGCCTCCGCACGGCCCTTCAATGCCACAACGGGCGTTGACAACAACGGCGACGGCGCGAACAACGACCGGCCCGTTATCAACGGCGCGGTCATCGGCAAGTCGGCGTTTCGCGGCACGGCGACCTCCGACGTGGCCGTCTTCATCGAGGATCGAATTAAAACGTCAGAGCGCACGAGCATCCTGCTCAGACTTGAGGGCTTCAACATCTTCAATCACGCGAACATCCTCGGACGCGCGCAGACGACTTACGGCGACACCGGCACGCCGAATCCCACCTTCGGTCAGTTGGTGGCCGTCGGCACGTCCGCGAACGCGTTGCCGGCGCTCGCCAACATTGATCCGCCGCGGGCGTTTCAGTTTCAAGTGCGGTTCATCTTCTGAGCGAAGGCCGCGAGCCTCGACGGAGTTGACCCGTGCAGGTGCGGCGGCGCGCGTTCGGGCGTCGCGTCGAGCAGAGTTGAACGGTGCGTCGTGCGTTTGGGCGGGCGAAGGGTCAGGACAGGAGGTTCGAGATGAGGTCGTTGAGCCACTCGAAGTCAACGGGCTTGGAGACGAAGGCGTTGCAGCCCGCGGCGAGCGCGCGCGAGCGATAATCCTGATGAGCCGTGACGGCGATGATGACGATGTCGCGCGAGTTCGGGTCGGCGCGGATGCGCTCGGTTGCGGCGAGGCCGTCCATGACGGGCAGGCTCAAGTCCATGAGGATGATGTCGGGCCGCTCGCGCGCGGCGACCTCGACGGCCTGCGCGCCGTCCGAGGCTTCGAGGATGCGGTAACCCTTGCGTTCGAGGGCGAGCCGCATGGCGAGGCTCATGTCGTCGTAATCCTCGACGACGAGGATGGTCAGGTCTTCGGACTGTCTCCCGGCCATCTCGATTCGATTCCTTTCAAAAGGTCGGAGGGGAACCGCCGCCCTTCAGCCCGCGAGCGGTTTGCCGCAGCGGTTGCAGAAGCGCGCCGAGGTGTCTTTCTGGACAGCCCCGCAAGACTGGCAGGAGCGCCCGACGCGCATGTTCGCGCCGCAGCCGGAGCAGAACTCAGAAGCTGAAGTGACGGCAGCGCCGCACGTCCCGCAGCGGCCCGGCATCGGCGGAACGTAGCCGCCGGCCTTGCGCGCGATGTGGCTCTCGATGAGGTTCCAGGCGTCCTCTGTGAGCCGGTGCTGCCAGTAGAAGCCGAGCGCGGGCAGCGCCAGCAGCGGCGGGAACATGATGAAGGCGAGCGCCGCCACCGCCGCCTTGTCGAACCACTTCTGCATGCCGATCTCGACGCGCGTCCCCGCGCGCTCCGGCGTGACCTTGATGGTCAGCGCCGCCGACAGCCCCGTCAGGTCGCGCAGCGTGCCGGCCTTGCGCGCCTGAAGCACGGAGGTCGAGGAGACCTGCATCGTCTGGACTTGAAAAGCCTCTTTCTTGTCGAAGAGCTTGCGTAGGTCGGCCTGGAGCCGCGCCGCATCCACCTCGACGCCCGGATAGAATCTACTTTCCATTTTGTCTCGATGATTCCTTTCGCGCCTATTCTACGCCAAAACAAACCGGGCGGTTCAAGCGTCGGACAAAATCAAGAGCGGCGACCGCCCGGCTAAATTTCGGCGTGCCGCCGCTCACCTTCGCGGACTGGTTAACGAACTCGACTCAGTTGCCCTTCTTCCCGTCCTTCGCCTTCGGGTCTTTCGTCTTCAGGTCTTCGGCGCTGACGCCGCGCTGCTTCGCCGCTTCGAGTATCTCCTGCGCCGTCTCGATGGCGCGGTCGAGCTGGTCGGCCTCTGCCTCCTCGCGTGCGCCCTCCCGAAGCTTCGCGAGCTGCGGCTCGATGCGCCCGGCGGCATCGGATAGTTTGTAGAGCGACTTTCGCAGTAGAGGACTGTCGGGGCTGTGCTGCGCCGAGTCGTCAACGTTCGTGACCGCCTCGTCTAAAATCTTCGAGATGTCGTAGAACAACTGCGCGCGCGTGCCCTTGACCTCGCCCCACTTCTCCTTGTCCTTCGCCGCCTGCCGCGAAGCCTCTTCGGGGTTCGTGGCGGCGAGCAGGCGACGCTCGGCGGCCTTGATGAAGATGTCCGTGCGCTTGTCGAGTTCCTGATTGTCTCGCACCATCTCGATCTCTTCCTGCGTCAGGTGCTCGCGCTGTTGCGCGGCGGCGACGACGGACACGGCAGCGAGCGCCGCAAAGAGCAGCGCGGCGATCTTGAAGAATCTCGGCTGGTTCATCTTGGTTGCGGCGCGCCGGGCGGCTGCTCGCTTCGTCCGGGACTTCTGCCGCGCGGCTATTGCTGATAGGGCTTCTTTTCGTTGTCGGGCGCTCCGGGCGCGTGGCCGTTGGCACGCTCGCCGACGGCGGCCTTGTCCTTGCCGCTCGTCGAGCTGTGCGCGGCCTCGCGCATGACCGTGTTATCGTAGAAGCTGTTGAGAGCTTGATCGCGCTGAAGGTTCACGAACTCAATCGTGGACTTGACGTAGGCGGCGTGCGCTGCCGGAAGCGTGCGGCGGATGGCCTCGATGCGCGGGACGTGAGAGCGCAGGGTCATCTCGACGTGCTTGAGGATGTCGCGCTGCTTGTTGGTGACGCGGCCCGAAGAAGTCTGCACGAAGCGGATGGCGTCGGCGACCACGGCCTCGTAGATGCCTAGTTCGGCGGTCGCCTCCTCGAAGCGTTCGGCGTCGGCCTGCGCGGCTGCGCGCGCCAGCCGCTCCTCGGCAAGTTCGAGCGCGCGGTGCGTGCGCGCCTTCACGTCGCGCTCGGCGTCAAGCTCCCGGCGCACCTCGTCGGGGACGTAGCGCAGAGGCGGCGGCGCGGTCGTCACGTCGTCCGATTTCTGCCGCGGGTCAGGCTCCTGCGCCTGCTGCGCGAGCGCGTCGCCGAAGGCGAGCACGACGAGCGCGAGCGCGACGATGAAGCGCGCCGCCAAGACTTCGTTCGCGTGTGCCGTGCCCGCGCGCGGCGCGTGGTACTTCGGGTTCATTACTGCGCCTTCCTGTCTTTCTTCACGCCCTCGCCCCGCTTGATCTGGTTTCGCAGGGAAGGCAGCCGCAGGTTCACCTTCTCGATCTCAAGCTGATTCGACCTCGCGTCGGCGCGCGCCAGGAAAGTCTCGTAAGCGCCGAGCGCGTCCTCGTACTCGCCCAACTTGTCGTGCGCCGTCGCGATGAAGAAGTAGACGACCGCCAGATCGGGTTTCGCCTGCCCGATCCATTTGTATTCCACAATGGCCTGGTTGTAAAGCTTCATCTCGTAGAAGGCGGCGGCGAGGTTGGCGTGCGCCTCGTACTTGTCGGGCGCGACCTGGAGGACACGCTGGAGGATGGTGGCCGCGTCCGCGAACCTGCGGAGCTGGTTGAGGGCCGCGGCGTAGCCGACCGCGTAGTCAACGTTGCGCTGGTCAACGTCGAGCGCACGACGGTAGAGGTCGAGCGAGCGTTGCGGGTCGGCGGTGCGCGTCAGGCCGCCGAGACACGCGAGCGCGCGCGCATTCTTCGGGTCGGACGCGATCAGACGTTCCAGCGCGGCGCGCGCTTCCGGCGTGTCCTCGCAGCGCACGTCGCTGATGGCCGCGAGCAGCTTCCTGCCATCTTCGGAGTTCTTCGCCTCGTCGGGGAGGGACGCGTAGATGCGGCGCGCGTCGTCCGTTTGACCGGCGAGGCCGTAGCGGTTGGCGACGGCGACGGCGAGTTTCCAGTCCGTCTTCGACTGCTCTTCGAGCGCGCGGAGGTCTTCGACGGCATGCGCCTTGTCGCCCGTTTGCAGAGACACGTCCGCGCGTCCGAGTCGCGCCTCGACGTTCGACGGGTCGAGCGCGACGGCGTGCTCGAAGCTCTTCGACGCCGCAGCCGCGTCCTTCGCGGCCAGCTCGGCGCGCGCGCGCGCTATCCAGAGCGGCGCGTCGTCCGCCTTGAGTTCGGTCGCGCGACGCCAGAAGGTTGCGCTCTCCGCCGCGTCGCCCGCGCGCGCGCGAAGCTCGGCGAGCGAGATGTTGGCCGTCAGATTCTTCGGGTCGAGTTCGAGCGCGCGCCGGAGCAGCGGCTCGGCCTCGCGCTCGCGTCCCTTCGTCTCGACGAGCAACAGTCCGAGCGCGGCGGGCGGCAGCGCCCACGCGGGTTTGAGCGCCATCGCGCGGCGATAAGACTTCTCGGCCTCCGGCAGGCGCTTCAGCGCGACGAGCGCCGCCGCCTTCTGCAATTCCGCCTCGGCGAATTCGGGCCGCAGCTTCAGCGCCTCGTCGTACAACTCGACGGCGCGCTCGTACTCCTTCCTGGCGTGCGCCTCCTGCCCCTCTTTGAAGAACCTGGAGGGGTCTGCCGCCGCGTCGCCGAACTCGTCCGTGTCCTGTGCGGCGGCGCGTTGGGCGCACGCGAGCGCGAGCGCGACGACGAGCGCGAAGACGATTGACTGTGAGCGGAAGCGGGAAAACATTTGACGGTCGCCGACCGTGGAAAACGTTCGTGAAACGCTCACGGCGGGAGACGGAGCGCGGGTTTCGGGCCGAATATAACACGGGTGCGGCGCATCGTCTATTTCAACTTATCGGAGAGACGTTTGACGCGCCGCCGGGTCGAGCGGGTTGCGTGCGCCGAAGCGCATGCGATAACATGCGCGCCCGGAAGATTCATCAAACCCAGCAGACATTTTCAGTCGCGGCGCGGAAGGGAAGTCGTCCGTGTGCGCAAGCTCGAAGCAGAAGGGGAGTCGTGAACAGTCTGACAGTCGTGGAAGAAGTCGGGGAGACAGCCGAAGCTCTCGCCGGGGCGTCGTTGAAAGAGGTTGCGCTGCGTGCGCTGCTCCGCGAGATGAGATCAGTCCTCGTAGCCTTCTCCGGCGGCGTTGACAGCACGTACCTCGCGCACGTCGCCAACGAGGAGCTAGGTGATCTCGCACTCTGCATCACAGGCGTCTCGCCGAGCCTCGCCTCGAACCAGCGCGAAGAGGTCGCGGCGCTCGTCGCGCGCCTCGGCCTGCGTCACGAAGTCGTCAGGACGGACGAGATGGAAGACCCGCGCTACCAGCGCAACGAGTCTGACCGCTGCTACTTCTGCAAATCGGAACTCTACACGAAGCTCGCGCCGCTGGCCGACGCGCGCGGCCTGTCGTTCGTCGTTGACGGCTCGACGACCGACGACCTCGGAGACTACAGGCCGGGCCGCTCGGCGGCGGGCGAGCGCGGGGTGCGCAGCCCGCTCGTCGAGGTCGGGATGAACAAGCGCGAGGTTCGGCTGATGAGCCGACGCGCGGGATTGCCGACCTGGGACAAGCCCGCCAGCCCCTGCCTCTCTTCGCGCCTCGCCTACGGCACGCCCGTCACCATCGAGCGCCTGACGACGGTTGACCGCGGCGAGGAGGTCATGCGGCGTCTGGGCTTCCGCGAGTTCCGCGTGCGACACCACGGCGAGCTGGTCAGGCTCGAAGTAGCACCCGCCGAACTCGACAAGGCTCTGCGGCGCGAGGTCGCCGACGAACTCGCCCGTAGCTTCCGCGCTCTCGGCTTCCGCTACGTCACGCTCGACCTGCACGGCTACCGCACCGGCGCGATGAACGAAGTCTTAAAAGCCTTGACAAGTGAACCGTAAGCCGTGACGAGAGAAAGACGGGTTTTATCTCGTCACGATTTACGTTCATGGAGAAGATAATGACAAAGGCAATGATGGACGACCCGCGGCGCATCAGGGAGGAGAATCCCTTCGAGTCAATGATGGAGCGGTTCGACCGCGCCGCACAGTTGCTCGACCTCAACCCCGACCTCTACGCGGTGATGCGCGTGCCGAACCGCGAGCTGAAGGTTTACATCCCCGTGCGGATGGACTCCGGGCGTCTCGAAGTCTTCGAGGGCTACCGCGTGCAGCACAACTTCGCGCGCGGCCCCGCCAAAGGCGGCATCCGCTACTCGCCCGACGTGACGCTCGACGAGGTGCGCGCCCTCGCCGCCTGGATGACCTGGAAGTGCGCGGTCGTCAACGTGCCGTTCGGCGGCGCGAAGGGCGGCGTCATCTGCGACCCCATGCAGATGTCTCTGACCGAGCTGGAGCGCCTGACGCGCCGTTACGCCGCCGAATTGATTGACTTCATCGGGCCGGAGAAGGACGTGCCCGCGCCCGACATGAACACCAACGAGCAGACGATGGCCTGGATCATGGACACCTACTCCATGCACGCGCGCCACACCGTCAACGCCGTCGTCACCGGCAAGCCCGTCGAGCTGGGCGGCTCGCGCGGGCGGCGCGAGGCGACGGGGCGCGGCCTCCTGTTCGTCATCAACGAAGCCGTCAAGCGCCTCAAGCTCTCGCCGCCGACGACGCGCGTCGTCGTGCAAGGCTCCGGCAACGTCGGCGGCATCGGCGCGCGTCTCCTGCACGAGGCCGGCTACAAGGTCGTCGCTATCTCGGACATCTTCGGCGGCATTTACAACCCCGAAGGCATAGACATCCCGGCGGCGCTCAAACACCTGCAAACCACTCGCTCCTTCGACGAATTTCCCGATGTCGAGCGGGTCAGCAACTCCGAGCTGCTCGAACTCGACTGCGACGTGCTCGCGCCCTGCGCGACCGAGAACCAGATCACGTCGAAGAACGCCGACCGCCTCAAGTGTCGAATCCTGGCCGAGGGCGCGAACGGCCCGACGACCGCCAACGCCGACAAAATCCTGCATAACAAAGGTGTCTTTGCCATCCCCGACATCCTCGCCAACGCGGGCGGCGTCACCGTCAGCTACTTCGAGTGGGTGCAGGATCGCATGGGCTACTTTTGGAAGGAGGACGTGGTCAACGAGCGCCTGTCGGACATAATGGTCGCCAGCTTCAACGATGTGGTGAAGTACGCCGAGGCGCACAACGTTGACACACGCACCGCCGCCTACATGCTCGCGATTGATCGCGTCGCCTACGACACTCGCATGCGCGGCATTTACGCGTGACGAAAATGTGAAGAGTTTTTCGCGCTAAGTTGCGAAAAACTCTTGATTTCCGATACTAAGTGGAGTATGGTCTGGCGGAACTTGGTACGCTCAGGAGAGCCGTCCATTAGGGTCATCGGGGCGGCGACAACGACGTACCCTCCGGAGTGTTGATGACGGCGCACCTGTTTTCAACAAAGCAGTGGCGCACGAGCAAAGCAATCAGTACAATCAGTCGAGAGGCGCAATAGAGGCAGTGCAAGAGCGCCCGTGAACGTGTTTCAGGCGTTCATGCTCCTCTCGCTGCTCCGCTCCACCTACAAGACTTTCGCGTTCTGAGGGCGGCAGCAGTTTCTTTGACTCAAAGTTATGGGCTTGTAGTTGGAGCGTCCGCGCCCAGGACTCGAAACATCGCCGGGTAAGCGGCGAACGCCCCCGCGGCAGGTCAGACGCGACCGCGCACGGGGACGAGCCGCCGAGGCAGAGTTCGAGGAGCACGGTCGCCCCTTCCGCAAAATTTAAACTCATTTCGCAGGAGGAATGCGATGAGACTCGCGAGAAGAGCGCTCTTCGCCGCGCTCACCAGCTTATTTCTGTTGGCGGCAGTTACAGGGCAGACGCTGAGGCCGGGGAACGACCCGCGCAACCAGTCGCCTTCGGTGGGCACGGGCGGGCCAGAAGGAGGGCCGACCGGCCTGTTCACCATTTACGACGGCGACACTTTGCGCAAGGGCGAGTTCACCTTTTCCGTCGCC
>DATARW010000045.1:0-157578 GCA_036263975.1 Pyrinomonadaceae bacterium
TCGTGAATTCGCCGGGGTTGCCGACGTTCACGGGGTCGTGCACGTCGAACTCTGCGTGCGCGCCCGCCTCGACGTTCATCAGACGCACCATGCCCTCGACGAGATCGTCCACGTAGCAGAACGAGCGCGTCTGCTCGCCCGTGCCGTAGATGGTCAGTTCCTCGCCCCTGAGCGCCTGCACGATGAAGTTCGACATCACGCGCCCGTCGTTTTCGAGCATGCGCGGGCCGTAGGTGTTGAAGATGCGGATGACGCGCGTGTCCACCTTGTTCTGCCGGTGGTAGTCCATCATCAGCGTCTCGGCCACGCGCTTCCCTTCGTCGTAACACGCGCGCAGGCCGTTGCAGTTGACGTGCCCGTAGTACGTTTCCGGCTGCGGGTGGACGTGCGGGTCGCCGTAGACTTCGGAGGTCGAAGCCTGAAGGATGCGGGCGCGGACGCGCTTGGCGAGGCCGAGCATGTTGATCGTGCCCATGACGTTGGTCTTGACGGTCTTGACGGGATTGTACTGGTAATGCACCGGCGAGGCGGGACAGGCGAGGTTGTAGATTTGATCCACTTCGAGCAGGACGGGTTCGATGATGTCGTGGCGCAGAAGCTCGAAGCGCTTGGAGTCCATCAGGTGATAGACATTCTCCCGGCGACCCGTGTAGAAGTTGTCGAGGCAGAGAACGTCGTGACCCTCGCCCACGAGCCTCTCGCAGAGGTGCGAGCCGATGAAGCCCGCGCCCCCGGTGACAAGTATCCGCATCTTTTCCCTCGACTCCCTCCGGCGAGTTTAAATCTTCAACATTGTATCAGCCGATTGTATCAGCCGCCCGCCCGCGCCGCGCGCTCTTTTTCGCCCGCGCCCTCCGGCGGGTCGGCCTCGTAGGCGTCCGCGGCGTGGCGCGGGCGGCGGCGGCGACGGCGGCCACGGCGCGGCGCGTCCGGCTCTTCGACGCGACCGCCGGCGGTGGCGAGCGCGGCGAGCAGGAGAAACATCAGCGCGTTGGCCGTCGTGTGGAGCGTGAAGTCGAAGAAGCTGTGGACGAGCACGCCCGCGCAGCCCGCCAAAGCGCCCAGAGCGACGCCCCGCCGAAATTTGTCGTGCGACTGCATCCGCCTGAGCGCCATCCGGAAGAGGACGACGACGAAGGCGAGGCCGAGCACTCCGCCGACGATTCCTGCGTCCGAGAGGATTTGCAGGTAGTCGTTGTGCGCCTGCTCAAGGCGGTACGCGCCGCTGGCCGTGTCGTAGCGCGGATAGACCGAGCCGAACGCTCCCAGCCCCGCGCCGATGATGGGGTGGTCTTTGATGATGCCGAGCGTACCCTGCCAGAAGTGCGCGCGACCCGTCGTCGGGTCGTCGGCGTTGACCGTGCCGGCGAGCCGGCTCAGCGCGTCCTCGCCGCCGAAGTAGAGCACGCCGAAGAAGACCGCGACGATCATGGCGAACCCCAGCCCCAAGCGAACCGCCGCCGCACGCACACGCGAGCCGGTCGCCTCCTCCTCGCGCTCGCCGCGCCCCTTGCGCCGCCTGACGGTCGCGGCGATGGCGGTGAGGAACAGAATCTCGCAGACCATGCTGAGGACGCCGCCGCGCGAGTTCGTCATCACCAGCGCAATCGCCATGATCGCCGAGGCGAAGGCGTAGAGCGGCACGCGGTCGCGCTCGATTGCGCCCGCGAACAGCAGTCCGAGCGGCATGGCGAGCGTCATCTCCATGTAGCCCGCGAAGTGGTGGCGGTTGATGTAGGGGCCGAACGGCACGGCCTGCGGCGGCGTGCGTATCCAGAAGATCGTCGTCGGGTTGAGGAAGTGCTGCATCAGCCCGTAGAGGGCGAGCACGAAGCCGAAGACGACGACGAGGCGCGCGACGAGGCGCAGGCGCTTGGGGCTGTCAACGAAGGCGAGCGCCGCAGCGAAATAGACGAGGAGTCCGGCCAGCTCCACGAGCACGAAGCGCGTCGCGTTCGGGTCGAACGTGAGCGGGCGCGCGGGCGCGTTGGTGGCGAGCGCGGCGGCCCCCAAGTCCTGCGCGCCGCCGAGCGGCAGGAGTTGCAAGAGACCGACGGCGAAGAGTCCGAGCAGCGGCAGTTGCAGAAAGTTCCTGCTCACTCTGAGCACGCCCGTCCGCCACGCGTCCAACATCCAGAGGGCAAAGACGAGGCCCGCGCTCAAGGTGAAGACGGCGAGCGACCACGAGTGCACCGTGCCGAAGGCGAGCGTCGTCGTCACGACGGCGAGGCACAGCATGAGGATGATGAAGCGACTCCAGACGGTGTGCGGTAGCTCCGCCGTCGCGCCGCCGGGAGGCGCGGACGGCGGCGCGGAACTCGGCGGCCCGTTCGTCGCCGTCGCGATGTCAGTGCGCGGCTGCGCGCCCGCCGGAGCGTTGGAGGTCGAAATCGTCATACCAGATTTTTCCGTAGATGGGACACGACTCTTCGGGGCAGGCGACGCGCACGAGGCGCACGACGACTGCCCCGGTCTGCGCGCCCGTCGTGAACTCAAACGCCGCCTGCTGCCAGTCGTTCGTCCCCGACGGCACCGGCGCGGATTGTCCGAGCGTGACCGTCTCCGAGGCCGCGTCCGAGACGATTGTGGCGAGCGTCGCGGCGCTCTTCAGGTCGTCCGTGCGGACGAAGTAGGTCAGGCGGTAGCGCGTCGAAGGCTCGACGGCGACCACCTGCGAGACGTTGCGAAAATCAACCTGCCCCGACGCGTTGAAGAAGACTCGCAGCGAGCGGCGGCCACCGTGCGCCGTGCGCGCATCGAGCACGACCTGCGCGCCCGGCGTGGGGCCGACCTGCCACTGGAAGAACTGCCTGCCCGGCTGCCCGATGTCCGACTCGAAGCCCCCGTTCGAGATCGTTCCGAGCGACGCGACCTGCCCGGCCTGCCCCGCCTCGTTGAGAACCTGAAGCGCGCTCCGGTACTTCATCTGCTCGTAGAGCGAGCGCGCGACGGCCTCGCCCGCCTCCGCCTGAGCGCGCTTCTCCGGCGCACTCAGGGAAGACCACACGGCCACGGCGTCGTCCAGACGACCGCGCCCTACGAGCACTCGGACGAGTTGCGCGCGCGCGGCGGGCGTCTCCCCGACGGCCTCGATGACGCGCGGCATGTTCTGATCGAAGACCTGCCACGCGAGGTTGAAAGCCTGCGCGCGATACCTTTCGGGGTCGGCGTCCGCCGCGCGCCGGAGTTCGGCGAACGCTTCGTCGGCACGCCCGGCGCGCAGCAACGCGTTGCCGAGGTGCCAGCGCGGCTCCGCGTAGTTCGGCGCGAGCGCGACCGCACGCCGCAGCGCCACGACGCCGCCCTCCGCGTCGCCCGCCGAGGCGCGCGCGCGCCCCATCTCCATCCAGATCAGGTAGTCGTTCGGCGCGAGCGAGGCCGCGCGCTCGTACTCCGCAAGCGAGCGCGGGAGTTCATCGGGGTCGAAGCTCACGCGGTAGAGGCGCGCGAGCGTCAGGTGCGAAAGCGGGTCGTCGGGCGCAAGCCGCGCGGCGGCCTCCGCCGTCTCGAAGGCCGCCGTCGGGTTCGTCTCATAAGAGACGGGCGCGTACTCCGCCATCGTGTCGCCTACGCCCCAGCGCAACGCGTACCACGACGCCGCGAGCGCCACCGCCGCCAGCAACGCCAGCAGCACGCGCGCCCACACGGGACGCAAGCGTATGAGTGCTATCTGTTCCATAAGACAGAGGCCAGGGGCTAGAGACTAGAGGCTAGTTGCTTGACCGTTCTAGCGCTGTCAATTCTACCTCACCCCTCTCGACGAATTGACAGTGACTTATTGAGGCCGCGTAGCATCTTGCCCACCTCGTCGAGTTGATTTAAAAGAAAGCCCTCTGTGTTTTCACTTAAGTAGACGAAATCCATACTGAGAATAACCTGTGTTTCCAACTCCGCGACAGACCCCATTGCTACCGAAATGAAGTGCTTGAACTCAGCACTCCCCGAGCGTGCGTGCCCTTCCGCAAGATTTGAAGGGATTGATATGGCCGCGCGCCGCATTTGGCTCACAAGGCCGAACTTCTCCTCCTTTGGATAGGATGAGGTCGCGATGTAAACGGCCTTTGCCAGACCCGTCGCCTTGCGCCACACCTCCAAATCCCTGTAACTCTTAAACGGGGTAGTCACCAGCAACTCTCCACCTGCTAGCCTCTAACCTCTAGCCCCTGGCCTCTAATACTCGTGCCCCACCAACTCGATTTCGATCCGCATGCGCTTGAGTGTGATCTGCGCCTCGTCGCAGTCGCGCAGTATCTGGCGGACTCTCTCCTCTTCGATCTTGGAGCTGGAGATGAGCACCTCTTCGACCTTCTGCTCCTCGCAGATGCGGCGCAGGTTGCCGTTGCCGCCCAGAACGCGCAGGCCGTGGATGACCTTGCCCTTTTTGAACGGGTCGTCGTCCACGAAGCCGACGGGCGTGTACTGGAGTTGCAGGTTGTTGCGCATCTCGCGCAGGAGGAGTTCGCCCGCGTCGCCCGCGCCGTAGATGAGGACGCGGCGGCCCCCGCTCGTCGCCGACGGCAGTACCTGACGGAGCAGACGGAAGGCCACGCGGCTCCCCGCCAGCATCAGGAAGAAGATCATCGCGTCGAGGACGAAGACGGCGCGCGAGAAGCCCTGAAAGCGGAATGCGAACAGGAGCGCGAGCACGCTCGCCACCGACCCGGCGACGACCGCCTTCGCGTAAACGATCAGGTTGTCCAGACTGATGTAGCGCCAGAGGCCGCGATAGACGCCCGACACCAGAAGCGTCGTCATCTTCACGAAGATGAGCACGGGGATGGTCGAGAGGAAGATCGCCCAGACTTCGGGCGAAAGCTCCGAGCCGAAGATCAGGGTGTAAGAGGCGTAGTAGGCGAGGATGACGAGCACCACGTCGAGGAGCACCTCGAAGATGCGCCGCTTGTACGAGAGGTCAACGAGGAATGACACCAGAGGCTTCTCGCGCGCCGCCTGCACCTCGGCCTCGTCGTACACCTTGACGCCCGCCAGATAGACGCCGACCAGCGTCAGGACGACGGCGAAGCCCGCCACCATCGCAATCCCCGTGTGATACTCGAACTGCCGCACGAGCATCGCCAGCAAGCCGGAAGAGGCCGCGAAAGCGTAGAGCATCCACACGGCCCGCCGCTCTGAGAGTCCGAGCGCGACGAGGCGGTGCGAGGCGTGGTCGCGCCCGCCCTGCGAGGCCGCGCGCCCCGAAAGTTTGCGGACGACGGTGACGAGCGTCGTGTCGAAGATGGGGATGAAGAGGATGAGCACGGGCACGGCGATGACGACGATGAAGCTCCGGCCACGGACGCCCGACGAAGAGAGCAGGGCGGAGCTGGCGAGGAAGAAGCCGACGAACATCGAGCCGCAGTCGCCCATGAAGATCGAGGCCGGGTTCGAGTTGAAGACCAGGAACCCGACGAGCGCCGCCGCGAAGACGGCGAGCATCGCGGCCTCCGTCACCTGCCCGTTGACGGCGAAGTTGGCGGCGATGAAGACTGCGGCGATGGCCGAGATGCCCGCGGCCAGGCCGTCCATGTTGTCGAGCAGGTTGATGGCATTCGTGATGCCGATGAGCCAGAAGATCGTCACGGCCATGCCGACCGACGCGCCCCAGCCCCACGGCAGCAGCAGCCCGAAATAGACGACCGCGCTCGCGCCCAAGACCTGCCCAATCAGCTTCTGGTAAGGCTTGATGTGCAGGAAGTCGTCAAGCAGCCCGACGGCGAAGAGCGCGGTGCTCGCACCCGTCACGACCCAGCCCTGTCGTGTGTGCGGGACGAGGAGCAGGTAGGTGACGACGACCGCGGCGTAGATCGCCAAGCCCCCCAGCATCGCCGTCGGCTGGCGGTGCCAGCGGTCGGCCTTCGGTCTGGCGACGACGCCGTAGCGCCGCGCCGCCGCGCGCACCAGCGGCGTCAGCGCGAGCGCCAGTGCCAGGGACACAGCGGCGGGCACAAGGTAACTGCTGCTGAAGGGCATTGCTCGATTCCGAAAGGCTTAACTGTGTGACGTTAGAAACTATTAGATGTGAGAGGATAAATCAAGTGCGAAGAGGCCGCGCGGGTTGCAGCGCGCGGCCTCTTCTACGTCGCTTCCGGACAGCCGCCGGTGAAGGCGAATAGTGTGAACGCTCGAACGGCCCGGCGCGGCGGCCTAGCTCCTGCCGCTCGACTGCCGACCGCTGTAGTATTCGATGACCGATTGGAGTATGCCGTCGAGCTTCACCGTGGGGCGGAAGCCCGTGAGCGCACCGACCTTCGAGATGTCCGGAACGCGGCGCGGCATGTCCTCGAAGCCCTCCTCGTAGGCTTCGTCGTAGGGGACGGTGATGATCTCGGAGTCCGAGCCGGCCAGTTCCTTCACCCGCCGCGCCAGCCCCATGATCGAGACCTCCTCGTTCGAGCCGATGTTGAAGACCTGCCCCACGGCCTCGTCCTCGTCCATTAACTTCACCAGCGCCCCGACCACGTCCTTGACGAAGCCGAAGCAGCGCGTCTGCTCGCCTGAGCCGTAGACGGTGATCGGGCGACCGGCGAGCGCCTGCTTGACGAAGGTCGGGATGACCATGCCGTACTGTCCGGTCTGGCGCGGCCCGACGGTGTTGAAGAGGCGGACGACCACGACGGGCAGCTTCTTCTCGCGCCAGTAGGCCAGGGCGAGGAACTCGTCAATCGCCTTCGAGCAGGCGTAAGACCAGCGCCCCTTCGTCGTCGCGCCCATCACGAGGTTGCCGTCCTCTCGAAACGGCACGTCGTTCGAGAGGCCGTAGACCTCCGACGTTGACGCGACGAGCACCTTCTTCTTCTTCTTGTTGGCCTGCGCGAGCACGACCTCCGTGCCTCTGACGTTCGTCTCGATGGTTCTGACCGGCGACTCGACGATGAGCTTGACGCCGACCGCCGCCGCGAGGTGGAAGACCGCGTCGCACTGGTCTATGAGTTCGGCAACGACGGGTTGGTTGTGCACCGTGTCAATCGAGTAGTGGAAGCGCGGGTGCTGCTTCAGGTGCGCGATGTTGTCTATCGAGCCGGTCGAGAGGTCGTCAATGACGAAGACCTCATCACCGCGCTCGACGTATGCGTCGGAGAGGTGCGAGCCGATGAAGCCCGCCCCGCCCGTGATTAGAACTCGCAAACTTTTCAGTCCCCCTTCAAGCGCGCCGCGGCGCGTGGAATGTCGCTCCCCGCCTGCCGCGCGGCGCGCGAAAATGTCTCCGCCTCACGCGAGGCGGCTGACGACGTTGTGCGCGAGACGCGCGAATCGGCGGAGCCGTCCAACTCTTCGTAGAGATGCAGTACGTCCGTAATCAGGCGCTCGACCGTGTAGAAGCGCTCGACGAACTCGCGCCCGCGCTCGCCCAACGCCGCGCGCAACGCCCCGTCCGAGACGAGGTGCGCGAGAGCATCGGCGAAGGCGTCGGCGTCGCCGGGCCGCACCTGCACGCCGCGCTCGCAGACGCGCCACGGGTGCGGGCGGCGCAACTCGGATTCTTCGACGCCGCCGAGCAGGTCAACGACGCCGCCCACGGCGGTCGCCACGACGGCGCGCGAGTTCGCCATCGCCTCGATGAGCGTGAGCGGCGTGCCCTCGTTCAAGGAAGTGAGCGCCACCACATCGAGCGCCGGGTAGAAGTTTTCGGGGTCGTCCCTCAGCCCCACGAATTCTACATCATCCGACAGCCCGAGCGCCGCCGTTTGAAGCTCAAGCGCGCCGCGCAGGTGGCCGTCGCCGACGACGACGAAGCGGACGCGCCCCGCGCCGGACGCGCCCCGCGCTTCGCCCTCCCGCCCGCGCTTCTCTTTGAAGAGCGCGGCGGCTTCGAGGAAGAGGCGATGGTTCTTGACCTCGGTCAGCCGACCGACGATGCCGACGAGCGTGTCGCGCTCGTCGGCACGCCACTCGCGCCGGAGTTGTTCGCGCCGCGCCGCCCAGTCGCAAAAGAGTGCGGTGTCGAGTCCGAGCGGGACGACCGCGAACTGTTCGCGCCGCCCCACACCGAACTGCTCGTGTATCTCGCGCAACTGCTGCGGGCTGATGACGACGATGCGGTCGGTGGCGAGGCGCGCGAGCACGCGCTCGACGAGAAGAAAGAAGCGCGTCTTCCAGCGACCGTAGTAACTGTGGAAGATGTGGCCGTGGTAGGTGTGCACCAGACGGCAGCGGCGCGGTCGCCCCCAAAGGGCCGAAGGCGTGAGCCAGCGATAGAGCAGGACGGCGACGCGCCCGACGGTGCCGGCCTTCGCCGTGTGCGTGTGCACGATGTCGGGCCGCTCGCGCCGGAGCAAGCGATAGAGCTTCCACACGGCGGCGGCGTCTTTCGGCGAGACCTCGCGGCTCATTTCGGGGATGACCGTGGGGCGCACGCCCAAAGATTCGGCGAAGTAGCCCATGTCGTCCTCGCCCGGCGGCACTACGCCCGCGACCAGCAGAGACTCCACCCCGCGCCGGCGCAAACCCGCTTCGAGCCACGCCACGTGCTTCGCGGGGCCGCCCACGTTGAGCCGCGCGATGATGCGAACAACCCGCATGGTAGATTTTTGATTTGCGATTTGCGATTTGCGATTGACGGCAGGAGGTTCAACCCTGAGATGCACTTCAAATCGCAAATCAAAAATCTAAATCGCAAATTCTCCTAGTCGTCGAGCCTGAAGGCCGTGCGGGGGTCGTCCTCGTGTCGGATTTCGTCAACGGCTTCGCGGCGGCCCGCGCCCATGTAGAGGCGGTTGGGGAGGTTGATGACGACGCCGGGCGCGTGGCCGACGTTGCGGTAGGCGTGTACGACGCCGGCGGGGATGATGACGGACTTCGGCGCGTCCTCGCCGACGAAGAGCGTCAGCACGTTGCCGAAGGTCGCCGAGCCGAGCCGGTTGTCCCAGAGGCGCAGCTTGAAGTTCGAGGGGCCGATGAAGCAGAAGTAGTCGGCCTGATCCGTGTGCTCGTGCGGCCCGCGCTGTGTGCCCGGCAGCGTCGTCGAGACGTAGGCCATCGCGGGGCGAAACTCCGCGGCGACCTCGTCGTCGCGGAACAGTTCCGCCAGCCAGCCGCGCTCGTCCACGAACTTTCGCAGGTCGCGCACGATCACCCCTTCAACCTTCCCGCGCCTGAACTCCGAGGGCGGCGACTTCTTCGTTTCAGCGGACGGTTCCGGCTTCGGCTGCATCCCTGCCCTCCCTATCTGAGCGCCGCGCCCTCTGCGGCGGCGGCCACCTCGTCCAATTTATTCGCGCCGGTCTCGGCGACCATGTTCGAGGCGCGCAGCAAACTCTCGAACGTGCCCGCGTCCGTCCACCAGCCGTCGAGTTCGTCCCAGGTCATCTCGCCGCGCTCGATGTAGGCGTTGTTCACGTCCGTGATTTCCAGCTCGCCGCGGCCCGAAGGCTTCAAAGTCTTGATGATGCGGAACACGTCGGCGTCGTACATGTAAATCCCGATGACCGCGTACTCCGACTTCGGTCGCGCAGGCTTCTCCTCGATGTGCAGGACTTTCCGCCCGTCGAGTTCGGGCACGCCGAAGCGCTGCGGGTCGGGAACTTTCTTCAGAAGAATCTTTGCGCCGCCGCCCTGATGCCGGTACGCGCGCACGGCCTGGCAGATGTTCTTCTCGATGATGTTGTCGCCGAGGACGACGCAGACCGGGTCGCCTTCGGCGAAGTCTTCGCAGAGGGAGAGCGCCGCGGCGATGCCGCCCTCGCCCTCCTGGTAGGTGTAGTTGATGTGGCGGAGGCCGAAGTCGCGCCCGTTCTTGAGGAGCTTGAGGAAGTCGCCCGCGTAGTTGCCGCCCGTGACGATCATGATGTTGGTGACGCCCGCGTTGATGAGCGTCTGCACGGGGTAGTAGATCATCGGGCGGTCGTAGACGGGCAGCAGGTGCTTGTTCGTCACCGACGTGAGCGGGCGCAGGCGCGTCCCCAAGCCCCCGGCCAGTACAATACCTTTCATTCAACCCTCCGCATTGCTGTTAGCTATTAGCTTTTGGCTAACAGCTTAATCAATAAACCTCTGGAACCAGAGTTCGAGCATCAGCAGAGTCCAGAGCTGGTGCGTGTAGTCGCGTTCGCCGCGCGTGTGCAGTTCGACCAAACGGCGGACGACTTCCGGGCGCAGCAGGCCGCGGCGCGCGGACTTTTCCGAGAGCAGGTTCTCGCGCAGGAACGCTTGCATGCGACCGCGGAACCAATGGCCGACGGGGACGCCGAAGCCCATCTTACCACGCGTCAGATTCTCGCGGGGCAGCAGTTTCCGGAGCGCGCGCTTGAGGATGTACTTCGTCGTCAGCCGCCGCAGCTTCAAACCTTCGGGCAGCGAGGCCGCGAACTCGATGACGTGGTGGTCGAGGAACGGCGAGCGCGCTTCGAGCGAGACGGCCATGCTTGCGATGTCAACTTTGACGAGCAGATCGTTGGGCAGGTAAGTCATCGTGTCGGTCAGAAGCGACGCGTCCACGACGCCCGCGCCGTTGGCTCGCGCGAACCACGGCGCGAGCCACTGCCGCGCGTCGCGGCCCGACATCTCGCCGCGGAACTCTTCGGTGTACAACTCCTGCTTGGCCCGCGTGTCGAAGACGCTCACCCAGCGCAGGTAGCGCTCGACGGGCGGCAGGGACGCGGCCTGAAGGAAACGCTTGAGGCTGCGCACGCGGCTGCGCTTCAACTCCGACGCGGGCAGGAGGCCGACGGCGTTGCGGATGACCTGCTCGCGCAGCACGCCCGGCAGTCGCCGGTAAGTTTCCGACAGGCGCATCGCCGCGTAACGCTCGTAGCCGGCGAAGCACTCATCGCCGCCGTCGCCGTTCAGGGCCACGGTGACGTGTCGCCTCGTCTCGCGTGAGACGTAGTAGGTCGGGATGGCCGAAGAGTCTGCGTATGGCTCGCCGTAGTGCTCGACGAGCGTGGGCAAGACTTCCATCGCGTCGGGCCGGACGATGAACTCGTGGTGCTCCGCGCCGACGTGCTCGGCGACGCGGCGCGCGTGGTGCAGCTCCGAGAAGTCCTGCTCGTCGAAGCCGATGGAGAAGGTCTTGATTGCGCCCGCGCTCTCCTCGCTCATCAGCGCGACGACCGCGCTCGAATCAACGCCGCCGGAGAGGAACGCGCCGAGCGGGACTTCCGACATCAAACGCACGCGCACGGCCTCTCTGAGCAGCTCGACCGCACGCTCGCCCGCCTCCTCCTCTGAGATTTTTATCTTCTTCGAGAAGTCGGGCTGCCAGTAGCGCTCGATCTTCAACTCGCCTTCGCGCGTGAGCGTGAGCGAGTGGCCGGGTTCAAGTTTTCTGATGTCGCGGTAGGCCGTCAGGGGCGCGGGCACGCACATGAAGGAGAGGTAGTAGTGCAGCGCCTCTCGATTCACCTCGCGCCCCACCGCCGGATGTGTGAGCAGCGCCGAGAACTCCGAGCCGAAGATGAACGAGTCGCCCGACTTCGAGTAGAGCAGAGGCTTTTTGCCGACGCGGTCGCGCGCGAGGAACAACTCCTGGCGGCGCGAATCCCAGATGGCGAAGGCGAACATGCCGCGCAGATGTCGGGGGCAGTCCGCACCGTACTGCTCGTAGGCGTGGAGGATGGTCTCGGTGTCGCAGTCAGTGGTGAATCGGTGGCCGAGGTCTTCGAGCCTCTTTTTGAGTTCGCGGTAATTGTAGATTTCGCCGTTGAAGACGATCCAACACGTTCGGTCTTCGTTCGTGATGGGCTGCTGCCCGCCCGCCAGATCAATGATGGCGAGACGGCGCATGGCGAGGCCGACGCGGCCTTCGAGGTACGCGCCCTCCTCGTCCGGGCCGCGGTGGGCGATGGCCGCGTTCATGCGCGCGAGCAACTCGCCTTCGACTGCGCGCCCGCCGAGGTTAACGATCCCGGTGATTCCGCACATTCAGCCTTTGACCTTCCGGGAGAGTTCGCGCGCGATGCTTTCCAGTTCCCCTCCGCGCTCCCGCTTCCAGCGTTCGTAGTTTCGCCGCCCCTCTTCGCGCCGCGCCGCCAGCATCTCGGCCTTGACCTGCGCCTCCTGCCGACGCCGGTCTTCCTGTCGCTCCTTGACGAGCACGGCCCCCACCGCCACGAAGATGAAGTAGAAGACGAGTATCTGGCTCCGCTGCCGGTAGGCCGTCCCGACGTTGCCCTGAAAGACCGAGTAGGCCAGCGTCAACATCGTCGTGAAGATGAGGATCGGCAGCGCCGGCCTCATCCGGTATCTCAGCGTAAACCACAGTCCCATCACCAGCAGCGGGAACGAACCCCACCAGACGACCATCTCCGGCAGCGTGATTGACTGCCGCAGGCTGGCGAGTTGCCAGGGGAAAGGGGCGAACAGAAGGTAGGTCATTCCGAGCGGGATGGCCGACAACGCCCCGGAGGTCGTCGAGACATCCACGTCCTGACCGAAACCGGAACTGGCGGACGTTGCCAGGTCGGCGCGACTCCGCTGCACGACCTCAAGGTTGCCGTATGTCTCGAACTGCGCGCTGGCCGTCCTGAGCACGCCCACGTATGTGAGCGCCATCCCCAGAGTGACGACCGCCGCAAACTGCCGAGCGAGGCTGCGCCCCGTCCACTTCCGCATCCCGATGACGAACGCACCGGCGACCGCCGCCGCCAGCATGTAGAAGATGTAGAACCTGAACGCCAGCAGTCCCAGCATCGCCCCGATCAGCATCAGGCCGTACTTGCCGCTCAGCCGCTCGCCGAGCTTGACGGTCGCAAACATCGCGACCGTCAGCAGAAATACAATCGGCCCGTCCTTCAGCCCCTGCGACGACCACAGCACCAGCGAAGGGTAGAAGGCCACCAGCAGCGCCGCCAGCCGCGCCGACCTCACGCTTTGGAAGATGTGCCGCGCGCAGAGGTAGATCACCGGCGAGGTGGCCGCCCCCATCACCGCGTTGACGAACTGCGTCGCCAGCATGTTGCGCCCCGCCACCGCGTAGACCCCGGCCACCATGTACGGCATGCCCCAGTTCTGCCGCAAGGTGTCGGCGAACACCTCTTTGTAGGTGAGGTGGCCCATCCCGCCCTGCCAGAACTTGAGCAGCATGGAGCCGGCGATGTCGTAGGTGAAGGCGTCGCCGCCGAAGAATTCCTGTAGCTTGAAGAAATAAATCAACGCCCCGATGAGCACTCGCACCAGCAGCGCGGCGACGAAAACCCTGATGAGGAATTGCGAATCCTCCTTGACCCGGCTGACGAACACCCCGGCGACGGCGGCGACGGCGACGCAGACCAGCGCCGCCGCCGGCCCCTCGGGGGTTGAGAGGGCGATGAGCATGAACAGGGCAAGCGCCAGAACTGAGAGAAGAGCGTTCACGTTTAAATCATGCGCCGGGCGGGCGGCCCCGGCCAGTGCTCAGCGAACCACCAGATGATTCTCCAAGACCAGCGTTTCAAAGTTGGCCCCCTGAAACGTCTTGATGGCGTCGCCGGGTTTGCAAACGATAGGCTCCTGAATGTTGAAGGAGGTGTTCAGAAGCATCGGCACGCCGGTCAGCTCGGCGAAGTGGTTAATGAGATTCCAGTAGCGCGGGTTGACGCGGCGGCTCACGGTCTGCGGACGCGCCGAGCCGTCCACGTGCACCACCGCCGGGATGCGCGCCCGCTGCTCTTCGGCAACGTCGAGCACCGTAATCATGAACGGGTCGTAGTGCGGATGGCCGAAGATTTCTTCGGCGGCCTCTTCGAGCATCGAAGGGGCGAGCGGGCGGAACCACTCGCGCAGCTTCACCTTCTTATTGAGCAGCTCGCGCATGTCGGCGCGGCGCGGGTCGGCCAGAAAGCTGCGGTTTCCGAGCGCGCGCGGCCCGAACTCCATCCGTCCCTGAAACCATCCGACGATGGCCCCGTCGGCGATCATGCGCGCTACGCGCGGCAGCATCTCCTCGTCCGGCAAAGTCTCGAACCGCAGGCCCGCGGCTCGCAGGGCGGCGGCACACTCCTCCGAGCTGAACGAAGGCCCGTAATAGGCATGCTCCATCACGAAGCCGCGCTCGCCGCCGAGCTTCTGGTGGTGGACGAGGAGCGTCGCGCCGAGCGAGCAGCCCGCGTCGCCCGCCGCCGGTTGGATGAAGAAACGTTTGAAGGGCGTCTCAGTCATCACGCGCCCGTTCATCACGGAGTTGAAGGCGCACCCGCCCGCGAGGCACAGGTCTTCGAGTCCCGTCTGCTCGTGCAGGCCGCGCAGGAGATGGAGCACCGTGTCTTCGAGCACGCGCTGCGCGCTGGCGGCGATATTCTGGTGACGCTCGCCGATCTCCTCGTCCGCGCGGCGCGGCGGCCCTAAAGCCTTGACGAGTTCCTGGCCGAACTGGTAGCGCTTGGCGAGGTGGTGGTCGAGCACGCGGATGTCGAGGTGGAAGTTGTTATCGCCGTTGGTGGTCAGCACGCGCCGCGAGAAGAAGTCGTAGAACTCCGGCTCGCCGTAGGCGGCCAGTCCCATCACCTTCCACTCGTCGCCGGCGAACATGTCGAAGCCGAGGAAGTTCGTGACCGCCGAGTAGAACTGGCCGAGCGAGTGCGGCAGCTTGATGCGCTTGATGGGGCGCACGCGCCGCCCCTCGCCGACCGAGAACATCGTCGTCGTGTCTTCGCCCGTGCCGTCCATCGTCAGGATGGCGGCGCGCTCGAACGGCGAGACGAAGAAGGCCGAGGCGGCGTGGCACTGGTGGTGTTCGAGGAAGTGGAACTTGAAGTCGCTCGGCCCGAAACGCTCGCGGATGCGGCGCGGGTGGCGGAGCATGCCGAGGTAGCTCTCGCTCACCTGCGACACGCCGCGGTCAACGCGCGCGCGAAACATCTCGCGCGAGATGAGCGCCGACTTCAAAGCCTGCATGGCCTTGTGCCGCAGCACCCACGGCTTCCAGTAGAGCGCCACGTGCGCCACGTCGGCGATTGTGATGCCGCCCTCTTCCAGACAATACTCGACGGCCTGAAAGGGGAAGCCGCTGTGGTGCTTGACGCGCGAGAAGCGCTCCTCCTCCGCGGCGGCGACGATCTCGCCGTCCTTTATCAGCGACGCCGCCGAATCGCCCAGTGTCGTGAGACCTAAGATATACATAAAACGCAGACGTTGACTTTAATCAACGTGGCCCTTGTTTGCCAAACTCACCGCGCGCCGCGAGGCGACGCTTCCGGCGCGTGCGGGCCGGAAGGTATTCGCTCAACGGACGAGCTGCCGGCTCTCCAGCTCGGCGGTCGCGCGCTCGACGCCGTCGGCAGCCTCCTGCCGCCCGACCCATTCGAGCAGTTCGGGGATGCCCGCTTCGAGCGTCACGCGCGGCTCGTAGCCGAGCAGGCGTCGGGCGCGCGTGATGTCTGCCACACAGTGGCGTATGTCGCCCTCTCGATACTTCCCCGTGACCACCGGCTTGAGGTCTTTGCCCAACCCCTCTGCCAGCAGGTGCGACACCTCGTTGATGGAGGTCGCCCGTCCCGTGCCGACGTTGACCGCCTGATAATCGGCGCGGTCGGTCTCCAGCGCGAGGAGGTTCGCCTGCACGATGTCGCTCACGTGCACGAAGTCTCGCGTCTGCTCGCCGTCCTCGAAGACGACCGGCGCTTGATCGTTCAGCAGGCGCGAAGAGAAGATGGCGCAGACGCCCGTGTAGGGGTTCGAGAGCGCCTGCCGCGTGCCGTAGACGTTGAAGTAGCGCAGGGCCACGACGGGAAGGTCGTAGGCGCGACCGACGACGAGGCAGAACTGCTCCTGATCCTGCTTCGTGACCGCGTACACCGAAGTGGGGAAGAGCGGCTTGTCTTCGCCGGTCGGCGCGGGCCGCAACTGCTCGCCGCATTCGGGGCACTCGACCTCCCAGCGGCGCTCGCGCAACTGCGACGCCGGGCGCAGCTTCGCGTGGACGACGCCGCACGACGGGCACGTGTAAGCGCCCTCGCCGTAGATGGACATCGAGGAGGCGACGATGAGTTTTCTCACGCGCCCGCGGCGGTTGACCAGTGCTTCGAGGAGCGTCGCCGTGCCCATGTCGTTGGCCCCGACGTAGCGGCGTATCTCGTACATGGATTGCCCGACGCCGACCTCCGCCGCCTCGTGATAGATCGCGTCAACGCCTTCGAGCGCACGCTCGACCGCCGCGGCGTCGCACACGTCGGCGCGCACGAACTCGGCCTCCCGGTTCAGGTACTGCGGCGGCGCGCTCACGTCGCCGTGCACCTGCGGCACGAGGGCATCCAGGACGCGCACGCTGTGGCCGCGCCCGACGAGCGCGTCAACCAGATGCGAGCCGATGAAGCCCGCGCCGCCCGTCACAAGTATGTTCAGCTTCTCCATAAACGACTATCCGCCCTGTTCGCCCACTCTCCCGTGCAAACCGGAATCAACCGAGCGGGACTGACTGCCGGTCGCGCGCGTGCGCGCCGCGCCGCCGCGCCCCGCGCACGACCGACTCGATGATCTGGAAGACGCGCGGAGCCTGGCACGCCGCCGAGTAACGCTCCTCGACGGTCGCGCGACCGGCACGGCCCAGCCGCTCGCGCAAATCAGCCGAGCGCAAAAGCAGCGTGAGCTTCTCGACCCACTCGTCTTCGGTCGCCGCCAGAAAGCCGTTCTCGCCGTCGCGCACGATCTCGGAGTTGACGCCGACGGGCGAGCAGACGGTCGGGATGGCGAGGCCCATGTACTGCAAAGCCTTCATGCCGCACTTGCCGCGAGTCCAAGGCTCTTCGGGCAGCGGCATGACGCCAATGTCTACGGGCCGAAGGTCTTCGACCTCCGTCTCCGAGCGCCACGGCAGAACCTCCACGTCCAGTCCTCCGAGTCCTTCTAACCGGACGCCCGCCGCGCCGATGACGCGCAGGCGGAAGCGTTCTGCCAGCGCCAGCCGTCGGAGCACGCCTGCCATCGTCCGCAGGTGCTGCACGGTGCTGTAGCTGCCCGTCCAACCGATGACGGGCACGTCGTTTCGCTCGCGCGGCTCGACCGTGTAACGCGCCGTGTCAACGGTCGTCGGGACTACGCTGACGTGCGGGTTGACGCGCCGCGCGTATGCGGCCAGGTACTCGTTGCCGGCCATGACGTGCGCCGCGAGCCGGCAGACGGTGCGCGTCTTGCCGGGAAACTTCAGGTAGCTCAGGTAGCCGTTTGAAGGGCTGACGTAGCGCTCGAAGACCGCATCGTCGAAGTCGAACACGACGGGCGCGCCCGCGCGGCGCAGCAGGCGCTCGAACAGCGCCGGCCCCAGCAGCGCCGCCTCGCGCAGAAGATAAACGGCGTCGTAGCCGCGCGCCGCGCGCACATCCCCGGCGCGACGCGCGAAGGAGCGCGCGACGAGCCGCAGCTTCCGCCCCCAACGCCCCGGCTCGTAAAGCACCGCGTTCAACTCCTCCGACTCGAACGGCCTGTAAGTAATCTCGACGCCGCGCTCGCGCAGCAGCGGCTCCCATTGCTCGATGCGGTAGCGCTGGCTTGGGTTCGTGTCGTAGACGCTGGGTACAATCGCAAGCAGACGCATGACTTCGGATACTGCCTTACTTCTCTCGCGGGCCGCGCGGTTCGCAAAAGCAGATATTCTACACGGAAGGCGGCGGCTTAGCTAACGTGAAGGCTCCACCTCTGGATGGTCTTCGGGCGGCCCTTCGAGCCGACTGTAGATTTCAAGGTAGCGCGCGCCGCCGATTGCCGCGAGGTCGAAATGCTTGCGCGCCGCCGCGGCGCAGCGCCCGCCGACTCCCGGCTCGCCCGCGAGCTTTAAGGACGCTTCGGCGGCGCGCGCGTACTCCTCGCGCGTGAACTCGCCGACGAGCACGCCGACGCGCTCGTCGGTGAGCAGCCAGTCCGTGTCGCCTATCCCTGCGTTGCTGACGATGGGGAGACCGGCGGCGAGATACTCCGCGATCTTCGTCGGCGAGGCCGCGATCTGCGAGAAGGTCGGCTTGCGGAACGAGAGTCCGAGCCGCGCGCGCCGCAAGTAACGCGGGACTTCCGCGGCGGGCGCGAAGCCGACCCAAAACTCTGCGGGGGCGAGGCCCGCGCGCCGCAAGACCGCCGCCGCCTCTTCGTGCGACGACGCGGTCAGCACGCGCAGGAAGGCGCGCGGCTCGCGCGCGCGCAAGCAGGCAAAGAAACGGCCCATCTCTTCCAGCATGTAGAGGCCCGTCACCGAGCCTGCGTACACGACCTCGAAGCGCCCGCCGTCCCGCGTCTCGTCGAAGCGCCCGCCGCCCGTTTCGTCATCAGTGCCCCTCGCCTCTGCATCGGCATCACTCGCCTCTGCATCGGCGTCCCGCGCCGCCTCAACTTCGCCCGACGACGCCTCAGCCTCGTCTCGCACGCCGTAGCGCGAGAAGTCCACGCAGCAAGGGATGACGGCGACGCGCGCGGCGCTGACCATTCTCTCGCCGACGAGCCAGTCGCGCATGCGCCGCGTCAGCACCACGATCCGGTCTGCGCGGCGCAGGCCCGCATGCTCCAGACGCTTCACCGCGCGGTAGGCCGCAGACTTCTCCGACCAGACGCCCGCGTCGGCGTATTCCTCGGCCATCAGCCCTCGGATGTCGAAGACGAGCCGCACGCGCGCGGGCGAGAGAGAGCGCGCCAGCAGCGCCATCGCAAGCGGCACGTGCGCGCGCGCGTGCAGCACGTCGAGCCGCGCGCGCCGCACGTGCCGCGCCGCGAACCACGCACCCGCGAGGATGTCGTAGACGGTGGCCGGGACTGTCGGTCGCTTGTGGTATGGAAGGCAGAACCACTCGATGCCTTCGGCCCTCAGCCGCGCCCGCTCCGCTTCGAGTTCGCGCGGCGGCCAACGGCGGCGCGCGTCCGGCTCGAACGTGAGCAGATGAACGCCGACGCCCCCGCCGCTCAGCTCGCGCAGGTAGGGCAAGACCTGCGTCTGCACGAGCGGCTCGCGCAGTCCGAAGTAACAGATGTAGAGGGTTCGCATCTACTTCCCCGACGGCCCCCGCGTGAGTTCGTGCGCAGCCGCGACGCCGCTGCGCGCGACGACCGCCTCGTAAATCCTCGCCAGCTCGTCGGCAGCCGCCTGCGGCTGGAAGCGCGTGCGGGCCGACGCAGCCGCGGCGCGTCCCAACGCCTCGCGCCGCGCCGCGTCGTCCAGAAGCGCGCAGACCGCCTCCGCGAGAGCTTCGGCGTTGCCCGTTGGGACGAGCCAGCCGTCCACTCCGTGGGTCACGACTTCGGGTATCGGCCCGGTGTCCGTCGCCACGCACGCGCGGCCCGCGGCCATCGCTTCGACGAGCGCGATGCCTAAGCCTTCGTAGAGCGAGGGAAAGATGAAGAGGTCGCAGGCGCGCAGGAGGTCGGCCACGTCGCGCCGCGCGCCGAGGAAGTGGACGCGACCGCCCACGCCGAGCGCCTCGGCCTCCGCCTTCAGTCGTTCGAGCCACGCCGAGTCCGAGGTCGGCCCGGCGGAGATGAGCTGCGCCGAGGGGTGGCGCGCGAGTATCGCCGGCATCGCGCGCACGGCGTAGATGAGTCCCTTCTGCGGCGAGACGCGACCGGCGTTCAAGAGCACGAGCGAGTTCGCATCGAGGCTGCACTCGCCGAGCAGTTGCTCGCGCCCCCGCGCGGGCGGCGACGCCAGCGCGTCGGTGTCAATCGGGTTGTAGAGCAAGTCTATCCGCTCCAGAGGGAACTTCAGACGCCTGTGCGCGCAGCGCCGCACGTAGTCGCTCACGGCCACCATCCGCACGCAGCCCGCACGCGCCGTCCAGCGGTCGAGCACGAGCGACAGGTGACGCTTCCAGCGGCTCACGCCCGCGCCGTCCTCCCAAGCCTCCGGCTCGTGGTCGGGGTTGTGAACGGAGCTAATAACGGGCACGCCCGCCAGTCGCCCGGCCACGCGCCCGATGACGTTCGCCGCCCAGAGATGTGTGTGCAGAAGGTCGGGCCGCGTCGCGCGCAGGCGGCGGCGCAGGCGCGCGACCCCCGCGGGCAGGTCGCGCAGGCTGTGGCAGCCGAGGCTTTCGACCGGCACGCCCAGGCCCCGAATCTCGCCGGCCCAGTGGTCGGGCTGCGCGAAGACCGTGACGACGCTGCTGCGGACGCGACCGCCGTCGAGGTGCTTGAGGTTAGTGTAGAGGAGTCGTTCCGCGCCGCCTGCGCCGAGCGACTCGATGAGGTGCATCACGTGCAACGGCCCGCCTCCGCCCGCGCGCGCAGCGGCCCCGGCGGCGGACTCGTAAGCCGCCGTCTTCATCCTTCCTGCGTCTTCCGCCCGAGGTGGTAGCACGAGCTTGCGATGGCGTCGAGGTGCGGTATTCTCTCCAGCACGTAGTCGGCGGAGCACAGACTAGCCATGATTGTTTTCGGGCGCGCATCCCAAGCCCGGCTTCACGCCGGCGTAGAAGTAGCGGTTGCCCCAAACGCCCGGTCGCAGGGCCGAGGCGAGCTGCGAGCAGCGCCGCAACGTGAACAGGGCGACGGCGCGCGGACTTCCGAGTTCGGATGTGGAGAGTCTGTTGGGAGCGGGCCAGGACACTTCGTGCACGACGTATTCGACCTCCTCTAAACCGAACCTCTCGAACAGCGCCCGCTGCCCCGCGCTCGTCGCCAGCAGTACGTGCAGCGGGGCCATCTCCAATCGCCGCGCGCCGCGCAACCGGCGCGAAGCCTTGAGCGCCCAAGTGAAGAGGTTGGCGTTCGCTTCGAGCGGCCCCTGAGCCAGAAGCACGCCGCCCGGACGTAGCAGCCGGAGGATTGCCGAAAGGTGCTCGTTCATCTTCGTCAGGTGCTCGATCACGTCGCCGAGATGCACGACGGCGGCGCAGCCCGGCGTCAGCGCGTGGTCGCCGGGCGTGACGACCTGAAGCCCCGTGCGCTCGGCGGTCACGCGCGCGACCTGTTCGTCTAACTCGACGCCGACGGCACGCCAGCCGAGCCGCGCGGCCTCCGTCAGCAACTCCCCTTCGCGGCAGCCGTAGTCAACGAGCAGCCCCGGCCTTAACCTGCCGAGCCACGCGGCGACGCGCTGCGGCTCCTTCGGGTCTTCGAGCGCGAAGCCGCAGGGGGCCGATGCCTCGCCGCTCCCCTCCCCCGCGCCTTGAGCGTACTGCGGCCCGTACATCCTCGCCACCAGCTCGTCGCACGGCATCGGGTCACAGTAGATCGTGCCACACGCTTCGCACTCGACGTAAGGGAACTCCTGCGCCTCGTAGACGACCACGCCGACCCACGAAGGACGCGACCCTCTGTGGTCGCAGAGCGGACAGGCCGTGCCGCCCTTCACCGCACCAGCCCCCTGTAGAGTTCGTCCATGCGCGACATCTGCGCCTCGTAGCTCCCCTTCGTCTCAACCCTGCGCCGCGCCTCGGCGCTGAGGCTCTCGGCGAGCCTCGGCTCGCGCAGCAGGCGCAGCAGCGCGTCGGCGAGCGCGAGCGGGTCGTTGACATCAGCGGCGAGTACAGTCTTGCCCTGCTCGAAGTAATAAGGGTCGTAGTCCGGGATGTCGCCGACAATCACCGGCGTGCCGCAGGCCATTGACTCCAGCACCGTCATCGGCGTCCCGTCGGTGGCGGGGACGGAGACGGTCACGTCGGCCAGCCGATGATAGTCGGCCATCTCTTGATGCGGAATCGCCTTGATGAAACGGACGTGGTCGCCCGCCCCCGAGTCGCGTGCCGCCGAGCGCACGCGCTCCTCGTAGTCGTCCTCCCACTGCTCGCCCGGCGCGGCGAACAAAAAATATGCGCGCGGCTCCGCGGCGACAACCCGCCCGGCGGCCTCGGCGACGACGTGGAGGTTCGAGAGCGGGCGCATCAGTCGCGGGCTGAAGACGACTCGCGCATCCGGCGGCAGCTCCCAACGCTCGCGCAGGCGCGCAGGCTTCGGGCCGGGGCCGAAGCGTCTGAGGTCAACGCCGCCGTGGATGACCTCGACTGGCGTCCGCTCGCGGCAGTAGCGGCGCACGACCCCCGCCATGACGTGCGACCAGGAGGTGACGAGCGCGGCGCGGCGCAGCGCCAACGGCGTGAGCAGACGCTCGCGCAAGCCGCGGGGCCGCCAGTCGGGGCCGCAGATGTCACCGCCGCCCATCACCGTGATGACAAGCGGGCGGAAGCCGCTCAGTGCCGCGTACCATGCATTCGCGCCAAGGAAGTGGCAATGGAGCGCGTCAATGCGCTCGCGCCGCAGCACGCGCGCGAGCTGACGCATGCCGCGCGCCGTGAGCCAGAACCTCTTCAGGTGGAAGCCGTCAATGCTCCCCTGGTAGATGCCGCCCGCCTCTTCGAGTGTGTTGACGTGTTGCGGCTCCATCGGGACGAAGGAGATGACGTGCTGCTCGTAGCCCTTCTCCTTGAAGAAGCGGAGCCAGCGCAGGGTGTGGATGTAGCGTCCGTTGGCGAGGTAGCAGATGCGCATGACGAGTTCTCAGGCCGACGCGACGAGGCGTTGCAGCCGGCGACCGCTGAGGCGCGCGACTTCAAGCAGTTGTGAAGGATGTGTGGCGACGGCCCTGAGCATCGCCCCTAAGCCCCCGGCACGCTCGCCGGCGAGGATGCGGCTGATGGCCAGCTCCAGCCTCGCCTCGGCGAGCCGCCGCCTGACCTCCGGCCCAGCCTCGCGCAGTTCCGGGTTGCGTTCGAGCGCGGCGCTGAGCGCCCTGATCTGCTGGCGGCAGGTGTGGACGGAGTTGGCGAAGCCGGAGCACTGTCCCGTGTGCTCGCGCCGCAGCGCCAGAGGCTCGTGGCAGTAGTAGACCTCGTAGCCCGCGCCCGCCACGCGCATCGAGAGGTCGTAGTCGTCCATCGGGAAGATTGACTGGTCGAAGCAGCCGACGCGTTCGAACGCCTCGCGGCTGAGCGTGAAGCCGGGGAAGATGTTCGAGAAGAGGAAGATGTCTTTGAGGCTGCGCGGGCCGCTCCTGACCGAGTAGTGCTTCTGCTCGCCCTGTGTGTCGTGCCACGTGCGCCCGCCGTTGATGATCTCGCCGTCGGGGCCGATCATCGTCGAGTCGCAGCAGAAGAGGCCGAGACCAGGGCGCGTGCGGAAGGCTTCGACCGCCCGCTCGATGTGCGTTGGCGCGAGCAGGTCGTCGCTGTCAATGAAGGCGATCAGTTCGCCCCGCGCCATGCGGATGCCGGCGTTGCGCGCGAGGGAAGCGCCGCCGTTTGCGGGTTGCCGGTGCACCTGCGCGAAGGCGTAGCGCGGCTCGGAGCTGAGCCACTCGACAGTCCCGTCCGTCGAGCAGTCGTCAATGACCAGCGTCTCGACGTGCGCGTAGGTTTGCGCCCGCACCGAGTCAAGGCACTCGCCTATCCAACGGCGGCGGTTGTAAGTCGGGATGATTACCGAGACCAGCGGGGCGGACATCAAAAATCCCTTCCTTGCTTTTCTGTCACCGAACCTCTCGCGCGTCGAGGGCGCGACACCTCAAACGTCGCTCGCCGTGCCTCCTGCCCGCCAACGCCGTCGGAACCAATCCCACGCGCTGACCAAAGCGACGGCGGCCCAGAGCAGCACGCTCGTCTCCGCCGGGAGACGGAAGCGCGGCGAGCCGTAAAAGATGACCGCCTGCGCCAGCACCGTCAGCGGCAGAACCCACAGCAGCCATCCATGCGGCGCGGGCCGACGCCGCAAGACCAGGAGGCCGAGCATAGCAGGAATGAGCAGCAGAACATAAACGGGGTTGAGGCTCCGCACCGTGCCCGGCGCGTGTGGGAACCACTCCCAGTCGAAGGGGGCGGCTAGCGAGAGCAGCTTCGGCGGCAACACGCGGAAGAAGTGGCCGGGATGCTCGCGCAGTCGTTCGAGTGTGACCCTTTGCAGGTACTTCGAGGCCGTCGCCTCGTCGCCCGCCCGCGTGGCCGCCGCCCAGGCCGGGTCTTCGTCGCCCGGCAGATTCCCCCAGATCATCTTCCCGTCTCTCACGGGCGGCCAGTAGGAGGCATAGAGACCCATCCCATCCTGCGTGGCGACGGGCACGAGTCGGTGGAACACGCGGTAGTTGCGCGCCGTCCACGGCAGAAGGGCCAGCGCGCACCCTGCACAGACCAGCACGGACGCCGCGGCCAACTGCCGCCAACGCCGCCCGCGCCTCCACGCGATGAAGACCATCCCGGCCAGCAGGACGATGGCCACCATCAGGTTCGCGCCGCGCACAAGCGCGCACAGGCCGAGCAGCACGCCGCATACGCCCGCCCAAAACAGACGCTCAGTCCGCAGCAGCATCGCCGCCGCACACAGGGCCGCCAGCGTTAGGAAGAGCGACAGGTTCTCTGAGAGCAGCACGCGCGGCAGCCAGAAGAGTCCGGGATAGATCGCCGCCAGCGCGGCAGCGATCAACGCCTCGCGCCGGCCCAAGACGAGCGCGCCGAAGATCGCCAGCAGCAGCACCGTCAGGCTGCCCAGCAAAGCCTGTGTGAGGGTCGCGGCCCGGATGCTTGCGCCGAAGATGGAGTAAACGACGGCGAGGAACGCCGGGTAGCCCGGCGGTCGCCAGGCGGTCGGCGCGCCTGCCGCGTTGACGTAGCCCAACCCGCGCGCGAGGTCAGCCGCCAGACGGTGATAGTCCGCCGCGTCGTTGACCTGCTCGGCGGGGTAGAACGTCACAGCCCAACAGCGCATCAGGAGGGCCAATAGGAAAAGCGCCGCCAGCCACCACAGCCAGCGGCTATCTTTCGGCGCGTCCTTCTCCTTGTCGGCCACGTCCCGGATCATCTCGCTTCCGCGAACGACTCCATACTCGACGCCCACCGCCCCGCGCGAATCGGCGCGCGCCGCCTCAGACCTTCTCCCCGATCAGAACAATATTTTTGCCGACGGGGGGAGGGATGGTCGTCTCGGCTAACTTGATGGCCGGGACGACGAACCTGTCATAGAACTTCACCCCCCCGGCCTCCATCTTCCGCGAACGCAGCAGCCGGTACTTGATCCACCATGGAAGGATGCCGGCGAGGTCGAAGTATTCCGACCGGAGCACGCGAAAGCCCGCCCGCCGACACTTCTCTTCCAGCTCGCCCTTCGTGTAGCGGCGGCAGTGCCCGATGCGTTCGTCGAAGCTCCCGTAGAGCCACGGCAGGGCGGGAACGAAGATGAAGGCGCGTCCGCCGTCGCACAGCGCGCGGCGCACTATCTTCAGTTCCGCCTCGTCGTCGGCGATGTGCTCCAGGACGTTGACGTAGATGATCGAGTCGGGTCGTCGCACTCCGTCGATCTCGTCGGCCACCTGCGCGAAGATCGAGTTGTAGGTCGAGACCTGAGTCGCGGTCTCCAGGCCGGCCACGCGCCCGCGCAGGATGCGGTACATCTCTTCCGACGGCTCGACGAGCGAGAGCGACTCAGGCCGGCGGCCCAGAATCAGCTCGGAGAAAGCGCCCGTGCCGGCCCCGACTTCGACGAGCCGCGAGCCGAGGTACGGCTCGAAAATCTCCAGTATCCAGCGATGGTAATTCTCGGCGAACGACATCGCCTCCAGGTCGCGCCCCTCGTAGACCACGCCATGCACCGCGTCCCGACTTGCACCGCCCTGACTCATGTTCGCTTCGTCGCGTACTTGCTGCAAACAATTCACTCCGAGAGAGGCTGCCGGTTGCTGACGGCGACAAGCTCCGGCACGCGTCGGAAAGAGGAGCGCAGGGAGCAGAAGAGGTTGAAACGCAGGACGAGCCAGAAGGCGACGACCCCGTCCGAAAAGCCGATCTTCTTGCCCTCCTCGTAAGTCCTGCCGTAGTAGCTGATCGGCACCTCGTAAATGGCGCACCGCAGCTTCGCCACCTTCGCCGTGACTTCGATCTCGAAGCCGAAGCCGCGCGAGGTGATAACCATGTTGCGAATGATCTCGCCGCGGAAGGCTTTGTAGCCCGTCTCCACGTCCGTCATGTTCAGGTTCGTCAAAAGGTTCGACGTGAAGGTCAGGAACTTGTTGGCGACGTAGTGGTAGAAGTAGAGGACGCGCGTCGCGCGCCGCACCAGAAAGCGCGAGCCGTAAACCACGTCGGCGTGGCCGTCGAGGATGGGTTTGACGACAATCGCTATCTCGGTCGGGTCGTATTCGAGGTCGGCGTCCTGCACGATGACGACTTCGCCGCGCGTCAGTGCGAAGCCGGTCTTGAGCGCCTCGGTCTTCCCGGCGTTTCGCTCGTGGCGGGCGACGCGCACCTGCGGGTGAGCGGCGGCGAGTTGGCGGGCGACCTCCGCCGTCCCGTCCGTCGAGCAGTCGTCCACGACGACGACTTCAAGCAGGGATGGGACTTCGAGCACCTTACGCACGACATCGGCCAGCGTGGCCTCTTCGTTGTACGCGGGTATGACGACCGACAGGCAAGGCGAATGTTTCTGATCCACGGCGGCTATTTAATCTCGTAACGGTTTCGTTAGAAAAGGCGGCGTGTGCCGACACCGCCGGGTCGGCCCGGATAGTTCTTCCGCCCGATTCCGCTCACGACCTCCGATGCTTCAAGAGAGTTCCGAGAGGGACAGGCCCACGGGAGAGTGCGCCCATGTGCGCTTGAGCCGACGAATGCCCCGCTGCACCTTAGCACCCGTCACTCTCGTCAGGATTAGCGGCGCGACGGCCCGAAGGACGCGCGGCGTCGGCGCGTATCTTAGCGCGCGCAGAGCGTGTCCGTAAAACGAAGGCGAGTTCACGGACTCTTTAGCCAGCAGCGCCGACACCCACCCCTCCGAGAGGCGTGCGGCAGGCTTCGCGTGGGGGAAGGCGTCGAAGAACTCGCCGACCTTCGCCGCAGCGCCCGTCGCGTCGCTCCGGACGGCTGCGTCGGCGACGATGACGGCGATCTCCTCGCGGTCGTCCAGCCGTCCCTCCTCAAGAGCGAGGCGGAGATACTTCTCACCTTCATCCATCCTGCCGCCGAACCAGAGCATTGCCCCGGCCACCCATCTCTGCCTCGACAGAAGCGCATGACGCACCTCCCGCAGCTCTGCCGGGAGGTCGGGCGCAGAGAGGAAATCGGTGGCGATGTCGGCCAGTTCCGCGTTCATGCGTGTGAGCTGTGTGCAGGTCTTGCTCTGCGGGTGCAGACGCATCGCCGAGAGCGCCTCGTCCAGATTGACGACCCTTCCCCGAAGAGCCACGCGAAGCCAGAGGTCGTAGTCCATGCACAGGTGAAGACTCTCGCTCAGGTAGCCCGCACCGACCGCGGCCTGCCCCCGCAGAAAGGTGGAAGGCTGCGGGACGGAGTTCACGCGCACCAGCTCTTTCAGGTCGAAGGCCGGGGCGCGCAGGTGGCCTTCGACTTCGCCCCGCTCGTTAACCAGCACACTTGAGCCGTAAACCATCTCCACGTCGGGGTGCTGCGCGAAGGTCTGTGCAGCGCGTTCGAGCGCGCGGCGCAGATAAACGTCGTCCGAATTGAGCCACGCCCACACCTCGCCGGTCGCCCGCCGCCATCCCTTGTTGATCGCGTCCGACTGCCCGCGGTCAGGCTCGCTCACCCAGTAGGCCAGCCATTTTTCATACTTCCGAATTATCTCCACGCTGTCGTCCGTGCTGCCGCCGTCAACAACTATGTACTCCAAATTCGGATAGCCTTGCAGCAGCACGGAGCGAATCGTCTCCTCGATGAACTGCCCTTGATTGTAGGACGGGGTCACGACGCTGGCCTTCGGCCACGGAGTCCCGCCGGGCGCGTCGGCACTCAAGGGCGGAGTCTCCTCCGTCCAGGGCCAGCCCGTCTTGCCCTTCGGCGGAGCCGGAAGCTCTTCAAGCCGTGGAGACCGCATCAAGTCTTTCATTCCGTCGAATCCCACAGTCAGGAGCCAAAGGCTTTTTTCAGCTCCCCCCGCACTCAAGAGAAGGTCACTTCGCGCAGCTCGCGGCGGTGCGTCGTGAACCACGCGACCGTCTTCGGGAGACCGTCGCGCAGACGGTGTGCGGCCCGGAAGCCGAACAGAACCTCGGCCCGCGTCACGTCCAGAGAGCGCCGCGGCTGGCCGTTGGGCTTACCCGCGTCCCAGATGATGCGTCCCGTGTAGCCGACCTCCGCCGCGATCAAACCGGCCAGCTCGCGGATCGAGACCTCTTCGCCCGTGCCGAGGTTGACCGGCTGCGCGCCGTCGTAGCGCTCCGTCGCCAGCAGGACGCCCTCGGCGGCGTCCTCGACGTAGAGGAACTCGCGCGTCGGTGAGCCGTCGCCCCACAGCACTACCTCTTCGCGCCCGCTCTCCTTCGCCTCGACGAACTTGCGCATGAGCGCCGGAATGACGTGCGAGGTTTCGAGGTCGAAGTTGTCGCGCTGGCCGTAGAGATTGACGGGCAGAAGGTAGATGGCGTTGAAGCCGTACTGCTCGCGGTAGGCTTGCGCCTGCACGAGCATCATTTTTTTCGCCAGCCCGTAAGGCGCGTTCGTCTCCTCCGGGTAGCCGTTCCACAGGTCGTCCTCGCGGAAGGGGACGGGCGTGAACTTCGGGTAGGCGCAGATCGTGCCGAGGGCGACGAACTTCTCGACGCCCGCCCGCCGGGCGCACTCCATCAACTGAATCCCCATGATGGCGTTGTCGTAGAAAAAGCGACCGGGGTTGGCCTGGTTGGCCCCAATGCCCCCGACGACCGCCGCGAGGTGGATGACGAGGTGTGGCCGCGCCTCCGCGTACAGGCGCTCGATGCATTGGCGCTCGCGCAGGTCGTAGTCGGCTGAGCGCGGGGCGAAGACCTCGCGGCAACCGCGCGCGCGCAACCCCTCGATGACGAACGAGCCGAGGAAGCCCGCCCCCCCGGTGACGACGACCCGCTTATCCGACCAGCGCATCGCTTCGCACCTCGCCCCGACGCCCGCCCGCCAGCGCCGCCACGTCGGCGTCCACCATCAGACGCACCAGCTCTCTGAACGTCGTCTTCGGCTCCCAGCCCAGCTTTCGCTTCGCCCGGCCCGCGTCGCCGACGAGCAAGTCCACCTCGGCGGGGCGGTAATACTTCGGGTCTATCTCGACGTGGCCGCGCCAGTCGAGGCCGACGTGTGAGAAGGCTTCTTCTAAAAACTCGCGCACCGAATGGGTCTCGCCCGTCGCCACCACGTAGTCGTCCGGCTCCTCCTGCTGAAGCATGAGCCACATCGCCTCGACGTACTCTTTGGCGTAGCCCCAGTCGCGCTTGGCGTCGAGGTTGCCGAGGTAGAGTTTATCATCCAGCCCCGCCCGGATGCGGGCCACGGCGCGGGTGATCTTGCGCGTCACGAACGTCTCGCCGCGCCGCGGGCTTTCGTGGTTGAAGAGGATGCCGTTGCAGGCGAACGCGCCGTAGGACTCGCGGTAGTTGACCGTCACCCAGTAGGCGTAGACCTTGGCCGCGCCGTAGGGTGAGCGCGGGTAGAAGGGCGTCGTCTCGCGCTGCGGCACCTCCTGCACCTTGCCGAACATCTCGGAGCTGCTCGCCTGATAGAAGCGCGCCTTGAGGCCCGTCTCGCGGATGGCTTCGAGCAGCCGGGTGGCGCTCAGGCCGGTCACGTCGCCCGTATATTCGGGGATGTCGAAGGAGACGCGCACGTGGCTCTGCGCCGCGAGATGGTAGACCTCTTCGGGTTGGATGCTGTAGAGCAGCTTGATGAGGTTGGTCGAGTCGGCAATGTCTCCGTAGTGCAGGAACAGGCTGATGTCCTTGACGTGCGGGTCTTGATAGAGGTGGTCAATACGCCCCGTATTAAACGTCGAAGCGCGGCGAATGATGCCGTGCACCTCGTAGCCCTTCGAGAGCAGCAACTCCGCCAGATAGCTCCCATCCTGCCCGGTGATTCCCGTGATCAGAGCCTTCTTCACTTTCAGCTATCACCTTTCCTCTGGAGCGGGGCATCTCACGACCCGCCCGGCATACATGATTATTTGAGAAGAAACGGCTCCCAAAATCCCCGGTCGTACCTGCCCCACGCATGACACCCGAAAGGAAGGCGGTAGTGGTTCAACTCGTAACACCGCCGCGGCTCGACCTCGAACGAGAAACGCAACCCCTCTTTGGCCGGCGCGATTTGAAAACCCCGGTAATACTTGGCTGCATGGAACGACCAGAAGTAATCCTCGTTGCCTCCGTAACTGATCTCCAGGTCTTGAGGAAGTCTCAATATACCTTTGAGCAAAGGGTTAGACAAACCGAGGCGTCCCGCGAGCCTGTACCGCCGCGGAGTGCGGGGCGAGGGCCGCTCCCCCCGTCCCGTCCCATTGTCTCGCCCTGCCAGCGCGTCGCGATACCTGTGCAGCTCCGGCCCGAACCTCCAGGAACTGAGAACTTTCAGGAAGCTCTTCACCTTCCGCAGGGAGAAGCCGCCGTTGCCGACCGTCGGCTCTTCGACGAAGGGCGCATCCTTACAGTTGAGCCACGGAGCGCCTATGTAGTCCCAGCCTCTCTCACACCACTCCTGAAGCTGATCCGAAAACACCAGCGCGTCGAGCTGATAAATCAGGATGAACTCGTATTGGTCGAACGCCCGGTAAAAATCGCTCGAAAGGAGCAGCGCCGAATAGGTCATCGTGTCGCGGAAGAACTCGTCACCAAACCGCACGACATCGAACGCGGGGTCGTCGAGGGTCAGGCTCTCCGGGGCGATGAAATATTTGTCGTACCTCCCCAGAAAGCGCATGAGATGCCGGTATGAGACCTCTTCATCAGCCGTCAGGCGCTCACGGTACATGGGGACGACAACCGCCACGGTTTTCAAAGACTCGACGCCTCCCTTGTGCTCCAACGCCCTCGCCTCCTGTCGTCCGCCCCGGCCTACACGACCGGCGGATTGCCGGCCCGCCCACGCTTTTAGACGGAGAGCCGTCAGGCCCTCAGCCGCCCGGCAGGAAGCCAGTCAACGAAGACGAGACCAGCGTTTTAAGTCGCCGCCGGGGGAGGAACGGCGCGACGCACGCGCAGGCGATCCACTTCGCCCTGTGCTTCGCTCTCCGGTTCGCCAGCCCCGCCCTCACCATCTGGCTGAGGCACTCGCCCAGCCCCCCGTGATCTATCTCTTCAAAGGCCAGAGACTCTTGATCCCTGATCCGCCTCTCCTCATTCAGGGCCAGGACATAAGGGTCGTTGGTGAGCGACCTGATCTTCTCACGGACCAGTAGTATCACCCTGTACATCCGCCGCTTGTCATGGCTGGAGCTGGCCGGGTGCGTCCTGACGAGTGCGAGCGTCTCGGCCAAGTCATGGAACTCGAACCTCTTGCCCAGCAGCGCGCAGCGAAGCCAGTAGTCCCAGTCCTGCGCCGGGGCCAGCGTCTCGTCGAAGAAGCCGACGTTCTCGACGACGCTCCTCCTGACGAGCGGGGAATTAACCACCATGATGTTCCACCGCACCAGGGCCGGCAGAACGTCCACGCCCGCGCCCGACACCCTCGGCATCCAGGCTCCGCCCCCCTCCCGCGCCGCGGCGTGCCGCCCGTTGGCCTCCTGCGTGTGGAAATACTTCACCCCGCCGTAGACGATATCAACCTCGCCGTGGCTTTCCAGGAACTCGACCTGTCGCTCCAGTTTCCGCGCCTCGATCAGATCGTCCGAGTCGAGGATTTGGAGGTACTCGCCGGCGAAGCTCCTGAGGCCGGTGTTGAGCGCTGCGGGCTGTCCACGATTCTCTTGGTGAATGTATTTTATGCGAGCGTCCGCTCCGGCGAAGCGCCCGACCACCTCGCGCGTATCGTCGTTCGATCCGTCGTCAACGACGATGCACTCCCAGTTCCGATAGGTCTGGGACAGCACGCTCTCCAGCATCTGGCCGATGAAGCGCCCATAGTTGTACGTCGGCACGATGACACTGACGAGTGGTGCCGCGGGCAGCGACGGCTCTGACCTCACAAACATAAAATCTTCAGGCCCGCTCCAGAGCCTTCAAATCGTCGCGTACCATCTCGCGAATCAAATCCTCGAAGGAACACCCCGGCTCCCAGCCCAGCCGATTGCGCGCCCTGGTCGCGTCGCCGACCAGCAGGTCAACCTCCGCCGGGCGATACAGCCGCTCGTCAACTTTAACATAGCGTTCGTAGTCGAGGCCCGCCTCGGCGAAGGCGCGCTGGCAGAACTCGCGCACCGAGTGCGTCTCGCCCGTGGCGACGACGTAGTCGTCCGGCTCCTCCTGTTGCAGCATCAGGCGCATCGCCCGCACGTAGTCTCCGGCGTGACCCCAGTCGCGCCGCGCGTCGAGATTGCCGAGGCGCAGCTCCGAGGCGAGTCCGAATTTTATCCTCGCCGCGGTGGAAGTGATCTTGCGCGTCACGAACTCGAAGCCGCGCCGCGGGCTTTCGTGGTTGAAGAGGATGCCCGAGACGCAGTACATCCGGTAAGCCTCGCGGTAGTTGCGCGTCAACTGGAAGCCGGCGACCTTGCTGATGCCGTAGGGCGAGCGCGGGTGGAAGGGCGTCGTCTCGCGCTGCGGAACCTCGCCCGCCTTGCCGAACATCTCGGAGGAGCCGGCGAAGTAGAAGCGGCAGTTCGGCTGTAGCTCGCGCAGGGCGGCAAGGACGTGGTGCGTGCCGTTGATGTTGGTGTTCATCGTCGAGAAGCCATCGGCGAAACTTTCGGCGACGAACGATTGCGCGGCGAGGTGATAGCACTCGTCGAACTCGTGACGGCTGAAGATGTGAAAAATCGAGGCGTAGGATTCGAGGCTCGCGGCATGAAGCGTGACGCGCTCTAACAGGTGCGAGACGCGCGTGAAGCGGCGCGCCGGGTCTTCGAGAGCGACGCGGCGAACAATGCCGTGAACCTCATAGCCCTCTGCGAGAAGCTGCTCGGCCAGATAGCTGCCGTCCTGCCCCGTGATGCCTGTGATTAAAGCTCGTTTCATAAGTCGGAGGTCGGGTGCTGATTTGTCCCACCGGCACGCGTCAGCCGCGTTCGCGGCCGACCAACTCCGTGAACTTCGCGCGCGCCGCCTCGATGTCGAAATCGGCTCGCGCGCGTTCCCACCCCCGCGCCACCAGACCGCGCCCCAACCCCTCGTCGTCGAGGAGGCGGGCGACGGCTTCGGCCAGTGCCGCCGGGTCGTTGCGATCAACCACCATCCCGCAGCGGTGTTCACGGAAGTACCACGAGACGAAGGAATCGCGCGGCGCGTGCACCAGCACGGGGCGGCGCGCGGCGAGGTATTCGCCCAGCTTGGTCGTCGCGGAGGTTCGGATAACGTCCGGATAAGGCGAATCAAACGCAAGAGGGAGGAAGAGGATGTCGGCGGCCTGCTGTATGCCCGGCACTTCGGACGGCTGGCGGTGCGGGTGGCGAACGACCAGCCCGCGGATTCCGTAGTGATCCAAGACCTCAGCCGGGCGCGCCGTGTAGAGGTGCAGCTTAACGTCGGGTCGGTCGAGCGACTCGACGGCCTTCAGCAGATTTCGGAAGGCGTCGTAGTGCGCGTCGTAAATGTCGCCGGTGTAGACGATCTTAATCCCGTCGTCGCCCCTCAAAGCGGCGTCGGCGGAGTCCGTCTCGTAGGCGGAGATGTCGCACGAATTGTGTATTACCGTCGCCTCGACCCCGTAGTCCTCCAACAGGTCGTCCCGCAAGGTTTCGCACGGGACGATGATCTCCGCCGCGCCCTTCAGGAGCCGCGGCTCAAGCCGTTTGGCCCAGGCGCGCGCGGTCGGATCAACGCACTCGCGCTTCGAGTAATGGTCGAAGATGTAGGCGTAGAGGGGAATGCCGAGGCGTCGGCTTGCGAGGTAAGAGGCCGGCAAGTCCAACACGTCGCCGGTGCAGGCCACCACCAGGTCGCAACCTTCACGTCTCAGGACGCGGGTGAGGTAGCGGGCGCGCTGAAGAATGGCGAGAGCTATGTCAACGTTGCGCGCACCGAAGCGATAGCCGCGCTGAATCTGGAACTCCGGGGGGATTTGGTAGCGGCGGCCAGGGAGCGCACGCAGGTAAGGTGTGGGATCGCCGCCGATGCCCTCTGCCTGCCAAGAGATGAGGCAATAGCTCTCCGGGCTGAAGTCGCGCAGCAACTGGTAGATGACCATCGACTGCCCCGACCACGAGGGCGGCAGCACGTGTGAGATCAGAGCGAATTTCATCCGAATACCGGCCTCCATCCCTCTGCCCGCCCGCCTATTCGCATGCTTCCCTCCAGCGTATCTCCGTACCGTTTGCCCTCCCCAGCGCCGGCCCGAATCCCGAAGGCCCGCGGGCAATCGTAACGACTCCGCGGCTCGCGGCGCATATCACCCTCAATGAAAAGTCCGGCTTCAGTCTGCCGGATGAAACTCGCTCTGACAAAAGAGTCGTCCTTCAGAACCTCCGCCGGCTCAGCCCGTGCTGTAGCCGAGCATGATCTTCGTCACAGTGTCGCTGACGCCCGAAGCGAGGTACTCCGGCGGCACGGCCCATTCGCCCTTCCGGTCAAGCACCGTGCGGACGCAGCGCAGCACGTCGCGCTGGCCCGCGCCGCTCAGCATGTTGCTGCCACACTCTATCGTTTCGGGGCGCTCGGTCACGTCACGGATGGTAACGTTGGCGACCTTGAAGATACAGCACTCCTCCTGCACCGTGCCGCTGTCGCTCAGGACACAGAAGGCGTTGAGTTCGAGCGCGATGAAGTCGAAGAAGCCGAACGGGTCGTGGAATTCGATTCGCTCGTGCGCCTCCGGGCTAATCCTGAAGCGCTCCATCACGGCGCGGGTGCGCGGATGTGTGCTACAGATGACCGGCAGTTCGTACTCGCGTTGCAGAAACTCCAGCGCGCCGACGAGCGAGCGCAGGCGCTCTTCGATGTCAACGTTCTCGGCGCGATGCATCGTCACGAGGAAATACTTTCCCGCCTCGATTCCCAGGCGGTCGAGCACATCGGAGCGCCCGATGTTTTCGCCGCAGTGGTTGATGACTTCAAGTATCGGGTTTCCGGTGACGAAGACGCGGCGGCCTTCGATGCCTTCACTCAGAAGGTTCTGGCGGCTGCGCTCGGTGTAGGGCAGCAGAGTGTCGCTGCTGTGGTCTATGATGCGGCGATTAACCTCCTCGGGCACGCGGTCGTCGTAGCAGCGGTTGCCCGCCTCCATGTGATAGACGGGAATGCCGAGCCGCTTGGCGACGATTGAGCAGAGGGCGCTGTTCGTGTCACCGAGGATGAGCAGGCGGTCGGGCCTTTCCTCAAGCATCACCCGCTCCGATGCCGAGATGATCTGCCCGATCTGCTCGCCGAACGTCTCGCCGCGCGCCCCAAGGTAATGGTCGGGGCGGCGCACGCCGAGTTGCTCGAAGAAGAGGTCGCTCAGCTTGGGGTCGAAGTTCTGCCCCGTGTGGACGAGCACGTGATTCTCCGCCAGCCGGTCGAGCTTTTCGATGATGCGGCTGAGGCGGATGATCTCTGGCCGCGTTCCCAGAACCGTCAAGATTTTCATAGCGGATACATCATCCGAGGGTGTCGGACAGAGCCTGACTCTCCGGCTTCGCGATCAACTCGCACCCGGAGGCCCGGCGATCCGGGCGCAGGCGCGCGGAACATGACCGAGCCTTTACGCGAGCATATCCTCTTCGTAAACGAAACGGTCGCCGACCATCAGCTTGTGCCGCTTGAGCAAGTCGGTCACTTCCGCCTTATTCATCACGTTGTCGGCGGAACTATACTCTTTGCCGAGCGGAGTTATCTTCTCTTCGGAAGAGTGCAACTCGGGCAGCATCGGCTGTATGGCATAGTAGTCGCCACGTTCGACCGTGCGGAAAGCCTCCTCCTCGGAGACGAGTATCTCGTGCACCTTCTCGCCGGGCCGGATGCCTGTGAGGACGGTCTTCACGTCCCTGTCACCGATGAGCGCCTCGGCGATGTCAGTGACTTTGGCCGAGGGAACGCGCGGGATGTAGGTCTCGCCGCGCTCCGCCTCGCGGAGCGCGGCGAAGATGGTGTCCACGGCCTGCTCCAGGCTCAGGAGAAAGCGCGTCATGTCGCCCGTCGTGAGAGTCACCGGCCCGCCGCGACGTATCTGCTCATGGAAAAGCGGGATGACCGAGCCGCGCGAGGCCAGGACGTTCCCGTAGCGCACGCAGATGAAGCGCGTCGCGTCGCCGTCGAGGTTGGCGCGCACGAAGAGCCGCTCCTGAATGGCCTTTGTCATTCCCATGACGTTGACCGGCTTGCAAGCCTTATCAGTCGAAATGCCCACCACCGTCTCCACGGGCAGGCCGTTTTCACCGATGGCGCGGATGATGTTTTCCGCGCCCGTGATGTTGGTTTCCACCGCCTCGTAAGGGAAGTATTCGCACGAAGGCACCTGCTTGAGGGCCGCCGCATTGAAAATCACATCGGCGTGGCGGAGCACGCTTCTGACGCTGTGCAGGTCGCGCACGTCGCCGATGCGAAACTGCAAAAGCTCCTCGAAGTTGTGATAGATCACCTCGTCCGTGGCGGTGCGCAGATGCTGAAAAGCCAGGCGCATCGAATGCTGTTTCGCCTCGTCGCGCGAGAAGACTGTAATTTGTCTGGGCAGCCCGACTTCGCCCGAGAGCAAACGGCGCACTAAGACTTTGCCCAGTGAGCCTGTACCGCCCGTCACCACTACGCTCTTATCTTTAAGCATGAAGCCTCCGAAGCTCTGAATAAGGGGTTGTATCCTGATGCATTTGTTCGATCATCTCCGGCCACGAGGGCGGGATGAACCGGGTCGCCGAGCGAAACCGCCCGCCGTCCAGGCTGCGGTCGCAGACGAAAGTCTCGTCCGGCTCGATCTCGATTTGCAGCCCGTACACTTCCTTGACGAGCGACAGCAGATCGAACTTCGAGATGGGCGCGGCGGCAACGTGATAGAGACCTTCGAGGTCGCGGTGCTCGGTGATGATGTCGGCGATCACAGCCGCGAGCGCCGCGGTCGTGAAGCCGCTGAAGACGGCGCGACGGAAACCGCGCACGCGCCCGCCCGCCTGACTCAGAAACCACTCGACGAGGCCGTGCGCGCCCGCCAACTCGCGCCCGATCATCGAGGTGCGAAGGGTCAGGCAGCCCGCGCCCGTCACCTCGCCGAGCAGCTTCGTGCGGCCATACAGGTCTTCCGCGTCCGGCGTGTCGCCTTCGCCGTAATCACCCTTGCGCCCCGAAAAGACGCAATCGGTGCTGATGTGAATCAGGCGCGCGCCGGCGGCACGACAGAGCAGGGCCAGACGGTGCGGCAGCAGCGCGTTGATCGAGATGGTAGTGTACGGGTCTTTCGCCGCCGCGTCCTGCTTGACCACACCGATGCAGTTGATGACCATGTCGGGCCGCACGTCGGCGACGGCGCGCGTGATGCTGTCGAAGTCCTGGGCCGAGACGTGGCCCACGGCGTGCGACAGGTCGTAGAGGCCGGAGCGGGCGTAGACGGCGGGCGACCGGCGGAAGGTGACGTAGGCGTCGAAGCGCCCGGCCAGCGTCTGCCAGAGCTTGTGGCCGAGCATCCCCGTGCCGCCGAGCACCAGAATCCTCATCGCCTCATCATCCATTCTTCGGGCGGGCATTGGCAATCCTTTTGTACATCTCGATGACCTGCGGCCTGATGACCGATAAGTCGAGGCGTTTGGAGGCCACGTGGGCGTTGATCTCGGCAGCGCGATCCACCAGTTCGTCGTCGGCCAGCGCGAGCCGGAGCGCGGCGGCCACAGCCGAAGGCTCTTCCGCCGGGACGAGCAACCCGGACTTCCCCTGGCACAGCCATTCGTCTCCGCAACCCGTGTTCGACTGAATCGGGAACGCGCCCATGATCATCGCTTCGAGCAGCGACGTGCTGATGGCGTCGCTGATGCTCAGGCCGATGGAGACGCGCGCGCTACCGTGCATGCGGAGGATGTCCTCGCGCCTCAGGTTACCCGCGCCACCGAAGTCGAACTCGACGGGGATGCCCGTGTTCGCCTCCAGCAACCTTCCGGCGAGTTCGACCTCCGGCGTCGTCATGTGAATGGCGAGCCTGTAGCCCTTGAGCGCGTCGGCGCACATCTCGATGGCGCGCAGGCCCACCAGGGCGCGACCGGCCCAGTTTTGATAGCCTTTCAAGACAATGACGTGGCGCGCCGAGGTCGGGCCGGGCTGGCGCAGTTGCCGCATGCTTTCCACTTCGAAGCCGCCGGAGACCGGGCACACCGGCAGCGCCTCCCCCTTGAAGCCGAACTGCCGCGCCAGCCCCAAGTCCCGGTGACACTCGCAGTGGTAATAGTCACACGCCGCCAACACTTCCCTGATCCGTTCCGCGTGCTCCGGCAAACGACCGTAGAGGTATATATCACTGCCCCAGTTGGCGACAATCCACTTCGGGAACTCACCCCCGAATTTAGACCTCGTCTCCAGAGTCAGATACCCCGCGTGCTGAATCTCCTGCGAGTGAATGATGTCCGGTTTGAGCCAGCGGATGACCGAGGCCAGCCACGCGGAGCGGGAGTTCCGGCGCGGGAACAGACGGCCTCCTATCTGTTTCAGCCTATACTCGCCCCTGCGTAAGGGCCACAGCCCGCGCAGGCGCACGCTGCGATGCAAGCCCGGTGGCCGGCGGGTCGAAAAGCTGTAAATGGTGACATCGCGGAAATCCCGGTGCGGCGTCGCATCCCCCACGGGGAAGAGGTGTACGTCCCAACCCTGACCGGCTATCTGGTTAACCCACCGGGCCGCGTGGACGCTATCAACCATAGACACGAAAAGAATGCGCAAAACGATCTGCTTCCCACCTCGATTCGCGACCGCAAAGGCCGCAAAGCCTGCCACCCGGAGATGGGTCGCAAGCCTGTCCCCGACGCCGTCTCACCACGGGCTTTCGGAAAAGAGCGGGCGTTATTTACACAACGCCTCGCGATAGTATTCGCGGAACCACTCCACAGTTTTTTTAAGCCCCTCATCAAGATTGATCTTGGGCCGCCAGCCGAGGGTCGCGCGCGCGCGCGCGGAGTCGGCGAACATGCGCCAGATTTCGGTCGGGCGGTACGGCAGCGCGCCGATTTCAATCTCCGAACTGCTGTTCGTCAGCCCGGCGATCTTCCCGACCAGGTCGCGGATGGAAACCTCTTCGCCCGATGCGAGGTTCATCACATCGTCCACCTGTCCCTCGTGGGCAGCCGCCGACACCAGCCCGTCAACGATATTTTCGACGTAGTTGAATTCGCGCGTCTGCTCGCCCCCGGTCGTCCGAATCGGGTTGCCGCGCAGGCAGTCTATGATTAATTCCGGGATCACCGCCTTGGCGCTCTGATACGGGCCGAAGGTGTTGAACGGGCGCAGAATGACGACGGAGACGCCGCCGCCAATGCGCTGCTTCATGCGGCAGTACAACTCGCCCGCGTACTTCGTAATGGCGTAGGGCGAGATCGGCTCGGGGCACATCGTCTCCCGGAAAGGCACTTCCGTCTGGTGCCCGTAAACCTCAGAGGTGGACATATAAACGAACTTCTCGGCATCGCCGCACGTGTCGAGCAGGTTGGCCGTCCCCTTGGCGTTGACATCGAAGCACTCTTCGACCTGCACGAAGCTCTGGCCGACGTGGTTGTACGCGGCGAGATGGAAGACGACCTCCGGCTTGAACTCGCGGACGCCGAAGGCCAGCGCGCCGCGGTTGCGCAGGTCGGCCTCGATGATGCGGATGTCGTCCCAGCAGTCGCGCAGCCGTTCGTTCTTCATGACGTTGCCGTAGCGGACGGTGACGGCGACCTCCGAACCGTCCGCGCGCAGCCGATGCACGAGGTGCGAGCCGATGAAGCCCGACCCCCCAGTGACTAAAACTCTTTTCCCTCTCATACTCTTTGCCCGTCGCTGTATGTATAAAATTCGACGATCTGCGCCTCCGCGAGAGCGCGGTCTTTCTCGGTGTTAACGGTCAGGTGCTTGCCCGTGTGCCGGTGCGCGAAGAGCACCCCGGCCTCGCTCAAGGCCGCGAGGAACTCCGGCATGTCGGAGTCTGGACTCAGGAAGCCGAACGCCTCTGGCTGGCACAGCATGAAGCCGATGTTAATCCAGTACGGCAGGCGCGGCTTCTCCTCGAACCTCTGGACGCAGCCGTCGTCGTCGAAGCTGACGATGCCGAACGGGCTGTGCAAGGGGTAGGTCGTCAGCGTCACCAGCGCGCCGCTCGACAGGTGATCCCTGCGCAGGGCCTCAAGGTCCACGTTCGCCAGCGTGTCGCCGTAGCAGATGAGCGCCGGCCCGCCGGCGACGTGACGCCGCGCGTCGAGGATGCGTTTGGTCATGCTCGCATCGCCCGAGTTGACGCAGGTCACCTCCCAGGACGGCTCGCGGTGCCCGGCGACGAACTCTTCGATGGCTTCGGCCTTGTAGCCGACGCAGACCACGAAGCGCGAAACCCCGGAAGCCGCCAGATACTTCATGAGATGATACAGGAGTGGCCGACCGTTGAGCGGCACGAGCGCCTTCGGCAGGGTGTCAGTGAACGGCCTGAGCCGTTCGCCCTTCCCGCCGCACAGAAGTATCGCCGTCAGGCTAGACATCCTCTCCCGCGTTCACCGTTTCCGGTTGGAAAAGCTTAACGAACTCGGCCCGTGCGGGCCGGGGCTGAAATAGTTCCGGCATGCGGGCGGAGTTCTTTCGACAAGCCCCGTGCCGACGATGCCCAAACCGCCTGTGACAAGAATTCGCATCTCTTACCTCGCGGAGAATCGTTTGCGCCGGCCCGCCCCTTACTCTTCCGGCCCGGCGGGGCAGGCCGAGGCTCTTCGGCCTGCCCGACTGAAGCAGGGCGACGAGTGACAACGCCCCGCGCCCCGCGCCGGCTTCAGGCGCGTCGCCCGACTTCCTTCTCCTTCGTCGTCTCCCAGGAGAGGGGAATCATCGTCGCGGCGTGTGGCTTGATGCCGAAGTTTGATAGTAAGGACCCGCTGTCGGTTATCTCGACGCTGACGGCTCTGTCTCTGGCATCGAAAGCGCTCCTGCCGGGGGCGTAAATGGCCGCAGTGAAGTAGTAGCGACCAGGAGCAAGCACCATGCCCGGAACGATTACCCGCGCTTCGTAGACGCCTGCGGGCCTCTCGACCATCATGTCGTCAACAGAGGTGACATCGCTCGACCAGAGCAGCCGCATGTCGGCCTCATTGAAGACGTCAACGCACACGTAGCTGCCGACCTTCCAGTGCTTAACGCGATAACTGATGCGCACGCAGAAAGGCTCCGTGTACGGGTGCGTGCTGAGGGACTCACCGTCGAGCGAACTCACCGACATGGAAATGATTTGCACGTCCTTATCGGGTTCCGTATCAAACGTCGCAGCGTTGTCCGTGCTCCGTGCCTCGCTCAAGTATGCGGAAACTGCCGTCGAGACATCTCCGTCCAACACGCAACGCCCCCCCGTTAATACCATCGCCCTCGAACAGAGCTGCAAGACGGCCCCCATATTATGGCTCACGAACAATACAGTCCGCCCCTGCCTCGCCACCTCGCCCATCTTGCCCAAGCATTTTTTCTGGAAGGCCGCATCGCCGACGGCGAGCACTTCATCCACCAGCAAAATCTCCGGCTCCAGGTGGGCGGCGACGGCGAAAGCCAGACGCATATACATCCCGCTTGAGTAACGCTTCACCGGGGTGTCGAGAAATTTCTCCGTTTCGGCGAAGGCCACGATCTCGTCGAACTTAAGTTCGATCTCCCTCCGCTTCATTCCGAGAATCGCGCCGTTTAAGAAGATGTTTTCTCTGCCGGTCAATTCGGGATGGAATCCCGTGCCGACCTCCAGTAAGCTGCCGATTCGCCCGTAAAGCTCGACCCGGCCCGCGGTCGGCTCGGTGATGCGGGATAAGACCTTGAGCAGCGTCGATTTCCCCGCGCCGTTGCGCCCGATGATACCGACCACCTCTCCCGGACGCACCTCGAAGCTGACGTCTTGTAAAGCCCATACGACCTCGCGCGCCGCCGTTCGACTGTTGTCGCGCAGCCGCCTGAGCGGCGCGCTAAACGCCCCGGCGAGCGCCTCACGCAGGGTCATTAAAGACGCATGGCTCGCGCCGAGGTGATACTGCTTGCTCAAGTTCTCGACCTTAATAGTGAGCTTCATCGGCTTGTCAAATCAGGTCAGCGAAATCCTTTTCCATACGCCGGAAAGCATAGAAAGCGTAAGCCAGCAGGATTAAAGTGATCCCGGTCGAGACGGCGAGCGCCACCCAGTTGAATTCTCGCCCGAACAGTGCGGAGCGGAAACCATCAATAACCCCGGTCAGCGGGTTTATAGCGTAGGCCCATCGCCACCTTGGGGGGACGAGGCTCGAAGGGTAGACGACGGGCGAGGCGAACATCCAAAACTGTATCAGAACCGGCAACGCGACGCCTACGTCACGGTACTTGACATTCAGGGCTGAAGTCCACATGCCGACGGCTAGGGCGAACAGTGCAACCAGTGCGACGAGCGCCGGCAACATCAGAATGTTCCACGTAACCGCGACGCCGTAATAGGCCATCAGCCCGATAAAGATAGAGAAGGAGATGGCGAAATCTACGAGCCGCCCCCCGACCGCAGAGATCGGAATAATTATGCGCGGGAAGTAGACCTTGGAGACCAAGTGTGCGTTCCCGACGACGCTGTTCCCGCTGCTGATAAAAGCGTTTGCGAAAAACGTCCACGGCAGCAGTCCAGCATAGACGAAGATCGGATAGGGGATGTCGTCCGAAGGGACGCGCGCCAGTTTACCCAGGAATATCGTGAAGATGAGCGTCGTCAGCAGCGGCTGCATGATCGCCCAGGCCATGCCGAGAAACGTCTGTTTGTAGCGCACCTTGAGGTCGCGCCACATCAGAAAGTAAACCAACTCCCTGTACGTCCACAAACTGCGGAGATCGAATGCCGCCCACGCCTGGCTCGGCTCGATGATAATGGGCTTGTCTGGCGACCGCGCGTCGGGGTGTGAGTCTAGGGCGGTGTTGGTAATCTCTGACACATCGGCGCTTTTGCTTGTGAGAAAATCCATCTGGTCCAAAATTCACTATTTTTTCGGGGAGTTTATTCTCTAGGGAGCGCATTAAATCAGGCTGAAAAGCAGTTTCCGGCAGGGACACTATTCAATCCCATCAGCAACTCTGATGATTTCACCCACTCGTGTAAGTTGTGATCGAGTTAAAGTGCGACTCGTCGCCAGTTTAGCCGCGCGACGTGCGTGCGTCAAGAGACAAGCCTGCTGTTAATCCATCTACCGAGAGGCGCTCGGCATAACGCCCGCGCGGTTGGCCGATTTGATTAAACTCTCTCGCGCTTGTAGATTATCACCCTGGTTGTGCAGTACAGAGTAGATGCCGCCACCGGAAACTTGACGGTCGCGGGTTGATTCGGTGAATTTCACGACGCCTCGACTTTCCCCGACGAGGCACCCGACTTCAACCTTCATCGCTACTCCGACGGACGCGCCGCGGGGTGAACAACCGTCTCACATCGGACAGGCTCCGGGTTCAATCATACTGGTATTAAGTCGTTTGACCGATCAACGATTATGGTGAAAAGGGTGGCGATAGTTCAGTCGAATTACATTCCCTGGAAAGGTTACTTCGACTTAATAAATCTCGTGGACGAGTTCATCTTGTTCGACGATATGCAGTACACCAGAAGGGACTGGCGGAATAGAAACGTCATCAAGTCCCCCAACGGCCTGACATGGCTGACGATACCCGTGCAAGTCAAGGGTAAGTATTTTCAGAAGATCAAGGACACAGTTATAAGCGACCCGGAGTGGAATCGGAACCACTGGAAATCCATCGTCCACGGCTACAACAAGGCCAGGTATTTCTCCGCCTACCGGGAGCCATTCGAGGATTTGTATCTGGGAATTGACGAGAGTTTTCTTTCCCGGATTAATTATCGCTTCCTGACCCTGATCTGTCGGCTGCTCGGTATCGAAACAAAAATTTCCTGGTCGATGGACTATCATCTGGCCGAAGGGAAAACGGAGCGGCTGGTTGACTTGTGCAAACGGGCTGGCGCGCAAGAGTATATTTCGGGGCCTGCCGCCGGAGACTATATCGACGAGAGCCTGTTCAGGCGGGAAGGCATCGCCTTACGTTACATGGACTATTCGGGCTACCCCGAATACGACCAGCTCTTTCCGCCTTTCGAGCACGGGGTCAGCATCCTAGACCTTATCTTCAACGAGGGGCCGGACGCGACCAGGTACATGAAGACTTTCTGATGCGACGGGATCATTTTCGTCGCTGACGGCGCACCTGACAGTTCGCTTGAGTCTGCGCTCGCTCGGCACGGGAGGGTGAGTTGCCGCTGGCGGCATCGGCTGCCGTTAGCCCGGGGGGTATTGCTTCACGAAGAGAAGCTTGGCCGGCTCAGGCCCAATTACTGCATGATCCGGAAACTCGCCCTTCACGACGGACAGCGTACCGACGACGTTGTTCCTGCCGAGACGCGTCCCCGGCAAGAGGGAGGCACCGGCCCCGATCCATGAGCCGCCGCCGACGAAGACGGGGATGCCGACCTTGTTGGGCTGCTGCATGATCGGCACGTAGGGGTGAGAGAACGAATGGTTGTTGTCGCCGATGAACACACGCTCCGAGATGGTCACGTTCCTCCCGATCTCGACCGAGTTCGTGCAGGAGATGAAGAAGTTCCTCCCTACCTGAACCTCGCGCCCAATGACGATACGAGAGTCGTACCTGTACTGGGACAGATCGAAGTCGCCCTTATAGCAGTCTTCGATGTAGGCGTGCAGCTTCGTCAGGTCCTCGTATGCGTGGAGATATGCCTCCTCGCGGATGCTCACATAGTCACCGATGAAGATGCGGTGCGGGTTGAGTATCCGAAAGGGGGGGCGAATCTTCGCCCCGACGCCGAAGTTGCCAAAGAGCTTCTTCTCGTCTTCGGTCAGGGACTCGTTCTTCTCAAGGAGTACGTCCATGCTTCGACCTCAGTATTCCAGGGTGCGGAAGCTCCCGGTCGCGCCTCATGTCTCCAGGGTCGCGAGACCGAAGCCCGTCGCCCCGAAACCGTTGCCGGAGTAGAGCAGGAAGCGCCTGCCGCCGTGGTCGAAGACGCACGGGTACTCGATCATGTCGGAGTCCCACCCCTCTGGCGACACGTCTATAGCTTGATCCTTTCCGAGCCGTGTCCAGGTCGTCCCTTCCGCGGACACCGCGTGCTGAATGCGGTACTTCTCCCCCCGGCTGCAAAACCACATCCGGTAGCAGTCGGCGTCCTTCACGACGCACGGCTTGCAGATCGCGTACTCGTCGGGCGACGCGGAGTCAATTGCGATCTGATCTCGCCTCTCCCAGTGCACGGCGTCAGACGACTCCGCGTATTTGATGACGTGGAGCATGTCCTTCTTCTCGGGTCCCCAACGCAGGTTCGAGCCGTACCACATCCGGTATCTGCCACCGTCGCGCATCACCCACGGATACGAGATCGTATAGGGGTCGGTCTCGTCGAGGGGTACGACCGGGAAGCGGGACAATCGCTGGAAAGGGCCGTCCGCCGATTCGCTGATCGCCAGTCCGATGGCGTTCTTCCACGGCACGGTCACGGCCAGGTTCCAGCCCATGTAGTACAGGTAGCGCGCGCCGCCGATTCGGAGGATGCAGCCGATGGAAGCTCCGCAATCGTCGAACATGCCCAGATCGCCGGGACGCAGCACAGGCTCGCGGGGAACTTCGAGAACCCGCCCGTCAGCGCCCAAGTCCACGACCACATATCCGATGCTCGACCTGTTCCGGGCGTCGCGGGCACTGAAGTAGATGCGGAAGACATCGCCCTCAACGTGCTCCGGGGTTGGGTTCGCGGCGTGGGAGCGCGCCCAATCGAGTTCCCCCGACGGCTGGAAGATTCTGCCAAGCTTTCGCCAACTCATCGGCTCAGTCCTTCAGTCCTCCGTCCGAATGGCGCTCGATGTCCGCTTGAGCAGCACTCCGGACGAGGGTGTCCAGCCACTCATGGACGCTCACGCCGCGCGCCCTGGCGGCCTCGATGACCATCTCGCGGGCTTCGGGCGTGACGCCCTCCAGGCGTCCGTAGTAACGCGTCCGCATCGTCCCCCCGCGCCAGCCCTTGTGCGGCAGGTCCAGGTCAACCGGAGGCGGGCCGTCGTCCACCTTGAAATCAATAAGGTAGAAGCAGCCGCCGAGGACCCAGCGCAAAGCTACCTCACGCGCGTTCTCCGGGAGACATTCGAGCGGCACCTTGTGCTTGAAGAGCGGGTTGTTCGTCACGATCATCTCCCCGAACTCGGTTCCCTCCAGCCAGGGCGGGAGCGCCTCGTCACCGAAGACGACGCGACCGCCCTTCTTCACAATCCGTGCCATCTCTCCCAGGGTCTTCTTCGGCTCGCTGAAGTTGTTGAACCCGCCGAAGTGAAAGACGGCATCGAAGAAGCCATCGGGGAAGGGCAGGAAGCGGGCCGTGGAGACGAAGTAATCAATTTTCGCGGAGAAACCCAACTTCCCGCGCTCCGTCCCCAATCGCTGTCGCGTCTTGAGCACCATCTGCTCGGAAAGATCCTGGACGAAGAACTCACCCTGCTCGCCGAGCCTCCGGGCGATGCGAAAAGAATCCCGTCCCGTGCCGCAGCCTATTTCGAGCACCCTCGCGTCGGGCGCTATGAGCAGTAGGTCGAGCATGCGCTCGCGCACGTCGTCCTCGTTCTCGTAGAAGCTCCGGAACAGCCAGTCAACAGCGGCGTCGTATTTCTGCTCCGCCGAAGCGTCGTACTCCACCTGCGTTTCATGCTCCGTCCGGGTGAGCAGATCGGAAGGCACGAACACCGGCAAGCCCTGCCGTACCGGGTAACGGTGGCCCGACTCGGAGATGAGTTCGCCTTCGATCAACTCCGCGGACTCAAGGGGCGCGGCTGGTGAGGCAGTCAAGGGCGAATGGCTCACGGGACAGACATAGACCTGTAAGAGTTCTCGATTCATTCCAGTCCTTTCGTTATTACCGTCCAGGCGCTCATGCTCGCGAAGTCCGGGGACGGATGCTGCGCCGTCACGGCGGCGATGGCGCTCCGGCACCAGTGCGGCAGGACAGAGTCGCCGCCCGCCCCGTCGAAGCTCACCCCGCCCTGACGCCGGCGTGCTCCCGCAAGGCCGGGGCTTATGACCTAATCACCTCTAGGAAACGCTGGCTGTCGAGATGCTCCAGCCTCGTCGTGCCCTTCGCGACGTATACGCTATCGGACGGGGTGTCCTGAGTAATCAGGGTGTTTGCGCCGATGTAGCAGCGCAGGCCGATGTGGACGTAATTCGAGACCGTCGCGTTGATGCCCAGGAAGGAGTTCGCACCGACGGTGACCTCGCCCGAGAGAACCACGTGGGAGGAGAGCCAGACGTGATCCTCGATGACCGAGAGGTCTCCGACGTGGTTGGCCGACCACAGGACTACATCATCGCCAATGGTCACGTCGTAGTTGAAGACGTTCCCCTCCAGGATGAAACAGTTCTCGCCGATCTTCGGCATTTCACAGGCCAGAACCCGCGAGCTGACGTAGCTGGCGAGGGAGTAGCCCTTCTTTTTGGCCGCGGCGAACTTCTCCGCCCGGAGGGCGTTCATCCCCTGGAATCCAAGCGGGATGAACATCTGGCTCTCTCCCGGAGGAATCTCCTTCTCGACTCGGGAGAAGGGGATCACGGGCCGCCCCATGAACTCCTTGCCGTCGGCGTAGGCATCATCGACGGAGTAGGCGACGATCTCGTGCGGGCTGTCATCGCGTAAATACCGCGTCGCGACGTTCGCGCCGCGCCCGGTGCCGAAAATGACGATCTTGGACATGCGCGCCCTCCTCTCTCCTTCAGCCCTTTCTAAGGCAGGTTCCGATCCAGACCTTTTCGTAGATGCCGTAGAAATCGTTCTCGCAGAGGCCGAGCGCGAAATCGCTGAAGTAGGTTCCGAACTCATCAACGACTTCCTGCCTCGACGCGAACGCGCGAAAGATGCCGCCGCTCCGGATGCCGTATGGGTCTTGCGTGATCCGGTAGTGGCCGTCGCCCAGCGGCACGGCGTCCTTCAAGACGTAGGTGTCCGTCTTAGCGAGGGAGAAGATGAAGCGCCCTCCCGCCCGCAGAACCCTCGCGATCTCTTGCAGGTTGTCCGCGAAGCTCTCGCCGGGAGTCACATAGTAGCAGGCGTGGCAAGCCAGGATGAAGTCGAAAGTTCCGTCGCCGAAAGGGATGTGCGAATTGGTTCCCGTCTCTAGCCGGACGGGAACCCCAAGCCTCGCCATCCGGCCTTGCGTCAGCCGGCAAATCTCCTCGGAAATCTCGACGCCGTAGACTCGGAAGCCGAGGTCGTGCAGGAGAGGCATGTTCCGTCCGTCGCCGAATCCGAGGTCGAGAATCTTTGCGCCCCGGTAGGCCGCACGATCCATCCTGAGGCCGGGATACGTCCCCAGAAGCGTCCGCACCACGAACTCGACCGGGTAGACTTTCGACGGGTTCTTTTGGGAATAGAAGTCGGCGTAATGCTCCTTGATCGCCGGCTCGTTCTCTGAAATGTCAGCCAAGCACCACCCCCTGCGGCGACCCGCACGATCTCAGGCCCATCGCGCGAACCGCCCTCATGCGATCAGGCTCACGATATTTCATGGCCGTAGATTCTCCTGATCAGCGTGTACGGACGAACTTTGGTCTCGATGAAGATTCGTGAGACATAGAGTCCCACGACCCCGATGGAGAACACGCTCAGACCTCCGAAGAAGCAGATCGAAACCATAGTCGAGGCCCATCCCTCCAGCAAGTGCCCGTTGATGCGCCTGACGATCAGGTACACGCCCATGAGGATTGAACTGAGGAGCACGGCGCATCCGATATAGAAGACGAGAAAGAGCGGCAGCTCGCTGAACGACGTGATGCTGTCCAGCAGCAGAATGAGCCGCCTGCTCATGCTGTAACTCGTCCGGCGGCGAGAACCCTTCTCGAACTCCATGCCCTTCTGCCTGAAGCCGGTGATTACCCAGAGGCCGCCGATTGCCGTCTTGTGCTCCTTGTGCTTGACGAGCGCATCGACGTAGTCCCGCGTCATCAGGCGAACGGTGCTGTGGTTGTGAGGAATCTTAATGGGAAGTATGAGATTCAAAAACCGCCAAGCCAAATACCCGCCGAGTCGTTCGACCAGTCCTCCCTTGCGCGCCTTCTGAAAGCCGAAAACGACATCCAAGTCCTCATCGTGAAGTGTTGTGAAGAAGGCACCCAGCAGTTCGGGGGGTTCTTCCAAATCCACATCAATCAGAAAGATCAAGTCGCCGGTGGCGTGCTCAAGCCCGGTCATCATGGCCTTGTGGTGCCCGAAATTCCGCGACAACTCGATGACCTTGAGGCGCGGCTCGGTCAGCAACAACCCCAGCGCGGTTCGCAGCGAATCGTCGGGAGAGCCGTCGTCTACGAGGACGAGTTCGTAGTCGTCGGTGAGCTTCCGCAACTCGGCCCGCGAACGTTCGACGAACTCGCTGATGTGGGAGGCCGACTTGTAAAGGGTGGTGACGACGGAGATCTTCATGGCCTCAGCAGTAGCGCGTCTTGAGGAGCTTGCGATCTATTTTGCCGTTGTCGTTCTTGGGCAGCCGCTCCAGAACATCCACACGACCGGGAATCATGTAGGCCGGGACGGCCTTCAAGAGTTCTTTCCGAATCACGTCTGGCGTCAGACCGTCGCGCGAGGCAGCGACCGCGACGATCAGGCTGACGCCGTCCAGCATCGTGTGAAGCGCCACCGCCTCATCCACCCCTGGGACGCGGCAGAGCGCGTACTCGATCTCGCCCAGTTCGACACGGTACCCCTGGTGCTTGATCTGGCTGTCCTTGCGTCCAACGAAGTATACCTTGCCGTCGTCCGCGGAGAGGCGGACGAGGTCGCCGGTGCGGTAGAGGCGCTCGTGGTGGTATGGGTTCAGAGGGTTCTGCGGGAACGCGGCTCGCGTGATTTCGGGGTCGTTGAAATACCCGAGACCGACACATGGCCCGCCGAGATACAATTCGCCGACTTCGCCCGGGGCTGCCGCCTCATCCCGTTCGTTCAGTATCGTGAACGAGAAATTTGGTATCGGCCCGCCGAGCGGGGGATAACCGTTGAGGTCATCGAAGTCGGCCTCCGTCACACGGTAGGATGTGCAGATGCAGGTGCATTCAGTCGGGCCGTAGACGTTGACCAGCTCGGCGCGCGCGTGGAGGCAGTCGAACAGCTCCCTGAGTTTGGTCTTGGGATATCCTTCGCCGCCGAAGACGACCGCGCGGACGTGGGCGAACGCCGAAGGCGTGATTAGCTTCAGGGTCTGGAAGTAGATTAGCAACGACGGCACGGAGAAGTAGATGGTGCAACGCAACTCGTCAATTCGCCGGAGGACGAGATACGGATCCCTCATCGTGGCCGCGTCGAACGGGGCGAGGGAGGCTCCGTTCATGATGCTGGCGTAGAAATCGAAGACTGAATTGTCAAAGTACAGCGGGTTGACGCTCGTGAAGATGTCGTCTGGAGTGACGGAGAACTCCCCCCCCGCCCACCGAATGAAGTTCAAAAGGTTCGCGTGGGACATGACCGCGCCCTTGGGGAATCCGGTTGACCCGGACGTGAACATGATGTAGGCCGGGTCGGTGCCGACGATGTCCGCCTCCGGCTCGAACGCGCCGTCGCCGGCAAGGTCGAGCGCGGCAAACTGTTCCTCCCGATCCACGACGACCACGCGGCGGTCGGCTATATCGAGCGCCGGCTCACGGGCCGTGAAGATAAGACTCGGCATGCACCTGTCGAGGATATGCGCGACCCGTGCGGCAGGGTTGGAAGGGTCAACCACGAAGTACGGCGCGCCGGTCTTCAGACAGGCGATGATGATGGCGTAGGCCAGGGTGCACTTATCCAGGCGAATGCAGACGCGGTCGCCCTTGTGCACGCCCTGCCGCCGGAGGAACAGGGCCGCCTTGTCGGAGAGTCGGTCCAGTTCGCCGAAGGTCACCACGTCGCGGGCCGACCACACCAGAGCCGCGTGATCGCGGTGCGTCCCGACAATCTCCCTGAACCGGTCGGGCACGGCGTGCGGGTACGCGCTCAAAGCACCTGTCCTCCATCCAGCTCGATGACCGTGCCGTTCACGTATTGGTTCGTCAGGATGAACCTGACCGCCGAGGAGACTTCCTCGACATTGCCGAGCCGCCTGAGCGGCACGGAGGCCCTGATCTCCTTGAGCTTCGCGGCATCCACGTGGTGGCGCGTCGAGGCCGTGTCGAAGTAGCCCGGTGCCAGGGCGACGACGCGTATCCCGAACGGCCCCAACTCCTTCGCCAGCGTCGCCGTGAGGCCGTTCAGCCCCGCCTTAGCCGCCGAATAGGCCACTTGGCCGGGGTTCCCGCGGCTGCAAATAGAACTGATATTGACGATCACACCCCGCTTGCCCGCGCCAGCCATCTTCAGCACCGTGCATGCCGTCACGTGGAATGCAGAGGAGAGGCAGGAGGAAAGAACACGGTCCCAGAGACCGAAATCGTGGTGCACGAGCCGGCCTTCGACCAACGAGATTAACGGAGAATTGGCGATGTGGCCGGCGCAATTGACGACCGCGTCGAAGGCACCGAATCGTTCGTGGAATACTTCAATCTTCCTTTCAACGTCGGTGCCGTCGGAGAGGTCGCATTCCTGAAACGAAAACCCGGCGCGGTCGAGGTTTACGGGGGGCCGCAGATCAAGCCCGCAGACGTTCCAGCCGTCCTTGAGGAACTCGCCGGCGAGATACCCTCCGATCTCCCCGGCGATCCCTGTGATGAGAACCGAGCGGTCAGGCATCGAGGCCCTTCTGCTTGAGGACGCAGGCCACATCGGCGAGCGTGACAATCCCGCGGATCTCCTCGGCGGTCAGCTTCCCGTTCAGCAGGCCCTCAAGCCTGACGACGAGGAGGACGTGTTTTAATGAATCCCAACCTTCGATGTCGCGAAGCGGCGTGGACTCAGGCGGCAAAACTTCCGGCTCGCACATCAAAATGCCGGTCATCAATTTCTGGAACTCATCCATTCAATGGCTCTCCTCCTCCCCGCGGCCCGTGAGGGAATGCAACGACCGTTCGAGGGTCGCGCCGGTCCTCCTTTGAGAATCGAACCCGCGACGTGCGTCAAAGAGCCGCGGAACAGTAAATCGAGCGTAACCCGTCCCGGCGGCGTTCGCCACCTCTCGCCGGGACAGCGAGGTCTTGAATCTCGGCTTTGAGCACTAGCTCTTTTATTTGCCCCCGGTCGGAGGATCGTGACCTTACCCTCCAACGCCCAACACTTGAGCAACTCGCGGACATAATTTAGCGTGGCTGTTTAGAAGAACAGTCGCAAAATATGGGCGCTAGCAGTGTAGAGCCTCAGTCGTTTAATACAAAACTGATGGTCAAGTGTCGAAAGGCGATTATTATCCGAAACAAATTATCAAGTGTCAACCACAGCCCTTTCGTTTCGCGCAAAAGAAACCCTGGTCACTTTGAAGCACAGCAGCCCGGGTTTGAATTGACGACTCCTCACGTTTGAAGCCCTGTTCGAGTCCATCATGAAGAGGATGCAACTCCGCCTCGTCAACCACGTGCTGCCACGCGGCATCGCGGACGCAATCGGTATTGCGACACGGATCACATGGACTCAGCATCACGACGCCGGGTTAGAAGACGAACCGGCTGTTGAGTCCCAGCCTCGCGGCGTAGTATGATTCGGCCTCGATCATCAATGGCGAGAAGTTTTGAAGTCGGGTAAAGCCTAATGGCGTGGAGCGCGTCGAAGACCACTTGCGAGTTCTAAGAAACCCGGATGCCAGTGTTTGAAAGTGGGAGCGTAGCTTAAGACCTCGGCGGTCAACAGAAAAGCCCTCCTTCGGCTGCCGGCCAAGGCACCTCTAAAGAATGCGCGAAAGCGGTAAAACAGACTTGTTCATGGGACTGGTCGCCCTCACGGTGATGCTCACGGTGTACGGTCAGTTGATCGTAAAGTGGCGCGTACTCCGGGCCGGCCCTCTCCCTGCCGACCTCACGAAGAAGGCGGTTTTTCTGACCGGCCTGCTATTCGACCCCTGGGTCATTAGCAGCATGCTTGCCGCTCTTCTGGCGGCTTTATCTTGGATGGCCGCGATGACCAGGCTTGAGTTGAGCTACGCCTATCCTTTCATGAGCCTTGCTTTCGTGTTCGTGCTGATTTTAAGCGCCGTCATCTTCCACGAAGCAGTGACTACGCCAAAAGTTGTAGGAATGGTGCTGGTGATCGTGGGTCTCGCCATCGCCAGTCGGGGGTAAGTCGAAGACTCCAATGTCAAAGCTTGACGCCGCCAGAGATGATCTCAACTCTCTGCACATCCCCTTCAACCGTCCATTTTTCTGCGGGAGTGAATTTGAATACATCCGGCAGTCAATAGCCAACCTGCACATCTCCGGCGACGGGCTTTTCACACGGAAATGCCACTCTTTGCTGGAGCAGGAACTCAGCGCGGCGAAAGCCCTGCTGACGACCTCCTGCACGCACGCGCTTGAGATGGCCGCGTTGCTCCTTGAGATCAAGCCCGGCGACGAGGTGATCGTCCCGTCATTCACTTTCGTCTCGACCATTAACGCTTTCGTGCTGCGCGGCGCGCTCCCCGTCTTCATTGACATCAGGCCGGACACTCTGAACCTGGATGAGGCGCAACTGGAACGTCTCATCACGCCCCGCACGAGGGCCATCCTGCCGGTTCATTACGCCGGCGTCGGCTGCGAGATGGACGCCATCATGGAGGTCGCCGCCCGTCGCGGCGTCCCCGTGGTAGAGGATAACGCTCACGGTCTGTTCGGCAAGTACAGGGACAAGTATTTAGGCACCTTTGGCTGTCTAGCCACGCAGAGCTTTCACGAGACCAAGAATTTCACTTGCGGCGAAGGCGGCGCGCTCCTGATTAACGACCCGCGATTCATCGAACGCGCCGAGATTGTTCGGGAGAAAGGGACTAATCGCAGCCGATTCTTTCGCGGCCAGGTGGACAAGTATACGTGGGTGGATGTCGGCTCAAGCTACCTGCCCTCCGACATTCTCGCGGCCTTTCTCTACGCCCAATTGGAGGCGCGCGAGATGATCCAGTCCAAGCGGAAGCGGATTTGGGACTATTACAACGAACACCTGAAAGGGTGGGCTAAGGATTTCAACGTGCAACTCCCATACGTGCCCGCCCACTGCGAGCAGCCCTACCATATGTTTTACCTGCTGCTACCTTCGTTTGAAGAGCGTCAGGCTCTGATCGCACATTTGAACGCCCGGAACATCAATAGCGTTTTTCATTACCTGCCTCTTCATCTCTCAGGCATGGGCCGGCGGTTCGGGGGGAAGGAAGACGCCTGCCCGGTGACTGAGGACGTGAGCGACCGCCTGCTGCGTCTGCCGTTCTATAACGACCTGACGGAGTCGGATCAGGCGCGCATCCTAGCTGCCATCACGGAGTTTACAAGCCGGTGACCGGCTAATTAACGCACATGAATCCGACACCTTGTCTCGCCGCGACGCACGATGAATTACCCATGCCCGGACGACTTCCCCCGTGTCAGGACGGAATGTTTTTAGAAAGCGCGAATGGCTTCGTAAGTCACAAATGAAACTGTGTAGTGAGTGCAGCAGACAGTTCGATCTTTCGGGGTGGCGATGCCCTTTTTGCCTTCACGAGCCTGAAAGGCTTGACGGTCTACCGGCTTTCGCGCCGGAATTAGCGGAAGCCAGCGAGGGGTTTGAGGCCGACTATTTTTCCTCACTCGTCAGACTGGAGGCGGGCAACTTCTGGTTCCGCTCCCGCAATCGCCTCTTGGTCTGGGCCTTGCAGCGATACTTTCCGCAGGCCCAAAACTTCATGGAGATCGGCTGCGGGACGGGATTCGTACTCTCCGGAATCAAGGAAGCCTTCCCCGAACTCAGCTTATTCGGCAGCGAGGTGTTCACGGCAGGACTCTGTTTCGCCGCGGGGCGTCTGCCCGGTGTAGAGCTGTTTCAAATGGACGCCCGCGACATTCCCTTCGAGGAGGAGTTCGATGTCATCGGCGCTTTCGACGTGCTAGAGCACATCAAGGAAGATGAGGAAGTCCTGTCGCAAATGTATCAGGCGACGCGCAAGGCGGGGGGAATTCTCCTAACCGTACCCCAGCACGCTTTCCTCTGGAGCCAGACCGACGAATATGCCCGTCACGTGCGTAGGTATAGTGCTCGTGAGCTTAAAAATAAGTGCGAGCGGGCCGGCTTCAGCGTCGTAAGGATATCGTCCTTCGTGTCCCTACTCTTACCCCTGCTGATTATTTCCCGGGCAAAACAGCAACTCTTCGGTGAAAAAGTTGAGGACGCCTCAGAGTTTAGAATCAGTCCCCTGGTGAACACCACTTTAGAAAAGGCCCTCGACGTAGAACGAATTATGATCCGTTCAGGTCTTTCGTTCCCAGCGGGCGGCTCCCTGCTCCTAGTCGCCCGTCGCAACTAATTGTGTCTCCCTTCCCAAAGCTGAGGGGAGCGCCTTCCCGCCCACGTATTACCTACCCGTAGTACCTCAGCCGGATGGCCTGTAAGGACTGATACTGCAAGACGACGCAGCCGGCCAAAAGCGTGGCGTAGACGACGAACCGGACGACCGTCCGCGCCTTTTTATGCCTGATGGCACTGGGCGCATATTCGGCGGCGAGCCAGAGGCCCGAGACGAAGAACGGGTAGAAGTGCCTACCCTGTGCTACGAATGAGTTCTCGGTCGCCGCGTACAGCGCGACCATAAATCCCAGGTACAGCAGGTGCGCGTTCAGAACCGGGTTCGAGAGCGCGAACCTGACTGACCGCCGCTTGACTATCTCCACCCATCCCAGCATCAGACGGAGGGCTGTCAAGGCGAGGGCAACCATCGTCGCCGCCCACAGCGCCTCTTTCAGCGGCGCGGGCAGCAGTTTCCACCCGTAGGGCGTCGCCCAGTAAGTCCCGAAGGCATATCCCCCGTAATAATAATAATCCCTGAGTGCGGCTTTAACACCCGTCCGCAGGTGAGTGGTGAAGTGAAAGTTGTTAGCCAGGTGGTCGCCGTACTGAACCCATAACTGCACGCAGCCGAGTAAAACGATTGCCGGTAGAGCGCGGGCGATGGCCCGCCACTGCCCACGGGCGGCGCAGAGGGCGAAGACGGGTAAGGCGACCCAGAGAAAGACGTGATACTTCGTGACGAGCAGACAGCCGAGCACCAGACCGGCCCACGCGGGTTTCCCTCTGAGGGTTAAACAGAAGGTTAAGAGCGCGAGCGTCAGGCTCAGGTTGTCGGGTTGAACGGCAGACGAAACGTAAGTGGTCAGCGGGAAGAAGCCGATGATCGCGGTCAGTGCGAGGGCGCGTCGTTCGGTCAGTCCCAGAAGCCGGCACATCCAGTATGCAAGCGAAAGATTGCAGGCGAGCAACAGCACGGAGAAAAGTCTGGCTGCGAAAAAGAGGTTGACAAGGCTGTCGGTGAACAGGCTGACGAGATAGAGCCAGAGTGCCAGAACCGTGTAATAGCCGAATGGGTAGCCTCTGAGGAGCCAGGGGTTGTTTTCAGGACTGGACTCTCGCGCCGTCTCGCGCGGGGCGTTTCGGTCCAACTCCTCGAAGTATGCCCGCGAGCCATAGTCGGGCGAGATTCGGGCGGACTCGTGAACCATCACGTTTTCGTAACCGGTCGCCTCACAAAGATACTGCGTCCAGACGTGGGTTATTTTCTCCCAGTCGTTGCCGTAAGTTTTCGGGGCGACGTTCCATCCTGAAGGCGCTTCGCGGACGTTCAACAGCCTTCCGGCGCTATAGATTGAGACGGCGTAGTCGAAGTGCGAGATTTCGTCGGGTGCCTGGAAAATGGGTACGATGAAGGCCCTGTGAATCGTGAGCATGCAGGACAGGAGGATGATTGCGGCGAGGAAAAGACGAGTCACATTAGATGACGAACCCGGCCTTGAGCAGAGCGTCGCCGGCTTGTAGCGCACCTTAATGTCGCGCCCCGTCGGGGAGTATAGCCGCGCACGATAGGCCCAGAGGTCTCGGAGATTGAGCGCGCTCCGAGACTTGCCCGGCTGGGTCGTCACCGATGGCTCGTCGGGCGGGCGGTGCGCCATCGCATGGTGTGTCTTTGTTTCGGCTGGCGGTGCGGATTGTATGTCGGGGATGGGCGATTCCGGCTCACCGGGACGATTACTCGGAGTCATACTCATTCGGTCACGTCTTCAAGGCGGGCGGGGGAAAAATCTGCGCCCGTTTCCACGCAAGAGGCATCCCTTTTCAGAGTTATAAGGGGAGTCAGTCTAACACACGCGAGGTGCCCGTCAAGCGGCGGAGGTGAAGACCTCACGCACGGCGACAGAAGGCGGCAGACACGCCCGGCGGGGCAAGGTGAAAGACGCCCACGCGGCCTTCGGTCGGTAAGCGATGGCCTCCGCCACTCGATCGGCGAGAGAGACCGTGCATCGAATTTGAGTCTACATGCGAGGCCCCTTAATGAGGCAGTTATTCGCGGGCTGTCTTACTCGGAGACGGCTGAGGCGCTAGATAAGCAATCGCCCTGCCGGCCAGTTACGGGGTGGCCGGCAGGGCGATATTCGATTGGCCATGCCAGCGCTTAGGTCTGGCTCGTACCCGAGCTTGGGAAGGACAATCCTCCAGTCATGTTGTTCCCGTAGGATGACACTTGCCCGCCACCGGCGGCGGTGGCGAGCGTGCCGTTGTTCATGGCCGTGGTGTTCGAGACGCGGATGACCGTGTTGGCGCTCGAAGCGGTGAACCCCGTGCCGTTGCCGGAAACGATGGAGCTATCTACGGCCACCTCCGTGGTACCGCCTGAGTTTTGGACCGCGAAGACTCCCGAGTTGACGTTCCCTGCGATGATCGCGTTATGGACAAAGGCCTTGACGTTGCTGCCGAAGTTGATGCCAAAGCCGTTGTTACAGAACTGCGAGTCGGAGATCGAGACGTTGACCTGCGCCGACGAGCTCCCGCCGGCAGCGGTGGGATCAACGACGACGGCGGCGGAGAGCATGCCCCTGATAGACGTGTTCTTGATGACCAGTAAGCCGCCGCCCCGGCGGAAGTCTTCGATGCCCCTGCCCGGACTGGTCTGGTTGCCGTCCATCATGCAGTCTTCGATGATCACTTTGGTGCCGGTGGTGCCGGCGCTGCCGGAGATGGCAACGGATCGAAGGCCACTGTCGAAGCCGTTGAAGTTAAGGTTGCGTAGGCGCACCGTCTTCCTCACTTCGCCCACGGCGGTGAAGTTGTCGAAGGGGATATTGACGCCGTTCGTCCCGGCGTTGAGAATCGAGGCGAAGACCTCGTGGCAGTCAATGGTGATTGACTTGGTGATCGTGACCGCGCCGAAGCCGCCCGGATCGATGCAGTTGATTTCGCCGTTGACCGCCGTCTTCGAGATCGCGCCGGCGAAGGTCTTGCACGGCGCGGTGCGGCTACAGGGATTGGCGTCGTCGCCGAGGCCCGACACCCAAGTGCGGCTGGCCTGTGCCATCGCGCTCGAAGACGCCAACAGGGTGATGGCGGTGATGGTCAGGGCCATCACTGTGAATCGGAACTTACTCATTGTGTCTCTCCTTTTTTGCTTCTATAGAGTTTCATGTAATAGCCAGATGCGACCGTTAAGGGCACCCGCCCTTAAAGTCCACAGTCGGCAGGGGTATCGTTAGTGACCGTCCAGCTCGCGCCGTCGCCCAGGGTGACTACCGCTGACAGGAAGCAGCCGTCTCTATCCTCGGCGATGACCTTCACCTGCGACTGATCCCAAGAGACGTTCGAGATCGTGAACGACTGGCCGGACGGGATGCTGGAGTCGCCGAGCTGGTTCTGTCCCCAGTCGTCCTGGTCGGCATGCGCCAGGTAGATGTGAATGATCTCGCGGGTCGAACTGTTCACGACGTTAATCGAGGCCGTCCGCGCGCGCGCGCGCGCCAGCAGCGGCAGCGCCACAAAGACGCACAGCGCGGCGACGAGAACGAAGAGGCGGCGGGCCTTGCGCTCGGTGTCGGCGTGTGAGTTTCTCATGTCGTACTCCTCTCGTGATCTGAAAGTGCGAGGGCGTTTAAGTGAACGCCCGGCACGATGATACCGGGGGCCGCGCCGGGCGCGTCCGGTGTCGGGCCATCGTTTCCCCGACCCGGACGCGCCCCGCGGCAGTTCTCACCACGGGGTTACGGGCAAGTGGTCTTGCCGTTGACCGTGTAGTGCGGCCCGCTGTCCACGGGTGTCTCGCCGGGGTTGTGCTGCACGACGACCTTGGCCGTGGCCCGCCCGACGTTGCCCGACGCATCGCAGACTCTGAACGTGATCGTGTAGACGCGACCGTCGCCTCCTCCTTCGCGCTCGGAGCGCAACTGGACGGACTTGAAGTCGGCGGCGATGATAATGTCGTTCGACGTGTTACCGTCGCCGTTGCCGTTCTCGATCTCGTCGCTGGTGACCTTCTCGATGACCACGCTGCTCACGCCGAGACTCGTGTTGCAGCTATCGGTCACGCCTGTCACGAAGTCCGTCACCTTGAAGGTCTGGTACTTGTGATTAGGCGGCCACATCGAGGGGGTATGGCCGTTGGTCGTGATGACCGGCGCGGTCGTGTCCACGACGTTCACCGTCCGCTGGACGGAGGGCGCGGCATTGCCGGAGGCGTCGTGCGCGCTGTAGATGAGCGTGTACGTGCCGGGGACGTTCACGTTCACCGAGCCGGTGACTGTGACCGCCACGCCCGTGTCGCAGCTATCCGTCGCGGTCGCGCCGGGGTCTGCGAACGAGGTGTGACACTCGACCGTCACGGAACTCGCGCCGTTAAGCGTGAGCACGGGCGGGGTCGTGTCCACCACCGTCACGGTGCGCTGGACGGAGACGTGATTGCCGCCGCCGTCGGTCGCCGTGTAGGTGATGGTGTAGGTGCCCGGCGCGTTCACGTTAAGGCTGCCCGTGGTCGTCACAGTGACGTTCTTGGGCAGGCAGTTGTCGTCCGTCGTCACGCCGGGGTCAGTGAACGTCGTGTGACATTCGACCGTCACAGAGCTTGCGCCGACGAGCGTGATGGTGGGCGGCTGCGTGTCCGTCACGACGACCGTCTGGTTCTGGTGACTGCTGTTGCCGGCGGGGTCGGTGTACGTCCAGTGGATGGTGTAAGTCCCCGCGCCCGTGTAGGTGAGCGGGTCGGTCGTCGTCCCGGCGACCCCCGCGCCGGAGCAGTTGTCGGTCGCCGTCGGCGTGTCGGTCACCGCCGCCGTGCACTCGCCCGTGATGGTCGGGAGCACTGCCAGGTCGGGAACCGGCGGGGTGGTGTCCGGGGTGACGACCACCGTCTGATTCTGGGTTGAGATGTTGCCGGAGGCGTCGGTATACGTCCAGTGGACGGTGTACGTGTCCGGCGTCGTGTAACTGGTCGGGTCGTTGGTCGTGCCGGTGATGTGCGCGCCGCAGTCGTCCGTCGCCCTCGGCGCAGTCTTCACTGACACGGCACATTCGCCCGTGATGGTGGGCAGCGTCGCCACGTCCGGAACCGGGGCCGACTTGTCGTTCACCGTCACGGTGAAGTTGGTGACGCCTCCCTCCTCCGTCGTGCAGGTGACGGCGGTGTCGCCGACGTGGAAGAAGGAGCCGGACGCGTGGTCGCAGGTGACCGCGCTGCACGAGCCGCTGGTGCCAACATCGAAGGCGACGTTAGCCCCGCACGAGCCGGCGGTGCTGTCGGCGACGACGGGCGCTGCGGGCGGCGTGAGCGTGCACGCGCCGGTCGAGGTCTTCACCGTCACGGTGAAGCTGCAAGAGGCGGAGTTGCTCGCGTCGTCGGTCGCAGTGCAGGTGACCGTAGTCGGCGGCCCGACGTTGAAGCTGTCGCCGGACTGGTGGTCGCAGGTGATGGTCGCGGAGCCGCTGTTGTCGGTCGCGGTGACATTGAAGTTGACCGTCGCCGACCCGGAGCCGGGCGAACTCTCGAAGGTCGAGATGTTATTCGGACAACTGATGGCGGGCTTCTCCACGTCGTTGACCGTGACCGTGAAGGTGCACGACTCGCCCGACTCGGTCGAGGCGGTGACGGGCGTAGTGCCGACGGGGAAGAACGCGCCCGAGGCGGAGGTGGTGCTCACCGCGCCGCAACTGCTGCCGATGGCGACCGGAGCATCGAAGGTCACGTGGGCACCGCCGGTGCCCGGCTCGTTGTTGACTGCGGCGGGCGAGGTGGGACATTCGAGCGTACACTGCGACCCGCCTTGAGTGGTCGTGATGACAAACGCGGTGGTCGCTGTGTTGTCGCTGTTGTCCAATTCCGTCGTCTGGCTGGAGACGCTCCCCGTTGCCAGGGCGTCGCCTGGGGCCGCGCCGCTGTCAATGGAATAGATAGCCGTGAATTCCGCCCTCTCGCCGCCAGCCAAGCTCGCGATTGTGCAGTCGTTCGAGCCGGCGGGCGTACAGGGCGGACCGGACTGTTGCGTGAAGGACGCCAGCGTCGCGCCGCTCGGCGTCGAGTCCACGAGGTGAACGCCCTGCGCCGTGTCCGGCCCCGCGTTGGCGATGACTATCACGAAAACGATGCTGCCGCCGGCGGGAACCGTATTGTCCCCGTCGCGGATGAACTTCTTGATGGAAAGGTCGGCGACGGCTTGGGCGGGGTCGTGGACGGAGAAGAAGGCGGTGAAGCGCACCGCCCCGTTCGGGCGCGTGAGATTCACCCTCCACTCCCCGCGATTATTGACGGTCACGCCGTTCACCGTCGATGTCTGGCTCGACGGGAGCGTGAACTGGTATTCGGTGTCGGGGTCAGAGGAGGCGCTGACGGAATGCTCGATAAAGCCTGAAGGGTCAACCCAGACTATGTGCCACGGGAAGAGCGAGCCGAAAGGCGCACCCGACGCCTTCGCGCAGACGGTCTCGCCCAAGTTGAAATCCGACTTCAGCGTATGTGTGGAGCAGTCGTAAGTGATGACGCCGCCGTCCGGCGGGGGAGATTGCAGCAACGACGCCGCCCTGACGAGCGCGCGGGCGGGGGAAGCACTCTCAGGCTTCGGCTTGGCCTTCACCGGGTTGGCACCGGCGGCGCGATTTTCTGAAGCAAGTTTTTTTGCAGCCGAGCCGGAGTTAATAGCCACAGCCAGCAGGACGACAAGAATCGAGATTGTGCCGGCGCGGGCTATCGTAGCGGCGCGATGGTTGGCGCTTTTTGCGCCCTGCGGCAGGCGACGACGGGGATTCGTCCTGACGAGGCGCAACAGCGTGGGGGTAATTCGGCCTTTCATGATCCGTCTCTCCCTTTCAGTTTTACCTAGCAGACGACTCTATTCGCGTCCCGCATGCTCAGCAGCTCCGAGCGCATCATTTATCCGTGACGTTTTCAGGCTAAAGGCATCGGCACGGGGATTGGGTTTTGCAGGACATGACACCGAAGGAGTCGCAGGCTAGGCTGGTTTTCTTCATCCTTAATGGTAAATTAATCCGGAGTGTTTAAAGCGCGGCAATGTCCGAAGGATATCTAACAAGGAGAAGTTACGTTTGGGTCAGAGGGCATGTCCCTATGCCCGATTCAGCAGGATTAAGAAGCTATTAAGCGAGACTTGTTACGTCCTGATGACGGCGCTTGCTGGAAGCGCGTGTTAGAAGCGCAGAAGTTGTATGCTAAATCTGTTTCGTTGTCAACTTAATTTTTAACTTTTTTTTTCTCAACCTCCCCGACCCTCAGAAATGTTCTCGCCTGGGCGGACTCAAACCCTCCACGGGCGGGGTTGCTGAGACTTATGTGTGAATCAGAAGTTGAAGGTGGCAGACAAGCAGGCCGAATTGGTGGAATTCTCTTGCGATGTAGGTTCAACTGATTCAAAGAGCAAGCACCGTTCGCTCAACTGAAGGCTTGATGCTTCGCTGCTGGGGGAAACTAACACTTGCTGCTTATCTGTTGGTCTTCAACCCCTGATTCACATTTATTTTTTCAGTGTTATCATGGGGGACGATGAAGAAACTGTTCGTGACGGGCGGCGTGGGCTTCATCGGCTCGGCATTCGTCAGGCTCGCGCTGGAAGGAATCCCCGACTGCCGCGTCGTCAACTTCGATGCGCTCACTTACGCCGGGAACCTCGACAACCTGAAGGGCGTCGGCGGCGAGCGCCACCGCTTTGTCCGCGGCGACATCTGCGACCCGGAATCGGTGCTCGCCGCGCTCGAAGAAGGGACGGACGCGCTGGTCAACTTCGCCGCCGAGTCGCACGTTGATCGCAGCATCCACTCGGCGGGCGACTTCATACGCACCAACGTCCTCGGCACGCAGGTGCTTCTGGACGCCGCTCGCGCGCGCGGCGTCCGACGCTTCGTGCAGGTCTCGACCGACGAGGTGATGGGGAGCCTCGCCGAACGCGACGATGCTTTCTTCACGGAGTCGTCGCCGTTCGAGCCGAACAGTCCTTACTCGGCCTCGAAGGCCGCCGCCGAACACCTCTGCCGCGCCGCGCACCACACGCACGGACTCGACACGGTCGTCACGCGCTGCGGCAACAACTACGGGCCGCGCCAGTTCCCCGAAAAATTTCTGCCGCTGATGCTCTCGAACGCGATGAACGATGAGCCGATACCCCTCTACGGCGACGGGCGCAACGTGCGCGACTGGATTTATGTCGAAGACCATTGCCGCGCCGTGCTCGCCGTCATGCAGCGCGGGCGCGCGGGCCAGGTCTACAACGTCGGCGCGCGCAACGAGCGGCGCAACATCGAGGTCGCCGAGTCGGTCTTGAAGGCTCTGGGCAAGCCGCCCTCTCTGATTAAGTTCGTCAAAGACCGTCCCGGCCACGACCGCCGCTACGCGATTGACCCGTCGAAGATCGAGCGGGAGTTGGACTGGCGGCCCCTTGAGACATGGGAGAGCGGGCTGGAGAAGACGATCCGCTGGTACAGGGAGAACGCCGAGTGGGTCGCGCGCGCGCGCAGCGGCGCATACCGCGAATACTACGCCAAGCAGTACGGAACAATTTAGAGGTCGGAGGTAGAAGTCGGAGGTCAGTAGAAAAGCAGCGGCGGTGAAAACTTCCCTCCGGCGTTTGCTTTTACCGACCTCCGACCTCTAACCTCTGACCTCTCTTCTTATGAGCATGAAGGTTCTCATCACGGGCGCGGGCGGCATGGTCGGGCACGCCCTCGCCGAGCATTGCAGGGCGCGCGGCGACGAGGTCGCGGCGTTCGAACGCGCGGGCCTCGACATCTCGGACGAGCGCGCGGTGCGCGAGACGTTCGGGCGCGTGCGCCCCGACGCCGCAATCAACTGCGCGGCGTGGACGGACGTGGACGGCTGCGAGTTAGACCCGCAACGCGCCTTCCTCGTCAACTCGCAGGGCGTCGAGATACTGGCGACGGCGAGCCGGCTCGCGGGCGCGGCCTTCGTCACCATCTCGACCGACTACGTCTTCGACGGCAGGAAGCCCGAAGGCTTCTACACGCAGCGCGACGACCCGCACCCCTTGAGCGCCTACGGCGCGTCGAAGCTCGAAGGCGAGCGGCGCGCGCAGATCGCCTCGGCCCGCACCGTGGTCGTCCGCTCCGGATGGATTTTCGGGGCGGGCGGGCGGAACTTTCTGGCGACCGTCGTCGAACGCGCGCGGCGCGGCGAGCGCCTCAAGGCCATCTCGGATTCCTTCGGCACGCCGACCTACGCGCCCGACCTCGCGGCCCGCCTGCGCGAGTTGGCCGAGCGCGACTTGCCCGGCGTCTACCACGTCGTCAACTCCGGCGAGGGCGCAAGCTACGAGGGCTTCGCGCGCGAGGCCGCCGTGGCCGCGGGCGTGGCGGAGGTCGAGATAGAAAGCATCCCGATGGATTCTTTGAAGCGCCCCGCGCCGCGGCCTCGAAACTCGCGCCTGCGCTGCCTGCTCTCCGAAGGACTCGGCCTCGCGCCCCTGCGCGACTGGCGCGACGCGCTCGGCGAGTTCGCCGCGCTCTAAGGGCGAATGACCTTCGAGTGCTCCGCAATCCAATCCCTAAAACCCGCACTCTGCAATTTGCCCCGCCGTCCGTCTCTGTTATCATTACGCCGCCGGAAATCAGTCTATAGGGATTTGTTTCCCTGCCTCCGAAGAAGAAGAGAAGTAGAAAGAATTATGATGCAAGACAATCGCCTGTTGCCCCTGACCACGGAGACGCTCGACCGCCCGCTGCGCGACCTCGCGCAGCCCTCGCCCGTCGTGGCCGTCGCCTCGAACGATTCCGTGCACCTGCGCGAATATCTGGCCGTGGTGCTCAAGCGCAAGTGGCTCATCCTCAGCCTGATGGTGGTCGTCACGAGCCTGGTCGCCATCCAGATGTACCGCCTGCCCTCGACCTACGAGGCGCAGACGACCATCCAGATCGAGCAGTCGCGCGCAGGCATCCTGACGACAGCGGGTGCCGGCAACCTCATCATCAAAAGCAACGACCCGAACTACTGGAACACGCAGCTCCAGAAGCTCAAGACGCAGAAGCTCGCGCGACAGGTCATCCTGCGGCTCGACCTCCAGCACAACCCGGCCTTCCTCGGCGGGAACCAGGGCACCGGCGTCATCGCCGGATTGCGCCGCGTCATCGCGCGCAGCAAGCCGACGCCGACGCCACAGGCGGACGCGGGCGGCGTCCCCGTCCTCTCGGACGCCGAACTGAGCGCCGACCAGCTCACGCCCGAGCAGGCGCAGGCCCTCGAATCCTACGAGGATGCGTTGCGCGCGGGGCTGACCATTGATCCGGTCGAGAAAACGAACCTCGTCGAAATTCACTTCCAGCACACCGACCCCGAAATCGCCGCCAGCGTCTGCAACATGCTGGCGACTATCTTCCGGGACAACAACATCATTGAAGAGACGCAAGGGTCTGACCGGGCGGACAAGATGCTGGGGACGCAGATCGTGGAGCTTCAGGCGCAGATTCAGCGCGACGAGGCCGCGCGCCTCAATTACATGAAGAGCCACAACCTGCCGCTCGGCGACAAGCCGGGGCAGGACTTCACCGCCCTGCGCCTGAGCACCTACAGCACCCAGCTTCAGGCCGCCGAGGCCGCGCGCAAGGACGCCGAGGCCGCCTACAACTCGGCGGTGGAGGCGCAGCACACCTCCGGCATCTGGGCCGCCCCGCAGGTGCAGACGAATGCCGGCGTCGTCAAGCTGCGCGAGAAGATCGGCGAACTCGAAGAGCAGAAGGCAGCCCTGCTCGTCAACTACACGCCGGAGTGGCCCGCCGTCCAGAAGATTGACAAGCAACTCAAGAGCCTCCACGACCAGTTGGACAAAATGCCCGAAGAGATCATCGCCGGGCTAAAGGCAACGATGGAGGGGTCGAAGAAGAAGGAGGCCGAGACGCGCTCCTCCTATCTCACCGAACTCTCCGCCGCCAATGCGCACAGCACAGACCAGCTCGGCCTGGGCGACCTGACGCAGCATATCGAGACCAACAAGCAGCTCTACCAGACCTACCTCCAGCGTCAGAAAGAGCTTCAGGTCACGGCGGGCGAGCGCACCAGCGGCAACGTCACGACGGTCGAAGAGGCGCGCACCCCGCGCACGCCCATCGGCCCGCAGCGTGTGCGCAACATCATCATCGCGCTGCTGCTCTCGATAGCCGTCGGCGTCGGGCTGGCCTTCCTGCTCGACTACCTCGACGACACGCTGAAGTCAGCCGAGGATGTTGACCGGCATCTCCACCTGCCGACGCTGGCGCTCATCCCCGCGCCGCGCGAGGCCCGCCGCCTCCTCGCACGCGGCTCGCACGAGCCGGAGCCGGGCGCGGCCACCGCGCTCGCGCTCATCGAGGACGTGCGCTCGCCCGTGGCCGAAGCCTATCGCCACCTGCGAACCTCGCTCCTGCTCTCTTCGGCGGGCCAGCCGCCCAAGACCGTGCTCGTCACGTCGAGCCAGCCTTCCGAGGGCAAGACCACCACGGTCGTCAACATCGCCACCATGCTGGCGCAGACCGGCGCGGACGTGCTCATCCTCGACTGCGACCTGCGCCGTCCGCGCGTCCACGCGCACTTCGGCATGCCGAACTCGCGCGGCGTGACGAACTACCTGTCCGGCGAATTGCAGGTGAGCGAACTCGTCCAGACCTACGAGAAGCTGCCGAACCTCAAGGTCATCACTTCGGGGCCTGTCCCGCCGAACGCGGCGGAGCTGCTCGGCTCCGAAGAGATGCGCAAGCTCCTCTACGTGCTCTCGGAGAACTTCACGCACATCGTCGTTGACTCGCCGCCGGCCATCTCTTTCACCGACGCCTCGATTCTCTCGACGATGGTTGACGGCGTGATGCTCGTCGTCCACGGAGGCCGCAGCTCGCGCGCGACCGTCCGCCGCGCCAAGCAACAGCTTCAGGACGTTGGCGCGCACCTCTTCGGCATCGTCCTCAACAACGTGAAGCTGGAAGGGACTGACTACTACTACTACTCGGGCTACTACTCAGGCTACTACTCCGACGAGGAGGTCGCGCCCGAAGGGGCCGAGGCCGCGGGGGCCGACGGCGGTCGCGGCGCGTGATGGCGGGCGAGTTCTGCCACATCGCGCCGGACGTGGTGCTCGGTCGCGACGTTAAAATCCACAGCTTCGTCAACCTCTACGGCTGCACGGTGGGCGACGAGACGCGCCTCGGCGCTTTCGTCGAAATCCAGAAGGGCGCGCGCATCGGAGCGCGCTGCAAGATTTCGAGCCACACATTCATCTGCGAGGGCGTCCACATCGAGGACGAGGTCTTCGTCGGCCACGGCGTCATGTTCATCAACGACCGCCGCCCGCGCGCCACGCGCGAAGACGGCACACCGCAGACCGAAAGCGACTGGACGCTGGAGCGAACGCTCGTCCGCCGCGGCGCTTCCATCGGCAGCAACGCGACGATACTGTGCGGCGTCGAGATCGGCGAGCGCGCGACCGTGGGCGCGGGCGCGGTCGTCACGCGCGACGTGCCCGCGGGCGCTATCGTCGCGGGCAACCCGGCGCGGGCCGTCGGCGGCGGCAGCAGCAGCCGCCGCTCTGAGGGCCAGGGATGAGTATCACCGTCGGGGTCATCGGCTGCGGCTACTGGGGGCCGAACCTGATACGCAACTTCGCCGAGAACGAGGCGGCGACGCTCACCTGGGTCTGCGACCGCGACGCGCGCCGCCTCGAAAAAATCGCGCGCCGCTACCCGGCGGCCCGCGCCGCCGCCGACCACCGCGAACTCCTCGCCGACCCGCGCCTCGACGCCGTCGTCGTCTCCACGCCCGTCGCCACGCACCACGCCTTCGCCCGCGCCGCGCTCGAAGCGGGCAAGCACGTCCTCGTCGAAAAGCCCTTCGCGGCGAGCGCGCGCGAGGCCGAAGATTTGATCGCGCTCGCGGAGTCGCGCGGCCTCACGCTGATGGTTGACCACACCTTCATCTACACGGGCGCGGTGCGCAAGATCAAGGAGATGGTCGCGGCGGGCGAGATCGGCGACCTGCTCTACTTCGACGCCGTCCGCATCAACCTCGGACTGTTCCAGCACGACATCAACGTCGTCTGGGACTTGGCCCCGCACGACCTCTCGATCATGGACTACCTCGTCGAGCGGCGGCCCACGGCGGTGCTGGCGACGGGCAGTTGCCACATCGAGCCGGGACTGGAGAACATCGCCTACGTGCAACTGCGCTTCGACGACTCGATGATCGCCAACTTCCACTTCAACTGGCTCTCGCCCGTCAAGATTCGCCGCACGCTCATCGCCGGCAGCCGCCGCATGATCGTCTACGACGACATCGAGCCGACCGAGAAGGTTCGGGTCTACGACAAGGGCGTCACACGGAACGAGAACGGGCCGGACGAAGAGGAGACCTACAAGACGCTCGTCAGCTATCGCACCGGCGACGTGTGGGTTCCCCAACTCGACCCGACCGAGGCTCTGCACTACGTCTGCGCCGAGTTCCTCGCTGCCATCAGGGACTCGCGCCCATCCGTCTCCGACGGCGCGGCGGGCCTGCGCGTCGTCCGCCTGCTCGAAGCCGCGCAAGCGTCAATCAACGAAGGCGGGCGCTGGATAAAACTTTAGGACGGTACACGGATTCCGATGTCAACTGCCACGATGAAAATGGAAGTCCCTTTGATTGACCTGAAGCCGCAGCACTCGGCGCTGCGCGAGGAGCTGCGCGCGGCGGTCGAGCGCGTGTTCGACTCGCAGCAGTTCGTCCTCGGCGAGGACGTGCGCCTGCTCGAATCGGAGGTCGCGCGCTACACGCGGACGAAGTACGCCGTCGGCTGCGCCTCCGGCTCGGACGCTTTGCTGCTCGCGCTCCTCGCGCTCGACCTCGGCGCGGGCGACGAAGTCGTCACCACGCCCTTCACCTTCTTCGCCACCGCCGGGGCAATCGCGCGCACGGGCGCACGGCCCGTCTTCGTGGACATCGAGCCGCGCACCTACAACCTCGACCCCGCGCGTGTCGAGGCAGCCATCACAGAGCGCACGCGCGCCGTTGTGCCCGTGCACCTCTACGGCCAGTGCGCCGAGATGGACGACATCCTCCGCGTGGCCGAGCGCCACAAGCTCTCCGTCATCGAGGACGCGGCGCAGGCCATCGGCGCGGAAGACCGCGGGCGGCGCGCAGGCTCGTTGGGCGCGTTGGGCTGCTTCAGCTTCTACCCGACTAAAAATCTGGGCGCGGTGGGCGAGGCCGGGATGCTGACGACAAACGACCCGGCTCTGGCCGAGCGCCTGCGGCGGCTGCGCGTGCACGGCGGCGCGACCGAGTACCAGCACGAGGAGCTGGGCTTCAACAGTCGCCTCGACACTCTGCAAGCGGCGGTGCTGCGCGTGAAGCTCCCGCACCTCGACGCCTGGTCGCAGGCGCGGCGCGAGCGCGCCGAAACCTACACGCGCCTGCTCGAAGAAGCTGGCCTCGAAGAGTTGGTCACGCCGCCCTTCGTCCGCGCCGACGCCCTACATATCTTCCACCTCTACGTCATACGCGCCCCCGCGCGAGCGAGCCGCGACGCGCTCATCGAACACCTGAAGCGCAGCGGCGTCGGCACGAAGGTTTACTACCCCGTGCCGATGCACCTCCAGCAGTGCTTCGCCGACCTCGGCCACCGCGAAGGCGACTTCCCCGAAGCCGAACGCGCGGCGAGCGAGACGCTGGCGCTCCCGATGTTCCCGGAGCTGACCGCCGAGCAGCAGCAGTACGTCGTCGAGACCATCCGCCGCTTCTTCGCGTGAGCGGGCCGGCTCCTCGGCCATCTCGGACGTGCCAGCGTCATGGCCGTGCGCCTGCGCTGCCTCGAACACGCTCGGACTCTCGTCCGACCATTCTCGAACGAAGCACTAACCCATGAAAGCAAACGACACGACAGACGCGCTGACCGGAACAGTCAAGGGGCCGGGCGAGCGCCCGCACGAGTTTCTCTTCATCACCGCCGACAACCGGCGCGCGCGCATCGGCGAGTTCGTCTACTACATGGCGCGCGACGGCGCAGACGAGCGCCGCATCATCGGCAACATCACGGAGCGACGCCTGGTGCGCAACCTCCCCGACACATTCCTCTCCGACCCGGAGACGCCGCCGTCGGTCGTCTCCTCGCTCATCGGCCTCGACGGCGAAGGCTGCGAGTTGTACGAGATCACGGTCGAAACGGTCGGCTACTTCCACCCCGGCTTAGGCGATTTCGTCAACCCGCGCATCCCGCCACAGCCGGGCGATTCCGTCTTTCTCGCCTCTTCGCAGACGCTCTCCGACTGCCTCAGCCCACGGCACGCGGGCGAGACCGGCTCGGCGCACGTCGGCAGTCTACTTACGCGCGAGGCGGGCGAGGTTCCCGTGGTGCTTTCGATTAAGGATGTCGTCTCGACGCACCTCGCCATCCTCGCCTCGACGGGCGCGGGCAAGTCTTACACGGCGGGCGTGCTGGTCGAGGAGTTGATGATGCCTTACAACCGCGCCGCCGTCCTCATCGTTGACCCGCATGGCGAGTACGACACGCTGCGCTCGATTGAAGACGATCCGCGCTTCGGCGACACGCGCGACGGCTACCGGCCCGAAGTCAAAATCTTCACACATGAGCGCGTCAAGGTTCGCTTCTCTTCTCTGACCGAGGCCGACATCAAGTACCTCCTGCCCGAAGGTACTTCGGACAAGATGCTCCACTTTCTCTCGCAGGCGTTCAGGCAGTTGACCGCGACGCGGCAGAACGAGTTGTGGGGCTACCACGACCTGCGCGACGAGGTGAAGGCGCAGAAGTACGAGGGCGACTCGCGCGGCGAGTCCAGCAACGCCAGCTCCATCGAAGGGTTGTTGTGGCGACTCGATTCGCGCTTCGACAAGCCGAACTCCATCTTCTCCGACAGCGAGCACATCCCGCTCGCCGAACTCTTCCTGCCCGGTCGCTGCACGGTCTTCCAACTCTCCGACATCGAGCAGAACGAGCAGCAGGTCGTCGTCGCCACGCTCCTGCGCCGCGTCAACAAGGCGCGCATGATGAGCGTGCGCGGCGAGGCCACGCCCGGCAGCGACAACGAGCTGCGCTACCCGGTCTTCACCCTCCTCGAAGAGGCACACCGCTTCGCGCCCGCCGGTCAAACGGTCGTCTCGACCAACGTCCTCAAGCAGATTCTCTCTGAGGGCCGCAAGTTCGGCGTCGGCATCGGCCTTATCACGCAGCGGCCCGGCAAGCTCGATCAGGACGTGCTCTCGCAGTGCATGACGCAGATCATCATGCGTATCGTCAACCCCATTGACCAGGACACCGTCGCCAAGTCGGTCGAGGGCGCGGGCCGACAACTCCTACAGGAACTCCCCGCGCTCACCAAAGGTCAGGCCGTCATCTCCGGCGTCGGCGTCAACACGCCCGTCATGTGCCGAGTCCGCGAGCGCATCACCCGACACGGCGGCGAGACCTTCGACGCGCCTTCAGAATGGGCGCGCTGGCACACAAAGGAAGAACGCGAACACCGCGAACAGGACTCCGCCGTCCTCGCCTCCGCGCCCGCGAAGCCGAAGAAGGCGGAGCGCGTGCGTGGCTTTCAAATCTGAGAGAAGTTAACCACCGCAGACACAGAGGACACGGAGACTTGCACAGAGAAACCGTCTGTGTAACCTCTGCGCTCTCTGCGCCTGCGGTGGTTAATTGCGCGCCCGCCAAAGCCTCAAGGTTGAGTTAACGCCGCGGGCCTGCGGACGTACCGCCCGGCCGCCGGGGCGCTAGAGCACGGTGATTTTGGCGGTGAACTTCTTCGGGTTGAACTGCTGCGTGACGTTGAAGTTCTCCTCGAATTTGACCCTGAAGGCGAACGTGAACGGGATCACCTTCAGCGGGTTGGGCGGGAAGAGCTTGAAACGGATTCTCGTGTTCTGTGTGTTGAGATAGCTCGGGCCTTCGACGAAGGCGATGTTCGAGGACAGCTCGGGCAGGTAGAATACCCCGTCCGGGTTGCAGTTCGGTACGAAGAAGTAGATCGCGTGACTGTCGTTTAAGACGAAGGTGAAGCGAATCCGACCGTCGGTCGGGTCGTTGTCGGTTCTGATGTCTTTGAAGATGCCGGGGATGAGGCTGAGCGTTGACCTCGTCCGGCACTTGATCGAGTCCTCGGAGTCCGGGCCGGGGATGGGCTGAATCTGTATGCTCATAGACTGCGGCGGCGGCGGCGCGATGATTAAGTCCGCGCGGCCGAGCATAGCTCCTTCCGCAGGCTTTGCCGCCGCGCCGCGCTTATTCGCGCCCTTCTTGCTTGAAGACGATGCCCCCTTGCTCCCTTTTTTACTCGACTTGGTAGCCATGTAAAGCTCCTTTCAGTTGGGCAGATGGTTGGTTCGCGTGGGCGTCGCTCGCGCAGTCTCAGCGGTCGTAGCCCGCGTAAATCGTCGTGTGACCGGGGCAGTTCTCCCAAGCGATGTGTATCCTGATGGTGCCGTCGGGCGGGTACTCGACGGTCAGCTCCGTGATTGCGCCGCACGAAGTCGCGGCGACGGTTTCGCTCGCCGCGACGCCGAGCAGCTTGGCGAACTCCTGCGCCGACTTGGCCTGCTTCGCGGCGGCAATCGTCGCGTCGAAGGTTCGCTTGGAGTCGCTGTTGACACGCTTTCCCGCGTCGGCCTTGTCGCTCTTGGGCTGTCCGGGGTTGGCCGCCTTGAGTAGGGAATAGACGCGAGGTGTCGGAATCGCCTTTGATGCTTTAGCCATGCCATGTCTCCTTAGCTCAGGTTGTCGAACGCAAAGATATACGAGACCCGACCCGGAATCGGATTAGCCACGCGGCACGACCCCCGCGCCCGCGTCCGCTGAAGTGTACAAAATGGTATTGACTTGGCCGGCGCGTTTGGCATATCGTCGTCTGTTACAGGCTATCGAGGCTGGGCTGGGGAGTTTTTGGAGTCGGCCTCGTCTCTCGACCCGTCCAGTCCATTCCTTTTCCGCAGCGAAAGACGCATTACCTTGAGGAGGGATGTCTCAATGTTCCACGTTTCCAGACGCTCCTTGACGCTCTCGTTTCTGTCCCTGCTCGTCGCCGCGCTCGCCTTCGCCGCCGCGCAGGCGCGCGCGCAGAACGGCCCCGACAAAGGCAAAGAGGAGCCGCCCTTCCACGACTACAAGGGCGTGCACCTCGGCATGTCCGTCGCGGAGGCGCGCAAGCTGCTCGGCAGCCCGACCGACAAGGGCGACAAACAGGACTTCTACTCGTTCAACGACAAAGAGGCGTGTCAGGTCTATTACGACGATACGCAGAAGGTCTTCGCCGTCTCCGTCACCTACCTCGGCGGCAACAGTGTGCCCGTGCCCAAGTCGGTCATCGGCACCGACATTGACGCCAAGCAGGACGGCTCGCTCTACAAGCTCGTGCGTTTCCCCAAAGCCGGCTACTGGGTCTCGTACACGCGCACCGCGGGCGACGCGCCGATGACCATCATCGCAATGCAGAAGATACAGTAGGCCGCGCCGCCCCACACGGCGTCGCACACGCACAACTGGTGCGGCCACCCGCCGCAGCAGGTGCGTGTGTGTGCGCCGCAACTCACTTCCGCCGCTCTCCCCGAACGGACGCGCCCGACGGCGGGAGGCGTGCGCGCGCCACGCGCCCGCGTGCGCCGTCGCGCGGTTGCTTTTCCCCGCCGCGATGCTAAGATAAGCGCGTCGTCTAAATAGCCCCTTTCAATTTCGCTCGACCTGAATTTCTCCTCCCTTCCGGGAGACTTTGCACGCGCCCGGCGTGCCGGACTGTCTCCGGCCCGCGCGGTGGACAACCGAGGACGAAGATGGCGGATCAGAACGCTCCCACGCGGCCCGACGAACGGCGCATCACCGCCCTGCTCGCCGACCGCCGCGACGAGATTCTCAACCTCTGGATCAAGGAGAGGCTCGAAGCCGACGAGTTCCGCGACGAGCTGATCTCGAAGAAGGATTTGCGCCAGCAGTCGCGCCAGGTCATAGACATGCTCGTGCAGGCCGTCGCCGACTCCGACGGCACGGACTTCGAGCACCCTGCGTTCGACGACCTGCGCGCCTACCTCAACGAGATTTCCCACATGCGCGCCGTCAAGGGCTACACGCCGATGGAGAACGCGACCTACATCCTGTCGCTTCGCAACGTCGTCAGCCCGCTGCTCGCCGAAGAACTGGAGGGCAACGCCGAGGCTCTGACGCGCGAGATGAACTATTTCACCCGCGTGCTCGACAAGATGGGACTCATCATGGTCGAGAACTTCATCCGCTCGCGCGAAGAGATCATCCGGCAGCAGCGCGCCGACATGCTGGAGCTTTCCACTCCCGTCATCAAAGTCTGGGACAAGATTCTGACGCTCCCGATCATCGGCACGCTCGACTCGCGCCGCGCGCAGATGATGATGGAAGCCCTGCTGCAAAAGGTCGTCGAGACCGGCTCGACAATCGCCATCCTCGACATCACGGGCGTGCGGACGATGGACACGCTCGTTGCCAACCACCTCATCAAGACCGTGACGGCGGCCCGTTTGATGGGCGCGCGCTGCATCCTCACCGGCGTCTCGCCCGCGATAGCGCAGACGATGGTGCAACTCGGCATTGACCTCACACAGATCACCACCCGTGCCCAGATGTCCGACGGCATCAAGCTCGCGCTGGAGATGATCGGTCGCACCGTCGTCCCGACCAGGACGCTCGCCCGCCTCCAGAACGGCGACGGCGACGGCCTGCAAAAAACCGTCAAGCAAACCGAGCAGATCATCACCAGCGGCGGCGAGAAGAAACAGGAGGGATAAGGGATGAAGGATGAAGGATGAAGGATGAAGGATGAACAAGAGAGCCGTGCCTCTTTTTATTCATCCTTCATCCTTCATCCTTCATCCTTCATCCTTCCGAAATCATGGACGGGCAGCAACGCATTCCTATCTTGAAGGTCGGACGTGTCCTGATCGTGCCGATCCAGGTGGACATGGACGACCGGACGGTGATGCACCTTCAGGAGCGCATCCTGACGGAGCTTGAGCGGACGGGCGCGCGCGGCGTCCTTATAGACATCTCGCTGCTGGAGATGGTTGACTCCTTCATCGGGCGCGTACTCTCGGACGTGGCGGCGATGGCGCGCATCATGGACGCGCGCACCGTCGTCGTCGGCATGCAGCCGGCGGTCGCCATCACGCTCGTCGAGCTGGGGCTGGAGCTGCGCGGCGTGGACACGGTGCTGAACGTGGACGAGGGGATCAGGCTCCTGCGCAGCGAGTTCGGCATAGACGACGAAGAGGAGGACGCGGGGCCTTACGGGGGGGCGTTTGCAGAGCAAGTCAATCGCCCTTGAGAGCGAGCACGACATCGCCGTGGCGCGCGTCGAGGTGCGCGCCGTCGCCGCCTCGCTCGGCTTCCGCCTGATTGACCAGACGCGGCTCGCCACGGTCGCCTCGGAGCTGGCGCGCAACGTCGTCAAGTACGCGAGCCGCGGTCGCATGATCGCGCAGCCGCTCGACGCGGCGAACGGTCGCCCAGGGCTGCGGCTCATCTTCGAGGACAGCGGCCCCGGCATCCCCGATGTCGCCGCCGCCATGCGCGACGGCTTCTCAACGGGCCGCGGCCTCGGCAAAGGGCTGCCCGGCTCGCGTCGGCTCGTGGACGAGTTCAGAATCGAGTCCGAAGTCGGACGCGGCACGCGCGTGACGGTCGTGCGCTGGCTCTGAAGAGCGGGTGCCGGGTGTTTGGGTTCCGGGTGTTGGTTGACAGGCATCAACAGCACCCGGAACCCAACACACGGCACCCGAATTATTATGAGAGTCTTCCAGTCACAGGAGATCAAGGACGAGGCGCAGGTGGGCGCGGCGCGGCGCTCGGTACACCGCTACGCCTCGCGCCTCGGATTCAACGCCGATCAACTCGGTGAGATTGACATCGTCGTGCAGGAGATGGGGACGAACGCCGCGCGCTACACGGACGGCGGCGGCTGCCTGCACTGGACGACGCCGCTCGGCGACGACCCCGGCCTTGAGCTTTTTTACTCCGACAAAGGGCCGGGCATCCACGACCTCGAACGCGCCTTCCGCGACGGCGTCTCTTCGGGCGGGAGTTTGGGCACGGGCTTCGGCGCGATGCGCCGCCTGCTCGACGAGTTCGACGCCTATTCCTCTGTCAAAGGCACGACGCGCCGCCTCACCAACGCGCGCCGCTCGACGCACGGCACGGCGCTTTTGGGCCGCAAGTGGGTCGCCGCGCCGCGCGCCGAAAGAGAGGGAGAGCGTGCGCGGCTGCTGCCGGGGCGCGTCGGCGTGTGGAGTCGGCCCCGGCCCGGCGAGGAGGTGAACGGCGACGCTTACTTCATCGCCGAGCACGAAGGCGAGACGCTCCTCGCCGTCATTGACGGTCTGGGCCACGGGCGCGGCGCGCAGGAGGCGGCACAGGCGGCGCTCGACACGCTCGGACAGTGGGCGGGCGAGACGCTGGGCGAACTCGTCCTGAGCGTCCACGATGCCCTGCGCGTCACGCGCGGGGCCGTGATGGGCGCGGTCATCATAGACCGCGGGCGCGGTTCGTTCACCTACGCGGGCGTCGGCAACGTGGACGTGCGCGTGCTCGGCTCGCAGGAGCCGGCCCGGCCCATCCCCTCCAACGGCACGCTCGGCGCGCGACTCTCACAGGTGCGCGTCTCGCCGCACCGCTGGACGAAAGGCTCGACGCTCGTCCTCGCCACCGACGGCCTGAGCACGACCTGGGACATGAGCGCCTATCCGGAACTCCTCGGCAAAAGCCCGCAACTCATCGCGGGCGTTCTCCTGCGCGACTTCATCCGCAACTCCGACGACGCCACCGTGCTCGTCTACAGATGAGTTCCAAGTTCCGGCTTCCAGGTTAGATTAGCCTTCAACCTTCAACCTTCAACCTTCAACCTTGAGCTTTGAACTTGAAACTTGAAACTTGAAACTTGAAACTCATGCTTTTCCCGGCTTTGAACTTTGAACTTTGAACTTTAAACTTTGAACCCGTATGCAGGGCATCACCTCGACACGTCTCGGCGACATCTACATCCGGCGCGAGGCCGACATCGTGAAGGTGCGCGAGCGCGTCCGCCGACTCGCCCGCGAGATGGGCTTCGACGCGACGACGCAGATCAAGATCACGACCGCCGTCTCCGAACTCACGCGCAACATCTACGAGTACGCGCGCGCGGGCGCGATCACGCTCTCGTTGGCGGAGCGCGGGCGGGCCGCCGCCGGCTTGCAGGTGACGGCGCGCGACGACGGCCCCGGCATTGACGAGGCGCGCTTGCGCTCGATAACGCGCGGAACCTACCGCTCGCCTTCGGGCCTCGGCGTCGGACTCATCGGCACGCGCCGCCTGATGGACGAGTTCGACATCCAGTCGAAGGCGGGCGAGGGCACGCGCGTCACGGTCGTCAAGTGGCTGCCCGTTGCCGAGGCCGCGGAGGCGCGTCGGCGCGGCGACGAGCTGCGCGACTACCTTGCCACGGACGAGGACGACTCCGCGCTCGAAGAGCTGGCGCGACAGAACCGCGACCTCGTGCAGGTCTTGAGCGAACTCGAAGAGAAGCGCGAGCAACTGGAGCAGGTCAACCGACGGCTCGAAGAGTCGAACCGCGAGCTGAACGAGGCCAACGCCAAGCTGCGCGAGCTGTCGGCGATGAAGGAGGAGTTCCTCGCGCTCACCACGCACGACCTGCGCTCGCCGCTCGCGGTCATCAGCGGCGTCATCAACTTCTTCACCTCCGGTCGTCTCGGCGACCTCACCGGCGAGCAGAAGAACATGGTGCAGATGATGGAGCGCAACACGCAGAACCTCATCGAGCTGGTCAACGACCTCCTCGACGCCTCCAAGCTCGAATCCGGCACGATGCGCCTCGACGTGGCCTCGATCAACTTGCGCGGCCTCATCGAAGAGCTGCGCGAGCAGATGCAGCCGCTCGCCGCCGAGAAGGAGATCACGCTCGAAGAGGAGATACCCGAAGACCTGCCACAGCTTCGGGCCGACCGTGCGAAGCTGCGGCGCGTCCTCGTCAACCTCCTCTCGAACGCTTTGAAGTTCACGCCCAAGGGCGGGCGCATTCGTGTGAGCGCCGCGCGCGAAGGTGCGCTCGCACGTGTCTCGGTCGCCGACACGGGCGTCGGCATCCCCGACGACGACCTCAAAGACATCTTCGACAAGTACGCGCAGGCCCGCTCGCGCGCCACACGCAGCGAGAAGGGCACGGGGCTGGGACTCTACATCACGCGCCAACTCGTCGAACTTCACGGCGGCAAGATCGAAGTGAAGTCGGAAGTGGGCAAAGGCTCGACGTTCTCTTTCACAATCCCAATCGCTTCGTGACAAGTGAACCGTAAATCGTGACGAGACGAAAACAACTTGTCACGGTTCACGGTTCACGGTTTACTGCTCTTATGCACTATCACCTCGTCGGAATCTGCGGGACGGCGATGGCGTCGCTCGCGGGGATGCTTCAGGCGCGCGGGCACAAAGTCACCGGCTCGGACGAGAACGTCTATCCGCCGATGTCCACGATGCTCGAATCTCTGGGCATTCCAGTCATGCAGGGCTACAGTCCGGAGCATCTGACACCTGCGCCCGACTGCGTCGTCGTCGGCAACGCGCTGTCGCGCGGCAACCCGGAGGTCGAGGAGACTCTGAACCGCCGCCTCGTCTATCGCTCGCAGGCCGAGGTCGTCAAAGAGGAGTTCATACGCGGGCGGCGCTCGCTCGTCGTCGCGGGCACGCACGGCAAGACCACCACGACGAGCATCGCCGCGTGGGTGTTGGAGCGCGGCGGCTTGAACCCGTCTTTCCTCGTCGGCGGCGTCGTCCAGAACTTCGGGACGAGTTTTCGTGTGACCGACAGCGAGTATTTCGCCATCGAGGGCGACGAGTACGACACGGCCTACTTCGACAAGGGGCCGAAGTTCATGCACTACCTGCCCGAAGTCGCCGTCGTCGGCAACATCGAGTTCGACCACGCGGACATCTACCCGAACCTCGACTCGATCAAGCTCGCCTTCCGCCGTCTGATGAACCTCGTCCCCGCTAACGGTCGTCTCGTCGCGGGCTGGGACAGCCCCGCCGTGCGCGCGGTCGTCGCAGAGATGGGCGAACGTCTCCACACGCAGCTTGAAACCTTCGGCACGTGCCCGGACGCGCGCTGGCAGGCGCGCGACATTGATTACACGTCGGGCGAGCAGACGCGCTTCCGAGTCTTTCGGGAGGGCGCGGAGTGGGGCGAATTCGAGATGCCGCTCATCGGCGACTTCAACGTGCGCAACTGCCTGTCGGTGATTGTCGCCGCCGACGCGTGGGGCGTCGCGCGCGAAGAGATCAGGGACGCGCTCGCCACTTTCCAGAGCGTCAAGCGGCGCATGCAGGTGCGCGGGCGCGAGCGCGGCATCACGGTCATTGACGACTTCGCGCACCACCCGACCGCCGTCCGCGAGACGCTGCGGGCGCTGCGCGACAAGTACACGAGCGGGCGACTCTTCGCCGTCTTCGAGCCGCGCTCGGCCACCTCGCGCCTCGCCGTCTTCCAACGGGAGTACGCCGAAGCCTTCCGTCCCGCCGACCACGTCGTCATCTCCACGGTCTTTGCGCGCGAGCGCGGCAGCGCCTACGGCCAACTCCTCGACACCGACGCGCTCGTCCGCGAGATAACCGCGCAGGGGCGGCCCGCCTTCTGCCTCGACGGCGCGGACGCCATCGTCGCGCACCTCGCGCCCGTCCTTCACGAAGGCGACGTGGTCGCCGTTATGTCCAACGGCGGCTTCGACCGAATCCACGAGAAGCTGCTCGACGCGCTCCGGAGTGCTTAGCTGTCAGCGCTCAGCGTTCGGCTCTGAAGCTCTCCGTCTTCCGCCTCTCACCATCTCGGAATGAGAGTTTCACCACAGAGGCACAGAGAACACAGAGATAGCGCAGAGGTTTGAAATCCGTAATTCCTCTATGCCGCCTCTGCATCCTCTGTGCCTCTGTGGCTAATTCTTCGCCCGCCTGAAAGGACGGAAACGGTCTCGGCTGAAAGCTGAAGCTGACTGCTGACGCGGTTCTTCAACAATTTCACTAAACATTCGCGACGACGGCGAAGATTTGAGCGCATACAAATGGGTGTGGCGCTTCCGTGGCCCACGGAGCGCCGGGAACCAACCTGCCATGAAAGAGTTTTCGATGTTCGACCGAGCGCTGGCTTCAGCCGGGGATCAGGCTGAAGACTTGGGGACGGTCACGCTCGTCTCGCGCCGGGTCTTCGACGAGCGCAAGACCTTCCGCTTCCGCGCGCCCGCCCCCTGCCTCGAATACTTCAGCCTGCTCATCGAGAACGCGCTGCTCCTGCGGACGCACCGCGGCGGGCGGCTCTACGTCGGCTTCCAGAAGCTCTCGCGCATGGAGCCGGTCGTTGACCGCTACATGAGGATCGCCGACGTGTCCGAGCGCGTCCACGTCTTCGGCGAGCCGGACTGGAAGCCGCCGCGTCATCCCAACCTGCGCGTCATACATCTCGACGACGACCTCCGCCTCGCGCGCGAGTGGTTCATCGTCGCCGACTCGCCTTCCCTCGGCGTCGCGCTCGTCGGCGTGGACGAGGAAGGCTTCTCCGTGCCCGTCCTCGAAGAGCGCATCTTCAGCGCCCTCAAGACTCACGACCCCTCGCTCGTCGCGCAACTCTCCGCCGCCGCCGAGAGTTTGATCGACGACTCGCTCCGCACCTGAAGCCGCACGCCCGCCGGGCCGCGCGTTTCCCACGCCCGAACGCTTCGTGCTAAATTTACAGGCACTCAACAGGCACAAGTGATGAGTGATGAGAGGGCTGTTAGCTGTTAGCTCTTAGCTCTTAGCTCTTAGCTTTTTCGTCTTAGCTAAAAGCTAAGGGCTAACAGCCAACAGCTTACCTCATCACTCATCACTCATCACTTTCTTATGTCCATACTCGAACGCATACGCCAACGCGCCGCCGCCGACCCGCAGCGCATCGTCCTGCCCGAAGGCGAAGACCCGCGCACCGTGGTCGCCGCGTCAATCGTCGTGCGCGAACGCCTCGCGCGCGTCACGGTGCTCGGCGACGAGGAGAAGATTCGCGCCGCCGCGCGCGACGCCGGGGCAGACCTCGGCGGCGTCGCCATCCTCGACCACCGGCGCGCGCCCGACTTCGAGCGCGTCGCGGCCTTCTACCACGAGCTTCGGCGCGCGAAGGGGCTGATGCCTGACGAGGCGCGCATCGCCGTCCGCGACCCGCTCTACTACGGCAACCTGCTCGTCCGCGAAGGCAAGGCCGACGGCTCGGTCGCGGGCGCGACGAACACGACCGCCCACACGGTGCGCGCCGCGCTCCACTGCATCGGCATCCGGCCCGGTTTCCAGATCGTCTCCAGCTTCTTCGTGATGGTCTTGCCCGACACGGCCTTCGGCGCGAACGGCGCGCTCATCTATGCCGACTGCGGCGTCGTCATCGAACCGACCGTCACGGAACTGGCCGAGATCGCCATCGCCTCCGCAGACTCCTGCCGCACGCTTCTCGAAGCGGAGCCGCGCGTCGCCATGCTCTCGTTCTCGACGAAGGGCAGCGCAAAACACAAACTCGTTGACCGGATGGTCGAGGCGACGCGCACAGTGCGTGCGCGCCAGCCCGAACTCGAAATTGACGGCGAATTGCAGGCCGACGCCGCGCTCGTCCCCCAGGTCGGCGAGTCGAAAGCGCCCGGCTCAACGGTTGCGGGGCGCGCGAACGTGCTCGTCTTCCCAGACCTGCAAGCCGGCAACATCGCCTACAAGCTGACCGAGCGACTCGCGGGCGCGACGGCTATCGGCCCCATCCTGCAAGGACTCGACCATCCCGCCAACGATCTTTCGCGCGGCTGCAAAGCCGAAGACATCGTTGACGCCGTCGCCATCACGGCGGTGCAGGCGCAGGCGCGGAAGAATGGGTGAAGACAGCAGGCGAACGCCGCAGTGCTCGCGGAGCATCAGAATTAGCAGGTCATAAGATTTCAACGGCGGGAGAGTCCTAATGTTTTTGCGCCGCCCGGCACTGGCTTTCATCAGCACGGCCTTCATCATTCTCTCAGCCGCGCCGCTGCGCGCGCAGAGCGGCATCCACCCGAAGCCCAGCCCTTCGCCGCAGGAGGACGAGACCGAGAGCATCTACACGGAGGAGGTTCGCATCCCCGTCTTCGCCTTCGACGAGCAGGGGCGCTTCGACCCGCGTCTCGAAGCCGACGACGTGCTCATCGTCGAGGACGGCGTGCCGCAACAGGTCAAGAGCGTGCGGCGCACCGCGGCGAGCGTCCTCGTCGTGCTCGGCACGGGCTGGGACTTAGACCCGGCCTTGCGCGCCAACACGACGCGTGACATCGCGCTCGGCGTCCTGAAAGATTTGCGCGACGGCGACCGCGTCGCCGCGCTCCAGTTCAACGACCGCGCGACTCTTCTGCAAAACTGGACGGGCGACCGCGCGCAGGCCGCGCGCGCGCTCAAAAGCAAGCTCGCCTCCGGGTCGGGGTCGAACCTCTCGCGCGCCATCAAGCGCGCCGTCGAGTTGCTCCAAACGCAGCCCGTCGGCAACCGCCACCTCGTCCTCATCGCCGACGGCATAGACACAGCCGGCTCCAACGAATATCAGGACGCCGTGCGAAAGCTGATCGCCGCGCAGACGACGCTCCATGTCATCAGCTACAGCGCCGTGACGCGCGAGCAGATGAAGCAGCCCTGGTGGAAGGGGCCACCGGAGAAGCCCGGCATGACGCAGAGCACCGCGGATCAGGCCACGGTCGGCATTGACCCGACGCGCCCGCCCGGCATGCGCGGCCCCGGCGTCAATCCGCACGACGTTAACTCCGGCATCACCTTCGACCCCTCCTTGAGCCGCCGTCGCAAGGAGGCCGAGCGCGAGATGAAGCGCGGCGAGACGCGCCTGAAGTCGCTTGCGGACGAGACCGGCGGTCGGATTCTCACGCCCGACACGACCGAAGAGATGATCGCCGAGGGCGCGGGAGTCGCGCGCGAGATAGACTCGCAGTACGTCGTCACCTACCGCCCGAAGCGCCCGCTCCGCAAAGCGCCCGCCAGTGAGTATCGCAAGATTTACGTCGGCGCGCGCCGCGTCGGCCTCACTCTGCGCGCGCGCCGCGGCTACGTCGTCGGCTCGATGCGCCAGCCGGAGACGAAGCCGCAGTAAGATGAGAAGGCAAAAGTAAAAAGGCAAAAGGCAAAAGAGGAAAGCAAACAAGCTGCCTTCCATCTTTTGCCTTTTGCCTTTTTACTTTTGCCTTTCGACGGCGAGCCGTTCTCAGTTGACGAGCGCGCCCGACTCGAACAGGACAGCGCCCGCCTTCCGTTCCAGGCGGCGTGCCGCCGCCTTCAACTCCCCCTCTTCCAGAGAGCGGCGGCGAATCTCGTCCCACTCCTCGCGCGGCACGCTCCGGAAGGCCGCGACCACGCGCGGGTCGAACTGCTGCCCGGCGAATGCCTCCAACTCGGCTGTGGCGTCGTCGTAACCGCGACCGAGCCTGTACACCCTGTCACTCGTCATCGCGTCGAAGGCGTCGGCCACGGCGAATATCCTCGCGTTCAAATCAATCTCTTCGCCGCGCAGGCCCACGGGATAGCCCGTGCCGTCCCAACGCTCGTGGTGCTGGGCGACGACTTTGGCCGCGCCTTCCAGAAACTCGATGCCCCGGAGAATCTTCCGTCCGTGCAGAGGGTGCTCGCGCATCCTGACCCACTCGTCCTGCGTGAGCGCCGCGGGCTTTCGGAGGATGGCGTCGGGGACGCCGATCTTGCCGATGTCGTGCAGGAGCGAGCCGAACTCAAGCGAGCGCAATTGCTCCGTGTCAAGCCCCATCTCGCGCCCCAGCCGGAGACTGAAGTTGACGACGCGCTCCGAGTGGCCGTGCGTCTCCGAGTCGCGCGTTTCGAGCGCGGCGGTGAGTGCCTTGAGCGTCGTGCGGTAGGCGTCGCCGAGCGAGGCGAGCGCGCCGTCGAGTTCCGACGTGCGCCGCGCGACCATCTCTTCGAGGTAAGTCTCGTAGCGGCGCTTCGAGACGCGCAGGTCGCGGTGTTCGAGCGCGCGGCTCACGGCGGCCTCGACGTGCTGGAGGTCGAAAGGCTTCATCACGTAGTCGAACGCGCCCGCGCGCAACGCGTTGATGGCGCTCTCGACCGTCTGCACGCCGCTAATCATGATGACGACGGTGTCGGGCGATTTCGACAGCACGTGCGGGATCATCTCCAGCCCGCTCATGCCGCCCATCATGATGTCGCTGATGACGAGGTCGTAGTCCCGCTCGCGCAGGTGCGTCAGCGCCTCCTCAGCCGAGCCGACGGTCGAGCAGTCGTAGTGCCGGCTCAAAAGGTCTGAGAGCACCGATCTGATCTCCGGCTCGTCGTCGGCGATAAGGACGCGTGCGCTTCTGCCCAGAGTCTTAGACATAAGTGTCCGTCTCCGCGTTCTTAAAGTCGGGTGGAACATGAGGCGGGAGAGGCAGCGTCTCGGCTGTCGGGTTGGCCGAAGCGCCCGCGCGGGGCATGCTTATACTAACGCCCCTACGTGCCTGAAGACAAGCAATCTCTGACCCCGGCGGCGTGCGCTGTCTGTACGCTCGCCGTCAACCGGCACGGCGCGCCGGTTGACGCCTCCTCGCCCCGCACCCTATCATGCCGACTCTGCGCCGGAGTGGCGGAATGGCAGACGCGGCGGACTCAAAATCCGTTGCCCGCAAGGGCGTGTGGGTTCAAGTCCCTCCTCCGGTACTCAATTTCGTTTATTCCTTCCTGCAATGTATCGGTCTGAGAGCGGCAGTTCGGACATAGGAGCCGACTGTAAGCGCCGTCGTCGTTGGCTGTCGGCATTCGCATATCACAGGCGTTCCGCCAGCCGACCGTTCGCGCCCGTCAGTGGCCGGCGCGCGCGAAGTCGAGGAAACCGCGTTCGGGGTCGGTCGAGAGAAGGCGCACGCGCAGGTGTTCGCCAACGTCGAGACTTTCTTCGCCGCGGACTATTCGACCGTCGGCGGGCGGCGCGAGCAGGCGCGCGAACGTGCCGCGGTCGGTGACGCCGGTGACGACGGCATCGAAAGTCTCTCCCACGCGGTCGCTCAAAAGCACCGCCGCCGCGACCTTTCGCAGACGCCGCTCCACCTTGCGCGCGGCGGACTCCATCTTGTTGCAACGCTCCGCAATCGCTTCGAGTTCTTCGCGCGTGTAGGGCGCGGGCGTCGCGGAGATGGCGGCGCTCTTCAGGCAGCGTTGCGTAACGAGGTCAGGGTAGCGGCGATTGGGCGCGGTCGAGTGCGTGTAGTCGTGAACGGCCAGCCCGAAGTGCCCCTCCTGTTGGAGGCCGGGCGCTTCGACCATGTAGTCGCCGGGGCCGAGCATCTTCAAAATCGAGAGCGAGAGTTCCGGGTATGCAGCGGGGTCTGCGGCGCGGCGGCGGGCCATGAACTCGGCTAAGGCGCGCGGGTCGGGCGTGTCGGGCAAATGCTCGCCGAACCCTTCTGCCGTCTTGACGATGAGCGGCCAGCGTTCGGGCGCGCGCACGACGCGGCGCAGAGAGGGCACGCCGCGCTCTTCCAGATACTCGGCCATCGAGGTGTTGGCCGCGATCATCAGGCTCTCGATGATGTCCTGCGCGCGGTTGTGCTGGCGGACGTTGATGCCGACGACTTTGTCGTCCGTGACGACGGGCACGGCCTCCGGCATATCAAGCTCCAGCGCCCCGTGCTGCACCCGCAGTTCGTGGAGAGAGCGCGCGATCTCGTCCTGCAACTTCAACTGCTCTTCCAGCCCCGACACTGCGGCGACCAACTGCGGGATGGCCCCGCGCCCTTCGAGCCATGCGCCGACCGAATCGTAATCCATCTTCGCCCGGTTGCGGACGACGGCGCGGTAAACCTCCTTCGATGTGATGTCGCCGCCCGCGGTCACGGAGAGTTCCATGACGACGGCGAGGCGGTCTTCGTCCTGAAGCAGAGAGGTCAGGCCGGTCGAGAGTTGTTCGGGCAGCATCGGGAAGATGACGGCGGGCGTGTAGACGGAGACGGTGTTGAAGGCGGCGTGGCGGTCAATGGCCGAGCCTTTCGCAACGAACGCGTCAACGTCGGCGATGCCGACGAGCACGCGGTAGCCGCCCGCCGCGAGACGTTCGGCGTACTCGATCTGGTCGAGGTCGCGCGACTCGCGGTTGTCAATCGAAGACCAAAGGAGGCCGCGCATGTCTCGGATGGAAGAGTCGGGCGCGGCACGCTCTCCCTTTTGCTCGTCGGCCTCGACTTCCTGTTCGGCCTCGGGCGGGAAGTCCGGTTCGAGTCCGGCGTCGAGCACCGCCTCGCGGGCGATGGCGCGGATGTCGGGCGCGGGTCTGTGCTTCATCCGGCGCTCTATCCTTTCAGTATCGCCAAGAGTTCGGTCTGGATGGGTTGGCCCGTGACTTCGATGTCGGCGTCGCCGACGTAGAGATCAATCTCGGAGCGGACGCCGAAGTTGCCGGGAAGATAAATGCCCGGCTCGATGGAGAAGCAGGTGCGCGGGATGATGCGGCGCGAATCCCTCGTCTCAAGATTGTCTATGTGCGCGCCGTTGCCGTGGACTTCCTCTCCGATGGAGTGGCCCGTGCGGTGCGTGAAGTATTCGCCGTAGCCCGCGCGCTCAATCACTCCGCGCGAAACGTCGTCAACTTCCGCGCCCTTGATTTCGCGCCCCGCCTTCACGTTCTCGCGGACGAACTCGATGGCCGCGTCGCGCGCGTCGCGGACGATGGTGAACACCTTGACGTGCTCGTCCGAGGGCTTCTCGCCGACGAAGCCCGTCCAGGTCTGGTCGGCGTAGACCGCGCCGGGAATTTTCAGTTTCGCCCACACGTCGAGGAGCAGGAAGTCGCCGCGCTTGATGGGCGAGAAGCGGGAGGCTGACGGCTGATAGTGAGGGCTGGCGGCGTTCGCGTTGACAGAGACGATGGGGTGGTCGTCGTCGCAGGTCATCTCTTCTTCCTCGAAGCGGCGCACCATGAACTGCTGTATGTCGTACTCGGTGACAGGCTCGTCCGACTTAATCCGGCGCGCAACCTCGGCGAAGGCTTCCTGAATGATCCGGTGGATGTTGTTCGCGGCGGTGACGTGCGAGTCGTACTGCTCGGCAGTCCAGACGGCCTCGAAGAGTTGCACGAGGTCTGCGCTCGTGACAGGTTCCGCGCCGAGCGAGCGCACCAGCTCAATCGTGCCCGCGTCCACGCGCGAGATGTAGGGGATGGAGTTTTCGGGCGAGTATTGCATCGCGATCTGCGGCCTGCTCGAAGCGTTCGCCGTCGAGAGCGCGTCGCGCAAGTTTTCGTTGAGCTTGCCCCAACTGCTGTAGATGAGCTTCCTTCCGGGCAGGCGGTCGAGCTTGCCCTGCTCGATGGCGTGATTGATGCGCACGGGTTCGCCTTCGGCGGGCACGAAGTAGAACCAGCGGCGCGTGGAGAACTGTTTGGGGTCGAGCTTGAGTATGCGGTAGGCGAGCGGGTCGCTCTGGCGGAAATCGTAGAAGAGCCAGCCGTCGAGTCCTGCGTCGCGCAAGGCGCTTTGAATGTCTGCGACGCGCGCGGCACTTGCGTCGCCCGCGGTCGAATCGTGTGTCTGAGTCATGATGGTCTCTGCCCTCCCCGTTCCTGGAGTAGTAGTTGTGCGAGCCGCCCTTAAAGCACCGGCCTGTGTGTGTCTCGTGTGCGCGTATTATGTTCCATCCCGGCGGCACACTCAAAGCTCGACGCGCGCCTCGCGTGAATCTGTTTGCCTTCTGCCGCGGCCCATGTATCATGGGCTGCAAACGCAGGGACGGCGCACTGAAACATCCGCACTTGTAGAAGTTCTGCCAAACGCGAACTAAAGAGGAGTAGCTTTGCAATGAGCTTAGCCGCTGACGAGACCGGGGCCAGCCCCGTCGCCTGGAACGATACGGGGGGCATCGGCGGACACCCGCGGGGCTTGACCACCCTCTTCTTCACAGAGATGTGGGAGCGCTTCAGCTTCTACGGCATGAAGGCGCTGCTGGTGCTCTACATGACGAAGTCTCTTGCCGAGGGCGGGCTGAACTTCGGCGAGTCGTATTCGGGTCTGATCGCCGCGACCTACTTCTCCTCGGTCTACTGGACGCCGCTCATCGGCGGCTGGTTGGCCGACAAAGTCTTCGGCGCGCGCCGCGCGGTTCTCATCGGCGGCATCGTCATCGCATCGGGCCACTTCTCGATGGTCTTCCACACGCTGCCGAACTTCTACGCGGGGCTGATCCTCATCGCCGCGGGCACAGGCATGCTCAAGCCGAACGTCAGCGCGATGGTCGGCGACCTCTACTCGGAGCAGGACAGGCGACGCGACGCCGGGTTCTCGATCTTCTACACGGGCATCAACCTCGGCGCGTTCGTCGCGCCGCTCGTCTGCGGCCCCCTCGGTCAGAAGATTGACTGGCACTACGGCTTCGCCGCCGCAGGCATCGGCATGGTACTCGGCATCGTGCAGTACGTGCTCGGCGGCAAACGGCTGAGCCACGTCGGCAACCCGCCGTCGCAGCGGCGTGAGGCGGTCAAGCCGGATATCAAAGAGGTGAGAGACGCGGGCAATGAAACAAGCGAGGTTGACGTGGTGACGATTGCGCTCGCCGTCGTCGTCGGCATCGTCGGCTTCGCGCTCGGCTACGTCTACGGCGGGGCCGGCGTGTTGTCGGGGCTGTTCCCCGGCGTCGCGGGTTTCTTCGCGGGCTACCTGGCGGGCGTGGTCAGGCACCTCAACGGCGACGAGTTGAAACGTGTGCTCGTCATCTTCATCCTGTTCGTCTTCTCGGCGCTCTTCTGGATGTCTTTCGAGCAGGCGAGCACGACCCTGACGCTCTTCGCCGACCGCCTGACGAACCGCGTCGTCTTCGGTTGGGAAATCCCCGCGAGCCTCTTCCAGTCAATCGAGCCGTTCTTCCTCATCCTGCTCGCGCCCGTCTTCGCGTTCCTGTGGATGAGGCTCGGACGGCGAGAACCTTCCAGCCCGGCGAAGTTCGCCTACGGGCTTTTCTTCGCGGGCGTCAGCTTCGCGGTCGTAGCCTTCGCTTCGACGCTGACGGGCGCGGGGCGGGTCAGCCCGCTGTGGCTCGTGCTGGTCTATCTGCTGCAAACCATCGGCGAGCTGTGCCTGAGTCCGGTCGGCCTGAGCACCGTGACGAAGCTCTCGCCCGCGCGCATGGTCGGCCTGATGATGGGCGTGTGGTTCCTCTCGATCTCCATCGGCGACTACTTCGCCGGACTCGTGCTCGGCCTCTTCAACGACAAGGCCGAGGGCGCGCTCCTGCGCCTGTTCGGCATCGTGGCGCTCGTGACCTTCGCCGCCGCGCTCGTGCTCGCGCTGCTCACGCCGCTCATCAAGAAGATGACGCCGCGCGCGGGCTAAAGGTTGGCGAGGATGAAGTCGGTCATCATCTGGCGCATGTGCCGGACGAGCAAAGGGTCTGTGACGCCGTGGCGCGACTTGGGGTAGAGCATCAGCCGGAAATCCCTGTCGGACTTCTGAAGCGCGTAGACGAATTGAAGGGTGTTCGCCATGTGCACGTTGTCGTCAATCGCGCCGTGGATGAGCAGGAGTTTGCCGTGGAGGTTGGCCGCCGCCGCCGTGGGCGAGCTGACCCGGTAGCCTTCGGGGTTGTGCTGCGGCGTCAGCATGTAACGCTCCGTGTAAACCGAGTCGTAGTTGTTCCAGTCGGAGACGGTGCCGCCCGCGATGCCGAGTTTGTAACTCTGGCTGTGCGTCAGCGCGTAACTCGTCATAAACCCGCCGAAGCTCCAGCCCCAAAGCCCGATGCGCGAGGCGTCAACGTAGGGCTGCGACTTCAGGTAGTTCAACCCGTCCTCTAAATCTTTCAGCTCCAGCTCGCCGAAATTTTTGTAGACGGGCCAGGCCGACTCCGCGCCCTTGCCGCTCGCCGTCCGGTTGTCGCAGTACCAGATGATATAGCCGCGCTCGGCGAGCAGTTGGTGCCACAGGTAGGTCGTCGCGCCCCAGGCGTTTTTGACCTGCGGCGCGTGCGGGCCGGAGTAGGTGAACTCCAGGACGGGGTACTTCTTCGACGGGTCGAAGTCCGGCGGGCGAATCATCATCGCCTCCATCGGGAAGCCGTCGCGCGTCTTCACCTGCACGAACTCCGGCGTGCCGAGCTTGAACTGCTTCAAAGCCTCCACGCGGTTCTCGTCAATCACACGCACCATTGACCCGTCGGACTTGAAGAGGCGCACCTGAGCCGGCGTGTTGATGTCACTCCACTTGTCAATGAAGAGAGTGTTCGAGGGGTTGAAAGAGGCGTTGTGGCTGCCTTCCATTTGCGTCAGCCGCGTCAGGCCCGTGCCGTCGAGCTTGATTCGATAAACCTGCTCGGCGATGTGGCTGTGCTCCGTGCCGTGGAAGTAAACGAGGCCCCCCGCTTCGTCCACGCTCTCTATCCCGCGCATCTCCCACTTGCCGTTTGTGATCTGCCGGATGAGCCTGCCATCCGACGCGTAGTGATAGAGGTGCGACCAGCCGTCGCGCTCGCTGCGCCAGAGGAACGAGCCGTCCTTGAGCCAGCGCGGGTTGTCGTCGAACGGCTCGACCCACGCGGGCGTCGTCTCGCGGAAGAGTCTGGAAGACTTGCCGGTCGAAGCGTCCGCCGCGTTCAGGTCGAGAAAGGTCTGCTCGCGGTTCTGCGCCTGATAGACGACTTTGCGAGAGTCGGGCGACCACGCGACGCGCACTAAAAGCAAGTCCGCAGGCTCGTATCCGGGTGTGTCAACCCAGCGCACATCGCCGCTCGTATCGAGGATGATGCCGAGCTTGACGATGGGGTTCGGATCGCCGGCGAGCGGGTAGGGCGTGTCTTCCAGAACCTGCCGGCGCGGGATGTGGTCAATGACGGGGAAGTCGTGCACGGGCTTCTCGTCGAGGCTGAGGAAGGCGATGCGCGAAGAGTCCGGCGACCACCAGTAGCCGCGGCGGTTGCCGCGACCGTAAACCTCCTCCTCGTAAACCCAGTCGAGCCGACCGTTCAGTGTCGTGTCGCTGCCCGTCTTCGTCAGCCGGCGCTCGGCGTGCGCCGCGAGGTTATACGCATACAGGTCGCCGCCGCGCACGAAGCTGACAAATCGCCCGTCGGGACTGAAATCCTCCTCGAACTCCTCTTCAGGGTTGTTCGTCAGGCGCAGGGCCGTGTCGGTGTTCAAGTCGTAGTAGATGAGGTCGCGGTTGAAGTTGATGAGCAGGGCTGTCTGCGCCGGGTTCAGTTGGTACGAGCCGCGGTGCGCGAGGCGGCGCGCATCATCTGCGCTGACGGGGGGGAGAAGTTTACTGAGGGCCGCCTCCATCTTCGAGGCGTCGAAGAACGGCACGGCCTCGCCCGTCCGCGCGTCAACCTTCATCAACTGCGTCGCGCCGTCGTTCGTCCTACCCTGAAGGTAGTGTTCGCCGTCGTTCAGCCATTCGATGGGGGCGGGCGGCGAGCCGCCGAAATTGATCCGCTTCGCGGGGTCGAAGATGTCTTCGACCGTGAGCTGTCGCTGCTGCGCCCACGCCGCGGCGGGGCAGCAGAGCAGGAGGAGAAAGAGGACGGGGACGAGTTTATTGTGTCGCATAAGATGTTCGCTCAAGAGTCGTCGGTTTGTGACTTCGCGCGACTCGCGGCCCGCGCGGCAGTCGCCCGAAGTCCGCTCGCAGGTCGCGCCGGGCGCACGGCAGCCGCGCAGTCTGCTTGAAAGTCGCGCCGGGCGCGTGTCGCTTGCGTTGTGGCGTTTGCGTTTTGCGCGCGGGTCAGAAGCCGCACGTAACCGTTATAATCACGGGCGAGAGAGTTTGCAAATGACGCGGCTGCCGCACGGAGGACGTAAGTTTAAGCTGATGCTCAAGGGTCTCTGCGCCAGAGTCTTACTTGTCTCCGCGTGTGTCGCCGCATACGGTTCTGCCGGTTCTGCGCCTGTCGCGCAGCATGGTCGCGTCGGGTCGCGCGGCGGCGCGTCTTCCGCCGACAGTGGCGGCGCGCACGCGCCCGTCCTGCTCGCAAGGCTTGAGAGCCGGGAGATCACGGAGAGCAGCGGCATCGTCGCCTCGCGCCGCAACCCCGGTCTCTTCTGGACGCACAACGATTCGGGCGACGGCCCTTTCATCTACGCCTTCGACCGCGCGGGCCGCGCGCGCGGCGTCTGGCGCGTCGAGGGCGCGAGCGCAGACGATTGGGAGGACATCGCCTCCGGCCCCGGCCCCGTGCGCGGTCGCACGTACATCTACGCGGGCGACATCGGCGACAACTACGAAAGGCGCGAGCAGGTCGTCGTCTACCGCTTCCCCGAACCGTTGATCGAAGACGCCGACGCCTCCAAGACCCGCTTGACTGCGCGCGCGACCGAGCCTGCCGAAGCCATACATCTCAGGTACCCTGACGGGCCGCACGACGCCGAGGCGCTTCTGGTTCATCCCATCTCAGGCGACCTCTACGTCGTCACGAAGGCGGTGGGCGGCGCGGGCGTCTACAAGTTGAGCGCGCACGCGCCGCTCGCGGGCGTGAACACTTTGACGCTCGTCGCCAGGCTTCGCGGCCCGGACTTCTTCGGCACGTTCGTCACGGGCGGCGACATCTCGCCCGACGGTCGGCGAGTCGCTCTGTGCGACTACGCGCAAGGCTACGAGCTGAGACTGCCTGACTCAGCCGTCGAGAACTTCGACGAGGTTTGGCGGCAGACGCCCGCCGTCATATCTTTGGGCGCGCGCAGGCAGGGCGAGTCGGTCTGCTACCGGCTCGACGGCGCGGCGCTCCTCGCCACGAGCGAGGGCGAGCACCCGCCGCTCTACGAAGTGACGCTCGCGGGCGCGCGTTAGCCAGCACGGCGAGCCGCGGCTCAAGGCTCGCGGCGAGTTGCAGCTTCAGTCTCGCGACTAAGCCGCGCCGGTTCAACGTCCCGAAGGGCCGCGCCCCTGTAGCGTCTCACGCACGAAGCGCATGAGGTCTCGAATCTGTTCGTCCGTCAGAGAGTATTTGAAGGGCGGCATGCCGTTGCCGCCGTCTCGAATCTGTGCGAAGAGTCTTTCGTCGGGGTCGCTCGCGGGGCGGCCATCGCGCAGGGCTGGGACTTTCAGCGTGCCGACCTCTCGTCCCTCGCCTTCCTGGCCGTGGCACATGGCGCAGTTGTGTTGGAAGAGTTCGCGCGTCGGGTCGGCGGCCTTCGCCGTCGCGCCGTCGCGCGGCGCGCACGCCGCAGCCGCGAGCGCGACGAAGAACGTGAGCGCGACGAAGAAGACGACGGGCGCGAGCCTGAAAGTTTCTGCGCGGCGCATCAGAAGCTGAAACGCAGTTGCAGCTCGACGCGGCGGTTGCCCGCGGACAGGTTGCTGCCGCCGCCCGCGCCGAAGCGACCGGCGCTCGCCAGCGGCTGGCCGAAGAGCGGCGAGCTGAGGTTGCCGACGGGCTGGCCGAGGTTCGAGTGGTTCAGAAGATTCTGCACGTTGATGGAGAAAGTCATGTTGTAACGGTGCTCGGTCGTGCCGCCGCCGCCCAAGCTCTCGCCCCCACCGCCGCCGCCGCGACCTCCGCCGCCACGACCTCCGCCGCCACCGCCTCCGCCACCACGTCCGCCGCCACCACCGCCGGCAGCCGCAGGCGCGCTGCTCGCTCCGGCCACTTCGCCGAAGCCGAAGGTCTTGCTCAGGCGCATGCTGACCGAGAAGAAGGCCGGCCCCGTCCCGTAGTTGCGCGGGATGATGACCTGGCCGGGCTGCGGGTCGAGGTCGAACGAGCCGAAGCTCGTGACGCGCACGCTCGGACGCGTGAGGTCTGTGGCGAAGGATGGGCGGTCGTTGAAGAGCGCGTCGCCGTTGAGGTCGCGCCCGACGGTGATGTTGAAGGGGCGGCCCGCATTGGCGACGATGAGCGGGAAGAGCCGAAGGCCCCACGGCAGCGCGCTGATCGAGCCGCCGATGAAGAGGCGCTGGCGCACGTCGAGCGAGGAGCGCCCGTACTCGCCCGCCAGATCGTACTGGTTCACGGGGAAGCTGCCCGCGTTGTCCGTGTCGCTGTGCGCGCCGTTGAGCGTGTAGTTGGCGAAGAACGTAAAACTCTTGCTGAAGCGGTTGTTGATGCTGACGACGAGCTGGTTCTGGTTGAAGCGACCGCTCGACTCGTACTGGAAGACGTTGCCGCGCGTCGGGTCGGGCCGCACGAAGCTGCCGGAAGCGTCCCGCACGGGGCGACCCGACGCGTCGGTGAGCGGCGCGTTGACGTTGCGCGAGCGCAGGACGTGGAGCGTGCGCGCGGCGATGTAACTCACCGAGAGCGTCACGCGGCGGGGGAGCTGCCGGTCAACGCTGAAGGCCGTCTGCATCGTGTAGGGCGCGCTCAGGTCGGGCGCGACCTGCCGGACGGTCTGCTGAATCCGGAACGCGGAGAGCTGCGCGAGCGTCGGCACGTTGGGGAAGAGGTCGAGCGCGTCGGTGCCGCCGGGCGTCGAGGTGTTGACGACGAACTGCTGCTGGTTGGTGCCGTTGAAGCGGTCGGCCTGCAAGCTCAGGTTCTGGCCGAAGCGCGTGTAGAAGATGCCGACGCCGCCGCGCACGACCGTCTTCTGCTTGCGCGGGTCGCCCGCCGGAGACCACGCGAAGGCGAGGCGCGGAGCGAAGTTGAAATTGCTGTGAATGTTGTTCTGCACCTCGTAGCGCAGGCCCGCCGACAGAGTGAGGTTGGGGCGCACGCGCCAGTCGTCCTGAATGAACGGCTCGAAGTCCGCGTAGGTCACGCCGACCTCCGGGTTGCCGCCGGAGACGGAGAACTGCGTCGCGCCGCCGCCGAGCGCGCGCACCTGCGCGGGCGCGAGTCCCTGCTGCTGGAAAAGGAGCGTGCGGCGGTAACGCTCAAGGCTCGTGATCTGGACGAGCAAGGGGTTGCCCGACGCGTCCGTGACGATCTGGTTGCCGGAGTCGAGCTGCGGCGCGAGGCCGCCCGCGAAGGTGAACGTGCCGGCGAAGTTCTGCTGCGAGAGGTCGCGCAGGCGGTCGTAGCGCAGGCGCGCGCCCGCCTTGAGCGAGTGGTTGCCTATCGCCCAGGAGGTGAAGTTCTGTAGCTCGATGTTGTCCTGATGGTTGAAGGCGAGGCCGACCTGCGCGCCGCCGCCCGTGAAGGCTTCCGACACGTTGATGACGGGCGCGAAGGTGCCGCCCTGCTGCGTCGTGCGGTTGCGCTCGTACTGAAAGCGCGTCTCGTTGATGATCTTCTTGTTGATGACGATGGTATCGGTGGCCTGCACGGTGTGCTGCGTGTTCGTCGAATTGAAGACGCGCGAGGGCAGGTTGAAGCCGCCCACACCCTCGTTCTGGTTCGTCGCGCGCTCGAAGGTGTAGCGCGCGACGAGCGTGTTGGTCTGGCTGATCTGGTAGTCGAAGCGCGGGCTGAAGGTCGTCCGGCGGTTCGGCGCGAGGATCGTCTGGTTGAACGAGACCGGGTTGAGCGACGGGTCGAGGATGACGGCCTGCACGATGGCGTTGTCGTTCGTATCGCGCCGCTCGAAGTCGAAGAAGAACGAAGCCTTCTTCTTCGAGATGGGGCCGGAGAGGTTGCCGCCGTAGCGCCTCGAAAGGAAGGGCGCGCGCGTGGGCGCGAACGGCGAGCGCGAGTTCAGCTTCTCGTTGTTGAAATTGAAGAAAGCCTGGCCGCGAAACTTATCCGTGCCCGGCTTGGTGAAAATCTCGACGCGCCCGTAGCCCAAACGGTCGTACTCCGCCGAGAACGGGTTGCGGTTGATGCGAATCTCGCGGATGGATTCTTTCGGCGGGAGGCGGCCTCCCGTGAAGCCGTCAACGAAAATCTGCGCGCCCTCGTCCGAACCCGATGAAGGGCCGGCGAGCGCCTGCAAGGCTTCGGCGAGGTCGTCGGGGTCGTCGGGCAGGGCGTCGAGGTCTGCGCCGCGAAGGACGAGCGCGCCCGCGTTCTGCTCCGGCTCGGTGCTGATGGGCGCTTCCGCCGTGACCGTCACCTGCTCCTGCTCGATGGCGACGTTGAGCACGATGTTGAGCGGCTCGGTGCGCCCTGCGGCAACCTCGACGCCGGCGTTCTGGTAGGCGGCAAACCCCGGCTGGTTGACCGTCACGGTGTAGCGACCGGGCGCGAGCGCTGAAAAGACGTAGCGCCCCTGTTCGTCGGTCGTCGCGGTCTTCTTGACGCCCGACGCGTCCGTCGCCGTGACGGTCGCGCCGATGATGATGCCGCCCAACTCGTCCGCCACCTGCCCGCGCAGAGTCGCCGAAGACTGCTGCGCCGCGGCGGACGAAGCCGACAGGAAAAGAACCACGACGCAGGCCAGGACACGAACCCGGCCCCACTCCACTCCGAACTGTCTCATCATTCTTCGGCCCCGCTCGATGCTCCCCGCGCTGACGCACGGGGCTTTATGCTGACGCCTGCTACGCAGGCTAAAATCCAACCCCGCTCAACATCAGTTAACTGTGGTTCGTCTTAAAGAGCACACGCCGGACGCACCCCTTCCTCTTTGCACCTATCTTTCCGGCGGCGCGTTGACGTTGGCATTACCGTTTCCGTTGCCCACGCCGCCGCCGAGCACGTCGCTCGGCAGGCCCGGACTCATGCGGCGCGGGTTGCCCTCCGTCCCGCGTTGCAGTTGTTGCAGGCGGCGGAGGAAATCCGCATCGCCCGTGACGAGCGTGATGGCCGTCGCGCGCGACGAGTCCGCGCCGGGCGTGGCCGTGACGACGACGGCATCGCCCTTCTTCAAGTCCGCGACCGCAACAGAGGGCAGGCTCTCCAACATCTGCTGCAAGCTCCCGCCGCGACGCCCGCCGTCGCCTTCGCGCCGCACGTTGCCGTTAGCGTTCGCCTGCTGCTGCGTCTCGCCCGACACGCGCTCCTGCCCGCTGCGCGCGGCCCTCTCCGCGCGCTCGGCGATGGCGCGTGTGAACTCCGGCGTGACGTGCTTGAGCGTCGAGCGCGCGCCGACGATGACCTTGACCGTCTGCCCCGTCTGCTCATTCCTGACCGTCAACTCGCCGCGCGCCGCGTCCACCGAGGAGACGATGCCGACGACGCGCGTGAACGCGCCCGTGATGATCTCCTCCGGCGTGAAGCGCGTGCCGTCTGCGCTGCGCTCGCCCGTCGCGCGCAAGGTGTCGCCGACCCGAACGTCAGCGAACGAAGCGGGCTGCGCGTCGCCCGCGCGCAGGGAGTCGGGCGCGAAGCGCAGGAAGCGCACGCCGCCTGACGCGTCCAGCGTCACGGCCCCGAAGCCTTCACGACTGCGCGTCTCGACGATGAACTGCTTCTTCACGGCGTCTATCGCCGCGACGCGACCCAGCAGCCTGTGCGTCTCGTCGCGCGCTACTTGCGCGGCGGCGTCCCCTCGACTCATTAAGATAAGTTGCCGCGCCCATCCGCCGGTCGCCGCAACGCCGGGCGCGAGCACACGGTCGCCGACGCGCACGTCGGCGCGCGTCGCGCGCACGGCCCTTTCAATGGCCGTCTCGCCGGGCGGCAGGCGCAGGTAAGCGGTCTTGTCGTCAGTCGTGAGCGTAACGGCCTCGCCCGCGTCCGTGCGTATCGTGACCCGCCCCGTCTCTGCATCAACCGTGATTACCTCGCCGACGATGCGCTGACGTTGCGCGCGCGCGTCGTTGGTGTTCTGTGCCGACGCGTCCTGCGTCGCGCGCATGAAGAATGCGCCCGCCGCAACCAGTGCGAGAGACGACAGAGCACATGACGCCAAAAGTTTCTTCATCTCTTTCACCGAAACTGGGACAGGATGGAAATGTCTCACTCGGACGCGTGCCGAACACGATGCAAGACGCGCGGCGGCAAGCTCCGGTTACAATCTTTCGCGGAGGGACTCTTTATTTTCAGGGGATGCGAAGAATATAACCCATGCAGCGCCCCGGTGTCAGCGCGCGCGCGGCTGCGTCAGGCAGTTTGCACAGGGCCGCACGCTCTCGGCTTCGACTGCGCCGCGTCAGTGAAAGCGTAGGAGATTCGTTGAAGAGGTCGCGCGCTTGAGCGCGCTTCGTCGCAACGACCGACGGTGTAGTGTGATGACAAAAAATAAAGCGGGCGCGACGAATTTTGGGACCCATCGCGCCCACTCATGGCAACGGTCACTGTCCTCACCCCAGCAACCGTCTAGGCATTTGGATTCACCGCATGCCCGAGTTGGCTAGAATATAGAACTTTCCGTGCCCCGGATGCAACCCCTATCTTAATTTTTTTTTGCTCGCTGCGAAAAATTTTACAGTCCACGAAATTCAGCGCCGCCACACCGGAAAACTTCAACTTTGGCCCGAAATCTACGGTAATGCACGAAAATCCACGGCCCCGCTTTCAGCCGCCGAGCGCCGCAGCGACCTCCGGCGGCAGCCGCGAAGAGAACTCCACGCGCTCGTTCGTCGCAGGGTGGCGCAGCGCGAGCCGCGAGGCGTGCAGGCACAGACGCGTGTGCTCTTCGCCCCCGTAGAGCCTGTCGCCGACGATGGCGTGGCCTGCGTGCGCGCAGTGTATGCGGAGTTGATTCGTTCGACCCGTCAAAGGCTCAAGCTCGACGAGCGTCCGGCGTTCGCGCCTTTCGAGCACGCGCAGGCGCGTCTCCGAATCCTTGCCGCCTTCCGTCACGCGCCACGCCGGGCGTGCCGCCGGGTCGCGACCGACGGGCGCGTTGATCGTCAGCTCGTCCGGCCCGACCCGACCGCACAGGACTGCAAGGTAACGCTTCTCGACAAGGCGGCGCTGGAAGTGCTGCGAGAGGCGACTGAGCGCGCGCTGCGTCTTGGCGACGACCAGCAGGCCCGAAGTGTCGCGGTCGAGCCGGTGCACCAGTCCGGGACGAACCCATTCTGAATGCGGATTGCGGAATTCGGCTTGCGGATTTATTGACTCGGCCTCGCGCTCGAACGCTTCGGGAGAAGGGCTTGGCTTGCCTTCCCCAATCGGCAATCCGAATTCCGCAATCCGCAATCGGTTGAGGTGATGGACGAGCGCGTTGGCGAGCGTGCCGGTCTTGACTCCGAGCGTCGGGTGGACGAGCACGCCCGGCGGCTTGACGACGACCAGGAGGTGCTCGTCCTCGAAGACGATTTCAAGCGGCGCGGCCTCCGGTGTCATCGCGTTCGGCGTCTCGTCGAAGACCGAGACTTCGACCACGTCGCCCGCGTCGAGGCGTCGGCCCGCGTGCGCCGCCGCGCCGTTCACCGCGCACCCGCCGCTTGCGACCAGCCCCGCGATCCGCATGCGGCTCAGGCCGACGAGGCGCGCGGAAAGAAAGGCGTCGAGCCTCTGCCCCACGCACCTCTCGTCAACACAAAACCGGAACGACTGTGCCAACAGGTCTTCTAAACGATGGGAGAAGGTTACAACGACGGGAGAAGGTTACGCGGATTCAAACGCGCGCCGACTTCAACGACGGCGCAGGAGGGCGCGATGCTCGACCATCAGGCAGCGATCCTGCACGACCTTGATGCCTGCGCGCGCGAGTCGTTCGGCGGCCTCGTCGTGGCGTATGCCGGACTGAAACCAGACCGAGCGCGGGCGTTTGGCGAGTATGTCTTCGAGGTGTGGCGGGATGTCCTGCGGGAGTCGGAAGACATTAACCATGTCAACCTCGCCGGGGATGTCCGCGAGTTTCCGATACACTTCAAGGCCGAGGATGTGCGTCGCCTCCGGGTAGTAAACCGGCACGGGCACGACCTCCAGCCCAGCCGCGACCAGATACTGCGGGACGTAGAAGGCGGGCTGAAAGCTCTGCGCCTCGGTCTTCATGCCGAGCACGGCGACGCGCCGCGTCGCGTCGAGCAACTCTCGAATGCCCCCGTCCGTCTCGACGAGATTTTCACGCCAACCATCCGCCACCTGCCGCACGCCGTCAGTCATCTTTTCCTCCGTCCACCCTTCACGCCTCTTTCGTCCACGAAAACGACGCACACAGGTTAAGCGCGCCGTCGTGCTTCGAGCCTTTCCGCTCATTCTATTGCGTGCCGTTCCACTTCACAAAGCGGCGTCGGCGATCAAGGGTTGCCGTCGCGAATTTTGTTCGAGGCGTGAACAAAGTCGGTCGAAAATCCTCTTCTGAGTCGCGCCGCCTTGTGCTATCATTGCACTACTTTTACAGCAGCTTAAAATTCATCGCCGACGTGGTTGCTCAGATGCCCCCGACCACTGAAGTTGCTTTTTTAAGGGAGGTAGTAATGGTACAGGCAATCGCGGCGCAGCATCCGACGCCGGCTCGGAAACCGAGGCTGAGAGAGTTGGGGATTTACACGCTGCCGGACGGGCGCGAGTTCGTCGTCAGCACGATCTACCGAGACGGGTGCAGCCTCTACACGCAGCACGCGTGGGTGACTTTAGGGACGGCTGAATACTGGATTGACGGGGACGGTCGTCTGCTTCATCAAGGGGTTCCGAGCATCTGGGGTGTGCAAGACCTGAAAGACACGGGCAAGTCCGCGAGCTACCCGAAGCCCATGCTGCGCTAGCCTCACACAAAGCGTCCGTCAGTCCATCAACTTCAAGCACCAGGCCCGGCTCTCGAAAAAGCCCCGGCGCACATTGCCGCCCGCGCCTCTGCCCTGTGCGCCTCGCGCGTCGCCGCACACGCGCACCAGACTTTTTAGGCAGCCTTACTACTTTATACACGGCGACGCCGCACACGCCCGCCCAGACGCACACCGCGCAAAATCTAGTCTGCCTCACAATCCCACCTTACGATTCATTGAGGGGCAAAGCCCAATTGCTGACGCTGCACAAAAAGTCGAGATGAGACAGCGAGGCCGCGCACACGCCCACCCAAGACGCGCGCGGCCTCGCGGCACAACCCGCTTCGCCAAGCAAGCGGGCGTGCTCAGAAGATGCGCCACCCTTCGCGCACCCCTGTCTTCTAATCAACCACCAAAATGCCTTTGTCCATGAAGCTCATGTGATATATTCCGCGCGTTCCAGTCTTTGAAAATAAGGCAACGGTCGGATGCGTAGCTCGGCCTCAATCTCAAGGGAGTGATGAGCGCCGCCGTTGAGAATAAAAGGATTCTCACGGCGAAACTGTTGAGCCAGCGCATTGTATCCGTTACACCGGATAGACGCAAGCTGTTTTGTGAGGCTGTCGCCCCGTCGGGAGGTCGCTCCTGATGGGACACGCGCGCCGGAGGCCGAGACGCCTTGCCGAGAAACTGTTACGGATTCGAGAGGCTTTAGGTCTTTCTCAGACTGAGATGCACAGGGCGCTGGACGTTGGAGACGAGATTCTTTACACAAGAATTTCGGATTACGAGTTAGACAAGGCCGAGCCGACGTTAATGGTTCTGCTGCGATATGCGCGAGTGGCGCGAGTCAGCACGGATGTTCTGATTGATGACGCGCTCGACCTGCCCGCCAGGTTGACGCGCAAAATCTAGTCGGCCTCACAATTCCTAACCTTGCCTCACAATCCCGCCTTACGATTCATTGAGGGGCGAAGCCGCTCACCTGATCCTCTCGAATACAGCAACGTAAATCCGTGTCTCCGGCAATAAGTTTCAGGGAAGTTTCGGATGATTTAACTTTTATTCTACACATGCCCCGGTTCAAACTTACTGCGCTGGCCCTCCTCTGCCTTCTCGCCTTCGCGGTCAACGCCGCACGCGCCGCGACTCCCGGCCCCGCGCCGGGCGACAAAGATTTGAAGAAGGCAGAGGCTGTCTTGTCCAAACTCCTGCGGCTCGAAGAGTCCGCCGCGGCGCGCGGCTCCGACGCCTTCGATGGAGTCGCCAAAAAAATCTACCCCGGCCTTTTCGTCGCCGTCGCCGAACTGCGCGACGACGGCCTCAAGACTGAACTCGCGACCGCCGCTTCGTTCTACGAGGCGGTTTACCGCACGCGCGGCGACGCGTCGGCTCCCGACTGCTCGCGCGAGCTGCGCCAGTCCTACTTCCGCCTCTGCCGCGAGAGCGGCGACCGCGCCGGGTTGCTCCGCGCGAAGGCCGCGCTCCACACGCGCCGCGCCGTGGTCGCTCTGCGTTACGCGCGCGGCGAACGCGACGCCGCGACGCTCGACGCGCTCGCCGAGATTCGCGCCGAGCGCAGCACAGACCTCGCGCTCGCCGAAGAGACCCTGCGCGCCCTCAAGGAACTCGCCGACGAAGTGAGCGCCCCGGTTGCGGTCGCCGACGCCGCGAGCGATTCCTTTGCCGCAGCCGGAGGACGTGTTGCGACACGCGCGGCAGCAACCAGTCGGCCTTACGAAAATCTTTCGCCTTCGCTCGAAGAACTTTCGTCCTCGCTCGAAGAAGTTGACCGCCTGCTCGCCTCGCTCCCGCGCACGCACGTCCGCCAACTGCTCGGCAACGCCAGAGACGCTTTCCGCGACGGCCTCTTCTGGCAGCTCAAAACTCTCCCTTCCCGCGCGCTCGTCGTCTCGGCCCAATCCTTCGCCGACCCGAACCCGCTCCTCCGCTTCAACCTCGACGCCGAAGATGCCTCGCGCGCCGCCCTGCAAAACCTGCGCGCCGCGCAGAAGTTTATCGGCAAAGCCGAGGCCGTCATCGAGGAGTCGAAGCGGGGCGCAAGCTCCGGAGAGTGATTGACCTGAAAGTGTGAAGCCGGGACGATGAACGCGGAACTGAAAGACAAAGGTTTTCAGTTCCGCGTTCATCGTCCCGGCTTCCGACATTTCTACGAGAGGTGGGCGAGGCGGTTGTGCGCTTTGACGATCTGGCGTGCTAGGCTGTCGGCCATCTGTGCGAGCGCGTCGCGCCCGTGCCTCGACTCCTCCGCGACGGAGAGCATGAGTCGGTAGAGCCTGTCCTGACGGATGCGCTTGACGGCGAACTCGATTGTGCGAAGCTCTTCCTTCAAGTTGAGAAGACGGCTGGCGAGGTCTTCAGGCTCGTCCTCGCGCTGGACACCGGCGCAGTAGAATTGTAGCTGCTCGTCGCCGAGCAGCGTGTGCAGGCTCTCGGCGTCGCCCTCTCTGTAAGCGCGGCTCGCCTCGGCCATGATCCGGTGGCGGCGACGCGCTTCCGGCTCGTCGGCGGCGCGATCCGGGTGAAACAGGCGCGCGACCGACCAGAAAAGTTTTCGCAAGCCTTCCCTCCCCTTCAAAGGCGTGGGCTGCGCCTCGTAGAATCCCGCTGTCTCTTCCGCCCCGTCGTCTTCTTCGTCGAGTCCGAGCAGGCGAGCTTCGGCGCGTCGGATTCGGCGCTCGACTTCGGCCAGTTCCGCCAGCCTGCCGCCGACCGTCTGCACGTAGCACGCCTTGAACTCGCGGAACTCCTCCTGCAAAGCCGACAGCTCCGCGCGCCGCACGGCGAGCAAGGCTTCGAGCCGCTCGACTTCGAGAGCGGGGTCGGGCGGCGCGGGCCGGGCCGCCGAAGTTTGGAGGTGAAGACTCTGCGCGTTCATCTTACAGCCGGACAGTTTAGCAGCGTCCGGCGGGCAACGTCGCGCGCGCGGACACCACAAGGCACACGACACCGTGGGCACACGGCAACCCCGGCTCGGCGGGCACACCGCTCCCGCGGCGGGCCGTTTCACCGTTGCACATGTCCTTCGTCTTTCAGGCGGGGGGCGGCGCGCCCTTCAACACGCTGCCCGCAGGTCGGTCTTTGCGTCTACGGCGTAATGAGTCCCTTCTTGATGTTGCGCTGCCACGCCTCAAAGTTCTTCACACGCCGCTTGGCCTGCTTCCGCGTAAGGTGCATCTTCTCGGCGACGTGGTTAATGCGTTCCGTGCGGTCGAGCTTCTTGTTGTGCGGAACGCCGGGCGCGCTCAGATAGATTTGGTAAGCGCGCTTCCACTCTTCCTTGACATCCTCCGTCGCCTGCTTGCCGCGTAACTCTGGCATCTCGCTTCTGTTCCTTCTTATTAAAGGGGCTAGCTTATCAACCTTCCGATTATACTTCAGACAATCTTGTTTGTTCCACACCTGAAGCGAAGCCGACAGTTAAAAGGCGAAAAGCAGAAGCAGAAACGGCGGCGCGTCGGTCTCCATCTGTTGCCTTTTTACTTTCACCTGCTACTTCAGCAGCGGGTCTTCGGGCCACGCGTGGCGCGGGTAGCGGCGGCCCAACTCGCGCCGCACCTGCGGGTAGTGGCGCGACCAGAAGCCCGCAAGGTCTGTCGTGACCTGCACGGGCCGCTGGTTCGGCGCGAGCAGTTCGAGGACTACGCGGACGCGCTCGCCCGCGACCTTCGGCCCCTCGCGCATTCCGAAGAAGTCTTGCAGGCGCGAGGCGACGTGCGGCGTCTTCCCCGCCTCGTAGCGGACGCGCGCCTGCCGCCCGCGCGCGAGCGCGACTCGTTCCGGGGCCATCCGCGCGAGCATGCGCGCCTGCTCCGGCGTCAGACGAGCGCGCAGTCGCTCGACCAATTCGCCCGCGCGCGCCGACTCGCGCAGCTCTGTGAAGCTGCGCCGCCCTTCGCACATTCGCGCGAGCGCGTTGCGCGCGTCCTCTTCGCCGAGCGCCGGGAAGTTCGCTTCGGGGAACGTGCGCGCGACGAACTCGACGCGCGCGAGGAATCGCTCTAGCGCGTCGCGCTCGACGAAAGCCTCGACGCCCGCGTCGAGCGCGGCCACGGCGAGCACGCGCGTCACCTCTTCGTCAACGAGCTTATCTTCAAGGGCCGTCTTGTCGGCACGCCACTCGTCAACGATCAGACGGTCGTAGACGAGCCGGCGCACGACCTCGACGCGCTCGCTTTGCGCGTTCCAGTGCGCCTCTACTTTTTCCGAGAGCCTTCCGGCGAACAGGTCGAGCAGCCAGTCCGGCTCAATCGCGCTCGCCAGTCGCACCAGAGTCTTCGCCGCGCCCGCGCGCCCGCGTCCTGCGTCGCCGCGCTCCTCTGCGTCCACCGCGACCAGAAACTCCGCGCGCCGCACGACGCTCTCCGGCGCGAGCACAGCCGCGCCGCCGCCGGCGAGTGAAAGCTCCGCATCATCGCCGCGCGACCCGGCAGACGGCGCGCGGCGGCGCGCGACGCGATCCGGGTATCCCGCAAGGATTGAGATCAACAACTCTTTCTCCTGCTCGTCCGAGAGAGACCTGCCCGACGCTTTCGACGCCGTGCTCGCGCGCGCTCGTTCGAGCGTGCGTCGCAGTTGCTTGCCGACGCGCTCGACGGCGCGCACTGCGTTCGGCTCAAGTCCCAGCGAGCGCAGACGCCCGGCGGCGAAGCCTCCGGCCTCCGCCTCTTTGAAGAGGTCGAAGAGTTCGAGCAGGTCGGAAGAACCGTGAGTCTGCGCGCCGCGCCTATGGCGTTCGCGGTCTCCGTCTTCACGCTGGCGCTCTTTATCAAAGGCCACACGCCCGGCGCGTATGTCGCGCTCGTTGATGAGCGCGGCGACCGTGCAGGCTTCGCGCCCGACGCCGCGCGCTTCGGCCTCGACGACGATGCGCGCGAGCCGCGGGTGCAGAGGGAAGCGCAGTATGCGTCGGCCCGTCTCCGTCACGCGGCCCGCATCGTCCGTCGCGCCCAAGGCGCGCAGCAGCGCGTCCGCCGCATCGAGCGCGTTGGGCGTTGGAGACTCGAACCAGTCGAAGCCTTTGAGGTCTTGCACGCCTGCGGCGCGCAGTTCGAGCACGGACTCGGCGAGGTCGAGTCTTTGAATCTCAGGCATCTCGTGCGCAGGCCGCGCGTTGAAATCCTGCGCCGTGTAGAGCCGGAGGCAGCGGCCCTCGCGCGTGCGCCCCGCGCGCCCCGCGCGCTGGACGGCGCTGGCGCGACTCACGCGCGAGAGCTTCAGCACGGGCAGTCCAGACCACGGCGATTGGCCCGCCACGCGGGCCAGCCCCGAATCAACGACCGCCGCCACGCCCTCGAACGTCACCGACGTTTCGGCGACGTTCGTCGAGAGAATCAGCTTGCGCTGCACGGCGGGCCGCATCGCCGCGTCCTGCTCGGCGGCTGGCAGTTCGCCGTGCAGCGGCAGCACGAGCAGGTCTGCTTCGGACGCGACGACGGCACACGCCTCTTGCGCGCGCCGTATCGAGGCCGCGCCCGGCAGGAAGACGAGCACGTCGCCGTCCAGACCTTCCGACACGAGACGCCGCACCGCGCTTTCAACTTGCAGCTCAAGCGGTCGCTCTTCGTGGCGCGCGAGGTGTTCGACACGCACCTCGAAGCGTCGCCCTTCGGAGCGCAGCACTGGACAGTCGTCGAGATAGTGTGCGACCGGCGCGGCGTCGAGCGTCGCCGACATGGCGACGATCTTCAAGTCGGGCCGCGCGCCGCGACGCAGCCTTCGGAGCAGCGCGAGCGCGAGGTCTGCTTGCAGGTGTCGCTCGTGGAACTCGTCGAGCACGACGCAGCCCACGCCTCGAAGCTGTGGGTCTGTGAGCAGGCGGCGCGTCAGCACGCCCTCGGTCAGGAACTTCAGGCGCGTGCGCGGCCCGGCTACCTCGTCGAAGCGAACCTGATAGCCGACCGTCTCGCCCAAACGCTCGCCGCGCTCCCCGGCCACGCGCCGCGCCGCCATGCGCGCGGCCAAACGGCGCGGCTCAAGCACTAGCACCTCGGCGTAGCCGGCCACACCGGCGTCGAGTATCGCGGGCGGCACGCGCGTCGTCTTGCCCGCGCCGGGCGGCGCTTCGATGACGAGGCCCGGCGCACGGCGCAAAGACTCGACCACTTCCGGCAGGAGCGCGTCAATCGGAAGCCTCTGCATGCTTCTGTTCGTAACCGAAGGGCGTGAGTTTGGCAAGCAGGCCGGAACCGCGAGCGTCGGCGGACGGGTCGCATTTACGGATTGGAGTTGCCCTTCATAAACACAGCTCGCCCGCCGCCGCTCGCGGTTCCGGCGGCGCGATTACAGACGAATGCCAGACAATCGTGATGATTACGAAAGCACCTCCCGCGAGTATTGGTCTTTCGGGATGCGGCACGTTTAGAATCGCACGCCACGGATAAAATGAAGCCGTGAGCCGTAATAAACATGGAACAGAGTTCACGAACGGGGGCGACGAACCCGCGGAGGAGACTGCACGTCGGCGCGGAAGTCGTACCGGAAGGCGGCGTACATTTTCGCGTGTGGGCACCGCGTCGAAGTCGCGTCGAGGTCGTCTTCGAGTCGGACGGGCGGCAGACCTCGACCGAGCTGCGGGCGGAAGACGAGGGCTACTTCTCGGCGCACGTCCGCGCGGGCGTCGCGGGCACGCTCTACCGCTTTCGCCTAGACGGCGAAGACTATCTCTACCCGGACCCCGCCTCGCGTTTTCAGCCCGGAGGGCCGCACCAGCCCTCGCGCGTCGTTGACCCGTCGGCCTTCCGCTGGGCCGACGCAGAGTGGAAGGGCGCGGCGCTCAAAGGTCAGGTTATCTACGAGCTGCACGTCGGCACCTTCACGCGCGAGGGCACGTGGGCGGCGGCGGCGCGCGAGCTGAAAGGTTTGAGTGAACTCGGCGTCACGTGCATCGAGATGATGCCGGTCGCCGACTTCCCCGGACGCTTCGGCTGGGGCTACGACGGCGTCTCCATGTTCGCGCCCACGCGTCTCTACGGCCAGCCCGACGACCTGCGCCGCTTCGTTGACGACGCGCACCGCCACCACGTAGCCGTCATCCTCGACGTGGTCTATAACCACTTCGGCCCCGACGGCAACTACCTCCGGCAGTTCTCTGAAGACTACTTCACAGACCGTCGCCAGACCGAGTGGGGCGAGCCAATCAACTTCGACGGGCCGAACTCGAAGCACGTCCGCGAGTTTTTCATCGCCAACGCGCGCTACTGGGTCGAGGAGTTCCACATGGACGGCCTGCGCCTCGACGCGACGCAGAGCATCTTCGACGACTCCGACGAACACATCCTCGCCGCCATCAGCCGCGAGGTGCGCGCGGCGGCGGGCGGGCGCGAGACGATCATCGTCGCCGAGAACGAGGCGCAGGAGGCGCGGCTCGCCCGCCCGCCCGCCCGCGGCGGCTTCGGACTCGACGGACTCTGGAACGACGACTTCCACCACAGCGCGTTGGTCGCGCTCACGGGCAGGAACGAGGCTTACTACACAGACCACAGGGGCGCACCGCAGGAGTTCATCTCCGCCGTCAAGTACGGCTATCTCTACCAGGGGCAGCGCTACAAGTGGCAGCGCAAGCGCCGCGGCTCGCCGGCCCTCGACCTCCCGCCCGAAGCGTTCGTCAACTTCATAGAGAACCACGATCAGGTCGCCAACTCCGCCCGCGGGCTTCGCGTGCATGCGCTGACCAGTCCGGGTCGCTTCCGCGCGTTGACGGCGCTGGTGCTGCTCGCGCCGTCAACGCCGATGCTCTTTCAGGGGCAGGAGTTCGCCGCTTCCGCCCCGTTCCTCTACTTCGCAGACCATGAGCCGGAGCTGGCGCGCAAGGTTAGGCGCGGGCGCGTCGAGTTCCTCGCACAGTTCCGCAGCATCGCCACGAAGGAGGCGCGCGCGGGCCTCGCCGCACCGGAGGACGAGCAGACCTTCGAGCGCTGCAAGCTCGACTTCAGGGAGCGCGAGTCGCACAAAATGATTTACGAGATGCACCGCGACCTGCTCCGTCTGCGCCGCGAGGAGGCAGTGTTCTCCGCGCAGGCGCGCGGCGGCGTTGACGGCGCGGTGCTCGGCCCCGAAGCGTTCGTGCTCCGCTTCTTCGGCGAAGATGGGGACGACCGCCTCCTCTTCGTCAACCTCGGCGCGGACCTGAACCTCAACCCCGCGCCGGAGCCTCTGCTCGCGCCGCCCGAAGGAAGGCTGTGGACGCTCCTCTGGTCGAGCGAGGACTTCGGCTACGGCGGGGGAGGCACGCCGCCGCCGGAGACGAAAAACAACTGGATCGTTCCGGGCCACGCGGCCCTCGTCATGCGCCCGGCGGCAGCGAGTGTAGTGCGCGACCTCGTGCGCGACCTCGCGCGCGGCGGCGACGGGATGGGCGAGGAAGAAGAGACGCGCCGGGACAACATGCAGGATTGGGAGGAGGAATGAACGAGCCGGTTCGCAAGCTGACGTTCGCGGAGGAAGACGCGCGCGACGACGTTGAAGCGCTGCTCGGCCACGAGTGGCTGGTGACGAACGGGCTGGGCGGCTTCGCCTCAAGCACGGTCGCGTGCGTGCCGACGCGTCGTTATCACGGGCTGCTCATCTCGTCCCTGCCCACGCCGCTCGGTCGCACCGTCATGCTCAACCACGTCTCCGAGTGGGTGCGGCTGCCGAATGGTGCGCGCTTCCAGATCGGTGGGCAGGAGCGCGCGGGCGGCGTGCTGGAGATGCCCGGCGCGCACTACCTCGCGGAGTTCCGGCTCGAAGCGGGCCTGCCCGTCTGGTGCTACGAGGTGGGCGGCACGGTCATCGAGAAGCGCGTCCTGATGCTGCACGGGCAGAACACCGTGCACGTCAACTACCGCCTCGCCGAAGGCGACGGCCCCGTCCGCCTCAAGCTGCGGCCCGCGCTCCAGTTCCGCCCGCTCGAAGAGGCCGTGCACGACTCGATCAACGAGCCTTTCACCATCACCGCGGTCGAAGACCGCCTTGAGCTGTGCACCGGCCACACTTACCCGCCGCTGCGCCTGAAAATCTACGGCCTGCGCGCGACCTTCGCGCTCGACGGCGGCAAGCTCCAGAACGTCTACTACCGCGCCGAAGACCGTCGCGGCTACGCGCACGTCGGCGCGCTTTGGAGTCCGGGCTACTTCAGCGTTGACGTGACCGAAGAGACGAGCGCGACGCTCGTCGGCTCGACCGAGGAGTGGGAGCTGATCCGCGCCCTCTCGCCCGAAGACGCGCAGTCAGCCGAGCACGAGCGGCGCGAGCGTCTGCTGGCCGCCGCCGCGCCCGCGGCGCAACACGGCGTGGGCAGCGAACTCGTCCTCGCCGCAGACCAGTTCGTCATCACGCCTTCGGGCCGCCAGCAGGACGCCGCGCGCGCGCACGCCGCGGGCGAGGAGGTGCGCTCCGTCATCGCCGGCTATCACTGGTTCACAGACTGGGGCCGCGACACGATGATCTCTCTCGAAGGTCTGACCTGCACGACCGGAAGATACCGCGAGGCGGGCTGGATTCTGCGCACCTTCGGCCAGTACATACGCGACGGCCTCATCCCCAACATGTTCCCCGACGGCTCGAACGAGGGCCTCTACCACACGGCGGACGCCACGCTCTGGTTCTTCCACGCGCTCGACCGTTACCTCCGGACGACGGACGACCGCGTCACGCTCGAAGTGCTTCTGCCGAAGATGCACGACATCGTGAAGTGCCACCTTCAGGGGACGCGCTTCGGCATCCATGTTGACCCCGCAGACGGCCTGCTCGTGCAGGGCGCGGAAGGTTATCAACTGACGTGGATGGACGCGAAGTGCGACGGCTGGGTGGTGACGCCGCGGCGCGGCAAGGCCGTCGAGATCAACGCGCTCTGGTACAACGCGCTCAAGCTTCTGGAAGGCTGGACGCGCGAGACCGGCGGCGAGGAGTCGGCGGGTGAGATGGGCGCGCACGCCGAGCGTTGCCGCCGCTCCTTCAACCGGCGCTTCTGGTACGAGGAGGGCGGCTACCTCTACGACGTGATCGAGAGTCAGGAGAAGCGCGGCGCGGACGACCCCGCGTGCCGCCCCAACCAGCTCTTCGCCATCTCGCTCGAACACCCCGTGCTCGACGAGTCGAAGTGGGGGCCGGTGCTCGAAGTCACGCGCGAGAAACTCCTGACGCCCGTCGGCCTGCGCTCGCTCTCGCCCGATCACCCGGATTTCAAGCCGACCTATCGTGGCGACCTGAAGACGCGCGACGCGGCCTATCATCAGGGCACGGTCTGGGCCTGGCTCATCGGGCCGTTCGTTGACGCGTGGCTCAAAGTCCACCCGGACGACCGCGCGGGCGCGCGCCGATTTTTAGAAGCCTTCGTCGCGCACCTCGACGAGGCGTGCATCGGCTCGATCAGCGAAGTCTTCGACGCCGTCGAGCCGTTCGCGCCGCGCGGCTGCATCGCGCAGGCGTGGAGCGTCGCGGAGGTCTTGCGGTGCTGGGTGAAGACTTCCGAATGAGAGTGAAGCAGTGAACTTCAAAAGATCAAGCGGCATCCTTCTCCACCCCACAAGTCTTCCCGGTCGCTTCGGCGTCGGCGACCTCGGCCAAGAGGCTTACAGGTTCGTTGACTGGCTCGCCGCCGCGGGTCAAACGTTCTGGCAGATCATGCCGCTCGGCCCCACCGGCTACGGCGACTCGCCCTACTCTTCCCTTTCGGCCTTCGCCGGCAACACCAGCCTCGTCAGCCCCGAAAAACTCTTCGAGACCGGGCTGCTCTCCGGCACGGACATCGAGCACGCGCCCGACCTCCCCGCCGAGCGCGTGGACTACGGCAAGGTCATCGAGTACAAGCGCGCCCTTTTGGAGAAGGCGTTTCAGAATTTCAAACGCAGGCTTCCGACGGACGACGGCCTGCGCCGAGACTACGAAGGCTTCCACGGTTTCGCCTCCGTCTGGCTCGACGACTACGCGCTCTTCGCCGCGCTCAGGGACGAGCACAAGGGCGCGGGCTGGAACACCTGGGAGGCGGGGCTGGCGCAGCGCGAACCCGCCGCGGTCGAGGGCGCGCGCCGCAGCCTCGCGGAACGAATCGAGGCGCACAGGTTTTACCAGTACGCCTTCTTCCAGCAGTGGCTCAAGCTCAAACATTACGCGAACGAGCGCGGCGTGCGCGTCGTCGGCGACATGCCCATCTTCGTCGCGCACGACTCGGCGGACGTTTGGTCGCGGCCTGAGTCGTTCAAGCTGAAAGACGACGGCTCTCCCGCGTTCGTCGCCGGAGTCCCGCCCGACGCCTTCAGCGCGACGGGCCAGCTCTGGGGCAACCCTGTCTACGAGTGGGAGCGAATGCGCGAGGACGGCTTTCGTTGGTGGACTGACCGCGTGCGCGAGACTTTGAAGATCGTGGATGCGTTGCGGCTCGACCACTTCCGCGGCTTCGCGGCCTTCTGGGAAGTGCCCGCCGGGCACGAGACTGCCGAGCACGGACAGTGGACGAAAGCGCCGGGCCGCGACCTCTTCAACGCGCTGCGCGACGCGCTCGGAGGCGACCTGCCCATCATCGCTGAAGACCTCGGCACGATCACGCCCGATGTTCACCAGTTGCGCGACGAGTTCAATCTTCCCGGCATGCGCGTGCTTCAGTTCGCCTTCAGCGGCGACCCGCACGACACGCACCTGCCCCACGAGTACACGCGCAACACGGTCGCCTACACCGGCACGCACGACAACGACACCGTCGTCGGCTGGCTCCGGCAACGCTCGCGCGAGGAGGCGAGTGGGGACGAGCGACGCGAGCGCGAGAACTGCCTGAAGTATCTCGCGACAGACGGGCATGAAATCAACTGGGACTTCATCCGCGCCGTGCAGATGTCTGTGGCAGACATCTGTGTCGCGCAGCTTCAGGACGTGCTCGGCCTCGGCGCGGAGGCGCGCATGAACACGCCCGCGAGCGCGGTGGGGAACTGGGCGTGGAGGTTTCCGGAGGGCGCGATCACCGATGGGCTGCGCGGGCGACTGCGCGAGATGACGGCGACTTACGGCCGCTTGCGGGAAAGTTAGTTGCCGAGCTGGGCCAGCACTTCCTCGACCTGTGCGAAGTCGAAGGGCTTACCGATGACGATGTCGGCGGGCGCGTCCGCCTGTGTGCGCGAAGCGTCCTTGCCGTAGCCCGTGACGACGGCGATGCGCGTGCGCGGCGAGCGGCGGCGGACTTCGCGCGCCAACTCCCAGCCGTCCATCTCCGGCATCGAGAGGTCTGTGAAGACGAGATCGAACGAGCCGGCGTCGAGCGCCGAGAGCGCCGCAGGCCCGCCGTCCGCGACCGAAACGTTGTGACCCAGAACCTCCAACATCTCGGCCAGAGTCCCGCGCACGTGCTCCTCATCGTCAACGACGAGAATGGAGAGCGCGACGGCGCTTGAGACTTCGCGGCGCGCTTTCGCGGCGCTCGCCTGCGACGCAGGCTCGACGTAAGGCAGCTCGACGTTGAAGGTCGTCCCGCGCCCGCGCTCGGAGGCTGCAAAGATGCGGCCCGCGTGTCGCTCGATGATGCCGTAGGAGACGAACAGTCCGAGGCCCGTCCCCTGCAAGCCCTTCGTCGTGAAGAACGGCTCGAAGATGCGTGCGCGCACTTCCTCGGTCATCCCCGTGCCCGTGTCCGCGAAGAGAAGCTGCATGCGCTCGCCGCGCCGACGGCAACTGATGGCGAGAGTGCCGCCCGTGGGCATCGCGTCTATGGCGTTGACGATGAGGTTGACGAAGACCTCGCGCAGTTCCGACGCGTTGGCGCGCGCGCTCAGCGCGTCGTCGCCTTCGAGGCTCACGTCGTAGCGCAGGCCGCGCGCCCGCGCATCGTTCTCCCAACGCGTGCGCGTGATTTCTATGGCGTCGCGCAGGAGTTCGCGCACGTCCACATGCGCGAGGTCGTCGCCGGGCAACTGGTGCGCGAAAGAGCGTATGCGGCGGACGGTGGCGGCGGCGTCCTCAGCGGCGGTCTGGATGATGTCGAGGTCGCGCGCGGTCTCGGCGTCGCGGGCCGCGCGCCGAAGCAACTGCGCGCGACCGAGGATGGCAGCGAGCGAGTTGTTGAAGTCGTGCGCCACGCCGGAGGCGAGCTGTCCGAGCGCGCGCAGCTTGTCGGCCTGCGCGGCGCGCTCGCGCTCCTGCCGCTGCTCGGTCACGTCGCGCGCGATGCCGAGCACGCCGGTCGTTCGACCGTCAACCACCAGCGGCGCGTTGTCCATCATCGCGTAGCGAATCTGCCCGCCCTTGGTCACGTAGCGCATCTCGAAGGTCTGCGGCTCGCCGCCGAGCGCGCGCGCCGAATACTCCAGAACCTTCTCGCGGTCGTCCACGTGCACCACCTTGAAGAAGTGCTGCCCGATCAACTCCCCGACCTCGTAGCCGGTCGCCGAGGCCAGCGCGCTATTGCACCACTGGTAGCGACCGTCGAGGCCGCAGGAGTAGATGGCCTCGCGCGCGCATTCGAGGATGTGCGTCAGGAGCGACTGCCGCTCGCGCGCGACGGCCTCGATCTGCCGTAGCTCCGAGAGATCGCGCACCGTGCAGACCGTCCCGACCTGCCCTGCTTCCTCGACGACCGGCTCGGCTGTGACCAGCAGCGTCCGGTTCAGGCGCTCCGGCGTGTACTCCAGTGTGACGGCGCGGCCTTCGGCGGTCGCGCGCTCGACGATGCAGCCCTCGCCGCGCCCCGCGCGCAGGATGTCGCAGCAGCCCCGGCCCAGAATCTCCTGCGGCGAGGCCGACTCAAGCGCCGCGCCCGCGCGGTTGACCCTCATCAGGCGGCGTTCGTTCGAGAAGATGAAGATGCCGTCGGACAGCGCGTCGAAGGTAACTTCCCAGGTGCGCTTGGCACGCGCGACCATCTCGAACAACTCGGCCTGCGCGATTCCGGTGGCGAGCTGCGCGGCGACCGACTCGACGAGCGCAACCTCGTCGCGCGTCCAGCAGCGCACGCGGTCGGCCTGATGTATGCAGAGCGCGCCGCGGAAGCGTCCCTGCACGACCAGCGGGCAGAGTATCTTCGAGAAGCCGCCGCGCCGCCGCGCCAGCTCGCGCACCTGAGCGTTCAACTCAGGCGGGCCACCGTCGTATTCGAGCGCGTCGGCGATGACGAGCGTGCTCCGCGCCTCGATCAGGTGACGCCCGACCGGCGTGTCGTAGCCGAGGCCGAGAGCGCCGGCGCTCTCGCAGCCGGGCGCGAGGTACTTGTAGGTGACGAAGACATCGCCGGGGCGGGCCGGGTTGTAGGGACGTATGAAGACGCGCGATGCGCCGAGCGCCTGACCGAGTTCGTGCGTCGCGGCGCGCAGGACTTCGGGCAGGTTCAGGGAGGCGCGGATGGCGTGGCCGAGACGGTTGACGAGCGCCTCGCGCTGGGCCTGTGCGGCCAGCTTCTCGGCGTCGCGTCGGCGCGCGACGAGCTGCGCGGTCTGGCGGGCGAAGGCCACCGCAGGCAATACGCTCTGCCGGTCGGGCGCGCGGCCAGAGCGCGGGTCGTCGAGCGCGATGAGGCCGATGAACTCGCCGTCGTGCGTGACGAGCGGCACGAACAGCTCGTCGCCGTCGTGCCAAGGCTCGCAGTCGTAGGGCGGCAGAGGGCGCGGCAGCCCCGTCTTGAAGCGGTTCGGCGAGAAGGCGTCGAGCACGTGGTAACGGCTCGGCGGATAGTAGGCGGCGAAGCCGAGTCCGCCGACCTCGATGCGGACGCCGAGTTCGATGACCCGCGCCACGTCCTCGCGGCGGTAGGCTCTGTCGGACTTCTCTTCGATGTACCGGCGCGGGACGTTCGACGAATGAGAGAGCACGCGCCGTTGGTAAGGCGCTTCGTCGTTGAAGAGCATGACGAGGCACGAGCGGTAGTCCGTGAGGTCGGTGATGGTGTCGGCGAGGCCGGCGAAGAGTTCTTCCAGCGCGCGCCCCTCGCGCGGCGCGGCGGCCAGCGCCGTCAGCGCTTCGAGCTGGCGGACGGAGGCGCTCAACTGCTCGCCGGACTCTGTGATCTCTTCGCGGCAGATTTCGGACAGCGGCATGAGTTCCTCTCAAGGGACACGCAGGCGCACGCGGCTAAAGATGATTGTGCCTTGTATCTTTCGGTCTGCTCTATTTTTTTTCGGCGAGCGTCGCCCGGAAAGAGTTTCGAGAGGAGGGGCTTCTGCGTTGTTCCTTCGGCGAGAGCCGCGACGCCCTTCAGTCGCGCCCGCGGCCAGCCGGTGAGACTTCGGCGGCGCGAGGCAAGTCCGAGTATAACAAAGCGTTTGCGCGCCTGTCACCAGAAAACAACCGGGCCGCGCGGCGGCGGGCGGGCGAGTTGTGGTTTCAGCGCCTGCCTTGTCAGCCCACGGCAGACGCCGGTTCGCCAACGCGCGCGGCTTCCGTCCTATTTCGCTTTCGACCTCGCGTCCACGGCGCTGCGGGCGAAGTAGCCCTGGCGATAGGTGAGCCGCAGTTTCTGTTTGCCCAGCTCCGGGTTCGTGACCTCGATCTTGACCTGGCGGAAGGTGCCGTCCTTCGCCTTGTTCGTGGGCGAGTAGGCGACGAGGTACTGCGAGCGCAGCTCATCCTGAATCTGCGCGAAGGCGACGCGGAGGTCTTCCTCGTTGCGCGGGAAGTAGGCGCGGCCTCCCGTGCGCTCGCTGATCTTGTTGAGCACTCCCTTGTCCACGCCGTCGAAGTAGTTGTCGCCGATGCCGATGGCGTAGATGATGGCGTCGGCCCTGAGCGCCGAGTCCACGGCCTCGTTCAGCTTGAGACGGCTGCTCGTGTCCTCGCCGTCGGTGAGGAGGATGATGGCGCGGCGCGTCTTGTCCGAAGTCTCCGACAACACCTCGCGCGAAGTGACCCAGATGGCGTCCCAGATGGCGGTCGAACCGGCGCGCGAGTCGCCGTTAATCGGCGGGGTGCCGACCATCACGCCGCCGCCGATGTAGCCCGAAGGCGGCTGGAACTCGACGCGGTCAATGGCGCGGCGCACGCGCGCCGAGTTGCCCGTCAACCCCTGTTCGAGCGTGGCATCGCCCGTGAAGCTCAAGACGGCCACCTCGTCCTTCTGCTGCCGGATGACGGAGTCAACGAAGCGCTGCGCGGCGCTCTTCTCTTCGGGCAGCGTCCGCTCCTCGCTGGCAGAGGTGTCTATGAGGATGGCGAGCGAGAGCGGGCGCGCGGTCTCGCGCTGGAAGGTGAAGACCTTCTGCTCGACGCCGTCTTCGAGGACGCGTATGTCCTCCTGTTTGATCGTCGTGACGAAGCGCTTGTCCCTGTCCACGGCGGTGAACAGGACGTTCGTGAGGTCGGTCTCGACGCGCTCCACGTCGTCCTCATCAATCGTCTCGTCGGGCCGGGCGGGCTTCTGCGTCCGCGCGGGCTGCTGCTGCTGCTGCTGCTGCGCGCCCGCCTGCTGCGCACTCACGCGCGACCGCCGCCCGACGACCGCACACAGAAACGAAGCGACCAGCACGAACGCCAGAGCACGCGCGAATGTCTTGTGACGTAGCATCTTCAACCTCAAAAGCGAGTGAATAGTGAATGGTAAATAGTGAATGGTGGTTGCGCGTCGTCCGGGTTGAGTGAGACCGCCCGACTTGGGCGGCGATCAACTACTATTCACCATTCACTTCCTCATCATGTCCCTGTCAGCCGTGTAGCCGCGCTTGGCGCTGACCTTGTAGCCGCCGCCGGTGGCGACCTTGACCTCGATGCGTCGGTAGCGCCCGTCGAAGGGGCCTTCCGGCTTGTAAGTTATGAGGTACTGCGAGCGCAGCTCCTCGCCAACCTTCTTGAAGGCGCGCTCAAGCGCGAGCATGTCGCCGGTGAAGAAGGCGCGTCCGCCCGTCTCCTCGGAGAGTTTCTGAAGCTCCTTGTCGCCCGCGTCCTTGACCGTCCCGGCCTCGACGCCGGGGACGGCGCTGCCGGTAAACCCGCCCTTCGTCGAGATGGCGAAGACGATGGTGTCGGTCTTCTGCGCGATCTGGATGGCGTCGTCGAGGCGTGCGCGGCTGTAGGTGTCGTCGCCGTCGGTGATGACGACGAGCGCGCGGCGCGTGCTGGCGGCGTTGCGCATTTTCTCGTCGCAGAACTGCCAGACGGCGTCGAAGAGCGCGGTCTGCGTGCCCGGCTTCTTCACGTTGTCAATCGCCCGCTCCAGCAAATTCAGGTTCTTCGTGAAGTCCTGCCGGAGCGTCACGTCGTCGTCGAAGGTGACGAAGGCGGCCTGATCCTTGCGCGTGCGCGTCACGGTGTAGAGGAAGTTTTTGGCGGCCTCTTTCTCGAAGCCGAGCTTGCCCGCGGTCGAGCTGGAAGTGTCCATCAGCACGCCGATGTAGATGGGCTGCTTCTCGATCTCCACGCTCTCGCCGAGGAAGTCGAACTGCACGGGCCGCTTGTCCTCCAAGACCTGAAAGTCGTTGCGGGTCAGGCCCGTGACGGGCTGCCCCTTCTTGTCGAGCACGGTGACGGGCACGCGGACGACGCGCGCCGTGACGGGCTGCTCGACCTCTTCCTGCGTCGCGGGGGTCGCGCGCGGCGCGGGCGTCTGCTGCGCCTGCGCGGGCTGCGGCGCACCCGTCTGCTGCCGCGGTGTGCGCGCCGCGAGCGTGGCCGCGGCGCAGAGGCCGCAGACAAGGATGACGAACGGAGTCCGGAACCTGACGATTTTCATAAACGGAAGTTAGGGAGCGCGGGATAAAACCTTCGGAGTTTTTCAGCCGCCTCGGCACGTCTTTCGATGCCTGCCCGGCATGCGGTCGTTGCTTCCCTTTTGGCGACAGTATAGCACTGCTTTCTGCTATAATCCCGCGCTGTCACAAACGCCACGTGCTCCTTCGTAAGGCCGCCCAACGCGCCGACATGCGCGGCGGCGGACATTCGCAGCCCGCGCCCCTTCGAGATGAATCCCGACTCGACCTCCGAAACGATCTCGCACTACCGCATCATCCGCAAGCTCGACCGCGGCGGCATGGGCGAAGTCTATCTGGCGGAGGACGCGAGGCTCGGTCGCCCGCTGGCACTCAAGCTCCTGCTCGCCGAGTACACGCGAGACCCGGCACGCCTGCGCCGCTTCGAGCAGGAAGCGCGCGCCGCATCGGCGCTCAATCACCCGAACATCCTCACCATCTACGAGGTCGGCGAGGCCGGCGAGCGCCACTACATCGCCACCGAGTACGTCGAGGGCGAGACGCTGCGCCGGAAGATCAAGCGCGCGCCGCTGCTCATAGGCGAGGCCATAGACATCGCCGCGCAGGCCGCCGAGGCTCTCTCAGCGGCGCACGCCGCAGGCATCGTCCACCGCGACATCAAGCCCGAAAACATTATGGTCAGGCCCGACGGCTACGTCAAAGTCCTCGACTTCGGACTCGCCAAACTGGTCGAGCGGCGCGGCGCGGGCGGCGAGGCCGAGACGCAGATGGCCGAGACGAACCCCGGCGTGGTGATGGGTACGACGTGGTACATGTCGCCGGAGCAGGCGCGCGGGCAGAAGGTTGACGCGCGCACCGACGTTTGGTCTCTCGGCGTCGTCCTCTACGAGATGCTCGCGGGCAATCCGCCCTTCGTCGGCTCGACTTCGAGCCACGTCATCGTCTCCATCCTCGAAAGCGAGCCGCCGCCGCTCGAAGACTTCCTGCCGGACGCGCCTTCAGAACTCGAAAGCATCATCGCCGGGGCGCTGGCGAAAGACCGCGACGCACGCTACCCCTCGATGAGCGAGATGCTCGAAGACCTGCTCGCGCTCCGTCGTTCGCTCGGCGCGGGCGCGGCAATGCGCGCGGCCTCTGCGCGACTCATACACGAGACCGCAGAGGCGCGGGGCGACGACGCGACCGCGGGCAATCGCGGCGCGCGCGCGACAGCCGTCTCCACGGGCGGCGACCCGGATTCGCGCACAGGCGCGCACGCGCGCGCCACGCAGGAGCTGCGCTTCGACACATCCGTCGTCCGGCCCGCAGCGCGCAGCCGCGCGAGTGTCGCGCTCGTCGCGGGCGTCATCGCCGCCGTCCTGCTCGTCGGCGCTTACGTCCTCTACACGAAGCTCAACGCCGCGCGCGGCATCAACGCCATCGCCGTCATGCCCTTCCGAAACGCGAGCGGCGACCCCTCGACCGAGTGGCTCTCCGACGGCATCACGGAAAGTCTCATCAACAGCCTCTCGCCCTCGCCCGGCCTCAAGGTGATGTCGCGCAACTCCGTCTTTCGCTACAAGGGCAAGGAGGTTGACCCCGCGCAGGTCGCGCGCGAGCTGGGCGTGAGCGCGGTCTTGACGGGCGAGGTCGCGCAGCGCGGCGAAGACCTGCTGGTGAGCGTCGAGCTGATTGACGCGCGCGACAACTCCCACATCTGGGGCGAGCAGTACAAACGCAAGCTCTCGGACGTGCTCGGCGTGCAGGAGGACATCGCGCGCGAGATCGCCTCGCGCCTGCGCGCCCGCCTCCAGCCCGGCGCGGCGGAGCCGAAGGTCTACACGCATGACGGCGAGGCCTACCAGGACTATCTCCGGGGCCGCTACTTCTGGAACAAGCGCACCGAGGACGGCTTCCGCAGGGCGGTCGGCTACTTCAATCAGGCCATCGAGCGCGACCCCTCTTACGCCCTCGCCTACTCCGGCCTGGCCGACACCTATGCCCTGATGAGCGACTACAGCATCACGCCGCCGAACGAGGCGATGCTGAAGGCGCGCGCCGCCGCCGAGCGCGCCCTCGCCCTCGACGACACGCTCGCGGAGGCGCACACCTCGCTCGCCTTCGTCCGCATGGCCTACGACTGGAAGTGGGACGAGGCGGGCGAGGAGTTCCGGCGCGCGATAGAGCTGAACCCGAACTATGCGACCGCGCATCAGTGGTACGCCTCCTACCTCGTGCAGGTCGGTCGCTTCGGCGAGGCGCTCTCCGAGATCAGGCACGCGCAGGAGCTGGACCCGCTCTCCTCGATCATCAGTGCCAACGCCGGGCTTTATCTTTACTACGCGCAGCAGTACGAGCAGGCGACCGCGCAGCTCAGAAAGACGCTCGAAGTCAATGACCAGTTCGGCGTCGCGCACCTCTACCTCGGCTACATTTATCTGCGACAGAGCGGCCACGCGGCGGAAGCCGTCAACGAGTTTCAGAAGGCGCTGGACACAGGTGAAGACCCTGAGACGCTGGCCGCGCTCGGTAACGCCTACGCTGCCGCAGGCCGCCGCGCCGACGCGCAGAAGGTTCTCGAACAATTGCGCGAGCGCTCGCAGCACGGCTACGTCTCGCCCTACTGGCTCGCCGTCATCCACGCCGGACTCGGCGACCGCGAGCGCGCCTTCGACTCGCTGGAGCGCGCCTATCAAGACCGACACCCCGGCATGATTCTCGTCAAATACGACCCGCGCTTCGACCCTCTCCGCAGCGACCCGCGCTTCACCAGGCTCATCCGGCGCATCGAAGAGCCGTCTTAAAGAACGTCGAGCAGGTCTTGCAACTCGCGCGGCGGCGGCGCTGTGAAGCTCCGCCACTCGCCCGTCCGCGGGTGATGAAAGCCGAGCCGCTCGGCGTGCAGGAACTGGCGACCGAGCGCGGCGATGGCCGCACGCAGGGCCGGGTCAGGCACGGTCTTGTCGCGCCCGCCGCCGTAAACTTCGTCGCCGACTACGGGGTGCTTCATCCACGCGAGGTGGACGCGAATCTGATGCGTGCGCCCGGTCTTGATCTCCACGTCGAGCAGCGTGAAGCGCGCGAAGCGACGGCGCACGCGCCACAGCGACAACGCCGCGCGCCCGCCGCGCACGACGGCCATGCGCGTGCGGTTGCGCGGGTCGCGCGCGAGGGGCTGCTCTACCTTTCCCTTCTCTTCTCTCACGACGCCGTGGACGAGCGCGATGTAAGACTTGAAGATGGTGCGCGCGCGAAACTGCTCGGAGAGATGCTCGTGCGCCTGTGTGGTCTTGGCGACGACGACGAGGCCCGAAGTGTCTCGGTCGAGGCGATGGACGATGCCGGGACGGAGGGATGGCGGATGGCGGATGGCGGATGGCGGGTTCGCCGTTTGAAGACTCGACGCGGGTGACGCTGAAGGTCGAGAGTCTTTCTGTTCCTCACTCTCCACTCTGAATCCGGCAGCAGTCCGCAAGCGGAAGGCGAGCGCGTTGGCGAGCGTGCCCGCGCGGACGCCCGCCGCGGGGTGGACGACCATCCCGGCTGACTTGTTGACGACCACCACGTCCGCGTCTTCGTAAACGATGTCGAGCGGGAGGTCTTCGGGCGTGAGTTCGGAGACGGGCGGCGCGGGCAGCTCGACCTCGACGCGCTCGCCCGCCTTCAGCTTGTGCGAGGGCTTCGCCGCGCGACCTTCGACGAGCACGTCGCCCTCTTCAATCGCGCGCTTGAGCGTCGTGCGGCTCACGTCCGCGAAGCGCGAGGCGAGGAGCGCGTCGAGCCGCGCGCCCGCGTCCCCCTCGGAAACTTCAAAAGTGAGTGCTTCGGCCAAAGGCTCGGCGTCGGCCAAAGGCTCGGCCAATGCCCCTTCGCCAGTGCCTTCGCCGCCGACGTTCTCTCCGTCGCTCATGCGCTGGCCGTGCCCGCGGCCTGCGCGTCGTCGCCTTCGCGCGGCGCTGCGCCCGTGCGGTTCGCCCGGCGGCGACGAATGAAGAGAAAGACGATGCCGACGACGACGACGACGATGCTGACGAGTTGCGAGGTCGAGAGTCCGGTCAGAGTGGTCAGGCCCGCGATGTCGCCGCGCGGGTCGTCGCGGACGAACTCGATGAGGAAGCGCGTCAGCCCGTAGAGCACGGCGTAGGCGGCGATGACCTCGCCCGTGAATCGCTTGCGCCGGTGCAGCCGGTACAGCAGGAGGAAGATGACGGCGCAGGCCGCCGACTCGTAGAGCTGTGTCGGGTGCAGATGCACGCCGACGGGCACGCCCGTGATGCGGTGCGCCAACTCGCCGAACTCGACGCCCCACGGCAGCGTCGTCGGCTTGCCCCAGCAGCACCCTGCGGCGAAGCACCCTTGACGACCTACGGCCTGACCGAGCGCCACGCCCGGCGCGAACGCGTCCGTCACCTTCCAGAACGGCAGCCGGTAACGGCGGATCAAAATCACCCCCGTCAAAAGCCCTCCGAGGAAGCCGCCGTACCACACGCCGCCCGAACGAAGGAAGTCGAGCGAGAGGAGCTGCCAGGGGTTCGACGCATACTCCGGCTCGGCCAACATCAACAGAAGCTTCGAGCCGACCAGCCCGCCCAGAAGCATCCACAAGCCCAGATCGAAGACGCGCTCGCGCGGCAATCCTTCGCGTGCGCCGAGGCGTGCCGCCACAAACAGCGCCGCCAGAAACGCCAGCGCCAGAAGCACGCCGTAGGTGTTGACGGGAAAACTGCCGATGTGAAAAAGCTCTGGATACATTTTTCAAGTGCTGAGTGATAAGTGATGAGTGATAAGCGTTGAGTGATGAGTGCAAGCCTTCCGTCTCGTCACTCGTCACACGTCACTCATCACTCGTCACTGCTGCGGGCGTCCTCCGCCTCTTGCCATCCCGGCGTCCTTCGAGAATCAAATCGAGCGCGAGCAGGGCCGCGCCCGTGCAGATGGCCGCGTCGGCGACGTTGAAACTCGGCCACTGGTACGAGCCGATGAAAACCTCTATGAAATCAACGACGAAGCCGAGCCGCACGCGGTCTGTCAAATTCCCCGCGACGCCCGCAAGCAGCATGGCTATCGCGCCGAGCAGCCGGTCGTCGGTGCGTCGCGTGCGAAAGAAGTATGCGAGCAGGCCGACGACGGCGAGCGCGGCGAGCGTCACCAGCATCCAGCGACCGAACTGCCCGCCCTCCTGCAAGCGACCGAAGGCGATGCCGGGGTTCTCGGCGTAAGCGAGCCTCACCCTGTCGCCCGCGACGTGCACCACGTCGCCAGTTCGCAGGCGACGCACGGCCCAAGCCTTCGTCGCCTGATCCGAAAAGTAGATGCCCGCCGCGGCGACGAGGTACGCCGCGCGCCAGCCGAAACGGTTCCCGCGCTCGCTCACGCCAATCCCCCCTCGGCCTCGATCTCTCCAAGCGCCTCGATGCATCGCTCGCACACTGCGGGGTAGCGCGTGAACTCGCCGACTCGCACCGAGTAGTTCCAGCACCGCTCGCACTTCGTACCGCGAGCACGCTCAATACGAATTGGCGTACCAGTGGGCAATGTCTCATCAAGTATAACTTCCGATACTATGAACAGGTACCGAAGATCATCCTTGAAGTGCCGAAGCAAATCGCGTTGTTCTTGCGCCTCGCCCGCTGGCATAACAACGCGCGCTTCAAGTGAGCTTCCTATTAACTTAGCCGCCCTTGTCTTTTCAAGCTCACCCAAAACAATGTCACGTATGAAGAAGATCTTCTCCCAACGCGAAAGCAGCTCGGTGTCGCGCTCGACGCTGAGCGCGACGGGAAACTCCGCCGCATGGACTGAGGGCGGGAGCGCTCTCGTCTTAAACTCCGGCAGGTTCTCCCAGATTTCGTCCGCCGTGAAGACGAGGATGGGCGCGAGCATGCGCGCCAGCGCGTCGGCGATGTAGTTCAGGGCCGTCTGCGCCGAGCGGCGCGCGTGCGACTTCGGCCCACTGGTGTAGAGCCTGTCCTTGATGATGTCGAAGTAGCGCGCCGACAGCGTCACCGTGCAGAAGTTGTCGAGCGCGCGATAGACCGCGTGGAAGTCGTAAGCCCTGTAAGCTTCCGTTGCGCGGCTCGTGACCGCGTCGAGTTCGGCGAGCGCCCAGCGATCAATCTCCGCCATCTCGTTCAGGGCGACGGCGTCCCTCGCCGGGTCGAAGCCGTCGAGGTTGCCGAGGGCGAAGCGCACGGTGTTGCGAATCTTGCGGTAGGCGTCCGAGACGCGCCGCAGGATTTCGTCCGAGCAGCGCACGTCCTCTCGGTAGTCCGACGACGTGACCCACAGGCGCAGGATGTCCGCGCCCGATTCCTTCACGAACTCTTCGGGTGCGACGGCGTTCCCTGCGGACTTATGCATCGCACGCCCCTGCGCGTCCAGCGTCCAGCCGTGCGTGACGACCGCCCGGTACGGCGCGCGGTCGTGCGCGGCCAGTCCCACCATCAAGCTTGAGTTGAACCAGCCGCGGAACTGGTCGCCGCCTTCAAGGTACACGTCCGCGGGCCAGCGCAGGCCGTCGTAGCGTTCGCTCTCCAGCACGGCGATGGACGACGCGCCGCTGTCGAACCAAACGTCTAGGATGTCGGTCTCTTTCGTGAACTCACTGCTTCCGCACTTCGTGCACTTGAAGCCTTCGGGCAGAAGCTCCGACGCGGGGTGCGCGTACCATGCGTCGCCCGACTCGCGCTCGAAGATGTCGGCGACGTGGTTGATGGTCGCGCGTTCAGCGACCGCCTCGCCGCAGGCGGAGCAGTAGAAGACGGGGATGGGCACGCCCCACACGCGTTGGCGCGAGACGCACCAGTCGGGCCGCCCCTTCTGCATGTTCCGCATGCGCTCCTCGCCCCACGCCGGAACCCACTCGACGTTTCTGATTTCGCGCAGGGCCATCGCGCGCAGAGACTCCGGCGCGGCCTCCTCGTTATCGGTGAAGTTCGTCAGGTCGCGCCCGTCCTCGTCGCGTTCGACCTCGACGGTCTCGCTCGACGCCGCGGCGTCGAGCGAGATGAACCACTGCGGCGTGGCGCGGAAGATGACCGGGTTTTTACAGCGCCAGCAGTGCGGGTAGCGATGCGCGTAAGGCTCGTCGAGGACGAGCGCGCCGCGCTCGCGCAGGAAGGCGACGATGTGCGGGTTCGCCTCGAAGACGCCCTCGCCCGCGAAGTGTTCGACCTCGGAGGTAAACTTACCGGCGTTGTCAACGGGGCAGTAGATGTCGAGTCCGTAAGCCTTGCCGATCACGAAGTCGTCGTGGCCGTGGCCGGGCGCGGTGTGCACAAGGCCCGTGCCCGCCTTGCCCGTCGTCCGCCGGTCGCGCGCCTCCGCAACGTCAAGCTCGGTCTCGGCGTCGGCCTCGCCGCCGAGCGTGACGTGATCGCCGAGCATCAGGAGCGAAGGGCGGTCGAGCCACGCGTGGCGAGCTTCCAGGCGGTCGAGCCGCGAGCCGGGGAAGCGCGCGAGCACCTTAACTTGCAACTCATCCGGATCGGAAAACATTCCCGTCCCGAAATAAATTTGCCTCGGCTCACCGAGGCCGAGCTTTGCCTTGACTGCCCCGACGAGTTCGCTCGCGACGATGTAGACCTCGCCGCCGTTTTCGATGGCGGCGTACTTGAACTGCGGATTGACGGCGATGCCGAGGTTCGCCGGCAGCGTCCACGGCGTCGTCGTCCAGATGAGGAAGTAAATCTTGCGCGGGTCATCCTCGTCGCCGAGCAGCTCGCGCTTGAAAGCCTTCGCCTCGACCGAGTCCTCGGAGAGCGGGAACTTGACGTACACGGAAGGACTCGTGTGCTCTCGGTACTCGACCTCCGCCTCGGCCAGGGCGGTCTGGTCGTGGATGCACCAGTAGACGGGGCGCGCGCCCTTGTAGACGTAGCCGCGCTCGACGAAGAGGCCGAAGAGACGCGCCGTCTCGGCCTCGTAGTGGTTCGACATCGTGAGGTAAGGGTCTTCCCAGAGGCCGAGGATGCCGAGGCGTCGGAAGTCTGCGGTCTGCCGCTTGAGGGCGCTCGCGGCGTGCTCACGGCAGGCGCGGCGAAAGCTCTCCGTGCTGAGGTCGCTTTTCTTCTTGCCCTTCTTATCAAGCGCGCGCTCGACGTGCTGCTCGATGGGCAGGCCGTGACAGTCGTAGCCGGGAACATACGGCGCGTCGAAGCCGAGCATGGTGCGCGACTTGACCACGATGTCTTTGAGAATTTTGTTCATCGCCGTGCCGAGGTGTATGTCGGCGTTGGCGTAGGGCGGCCCGTCGTGGAGGATGAACTTCTCTCTTCCTGCGCGCGAGCGGCGAATCAACTCGTAGAGTCCCGCCTCCGTCCAGCGCTTCAGGCGCGCAGGCTCCGATTGCGCGAGATTGGCCTTCTGCGCGAAGCCTGTCTTCGGCAGGTTGATGGTCTTCTTCAGATCGAGCGGTGCCTGTGTTGACATTGACTCTTTAGTTTCCTTCGACGCGCCGTCACAGGAAGCGGCGGCGGCACGCCCGTGAATTTGTGATAGTAGCGCACGCAAACGGCAATTCAAAACAACGCAGAAGTTCGCAACGCCGAACGCTGAACCGAAGACAGCCGGTTTTCAGTTGAGCGTTCGGCGTTGCGGATTTCTGCGTTCGCTTTTCATCCTGCCCATCCACGTCTGCCTTCCTAAAAACGAAGCGCCCGAACTATCGCCTCTCTCTGCGGAGAGGATAGTCCGGGCGCGCCAGCGCATCGGTTACGGTCTGAGTGTTCAGCCGATGAACATCTCCTCCTCCGCGTATGTTTCGTTAATCTGTTTCGGGGCGGGAGCCAGGAGCACTTCGAGTCCGCGCCTGACCCCCGCCATAATCGCCGCGATCTCGCGTGCGGGGCTGACGATCTTGGAGGTGATGAAGTTGGTCGTCGTCATCAGTTGGCCGTGCGTCTCGTCTATCGAGCGGCTAATCATCGCTACCTTCTCGCGCGCCGTCTCGGTCGAGAGGCCGACGATCTCCTTGAGGTCGCGCAACTCGTCGCGCACCAGCGCCATTGATTCGGAGAAGTGCATCGTCGCCGTCGAGAGGTGGCCCGACATGACCGTGAGCTGCTCGCCGACCTCCTTGCCCTGCACGGCGATTCCGCGCACCTGGTCTGTGAGTGCGCCGACGCGCTCCAGCAGCGGCTCGACCTTGCGCTCGACGCCCGCGACCGTCCTCGCCACGCGGCCTATCAAGACCGCGATCACGACCATCGCGACCGCGATCACCACGAAGGAGACGGCCACGATCACCAGAACCCAGAAGGCCGGGTCGCTCGTCCTCATCTGTAGAGCAAGGAAAGTCATAACGGGATTTGCGGTTTTAGATTTTTGGTTCGCGATTATTATCTCTCAGCGCCCAGCTTTTTTCTTAACTGAAGGCTGGCCGCCGGGGCTTTGAATCGCAAATCAAAAATTCACTCTCCGCCGCCAAGCGCGGGCGGCTCTTCGTTGAGAGATGACTCCGTGCGTTGCTTCTCGTCGCGGTACGCCTGGCGGCCCGCGTCTATGGCCGCCGAGACGCGCTCGCCCCGGCGCGCAGCGGCCTCGCGCGCGCTCGCGGCCAACTCGCCGGCGCGGGCCGAGGCCGCGTCGTAATACTCGCCCGCCTTCGTCGAAAGCTGCGTGCCGGTTTCGCGTGCGCGGTCAACGCCCTTGCGCGTGGCGTCGGCAAGGTCTTCGCGCAACTCGCGCCCCGACTTGGGCGCGAGCAGGAGCGCGACGACTGCGCCCACGGTCGCGCCGATGACGAAGTAGCCGAGCCGCGCCCCCGCGTCCGACTCCCGCCGTTGATGATCTGACATGGCTTCTCCTCGAAACAGAAGTCCCGCCGCACGCGCGCGCCCCCGGCGAGAGATTGTGACCCCTTGCCCACCTGTCGCGCACTATAACAAAGACGCGCGAAGCGGCGCAATGAATAAGGCAAAAGGTAAAAGAGGGTGTTGGGTTTTGGGTGCCGGGTGCTGGTGAGATTCAATGCGCCAGCACTTAAAACCCTCTTTCCCCTTTTGCCTTTTTACTTTCGCCTTCCCCGTTGGGCTTGCCTTACTGCTCGTACTGGCGGAGCTTGCGGTAGAGGGTCTTGCGTCCGATGCCGAGGGCGCGGGCGGCGCGCGTCTTGTCGCCGCCGGTGTAGTCGAGGGTGGCCTCAATCGCCAGTCGCTCGATCTCTTCGACGGTGGCGGGGACGGGGATTTCGATCTTGAGGCTCCGGCCTTCGGCGGCGGCCCGCTCGCGCTCGCCACGCGTGCGCGAACGCTCCTCGTGCACCGTGCGGCTGATCTGTTCGGGCAGGTCGTCGAGTTCGATCTGGCGGCCCGACGCGATGATGACGGCGCGCTCGATGGCGTTCTCCAACTCGCGCACGTTGCCCGGCCAGTCGTAGCCGGTGAGCGCCTGCAAAGCCTGACGCGAGATGCCGGGGATGAAGCGGCCCGTCTTCTGCTTGTAGTGTTCGAGGAAGTGTGTGACGAGCGTGTGGATGTCGCCGGGCCGCTCGCGCAAAGGGGGCAGCCCTATCGGGAAGACCGAGAGGCGATAGAAGAGGTCGAGGCGGAAACTGCCTTGCTCGACCGCCTTCGCGAGGTCAACGTTCGACGCGGCGATGACCCTCACGTCGGCCTTCAAGACTTCGCCGCCGCCGACGCGCGTGAACTCGCCATCCTGAAGCACACGGAGCAGACGCACCTGCGCGCCGAGGCTCATCTCGCCGATCTCGTCGAGGAAGAGCGTGCCGCCGTCGGCCTCCTCGAAGCGACCACGGCGGCGCTGGCGCGCGTCGGTGAACGCGCCGCGCTCGTGGCCGAACAGCTCCGATTCGAGCAGCCCTTCGGGAATCGCGCCGCAGTTGAGCTTGATGTAAGGCCCTTCCTTCTGCCGCGAGCTGTAGTGAATGAGGTTGGCGAGCAGTTCCTTGCCCGTGCCCGACTCGCCCTGTATGAGCACAGAGGTCTGCGTGTCGGCGACGCTCAGGGCCAGCTCGATGGCGCGGCGGATGGCGGGTGCCTGTCCGATGATACGGTCTTCGGCGCGGCGCTCGTGCAGCACGTTTCGGAGACGCATCACCTCGGCGGACAGTTGCTCGCGCTCCAGGGCCGTGCCGATCTGCACGGCGATGCCCTCGACGAGCGCGCTCTCGTGCTCCTCGAAGCTCTCGCGCGACTCGCTCCAGACGAAGCCGAGCAGGCCGAAGGTCTGCCCGCCGATGGGCACGGGCGTGACGAGCGCAGCCCGCCCGCCGAGAATGGAGTTGAAGCCTGAGCGCATCGGCTCCGGCAGGTCGGAGTCCAGGAGGCGCAGCGTCTTCGGCTCGGCGAACAGCTCGACGACCGCGGGGAAGGCCGAGATGTCAATGGACTTGCCGTGCGACGCGATCAACTCGCGCACGCGCAAAGTGGTCGCGTGCGGCGCGGCCTTGAAGGCGACGAGGCTGATGGCTTTGCCCGAAGGCTCGACGACGCCGAGCGCGCAGTAGTCCGCGCCGACCAGCTCGTTGGCGCGCTCCAGCACGTGCGAGGTCAACTCGCCGAAGTCCGAGCGCGAGTTCAGAATGTTGGCGATCTCCAGAAGCGCGCGCGTGCGGCTCGCCTCGCGCCGCTTGTCCGTGTAGAGGCGCGCGTACTGGTAGCCGACCGCGATCTGGCGCGCGATGGCCTGAAGGAAGGCGACCTCTTCGTCGTCCCAGCGCCGAAGCCCGCGCGTCATGTGCAGGCCGACGAGTCCGAGGACGCTTCCGTCGAGGACGACGGGGACGATGAGGAGCGAGCGCGTGCCCAGGGAAGAAGGCAGGAGACCGATGCGCGGATCCAGGCCGTGCGCCGAAGTGTCGTCGAGACGGACGGGGCGCGCGAGGTCGAAGCGTTCGGCGAGTTGGCCGAAGTCAACGGGGAACGAGGTGCCGAGGCTCGAAGGCACTTCGGCGGCGGCCCGCCACTCGTGGCTGATGCGCAGCTCGCCGGAGCGGACGAGCTGCACCACGTCGCAGCGGTCAACGTCCATCATGCGGCCCAGCTCGGAGACGACGGCGTGGAGAAATTTGTCGAGGTCTATCTCGGAATGGATGTTCGGCGCGAGGCGGTCAATGATGGCCTCGCGCGCCTCGTGCATCCGCGCCTTGCGCTCGTGCGGGAGCGAGGGCGCGTTCGAGTCCGAGATCGGTCGCTGGACGGACAAAGGCTGGAAGTTCTCCTTGACGGACTGAAATTCTCCGCTCGTCGGGCGGCGCTGACGACTTCGATTGAGGAGAGCACCCGCCAAAGTTTTTGCGCCGCGCCGTTGGATTTTCGTCGGGCGCAAATCATAGCAAAGGGAAGGCAAAAGAAAAAAGGCAAAAGGCAAAAGAGAGGGATAGGTGTTGGGTGCTGGTTACTTTCAATGCGCCAGTAACCAGCACCCAATACCTAAAACCCCCGTTTGCCTTTTGCCTTAATTCGCCGCGCCGGGCAGAAGGTTGAAGTAGGCGGCGGCGTCTTCGGGCGCGAGCACGGGATGATAGGTCTTGCCGTAGCGGCCCGTGATGATGCGGACGTAATTCTGCGTCTCGGCGAACGGCGGGACGCCCGCGTGCTTTTCCACCGAACCCTCGCCCGCGTTGTAGGCCGCGAGCGCCAGCGACACGTCGCCGTTGAAGTGGTTGAGCAGCCAGCGCAGGTACTTCGTTCCGGCCTCGACGTTCGACTCGGCGTCGTTGATGTTGTCGCAGTCGAAGCGCTTGGCCGTCGCGGGCATGAGCTGCATCAGCCCCTGCGCGCCGACGTGCGAGACGGCGTTCTGGTTGTAGCGCGACTCCTGCCAGATGACGGCGTGAATCAGGCGCGGGTCAACGCCGTCGCGCTCGCCGACGCGGATGATAATCAGGTCGAGATTGTGGTCGCCCGACGTGGGCATGTCCGCGGGGATGAACTCCTCGAAGGAGGCGGCTGAGACCACGGCCTTGGCCGAAGCCGAGATGGGCGCGAACACGCGCGTGAATGAACTGTCGACAACGTTGGTTAAAAGGAAGATGGCAAAGATCGCGGAGAGTACGTTTCTGAAAGAGCGCAGACGGGTATTCCTTCGGGTCAGGTGCATTCTCTATCGTTCTCCATGTGAGCTAGTGACCTCTGCGTTCGCTTTCGTCCAGCGAGGTCGGCGATTTCTGCTTGCACATCGCCTGCGATGCACGGGGTTGGGGGCTACGCATGGTGGAAACGATCAAGCTCGCGTCTCTCAAAGAGCAGCTCATCGAAACCGCGAGTTAAGATGGACGAGACCCTCTGCCAGTTGCTTTTGCCGCATGGAAACTTTGCATTTAAGTGCTTGAAATGTATGCCTTTAAATCAAACATGCCTAAGCTACTGACAACTTGAAGCTTGCCGTGTTTACTCTCAGCCTGAGAGTCAATTTACGGGCGGTCGCGCCGATTTCGCGTATCGAAGGCAGACAAAATTTTTCGTTTTTCACTAAAAAATTTTCCCGTCAGTTTGCTGTAGCAGACGCGGACGCGCGCGCACGCATCGAATGGTTCGACGCGGTTGCAAGACGAAGGATTGTTCGTATAATTCGGTCAGGATACTATTTCAATAGAGGAATAAACGGAGGGGTCTGGAAAAGGGATGCCCATTTACGAATACACTTGTCAGAAGTGCGGGGCGCACCTCGAAGTGATGCAGAAGATCACGGACAAGCCGCGCGCGCGCCACTCTAGTTGCGGCGGCAAGCTCGAAAAGGAATGGTCGCGGACGGGCTTTCAGTTCAAAGGCTCCGGCTGGTACGTGACCGACTACGCCGGGCGCAAGACGGACGCGAAGGAAGGCAAGGATAAGCCGGACGCGAAGGAGAGCAAGGAGTCGAAGACGGACTCGTCCGAGCCGAAGGCGACGACCGAGTCGAAGACGGCGACGACGAAAGAGTCGAAGGGGTCGAAGCCGTCTTCGACTACGGGCAGCAAGGACTAGCCACGGACTTGATGCGCGCGCAGTTCAAAATCATCTCGTCGCTCGTCGTCTTCGGCGCGCTCGTCGCCGCGGTGGCCTTCGGGCAGGCGGGCCGCAAGCCGGGCATGCCGAACGAGGTCGGCAAAGACCGAGGCATGCTCCTGAACGTCGTCGCCACGCGCGCCGACGGGTCGGACGAGCGCGTCACGTCGAAGCAGCTCGCGCTCTACGACGGCGGGATGGAGCAGACCATCCAGAGCTTCACGCCCGACCCCGGCCCGGCGCGCATCGTGCTCCTCGTTGACAACTCGCTCAGCCTGCGCGCCGATGTCGAGAAGTTGCAGAAGGCGGCGCGCGAGTTCGCCTACGAGATTTACGAGGGCGATAAGGTTCTGGTCGTCGGCTACGACCAGAACGCGGAGATCATCGCCGACTGGACGGACGACGCGAAGAAGGTCGAGGCGGCGCTGCCGGAATTCCGCAAGCGCGGCGAGCCGCACCTCTTCGACGCGCTCTCCGCCGTGATGAACGACGCGCTGGCGCAGTTCGCCGGGACGAACCGCAAACGCGTCATCGTGCTCGTCGCTGACGGCCTCGACCGCGGGAGCAAGACGCACTTCGATCCGGTCTTCAAAGAACTCCTGCGCGAGGACATCACCATTTACGCGCTCCAGATTCCCGACCGCACGGGCGGCGCGCTCCGGCGCGACAGCCTCAAACCCGGTCAGGTCATCCAGAAGCTTACGGAGGGCACGGGCGGGCGCGTCCTCTCGGTCAACGACTCGCGCGAGGCCGCCAAAGCGATCTGCGACGAGCTGCGTAAGGATCGCTACGTCCTCGCCTACACGCCCACCAGCCTCCCGCTCTACGAAGCGCGCCGCCTCCTCATCGTCCCCGACGAAGGCGTCAACGTGCGCTACAAGCTTCAACAGCCCGGACAGTGAAAAGGCGTGAACCGTAAACCGTCAATCGTGACAAGAGAAATCCGTTCTTACCTTGTCACGATTCACGATTCACGGTTTACGTCTGCCGTAGATGTAGAACATGACGGCGATGATGATGAGGAGGAGTGTTTCGAGCTGGAGGAAGTATTGCCAGTCGAAGCGACCGGCGTCGTCGCGCGCGATGGGATAGAGCGAGAACGTGCCGAAGAGGACGCCGACCGTCAGCCAGATGATTTGCCGCTTCCTGTCCCACATCGCTTTGAGGGTCGGGAGTCGGGAGTCGAGAGTCGAGACAAGTCTACTTGACTCTCGACTCCCGACCCCCGACTACTTTTGGAGTTTGTGCAGTCGCTCCGCGGCGGCTTCGAGCGTCTCGTCCTTTTTGCAGAAGCAGAAGCGCACCTGGGTTGAGCCGAGTTCGGGGCGGCTGTAGAAGCTTGAGCCGGGGACGCAGGCAACGCCGATCTCGCGGACGAGGAAGCGCGTGAACTCGATGTCGTCGCGGAAGCCGAAAGCCCGGATGTCGGTCATGATGTAGTAAGCGCCGTCGGGTTTGAAGACGCCGAAGCCCGCGCCTTCGAGAACGGGCAGGAGCATGTCGCGCCGGCGCTGGTAGTCGCTTTGAAGCTGTTCGTAGTAGGCGGGCGGCAGGCGCAGGGCGAACGCGCCTGCGCTCTGCAAAGGCGCTGCCGCGCCGACGGTGAGGAAGTCGTGAACCTTGCGGACGGCGCTAGTGATGTCGGGCGGCGCGATCACGTAGCCGACGCGCCAGCCCGTGACGGAATAAGTCTTCGACATCGAGTTGACGACCACCGTGCGCTCGCGCATGCCTTCGAGCTGCGCCATCGAGATGTGCGACACCTCCCGGTCTGCGCGCGGGTAGATGATGTGCTCGTAGATTTCGTCTGTGAAGCAGAGCGCGTCGTGTTCGCGGCAGAGCGCGGCGACGAATTTCAACTCTTCGCGCGTGAAGACCTTGCCCGTCGGGTTGTTCGGGTTGCAGAGGATGATGGCCTTCGTGCGCTCGTTGAAGGCGGCGCGCAGTTCCTCGCGGTCGAAAGTCCAGTCGGGCGCGCGTAAGGGGACGTAGCGCGGCTGCGCGCCGGAGAGAACGGCGTCGGGCGCGTAGTTCTCGTAGAAAGGCTCGAAGAGGACGACCTCTTCGCCGGGGTCAACGGTCGCCATCATCGCGGCGATCATGCCCTCGGTCGAGCCGCAGGTGACGGTGATCTCCGCTTCGGGGTCAACCTCCAATCCGAGATATCGCTTCGTCTTCTCGGCGATGGCGTCGCGGAAATCTTTCGCGCCCCAGGTGATGGCGTACTGGTTCACATCTTTGGCGATGGCCTCAGCGGCGGCGCGCTTGATCTCTTCGGGCGCGGGGAAATCGGGGAAGCCTTGTGAGAGGTTGACGGCCCCGTGCCTGTCGGCCTCACGCGTCATCTCGCGGATGACCGACTCGGTGAAGCGGCCCGCCTTCTCCGAGACGCGGCTGCGCTTTGCTGTCTCCGGCTTAAACATGATTGCCTTCCTCCGGTCTGATTGCTCCGGCGGTCTTTAAGTCTTCGGACGGCGATGCTCTCACAAAGCGAGAGCGCGAGGCAAACGGCCAAAAAGCTGCTCCCCTTCGGCCTCCCGGCGTTGACGCGTGACACTGTTCGGGTGTAGAAGCTTTCGGCGTTCGGCCTCTCGGTAGAGTTCAAACGACTAACCACCTCGCGAGCAAACAACAGCACCCAGGAGGTGTCACAGCATGAGTTCAATCAGTGAAGCAGGTCAGATCAATCCCGAAAAACTCGAAGCCTTCATCGGCAAAGTCGTCGGCGACTTCGGCGCGGCGCTCAGCTCGTCGCTCGTCTACATCGGCCAGAAGCTCGGCCTCTACAAAGCGCTCGCCGAGGGCGGGCCGCAGACGCCCGCAGAGCTTGCCGGGCGCACGCAGACTACCGAGCGCTACGTGCGCGAGTGGCTGATTAACCAGGCGGCGAGCGGCTACGTCGAGTACGACGCCGCCGCGGGTCGCTTCGGCCTCTCGCCCGAACAACAGGTCGCGCTCACGGACGAGGACAGCCCCTTCTTCGTCGGCGGCGGCTTCTACGTCGTCAAGGCGATGGCGAATGCCACGCCGCGCATCGCCGACGCGTTCAAGAACGGCGGCGGCCTCCTCTGGGGCGAGCACGACCCAGACCTCTTCGTCGGCGTCGAGCGTTTCTTCCGACCGGGCTACCGCATGCATCTCATCGGCTCCTGGATTCCTTCGCTCACAGGCATCGAGGAGAAGCTGAAGGCGGGGGGCAAGGTGGCCGACGTGGGCTGCGGCCACGGCGCTTCGACCATCATCATGGCGCAGGCTTATCCCGCTTCGCACTTCCGAGGCTTCGACAACCACGAGCCTTCCATCGAGCACGCGCGCCGCGCGGCGGAAGAGGCGGGCGTCGCCGACCGCGTCAGCTTCGAGGTGGCGAAGGCGAGCGAGATACCGGGCGAGGGTTACGACATGGTCTCCTTCTTCGACTGCCTGCACGACATGGGCGACCCCGTCGGCGCGGCCCGTCGCGCCTATGAAGTTCTGGACGCCGGGGGCAGCGCGCTCATCGTCGAGCCGATGGCCGGCAACACCGTGGAGGAGAACTTCAACATCGTCGGTCGAACCTTCTCCGCGGCCTCCACACTCTGCTGCACGTCCAACTCGCTGGCGCTCGACGGCCCCGCGCTCGGCGCGGTCGCCACCGAAGACGCGCTCCGCGAAGTAGTCAAGCAGGGCGGCTTCACAGAGTTCCGACGCGCCGCCGAGACACCCTTCAACCGCGTCTTCGAGGCGCGACGCTGAGAGCAAGACGGAAGACGGAAGACGGAAGACGGAAGACGGAAGGAAGGCAGTTCGCCCTCACCTCATCCTTCCGTCTTCCGCCTTACTTTCGTTTCCGCCCAGCTCGTCTTACAATCGTGCCGGTGCGAATCTCTTCACGCGGCCCGGCGGTGTGAGATGGAATAGAACCATGAGCGAACACGGCACATGCCCGATGGGCAGACATCCCTGGCTGGCGACCTTCTTCGTCCTCGCCTTCGTCCTCGTCTTCCTCGCGCACAAGCTCGGCCTGCTGTAAGCGCGTCCGACCGGAGTTTTGTCTTCCTGACTCAGGACTTCAGCTTCAGACTCCGGACTCTAATCGGGCGGCGTCTGTTGCTGCTCGGCCTCTGCGGCCTGCTTGCGTAGCTGGTCAATGATGGAGTTGATGGCGCTGGCGTGTGCGCCGGTGGGCGCGAGCGCGAGATATTTTTCGTAGGCCGCGACCGCTTCCTTCCAACGCTCAAGCTTCTCAAGGTCTCTTCCCAATAGCTCGTAGAGAACCGGCTCGGTGTCGGAGAGCTGCGCGATGGCCTTGCGGAACGAGGCGACCGCCTCCTCGTAGCGGCCCTTGTCTTCGTAAACGATTCCCATCCCCGTGTAAGCTTCGGGCTGGAAGCCGCGCGCCTCGCGCAGCGCACGCTGGTAGGCGGCGAGCGCGCCGTCCGTGTCGGCCTGCGAGCGCAGCAGACGCCCCTCGACCGCCGAAGCCTCTGCGTAAACGGGGCGTTCACTTCGCGCGGCCCTGACCTCTTCGAGCGCGCCGTCGAAATCCTCCCCGGATTCGAGCGCGCGCGCTAAGCCCAGATGAGCCGCGGCGAAGTGCGGTCGGAGCTTGAGCGCCTGACGATAAAGCTCGACGGCCTGCTGCGCGTTGCCTTTGTCGCGCGCGTCCTCGGCCTGCTGGAACGCAAGCTCGGCCCCGTCGTTCGTCTTCGTGAGCACGACGCTGAACGCGCCGCGCTGCGTCGGCAGAAGCGCGAGCGTGCGCTCCGCGAAGCCGTTCGCGCGCACGCGCAGGGTGTGGCGACCGGGCGTGAGCTTGAGTTGCAGTTTCCCTCCGGCGTCCGTCGTGCCGCGGCGAACTTCGTCAACCCAGACGATGGCTGCGGGCTGCGTGCTGACGTTCAAGACCCGACCGGACGGCGTTGTCGTCGCGCCGCTACGACGTGCATGGCCTCTCTGTAGAGAGACATTCTCGACAGACGGAGTTGCAGGAGGATTGAGTCCGCAGGGCTGCCCCGCGGCATCAACTGCCATGCCCTCTGCAATGTAGTTCCCGCCCTTTATGGGGATAAGCACGTCGGCTATCGCGCCAATCCTGAGGTTTATGTTGAATGATTGCGCCGCGATTCCAGGCTCAACGCGAAACTGCGAACGATGGAATGCGCAAAAACCGTCGGCACCTGCCGCCACTTCGTAAGTGCCGCGCGGCAGTTCAAACCCGAAGCCGCCTCCTGAGTCGGTGGTGGCCTCATGCCTCTCACCGTTTGACTCGAATATCACTTTGGCCCCGACCACCGCGGCGTCATGCGAGTCGAACACTGTGCCCTTCACTTCAACCGTCCGCTGCGCCTCCTGCGTTGAGGCGGTCTGCGCGTAAGCGGAAAGCGCGAGCAGCGCGCACGAGAGCGCCGCCAGCCAGATTCCACTCCCCTTCATCACGGCCTTTCTAAAACGCGAAGTCATATCAAACTCATTCTTCCTCTTCGTTCGAGACGCGGCGCGGTCGCGTGTTCGCGTCGGGCGACGGCGCGGGCGTGGCCGTCGAGATGTCGCGGCGAGGGGCGCGCGTGCCGACTTCGGGGCGGAAGCGGCCTTGCTCGTCGTAGAGGCGTCGGTACTGCAAAGTGTTCCGCACCACGCCCTGCACGTAGCCGCGCGTCTCCTTGAAGGGGATGGCCTCGTCCCACTCATCTATCTGAAGCGGGAGCGACGCGCGCCACTGGACGAGGCGGCCCGGCCCGGCGTTGTAAGCCGCGGCGACGTACTCGATGCGCCCGTACTTGTCGAGCTGCTCGCGCAGGTAGGAGGTGCCGAGGCGTATGTTGAGGCGCGGGTCGAAGAGCGAGTCGGTCGTGACGGGATCGTCAACGCCGTAACGCTTCGCCGTGAGCCGCGCCGTCGCGGGCAGCAGTTGCATCAGGCCGTAGGCGTTCGCCGGCGAGACGGCGCGCGGGTTGAAGACCGTCTCCTGCCGAATTAGCCCGGCGACGGTGTAGGGGTCTAAGTTCTTGGCGCGCGCTTCCTGCGCAATCGTGTCCCAGTAGGCCAGCGGGTAGAACACGTCCCACTCGTCGCGCGTCAGTTCTTCGGGCTGCATCTGCGAGTAGTCGGGGAAGCTTCGCTTGAGGACGTTGAGGGCCTGTAGGTTGTCCTCGCTCGCGCGGTAGAGTCGGGCCTTCGCCAGATTCAGGCGCGGGCTGTTGGGCGCTGATTCGAGCGCGCGGTCGAGTTCGGCGTGCGCCGCAACGTCCCACGCGACCGCGCTCAATTGCTCGGCCTTCTCAAGTCGCGCGGCCTCGGCAGGCCCGGCGGTCTCTTCGGCCACGGCGACCGGCTTCAAGTTCTCGACGGCGCGCGCCAGCGGCGAGCCTTCGACGATGACGGCACCCGGCACCCACTTGTTCGTCACCTGCTTCAACTGGTCGAGACGCTGCTGCGAGAGGTAGCCGTACCAGTTCGCGCCGTAGCGCATGAGCATCGCTTCGTAAAGCGCCTGCGCCTCGGCGAGGTGTCCGGCGCGCTCCGAGTCGCGCGCGGCCCAGTAGCCGGCCTTGCCACGGTTGTCCGTGTTGCGGTCGGCGTAAAGCGAGAGGTGTTCGATGAGAAGCCGAGCGGACTCGTTGAAGTTTTTCGCGTCGTGCGCGGCCCAGGCCGTGTCGAACTGCGCGCCCGCGACCTCCGGCTCGCCGGGGAAGAGCTGGACGGCGAGGCGGTCGAAGTAGAGGGCATCTGCGTTGTCCTTCGCGTCCTTCGCCGTCTGCCCGGCGGCGGCGAGCGCGCGCATCGTCCACACGCTTTTGGGAAAGACGCGGCGCATCTCTTCGAGCGTCGAGCGCGCGGCGTCCCACTGTCGCGCGCGCGCGTAATTTTGCGCCAGGTAGTTGAGCGCCTCGGCGCGCGTCTCGCCCGCGGAGGCGGGGACTGAGTTGAGTGCTTCGACCGTCTCAGCGGAGCGGCGCGCATTGAAGGCGGCGAAGCCGCGCCGCAGTCGCGCCTGCGGCGTCGCGGTTTCGGGGAAGCGTGCGAAGGCATCCGCGAAGGCGGCGACCGCATCGGCGTAGCGTTTCGCACGGTAGAGTTTTTCGGCGCGCGTCACGGCCTCTTCGGCGGAGGCGGGCGCTTGCGTCGAGCCGAGGCGCGCGAAGGCGGCGACGGCCTCCGCGTCGTTCGGGCCTGGCGCGTAGAAGTAGAGGCGGCGGTAGGCGGCGAGCGCATTCGTCTGTTCGCCGCTCTGCTCGTAAGACTTCGCCGTGAGGAGCAGGGCTTCGGCGTCGTCCGTGGCGGCGACGCCCTTGAGTTCGGCGGGGACGCCCGCGGCCTGCCCTTCCTGCGCGAGCAGTACGGCGGCGTGAACGATGGCGTCGCGCGCGCGCAGAGAGTCCGGATAGACGCGCGCGAGCTGTTCGAGCGCGGCCCGCGCCTCTGCACGGTTGCCGGATTTTTCGAGCGCGTCGGCGCGAAGCCAGAGCGCGTAGTCGCCGACCTTCGTCAGCTTCGCCGCATCCTCCGAACGGAGCAGCGTGGCCGCGGCGGCGTAGTCGCGCGCTTCGTAACGTATGCGCGCGCGCAGCAGCCCGGCCAGTGCGCCGGTGCGCGTGCCCGCGTATTCGGAGGCGAGCTGCGCAACGACCGGCTCGGCGGGCAGCGTGCCGCCGCGCGTGAGCAGGCGCAGGCGCTCGAAGGCCGCCGGCTCGTCGGCACGCGCGGTTTGCGTGCGGCAGCTCGCGACGGTGAGCGGGAGCGCCGACGCGAGTGCGAGCGCCGCGCAGAGCGCCGAGACGAACGTGATGCGTTGACCGCGGGGCCGAGTTGTCAGGTCTTTCATTGTCCCTCGTTTAACGGACGCAAAGCGCGCACGCCGCTCGCAAGCTCGGCGCGCGCAGGTTAAGGGGGCGTGAAAGATTATAAACGTTTCAGGCGAAAACAGAACCGCGAACGTAGAAGGCAAAAGTAAAAAGGCAAAGGGAAAGCAAAGTAAAAAGGCAAAAGGCAAAAGGCAAAAGAGATGACGCGCTGCGCGCGGAACTCTCTTTCGACTTCTGCCTTCTGCTTTAACTTTTGCCTTTTTACTTTTGCCTTCCGCGAGAGCGGCTTGCCTTTTCCTAAGCGCCGGGGTAATCGGCACCGAGCTTCGAGGGGTCGCCCTCGGCGAGCATGTTGACCAGCTCGTGGTGGAAGTAGTCGTAGCGGTTCGACACTTCGGGGCGGACGCGCTTGTCGTACATCTGGCGCGAGCGGTCTATGTCTTCGCGCAGGCGGTCGTAGAGGTCTGCGTGGTCGCGCCCCTCGCGCACCTTCTGCTCGTTGTAGAGCTTGATCTCGGAGACGAGCAGGCGTGCGAAGCGGCGTGCCTCGTTGTGAAAGCGCTTGTCCTCTTCGGAGACTTCGACGGGGAAGTCCATGTCCATCGAGCGGTAGCGGCGCGACGCGCCGAGTGGCGAGACCTGTGACGATTCCGCGGACGCCGATGCCTCGACCGCAGGCGCGGCTGAAGCGTCAGCCGACGCGAACGAAGAAGGCTGCGGCTCAGGCGTCGTCGCAAACGAAGAAGGTGGCTCAGGCGTCAGCGCGAACGAAGGCTGCGGCTCTTGTGCCGGCGCGGGTTCGTGCTCCGCCTGCGGCTCCGGCGCGAACGAAGGCGCGGGTTGCGGCTCGGCTTCGGGGGCGGCGGGCGTGGGCTGCGACTCGTGGGCTTGCGGCGCGTGGGCTTGCGATTCAGGCGCGGGCGCTTGCGGCTCGTGTGTTTGCGGCTCGCGCGCCTCTTCCGGTTGCGGCTGCTCAGGCGGGGCTGACGGCGCGGGCGCTTGCGCGGCGGGGCGCGCAGCACCGGCTTCGGCGCGCGGGGCGCGGCGCGAGGCCAGAAGCTCGACCGACATTCCGGCGACACGCACGAGCGTCTCCAGGGCTTCGAGGTTGACGGCGTCGGCGTCCTGCCCGGCGCTGTCGGCGTAGAGCACGGCGACGGCCCGCTCGCGCGCGACCAGCGGCACGGCGACCATACGCTGCGGCGGCTCGCCGCCGAAGTGGTTGTAGATGGTGTGATCCTCTGCGTGCGTGCCCGGCTCGCCCGCCCACGTCGAGCGCGTGTGGACGACTTCGCCGAGCAGCGTGTCGGACTGAAGCGATAGAGAGAGTTCGCGCACGGTGTCGTCGCCCACGGTGCCGGCGAGTCCGCGCGCGCGCCAGCCCGTTGCGCGCTCGCTCTTGACGACGAAGAAGGCGACGCGCGGTGCGAAGGCGGCGGCGCGGTTGACGAGCGCGTTGAGCACGTCGGCCTGTGTGTGCTGCGCGTCCAGCTCGTCAACGCCGGCCTTGATGAGCGCGATGTCGGAGGAAGCGCGCGCCCGCGCCGACTCCGAGGCGGCGGCCTCGATGCCGAGGTCGCGCGCGTGGCGCAGGTGGTCGGAGATGGCGACGGCGAGCGACGGGTCTCCTTGCGCCGCCTCCTGCATGCGCTCGCTGAGGCGCTTCAGAGATTCGTCGAGTTGGCCGCGCAGGCGCTCGACCTCTTCCTCCAGTCCGCTCAGACGCCCGCCGACGTAAGCCTCCACGTCTGCGCGCAAGCTCTGTTCCAAGTCTCCACTGGACACTTTTGCTCTCTCCTCCGTTGGCTTGATTTTAGACGGCTACTTTGTCGAGGCGCTGCGAGACCTGCTTTGAAAGGGGGGTCGCCGCCGCGGGCGCGCTCGGCCAAGTCGGGTTGACGACCGCGCCCGCGAGCGCCCGAAAATTCACGGGCACAGGCTACTGAGGATTATGGACGCCGCGGCGAAGCAGTGTCAAGAGACTCTTTCCGCCGTTTTCGATTTGCGATTTTTGATTTATCATGTGACGCCCGGAAGCGAGCCGGCGAAAAAGGCCGTCAACAATCCGGCAATCGAGAATCGTAAAATCCCGACGATGCCCGCCAGCATTCTCATCGCAGACGACTACGACGATAACCGGGAACTCCTGCGCCTGATGTTGGAGACCGAGGGCTACTCGATCCGCGAGGCGCGCAACGGTCGCGAGGCGCTCGACGCGGCGCGCGAGGAAGCGCCCGCGCTCGCCCTCATAGACCTCTCGATGCCTTCGCTCGACGGCTGGGCGCTGCTCCGCGAGCTGCGCTCGGACGAGCGCACGCGCTCGATACCCTGCATCGCCGTCACGGCGTTCGCCGCCGACCAGGATCGCCGTCGCGTCCTCGATGCGGGCTTCGACGCCTACATCTCGAAGCCCTTCCGCTCCAGAGAACTGATCGAGACGGTCAAAGGCTTCGTCCGCAAAGACGGCAGCCACGGCGGCGGCCAGGGCCAGCCGTAAGACTGCCGGAAACCTCGAAGAGAAAGAACAACCTTGACGCAAGACGAACGACAGCACGAAGACATCCCGACAGCCGGCGTGATCCTCGTCGCCTTCGAGAAGCTGTTCGGCGGCGGGCGCGGCGTCCGGCGCTTCTCGCGCTCCGGCCTGCGCTACGTCGAGCTTCCCGGTGACGCCATCCTCGTCGAGCAGAACCCGAAGAAGTCGAGCGAGTGGGCCGAGCTTGCGCGCAGCGGACGCCGCGTCGCCTGGGCCATGCGCGACGGCGAGTATCTCGCACGCGTCGTTGACGGCGAAGTCACCTTCCTCAATTAATTCAGAAGTCAGAACGCTGGATGATGAACTAAAATCTTTGTCTTTTAGTTCATCATTCAGCGTTCTGACTTCTGAGTTTCTCACGCGCGGCGTTCGAGGACGAGGCGGGCGACGGCGCGCAAGGTTGCGGTCGGTCTTTCGATTGAGTCGAGCGCGGCGCAGGCCGCTTCGTAAACCTTGCGCGCCCGCTCGCGCGCGGCTTCGAGTCCGTAGAGCGAGGGGTAGGTGGCCTTGCGCGCGCGCGCGTCCTTGCCGGGAGTCTTGCCGAGGTCTTCGGCGCTCGCCGTCACGTCGAGCAGATCGTCGGTGATCTGGAAGAGCAGGCCGAGTTCGAGCGCGTAGCGCGCGACCGCTTCCAACTCAAACGTGGAAGCGCGCGCGACCTTTGCGCCCGCGCGCGCCGCCGCCGCGATGAGCGCGCCGGTCTTGCGCCGGTGTATGAGTTCGAGTTCTTCGCCGCCGACTTCCGTGCGCGCCTCCGCCTCAAGGTCGTGCGCCTGGCCCGCGACCATGCCTTCGGGCGTGCCCGCGGCGCGCGCCAAATCAGAGATGAGACGGACGCGCAACTCCGGGTCGAGCGTTTCGTCTTCGGCGAGGGTTTGAAAGGCCAACGCCTGAAGCGCGTCGCCCGCGAGGATCGCCGCGGCCTCGCCGAAGCGGACGTGGCAGGTCGGGCGACCGCGCCTCAAGTCGTCGTCGTCCATCGCAGGCAGGTCGTCGTGGACGAGCGAGTAAGTGTGAATCAGCTCGAAGGCGCAGGCGGTTCTGATTAAGCTTTCGGCGCGAGCGCCGAAAGCCTCGCCCGCGGCGAAGACGAGCACGGGGCGCAGGCGCTTCGCGGGCGCGAGCAGGCTCCATCGTATCGCCGCGTGAACCGACGCCGGCTCGACCGTCTCCGCCGGGACTAACTCGTCCAGCTTCGACTCGACGAGCGAGCGCACGCGCTCGAAGTAGGCGCGCACCTCAAGGGCCGTCGCTTCGGTCGGGGCTTCGGTGCCGCGCCCTTCAAAAGACGCTCTCGTCATCCGCCTCGCCCTCGTCTTCCGCCAGCTCCTCGCCCTCGAAGGGGGCGGCGATTGTCGAGCCGTCGCCGACGCGCAGCAGAACCTCGATGCGCCGCTCGGCCTCGTTCAGACGCTCCTGACACTCGCGCGACAAACGCACGCCCTGCTCGAAGAGTTCGAGACTCTGCTCCAGCGGCAGGTCGCCGCGCTCAAGCTCGCGCACGATGCGTTCGAGCGATGCGAGCTGCGCCTCGAAGTTCTGCTCGGCAGCCGCCGCCCGCTTCGTCTGTTCTCGTTTCGGCATTCCTCTTAACTCGCGCTCCCCTTCAATGCGCGGCCCGGTGATGCGTCTGAGCCGACGACGGCGCGGGCTGCGGCGACGCAGGGATGCTCGAAGCCAGCCGCGTCGCGATGTCGTTGGCGACCTGTTCGTCCTTGACCGTGACGACTTTCCAACGCTCGCCGTTGCGCGCCAACGTCAACTCGACGGGCCGCTCGCCCGCTTTGACCGTCACCGACGCCTTGTCGCCCTGCTCCTTCACCTCCGCCGCGGTCTTCACGGCGAGCGCCGTCAGGAAGAACGACGTGTGGCCCTTCGACAGACCTTTTATCTCCTGCGCGATCTCGTCGCGCACGCCCTCGCGCACGTGCGGCAGCAGTTGCGGTATTGCCGACGTGAGCTGCCCGCGCGCCTGCGGCGGCACGGGCGAGTCTGCGCCCGCCAGTTTGTTGATGACCTGCGGGATGAACCCTTGCGCGATCTGGTCTGGGTCAAGCAGCGACTCGACCTCCTGCTTGTCGTCGCGCTGCGCCGCGTCAACGAGGAGCGCGAGGCTGTAGGCCGGACTCCGCTCGAAGCTTCGCCACCAGAGGTAGCCGCCGACGAGCAGCAAGAGGACGACGGCGACGACGACGAGGCCGGTGATTGAAAGCAGGCGACCGGCGCGTCCGAAGCGTCGGCGCTTGCGCTGCTGCTGCGCCTCGGCCTGCGCGCGCGCCACGTCTATGACGATGCGGCTTCTCCCGCCGCGCCCCCTCGGAGGCTGCGTCATCCCCTTACTTCCTCCCCCTCGACCTCTTCCACGCGGCAGCGCAGAGCGCCCTCCGCCAGACGCACGCGCACGCGCTCGCCCGCCCGCACCGCGCGCGACGTGCGCAGAATCTCGCCGCGCTCACTGTGCGCGAGCGCGTAGCCGCGGCCTAAGACGGCGAGCGGCGACATCGCGTCGAGCGACGCCGCGGCGACCGCCAGACGCGAGCGCGCTTCTTCCAAACGCACGCGCGACGCCGACTCAAGCCCCGCGCCCGCCGCCGTCAGGCGCACGCGCGCACGCGCAGCCGACGAAGACATGCGCGCGGGCGAGAGACGGCGCGCGGCAACTTCCAGCCTCCGGCGCGCGCGCGCCGTCAACTCGACGATGCGACGTTCGAGGCCGCGCCGCGCCGCGTCGGATTCCTCGCGCGCGACGCGCAGGCGCATGCGAACCTCGTCGAAGCCCGGCGACATCGCCGTCTCCTGCACGCGCGCCCTCTCGCCGATGACGCGGTAGCGCGCCGCGTTGAAGAGGCCGTGCGTGAGTCGTTCGAGGTACCCGGCGATTTCGTCCTCGCGCTCCGCGACGATCTCGGCTGCGGCGGTCGGGGTCGCGGCGCGCACGTCCGCCGCGAAGTCGGAGATGGTGAAGTCGGTCTCATGCCCGACCGCGGAGATGACCGGCACGACCGACGCGCGGATGGCGCGCGCAACCTCCTCGTCATTGAACGCCCAGAGGTCTTCGCTGGAGCCGCCGCCCCGGCCCACGATGATTACGTCAACGCACTCCTCTGCCCGTCCCTCGTCGAGCGCGCGCAGGTGGTGCTCGTTCAAAGTCCGTATGGCGCGGGCGATCTCGCGGCCCGCGCCCTCGCCCTGCACGCGCGTCGGCGCGACGAGGAGGCTGACGGTGCGCGTGCGCCGCTCGACGGCGCGGATGATGTCGCGCAGCGCAGCGCCCGCGGGGCTTGTGACGATGCCTATGCGCCGCGGCAACAGCGGCAACTCGCGCTTCAAGGATTCGTCGAACAGACCTTCAGCCGCCAGCCTCTCCTTCAACTGCTCGAAGGCGACGCGCAGCGCGCCCGCGCCCACGGGGTCGAGCGCCTCGACCAACAGCTCGTAGTCGCCGCGCGGCTCGTAGACGGTCATGCGCCCGCGCACACGCACCAGCAGCCCGTCCGAAGGGCGGAAGCGGATGCGGCAGTTGACGCCGCGGAAGCAGGTGGCCCGAAGCTGCGCGCCCTCGTCACGGACGGTGAAGTACCAGTGGCCCGACGGGGCGGCGCGGAAGTTGGAAATCTCACCCTCGACCCAGACGGACGCGAAGCGGTTCTCAACCGTGCCGCGCACCTGCGAGGTCAGCTCCGAGACGGTGAGCGGTCGGCGCTCCGCATCGTCGAACAGGGACATGAGCAGGGGGCGTGACATAGTAAGACGGAAGGATGAAGGATGAAGGAGGGAAAATCAAGGATGAAGACGAAAGGCGAAAGGCGAAAGGCGAAAGGATGAAAGCGCGGCGTCCGTCGCTCGGTCTTAACGGTGGTCGCTCAACTCTCACTGCGATTCCTTCCGCCTTCCGCCTTCCGCCTTCATCCTTGCGTAGTAGCCCTGCCGGTAGAAGAGGCGGAGTTTCTCTTTGCGTAGCTCAGGGTTGGCGATCTCGACCTGCACCTTGCGGAGCGTGCCGTCGGTCGAGCGGTTCGTGGGCGTGTAGGAGATGAGATACTGCGAGCGCAGTTCGTCCCCGATCTGCGCGAAGGCGGCGGCGAGGTCTTCCGTGTCTTTGGGGAAGAAGGCGCGACCGCCCGTCTGCTCGGAGATGTCGCGGAGGAAGTCGCGGCGCATCTCGCCTTCGCGGAAGTGGCGGTCGCGGATGCCGATTGAATAGACGACCGTGTCGTGGCGCACGGCGTACTCGACGGCCTGGAAGATGCGCACCCGGCTGCTCGTGTCGTCGCCGTCCGAGAGAAGGATGATGGCGCGGCGCGTCCGTTCGGGAGTCTTCGAGAGCACCTCGCCTATCGAGAGGACGATGCTGTCCCAGACCCCTGTGCGGCAGCGGAGCACATCCTGCTCGGACGCCTGCTCGTCCCTGCACACGGGGTTGTCCGCCGTGTACCCGACCTTCAAACGACCGATGGCGGCGAGGAGTCGTTCGGGGTCTTTGGTGAGCGGCTGGTCGAGGCGCGTGATGCCTGTGAAGGAGACGACGGAGGCCGAGTCGTTGCCGGGGCGCAGAACCGTGCGGACGAAGGCGCTGGCCGCCGCCTGCTCCTCGCCCAACACCTTCTCCTGCGAGGCGGAGGTGTCCACGAGCAGCGCGAGTGAGATCGGCTCGTCCGTCTCGCGCTCGAAGAGCGAGACCTTCTGCTCGACGCCGTCTTCGAGGACGCGCACGTCTTCGGGCCGGAGCGTCGTGACGAAGCGCCCCTTCGAGTCCTTCGCCGTCAAAAGCAGGTTCGTCGCGTCCGACTCGATGCGCTCGACCGCCTCGCCGTCGGCGGGCGCAGGGGTCGGTGCGGGCGTCGGAGTCGGAGACGGCGTGGATGTTGGAGTCGGGGTCTGTTGCGCGGCAGGCTGCCGAGTTGTTTGTGTGGGTGTGACGTTCGTCTGCGCGTGGGTCGCGCATGACAGCAGGGCCAGGAATAAAAGTGTCTGGGCGATGCCGGTCGCTTTGATTCCGACTTGCGCGCGGCGCAGCCTCTCTTCAGAGCAGAGGCGCAACGGACGCGGAGGGGACACGGAGGTAATTTTCAATCTCAGATTTGAAATTTGAAATTTCAAATCTGAATTCCTCCGCGCCAACTCTGCGCCTCTGCTTTGGACGACGCGTCGGATGCGTTCAAGAAAATACGGGAGAAACATTTCGCCCCCTTGTTCGCTGAAACTTTCGGCGGGGGATTTTCATCCTTCAAGGCGCGGCGGTCGGGTTCGTCGTCGCCTGTGCCACGCCGACCGCGGGACTCAAGCGCACGGACGCGCCGTCGCGCGCGACGCGGACGTGCACGCGCGAGTCGCGGCGCGAGCCAGCGCCCGCCTCGTAGGTGATGGTGTAGGCGGTGCGGAGCTGCGCGGCCACGTCGTCGTAAGCCCGCTGCAACTGTTCGAGGCGCGTGATGTGGTAGTAAGTCCCGCCGGAAACTTCAGCGAGCTTGCGCCCCTCCGCGTCTGCGCGCGAGGTGAGTTCGAGGAAGCGCGAGCGCGTCGGGTCGAGCGTCGTCTCCGCCGCCGCCGCGCTCCCCGCGGGGATGAGTCCCGAAGGCAGATAGAGCGGGTAGATGATCGCGCCGGTCTCGTAGACGGTGTCGAGTATCGAGGGGAACGAGAGGAACGAGCGGTTGTCGTCGCCGTCCGAGAGGATGACGATGCCTGTGCGCTCGCCGCGCAGGGGCTTCAAAGTGTCAACGAGCGAATAGCCGAGGGCGTCGTAGAGCGCGGTCGCGCCGCCCGCCTGGATGTCTTTGATTCTCTCCGTGAGCACGTGGCGGTCGGAGGTGAAGTCGGAGACGAGCTGCACGTCGTCGCGGAAACTGATGATGGCGATGCGGTCCTGCGGCCCCGCTGTGTTGAGGAAGGAGAGCGCGGCCTTGCGTATGAAGTCAATCCGCTCCTCGACGCTGCCCGACACGTCGAGCAGGAGGATGAGGTTGAAGGGCGCGCTTGTCGGCTGCACGTCGCGCACGGGCCGCTCCAATCCGTCTTCGACGACCGTGAAGTCCCTCGCCGTCAGGTCACTGATGGCCCGCCCGTTGTGGTCGGTGACGCGCGCCTGCACGCGCGCGAGGCTCGCGCCCGCGCTCGTCTTCACGTCGAAGGGGTTCGCGCGCGAGGAGAACGAGGGCGAGCCGGTGTGCTGCGGCAGGGTCTCGGCATATTCGCCGACGAGGCGGGGCGCGACCTTGCGAACGGTATCAATCAGCTCGGCGTCGCCGCTGCGGATGATGGCGCGCGCGGCCTCTGTGAGCGGGCGCTCGCGCAGGTCTGCGGGCACCTCGGCCTCGTCCTTGACGCCGAAGAGCACGACGCCGCGCGCCGTCTCCAGGTCGAGGCGGACGCGCGTCTCCTCATTCGCCTCCTTGTCGCCGAAGCGCCCCGCGATTTCATATTCGCCGCCGCGCTTCGACTTCACTTTGGGCAGTTCGACCTCGCTGAAGAAGCGCGGGCGGCTGAGCGTCCAGCGAAAGCTGTAGCGCAGCGCGTCGAGCGGAACGTCGGCGCGGATTGTGCCGGTGTCAGTCTTAACGGTCGCGTCCGAGACGTTTCCTAAAACGTCCACCGCGCCCGCCTCGGTCTCGACGAAGACGCGCGTGCGCGTGGGCACGCGCACCGTCACGTCAATGCGTTCGCGCTCCACCTGCGCGGGGCTGAGCGTCACCTTCCTCCCGCCCGCAGGCGCGCGGCCCGCGCCCTCGCGCTCGACCTCGATTGAGACGCCGCCCGCGCCCGACTCGACGCGCACATCCCTTTCGCCTACGGGCAGGCCCGCGGCGGAGGTCGCGTTGATGGAGACGTTCTTCTGAGCGTCGGCGGCGACCACGGTCACGCGCCCCGTGCGGTTCTTCACGCGCAGCTCCAGCTTCCCCGGCGCATCCACCTCGCGCGCGAAGTTCTGCGCGCGCACAGGCTGCGGCGCGCACACGAACTGCGCCGCCAGAATCAGGACGGAGCAGACCGATTTTCCATGCCGGAGAACGCGTGCGGGCGACGCCGCGGCGGGTACTCTGTAAAGCATACGCTGAAATCTTGCCCCCCGCGCGCGCGAAGGGTCAAGTGAAAGGATGAAGGCGGAAGGCGGAAGGATGAAAGCGCGGCTGCCGGGCTTCCGTTTTCCTTCCGCCTTCATCCTTGTCTCTTGTGTATGTACTCGGAGATGGCATCGCGCAGTTCACCGGCCTGCTCCTCTGTGAGCGAGCCTGTGACGGCGCGGCCCTCCTGAAATCCGATGACCGTCAGGCGACCGTTCATCTGGAAGTTGAAGGTGAAGCTGCCGCCGTTGTCGAGTTCAAAGACGAGCGTAGGCGACACGCACGCCGCGCTGTTCGATTCAAGAGCCATCCTGACATCTCCGTGTGCTTGAAAGATTCGAGAATTATCCTGACGGACGACGAGGCTCGCTCGTTCCTGTCTGTCGGCGTTCGGCCCCGGCGACGTTAGTTTAGCAGAGTCGCGGCTCTCCGGTCGTGCAGCCTGACCGTAAAGTTCGCGGACGAATGGCGGAAGGTTAAACGTACCGGCAGGGGCGCGCAAAAATTCACGTCGTGCGTCGAACCGTGACGCGTGCGACGGCATCTGATATTTTGTTCGCGGGGCATTCAACCTCACCCCAAGTTCATTTTTTTTCGGTTCGTTAAAATTCCGGTTCGTCATTTTAAGGATGAAGCAAAAGAAGATTCACCTCGTCGTGTTCTCGCTGGCGCTGGCGGCGCTGCTGGCGCTGGCGGCCTTCGCCGCGAAGCCGGGCCACGGCCAGTCGGCTTTAAGCTCGAAGGCTTCGACGACTCAGCCCGCCGAGCCGGGCCTGCAACCGACCGCGGCGATACGCGAGCGCCGCGTCTCGCCTGCGACAACACCCGCCGCGCCCGACGCTTCGGAAGGGAGCGCGACCCTCTTCGCTGCCGCGGCCTCGCGCAACTCGGCGCTCAAGTTTGAACTCGACTGGGCGTTCGGCGGCAAGCAGCAGCGCGGCTGGTACATCTACGAGCCGCTCATCTCACGCCTGATCGGGACGGACACGGACTCGGCCACGGGCGGCTTCGCCTCTGCGCTCGCGCGCTGGCAGCGGGCGACGACGCTCGCGCCGAGCGGCGTGCTCGACGACCAGACGCTCTACCAGATGGTCTCGGCGTGGCAGGGCGCGCGCCTGAAGGACAAGACCTACGCGCGGCCCGACCAGCTCATGGTCGCGCCCACCTCAGACTTCTACGACACGTCGCGGCCCGACGAACTGCGCCAGGTCGAGCACGAAACTTACGCGGCCTATAAACGCATGATCGCGGCAGCCGTAGCCGACCCCTCGCTCAACCTCAAGCGCACGACGGCGGGCGAGCTTGCGCCCGAAGAGAAGTTCCTCAAGATCGTCTCGGCGTTCCGCCCGCGCGAGTATCAGGAGCAGTTGCGCCGGCAGTCGCCCAACTCAGGCCGCGCAGGGCTGGCCGTCAACAGCCCACACTTCACGGGCCGCGCGCTCGACCTCTACGTCGGCGGCGAACCCGTGGAGACGAAGGACGCGAACCGCGCCGTCCAAGTCCAGACGAATGTGTACCGCTGGCTCGTCCGCAACGCCGACCGCTTCGGATTCCGGCCTTATTATTATGAGCCGTGGCACTGGGAGTACGTGGGCGCGTCAAATGTTGCAAACAAGTAGCTTGTAAATCCTCTCCAAATAATGTGCCCCTTTTTTGTTCGGGCGGGGCGAAAAAAGGGGCAGCGGTGAACTAGAATCACCGCTGCCCCTTTTTCTCTTCTAATCTGCTCTACCTTCTGGTAGCATCCCTCCGACCAGCGTGGACTTCACGACCATGAGAGGACTTCACGACCATGAAAAAACTGCTCCCTATAATTACCCTCTCCCTCTTTCCCGTAGTCTGTTGGGCCTTCAAAGTGCCCGCCTTCCAACAGCCGGACGAAAACTCACACTTCGACTACGCCGTCTCGATCTATTCGGCGGGTAGACTCTTGAGGGTTGGCGGTGTGCCTTCAGAGATGAACGCCGAAAGTATTCAAACAGGCGTCGAGTGGGAGCGCGTCTCACACCTCTACACGAAATACCTAGCCCAGGAAACGGGATTCACCAGAATCAAGTATCACCCAGAGGAGAAAGTGCCTGAAGGGTACGGAAGCCTCGCCTACTTCCACGACCTAGACGCCCGCGCGCCCGCGGTCGAGCACTCACAGCGCAGGGATAACCCGTGGATGCTCGCGGCGTACCCTGTAGGGTATTACGGGACGGTCGCCCTGTGGATGAGGCTCGTTTCCCCGGACAGACCTGTTGAACTATTCTTCGCGGCCCGCCTCTTCTCTGTTCTACTTCTGGCCGTCAGCCTCGTCCTCTCGTACTTAGTGCTCAGAAGGTTGGACGTGACGGAAGGTAAATCTCTGGCCGTCGTTGCACTATTGGCCTTCTTCCCTTTGACCACCGCCGTCTCGTCATCGGTGCAGCCCGACAACCTCTGCCTCACACTGTCACTGCTTGCCATCTACCTCGCCCTCAAAGAGAAGCCGTGGATGACAGGATTAGTCCTGGGGCTGCTGTTTATCACGAAATATCACACCGGCGCGGCGTGTCTGTGCGCTGTACTCATCTATCTGTGGCGCAAAGGCGCGGGGCGCAAAGCCCTCTTCAAAGTCTTCATCCCCGTGCCTCTCTGCGCCCTGATTCAACTCTACGTCGGGCTTCCGACCGAGAACCACTTCCGGCGGGCGTCCGTCGGCCAGTGGCCCTATAACACACTCCTGGCCCTGCGTGATTTTTACTTCGGAGGGGATGCCTTTCGGAGCTGGTTCGGGTGGTTCGGGTGGGCGGACACGCCGCTCATCATCAGGTCAGAGAGAGTACAGGCGGTTGTCTACTTTGCGGAAATAGCCGTTACGATGGCCCTGTTCGTTCTGGTCTGCGTGGCGCTCCGCCGACGATGGAGGTCAGTGCTCGACAATCCCCTGGTCACTTACCACCTTCTGTTCATCCTCGGACTCTTTTTTCTCTACGTCGTGTCGGACAACTCCTTCTTCGCACAGGGGCGTCACCTCTACCCCGTCCTGCTATCAGGATTCTACCTGACCTTCGTCTACGTTCCGGAATCTTTCAGGCGCGGGCGATTGCTGTTCTACGTGCTATGCGTTTTGACGGTCGCGTATGACGTGGTAGGTCAGTATTACGCCTACAGGGACATGGCAGGCAGGTTTTACGGTGAGGGTAGATTATACTGATTCGATTAAGGCGGGAAGGCGAGCGATGGTAAAGACGAGTAAACGATACTGCCGCACTTGCGGAAACCGGATTCACCGCACAGCTTTCCGCTGCCCCCACTGCCGCAGTGTTTCTCCGCCTTTGCGATTCTACGTCGCGTTGGCGGCATCCTTACTGCTCGCCTATCTCGCGCTCAGTTTCCTTCACATCATCTAACGTCTCATCATTCTCCTAGTTGGGATTGCCTACGCAGTGGATGACGAAGCTGCCGGTGACTGACCAAGAGGTATGCGCCGTGACCGCGGGCGTTATGCGCGCAAACACGATATTTTGAGAGTTTCGATTCACGATGATGAGCAGAATTGCACATTGACATAGTCGAAAACTCCGGAAGCCAGCTGCTATCAAAAGTTGCCGCCCCGTGATATACATCGCACGGGCCTCTAAAGAAACGCTCGGTCGGGGACTGAAACTCCACCTCGGCTGCGACGCGGGAGTAAGGAGGGTAATGTGAGGCAAGACTTAAAAGAGTATGAGAACGGGTGGGTGGCCTTAGTTTACTCCGAGGGTGAAGCCGTGGTCGTCGGGAGCGGCGACAGCGAAGCCGAGGCGAGGCGCGAGGCCGGGGAGAACGGCTTCGCCGGCGCGCGCGTTTACCACGTCCTGCATAACAGAGGCGAATACATCCTCACGGACGCTTAAAGCATGAGAAGCCCGACTGTCCTTTTCGTCGCCTTTCCCTTCAGCGTCCACACTGCACGCTGGGTTTCGCAGCTCCATGGCAGCGAGTGGCATGTCGAGCTTTTCGCCTCCGCAGAGGGGCAGCAGCACGAAGACCTTAAAATGCCCGTCCACGAGGGCGACGCCGCCGCCCTGGCAAGGCTCGTCTGCGAGACGCGACCCGATGTCGTCCACTCGATGGAGATACAGCACGGCGGCTACCTCACGCTCAAGGCGAAGACGCTGTCGGACTCCTTCCCGCCATGGGTCGTGAGCAACTGGGGCTCGGACATCTCGCTCTTCGGCAGGCTGCCGGAGCACGCCGCCCGCATCAGGGCCGTGATGGAGTCATGCGACTTCTACCACTGCGAGTGCCACCGAGACCTGGCGCTGGCGCGGAAGTTCGGGTTCCGGGGGGTGGAATGGCCGATCATCCCCGTCGGCGGCGGTCTCAACGTAGAGAGGTGGCTGCGCGAGCCGTTCGTGCCGCCGTCGCGTCGCCGCGTTGTGGCTCTCAAGGGTTACCAGAGCTGGGCCGGACGCGCGCAGACCGCACTCGCCGCGCTACGCCGCGCCGGCAATGAGCTACGCGACTACGAACTGGCGCTTTACGTGGCGGACGAGGAGATGCAATTCTGCGCGCGACTGTACGCCGCCGACCTGCGCCTGCGCGTGGTGCCACCCTGCACGCACGAAGAGATGCTGAAACTCCACGCCGCCTCGCGCGTCTCCATAGGCTTGAGCATCAGCGACGGCATCTCCACGTCGCTGATCGAGGCAATGCTGATGGGTTCCTTCCCCGTCCAGTCCGGTACTGGCTGCGCGTGCGAGTGGGTGGAGGACGGTCAGACGGCCTTCGTCATCCGAGACCCGATGAACCCGGAGGAGGTTGGCGAGGCACTCTGTTCGGCGCTGCGCTTCGACTCGATTGTTGACCGCGCCGCCGAGATAAACCGTCGCACCGTCGCCGAGAGGTGCGACGGTGCGAAGATCAGGGAGCAGGTTCTGGCCGAGTACCGCAGGGCGCTCGGGTGAAGGCATAGCTGTCCGTGTTGTCTTTATTTTCCAACCCAACCTGTGTTGGTGTTCACGCCTGATTCTTTCACGTACAGGACGGTGCCTGCGCCGCCGTTGACGTTGATGCACATGTCGCCGACCGAACCCGTGACGAGGCCGTTCGGAGGGGCAGAGGCGGCGAAGATGCGCAAACTACCACCGATCACGCGCATGGGAGAGGTCAACATCGAGTCCGAGAGATTGTTGAGCAATCCCCCCGCGCCCCTCTGCATGTTCGTGGCGTAATTGAACCACGTATTGGTGATGTTTGACCCACTCAACTTGACGCCGTACTTGCCCGCCGGGTTGACGAACCGCAACCGCTCGAAGCTCGCCATGTTCACGTTGCCGGCAATGAGCACGCCGTCGAGAGTGTTACCGGCCAGTACGGAGATGGGGCAGTTCTCGAAATTGATATTGTCTATCGTCCCCGTCCCTCCGACGATATAGACCACCGCCCCACCAGCACCACCTGACGAACCGGCCTGATCCATCTCAATAATGGTATTGAGGAAGGTGATTTGTAACCCGTCGTAGATTTGCACGCCGCCCTTCGCCGTGATCGCGCAGGACTGGAAGAGGAGAGTCGTCGCGCCGACGAGTAGTTGGGCGATGATGCCGAGTGTGCCCGGAAAGACGCACTCGATGAACGTGAGCGTGTCGCCAGCATACGTGAGGTTGATGCCCTCACCAAAAAAGACGTTTGTGAAGAGGCCGTCGAAAACGCCGTCCATGGCGGGGCCGGGGTTGTTGACGGCAACCGAGTAGCTGGCCGTCCCCGCGGGGAAGTGGCAATCGCTCATCCGAAAGTTCGCCAAGATGACTCCGCCCGTCACGTCGAGGATAAAGTGCGAAGCTCCGCCCGATGCCTGGTCTTCAAAGCCTATCCCGCTCATGCGGAAGCCGCGTGTGACAGTTGTCGAGCCGTCCGGCTTGTAGCGGAAGCTGGGGATGGCGACGCTCGAAGTCTTTCGCACGAAGACCGTCGAGTCCTCGCCGTCTCCATCTATATCAATGGCATTGTGGAAGAGGAAAGTTTCGGTTACGCCGCCCCCGTAGAGGTAGCGGCCTGCCGGGCATCGCAAGCGTCCGCCGACCGCGTTCGCCGCCGTGAGCGTATTCCTGATGGCCACGGTGTCATCCGTCACGCCGTCGCCGACCGCACCATAAGCTCTGATGTCGAAGGCCGCGCCGCCCTTATCGTGGACAGCCAGGCTGAGCGAGCCGCTGGAGCTGGAGATAGAGCCAACGCTGAGCGTGCCGGGGATGGTGATGTCACCATTGTTTTCGACGCCGATTCGCTCGACGCCGCGCGTCTGAAGCGACACCCTGCCCACGCCGTCCGAGTCCGAGTCGGCCCCTATCGTCGTCGAGCCGGTGTTGATGACGCCCCCTGTTCCGGTGCCGATGCCGGTCAGCCCCGCGCCTGAGCCTTCAAAGGCGGGCGCGACGATCTTCTTCGTCGAAGTGATCTGAGGGGCGCTCTCCGTCAACGCCGTATCCTTCAGCCCGCCCGACGCCGAGTCGTACTTCTGAATCTTCTGGTCAGTCGAAGAGGACAGAAGGGATGCGAAGGTGGTCGCCGAGATTGTAGAGGTGAGCGCCAGGACTGCACTCTGCGAGGCGAAAGTGTACTGTGCGGCCAGGGAAGTGTCCGTGACCTTGTATGGCCCGAGCGTGATGATTGCGACGCTCGACGGGATGTTGTAGAGGCCGAGAAAAGTTTGATTGCCCGAGCCGTTCGTCACGTAAACCTGGTAGTAGCTCACGGGCGAGAAGTCGGTGGCCGGGTAGAGCGACACGTCGAACTTGCCCGTCGGGTCAAGCGTGGCCGAGACCGAGGGGCTGGGGACGACGAGGCCGTCGGGCACGTCCGCCGATTGCTGGGTGAGGATGAAGGTGATTTTGCCGGAGAGCGGATGGCCGGCGATGTCACGGACGTAATCAACGATGCGTGTCTTGGACATTTTCTTTTACTCCTCCGACTACTGAGCCACGTACCAACCATTGACGACGAGCGTAGTGCCGCTGCCGCCGGGGTAAGACGTGGGGTTCATGTTTGTGACTCTCACCACGGTGCCGCTCGCGGCAATGTAGCCGCGCACGCCCACGCCCTGTGATTGCGTCTCCACGCCGAATAGCCCCTGCTCGCGCGTCGAGTAGGCCGTGAACGGGAGCGACACCCGCACGTCCGTGGCGCAAGTCCCGTTCGTGGTGATGGCGACAGAGACGGAGAGGAATGTGAGCTTCCCTAACTGCTGATAGCCGCCTGACACCGTACCGAGCGTCGTGATCGTGCCGCTGCCGCACGTTACCGTCGGCGTGTAGGCGGTCAGGCCCGCGGTCTGATCGACGCCGTTAATCTTCGTGCAGGTGGTCGCGACCGCTCCGGCGCTCGTCGTGCAGTCGCCGGTCAAGGCCGGCATCCGCCCCGCCGGCAGCGCGCCACTCGTGATGTTCGCCGCGTTCGTCGTGTCGGTCGTGGCTGAGGCGGCGAGGCCGGACACATCGGCGGCTGCGGGCTGCGCTGCGCTGAAGACGCCTTGCGCGCTCATCGAGGTCAGGAATTGGTGTGAGACTGCTGAGGCTGCTTGCGCGGTCGTCGAGTTCGCGTTCGGGATGTTGACCGTGCGCGTCGTCGCCGTCGAGATGTTGCTCAGATCGAACCTCGCCTGCTTCGTCGTATCGGTCGCGTCCTGAAGCGTGAAGAGCGTGCCCTTGAAATTGGCTGTGTTTGTGTTATCAAGGGTCTTACTCGAAAGAGTGGAGGGAATGTCGGCATTGACGAGAGAGCGCCACGTCGGGGTGGCCGCAGCGCCGGACGTTGGGCCGGCGAAGATGGTGTTAGCGCTCTGTGTGAGCAGCGAAAATGTGAGCGTGCCGCTCCCGGTGACGGGCGAGCCGGAGACGCTGAAGATCACGCCGGGTACGGACAGGCCGACACTCGTCACCGTGCCTGAGTTGCAGCCCGCCCCCGCGGTCACGAGGTTTCCACTGGCGTCGAACTTGACGCAGTCGTTCGTCGCGAAGCTGCCCGTGAAGAGTTGAAACTTTGTGCCTGTGCCGTTCTTCGCCGAGGAAGGCAGAAACGAAGGCGTGAGCACGCTGAGGAAGCCGCTGACCGTGGTTTTCTTCGTCGCCGGCGTGCCGG
>DATARW010000025.1:0-24435 GCA_036263975.1 Pyrinomonadaceae bacterium
TCCAGAATCCGGCCAGCGGTCTTTTCGCGGATCAGAGAAAGATGACGTGCTCTTGAGACGCCGCCTACTTCTTGGGAACCACCGAGTCTTTCATGCCCTTGCTCAAACGGAACTTGAGCGCGGTTTTGGCAGGAATCTGAATCGTTTCGCCCGTCTGCGGGTTACGGCCTTCGCGCGCCTTGCGCTCGGACAGAACCATCTTGCCGAAGCCGGGGAGGACGAACTCGCCGTTTCCTTTGACTTCACTGGCGGCCAGGTTCGCCAGTTCCTCAAAAATCTCCTTCACCTGGGCGCGCTTCATGTCGAATTTTTCGGCGAAGTGATTGACCACTTCGGACTGTGACATACGCTTTTTGCCTGCATTCGTCGCCATGAGATAGTGTACAACCTCCTGAAAATTCGGGAAGAAATCGAAAAGCTTGCGTCAGGACATATATCACATGGGGTGGCTTTGCGTCTCGAAAAAATCCCGATTTCCCCGCTTTTTTTTCAGATTTTTTTACGGCTCGATGGTAAACAGAAGCCTGACACCTTTAAACTTCGTTTCGACGCCTCGACAGTGCCCGAAGGAGGAGCGGGAGTATGGGTGCAGGGTTGACCGGCTAATTCGTTCCAACGACTTGTTTTAGTCAATCGGTGAAAGCTTCCGGCATCCAGCCGAGCAGCAAACTTTGCCGACGACTGCATGCCGGTTTCGGTGCCGCTTGAGAAGAGTGGTGGAGTTTGTAGACCGTCTCGCCGTTGACGAGGCTCAAAGGCAGTCGCTTTACCGCCCGCGGTTCTGTTTTACGTTTTGCCTCACGGCGAAGAACGGCATAAACTGTCCGCACAATAAACTTCATTCAGAGCACGAAGGGGGCGAGCCTTGACTCCGATACGTGAGGGAAGCGCGCAGACAGTTTCGACGACGCCGTTCGAGGGGCAGCGACCGGGTACTTCGGGATTGAGGAAGAAAACGCGCGTCTTCATGCAGCCCCGCTACCTTGAGAACTTCGTGCAGTCGGTCTTCAACGCCGTGCGCGGCAACGCCGCCGGAGGCTTCCGCGATGCGACGCTGGTCGTCGGCGGTGACGGGCGCTTCTACAACCGCGAGGCCATCCAGACGATCATCCGCATGGCCGCCGCCAACGGCTTCGGCTCCCTGCTCGTCGGTCGCGGCGGCATCCTATCGACGCCCGCTGTCTCGGCGGTCATCCGCCGCCGCCAAGCCTTCGGCGGACTCATCCTCTCCGCGAGCCACAACCCCGGCGGCATTGAAGAGGACTTCGGCATCAAGTACAACACGGGCAACGGCGGCCCCGCGCCCGAATCCGTGACCGAGCGCATCTACGACGAGACGCAGACCATCAGAGAGTACCGCACGCTCGAACACGCGGACATTGACCTCGACCGGCAGGGGAGCACGCGCGTCGGCGGCTGCGAGGTCGTCGTTATCAACCCGCTCGAAGACTACACGGCGGTCATGGAAGAGCTGTTCGACTTCGACTCTTTGCGCGCCCTCTTCCGTGGCGGCTTCCGCATGATGTTCGACGCGATGAGCGCCGTCACCGGCCCATACGCACGCCACATCATCGAGGAGAGACTCGGCGCGCACGCCGGCACGGTCATCAACGGAGAGCCGCTGCCGGACTTCGGCGGCCATCATCCAGACCCGAACCTCGTCCACGCCTCCGAACTCGTCGCGCGCATGAGTGCTCAGGATGCGCCCGACTTCGGCGCGGCCTGCGACGGCGACGGCGACCGCAACCTGATTCTCGGTCGCGACTTCTTCGTCACGCCCGGCGACTCTTTGGCCGTCATCGCCGAGCACGCGGCGAGCAGCATCCCCGGTTATCGCGAAGGACTCGCAGGCGTCGCGCGCTCGATGCCGACGAGCACGGCGGTTGACCGCGTCGCCGCGAAGTTGGGTGTTCACTGTTACGAGACGCCGACGGGCTGGAAGTTCTTCGGCAATCTTCTCGACGCGGGGCTGGCAACCATTTGCGGCGAGGAGAGCTTCGGCACCGGCTCGAACCATGTGCGCGAGAAGGACGGGCTGTGGGCCGTGCTCACCTGGCTCTCGATTCTCGCGGCAACCGGGAAATCGGTCGCGGAGATCGTCCGCGACCACTGGCGCGAGTTCGGGCGCAGCTACTATCAGCGCCACGACTACGAAGCGCTCGACGCGGCAGCAGCCGCCGACATGATCGGCTCCTTGCGCGAAAGCCTCCACCCGCTCGCGGGCACACCGCTCGGCGAGAGTCGCGTCGCGCGCGCCGACGACTTCGCTTACACAGACCCCGTGGACGGCAGCACGACCTCGCATCAGGGAATCCGCATCTTCCTCGAAGACGGCTCGCGCGTCGTCCTGCGTCTCTCCGGCACGGGCACGTCGGGCGCGACGTTGCGCGTCTACCTCGAACAATTCCGAGACGACGGGGGCGTCGGCGACCTCGAAAAAATCCTCGCGCCGCTCACGCGTTCCGTCCGCGACCTTCTCAAACTGAGAGCGCGCTTCGGCACGGATGAGCCGACCGTCGTCACTTGATTCCTGCGTCGAGTTTTATCTTCAGAACAGGCCGAACCAGCGGGCCGCGTTGAGCACTTCGCCTGCGCCGAACGAGAGCAGATTGGCGATGACGATAACCGCGAAGTTGCGAATCCTCTCGCCTGTGCCCGCGCCCGCGCGCTCGCGGAAGGCGAGCCAGAAGAGGAGACACTCGGCCACGGGCGCGAAGGTCTCCGCGGCGAGAAGGTATGTGGAGCGCGGAAGCGTTGAGAAGAGGATGGGCATCACCAGCACGACTACGGGGTAGGTGCAGGCCGTGAGCCAGAGGCCAGCGAAGAGTCTCTGACGAAAGCTCAGACGCCGGGAGAGTCCGACGAGCAGCACGGGCGTCTCGACGGCGACGCTGAGCAGGTAGCCGAGCGGGAGAAAGAGCCAGAGGTCGCCGGGCCGAGAGGTCGTGTAGGTCGCCTCCGGGGTTATGTAAGTCGGTTCGCGCGGCATGTCAAATCCGAGGGCGCTCGCGCAAAGTAGAACCAAGATCATTGCGACAAAAAGAGAGTTCGCCGAGAGGGCGGCAAGCGTGCGGGCGCGACGCACGCGTCGAGCATCCTTCGGGTCAGGTTGTGTCCTCGGCATTCTCACGTCGCGGGTTCGTCTCGGACTAAAGCATGCGGATGAGGAAAGGCGCTTCCGCGAGGACGTGCGCCATCGCGAAGGTGAAGTAGGTGTCGCGCGTCGTCACGTAGTCGGCGGCGAAGCCGAGCCACAGCGCGACGACGACGAGCGCCGCGCAGACGAGCGCCGCGCGCACCGTGCGGGGCCAGCCGCCGCGCACCGCCGCCAGAGGAATCCCCTCCGTTCGCCAGGCTTTCGAGCCGAGTCCGGCGAGCGGAATCACCACGAGCCAAGCGGCGTAGTGAATCGTTTCCAAAAAGACGTGCGTGGCGACGAGCAGGCGGCTTGAGACTCCGTTCAGAAGTCCCGCGCCCGCGTGCTGCGTGATGCGCCAGGTGAGAGCCGATTCGTCGGAGAGGTTCGGCGCGTGCGCGAGCTGAGTCCACATCAGGACGAGTATCAGCGGCAGCGCGGCGAGGCAGAGGTGGTACGCGCCGCGCCAGCGTGGGCGCGTGCGCTTGAGCTGCCGGTCTAAGAACCAGAGCGCGACGAGCGGGTGAAGGTAAACGAGTGCGAGGCCGAACCACGCCGGCGCGAGCCACGCGGCGGCGCACAGCGCGAAGCCCAACGCGAAGACCCACGAGCGGTCGCGCCGCAACTGCCGCGCGCGCAGGTGGACGAGCGCGCAGAGCCACAGCAGCAGCGCCGTCGTCCAGAGTGCTGCGCCCGCCGTCCAGCCTGCTTCGCTCAAGTACCAGGTCTGGCCGAGCGCGTAGAGGAGAATGTAGCCCGCGGTCAGCGCCGCCACCCCGCCGAGTCCGACCGCGTAGAAAGGGCGCGACTTGCCCCAGCGCGCGGGCATGCGCGCGAGGAAGAAGCGAAACTCCATCCAGTTGTGCGGCCCCGCGAAGAGGAAGACCGTGGCGATTGAGAGTTGGAGCGGCCAACGGCTGACGAGCAGCGCGGCCAGCACGCAGAAGCCGAAGAAAGGCAGGGCGAAGCGCGACTCGAAAGCCGCGTTGCGCTTCGGTCGTAACTGCGCGGGGACGTGTGCGATCTCCTGCATCGGGTCGCCTCGCGTCCTACCTGGGCTGTTCCTGTTTCTGCTTCGGCAGGACGAGCGTGATCCGATCAACGTCGTCCGTGACTTCGACCTTGACCTGTCCGTATGCGCCCCACCATTGCAAGTCCTGAGTCAGAATCTTCGAGGTCAGCGAACGCGCAGCGGGCGGCGGGCCGGCGTTGGCGAAGACCGCGTGGGCCGCCGCGCCGCAGAGCATGAGCGCCGCGAGGCAGAGCGCGGCAGGCCCGAACTTCACCGCACGCTCGCGCGAGCGCACTAGCCACAGGCCGCCGAAGGTGAGGGCCAGCGAAAGAAAGAGGCCCGCCATCACGGTTTGCGCGCCGCCCGGATTGAAGGAGGTCAGCGCGGCAGCCTTCGTGTCGTCGCCGTCCAGACCGGCCCTCATCTGCTGCCACACGTCGCGCGGTATCAAGAGCCTGGCTTCCGTCGCCTTCTCGTCCGGCGAGACCTTCATCCCCGTGGTGAAGGACGAGCTTTTCGGCAGCTTGTCCGGTTTACGAATGGCAACGTCAGCGAAAGCGTTGACAGAAGCCGCCAGCAGCAACGCGGCGAGCAAGAGATAGTTGACCCGAAAAAAAATGACCCGACGTTTCATCGTTTCGGTCTCCTCAAAAAATAAATGTTGACGGCGAGCGTGCCCGTCCCGGTCGAAGCTGGCGAGGCTTGCACAAAGTAGCGGCGATAGATCGGTTGACCCCGGAGAACTGAGAATGTGAGAAGAGTCGGGGCGGAGGGATTTGAACCCCCGGCCTCTCGGTCCCAAACCGAGCGCACTACCAGGCTGTGCTACGCCCCGCCGACTTTCAAGCGTGAGACTTCAATGGTTAAAGCTTGACTGTCGGCATTCTAAAGACCTGTTCGCTCGCTGGTCAAGCCGTGTACGTTGAAGCGTTCGGCGAGGAAGGCGGCGGCTTTGGCGAGCGCGCGGGCGCGGTGGCTGATGTCTCGTTTGATTTCGTCGGGCAGTTCGCCGAAAGTCAGCGCGCGGCCTTCGGGCACGAACAAGGGGTCGTAGCCGAAGCCGTGCGTGCCGCGCGGCGCGTGCGCGATGCATCCCTCACAGACGCCGTCGAAGGTTTTGACCTCGCCGGTCGAAGGGTCTGCGACCGCGATGGCGCAGACGAAGCGCGCGCGGCGCTCCTCGTCGCGCGTCGTCGCCAGTTCTTCGAGGAGTCTGCTCATACGTTCGGCGTAAGTGGCCTGCGGCCCCGCGTAGCGCGCCGAGTAGACGCCGGGCCTGCCGCCGAGCGCGTCAACGACGAGGCCGGAGTCGTCCGAGAGCGTCAGCAGCCCGCTCCGCGCGGAGTAGTGTGTCGCCTTGAGCACGGCGTTCTCAGCGAAGGTCGCGCCGGTTTCCAGGGCTTCGGGGATGCCGTCAAACTCCTTGAGCAGGCGCAGGCGCAGCGGCAGGTCTGAAAAGAGTTGTGCCAGCTCCCTGACCTTGCCCTCGTTGCTGGTGGCGACTAAAAGCTCTGAAGGTTCGGTCATTATTTGTGGGGCAAAACCGTCCCGCCCTCCCATTCGTAGCTCTCTCGCGGCGCGCGCGACGTTTGATGTTGCCGACGAAAAACTTTGCCCGCCGCGGCTTAACTGTTTAGAATCACCGGGGGGCGTGTTGTTTCGCTCTCGACTTCGGACGCTTCAGGCGCTCCGGCGTTTTCATTCTAAAGTCTGTCCGCGCGTTTTGAAACTGGTCGGAGGGTGCGGGCCGGGCGGGCGCAAACTCGTGTGAACGAACAGGCTCAACAGCACACACCAGACGAGCAGTTTCCTCCGGCGCGCGAGCTGGCCGTGTGGCTGTGCGCCGTCCGCAGCTACTTCAACCACGCCAATCACCCGCTCACGGAGGCCGAGCGCGCCAACATCCAGACGCGCAATTTCAAGCCCGAGACGCGCATCGTGCGCGACGCGCTCATGCGCTGCCTGCATCTCCTCGGCGGCGTCGAGCGCGACGAGATTCCGCCGGGCACGCATGGTGAGGCGGACGAGGCCGAGGACGGCCTCTCGTCGTCTACGGGCCGGGCAGGGGTTGCGGGACTCATGGGAGCGAAGGACTCTCTGGGCGACCTCGCCGACGCCCTCAGAGACGCGTGCAAGCTCTGCGAGGCGATGCTCGAATCGCCCTCGGTCGGCGTCGGCGGCTGGTCTGGTCTGGGGCGCGTCTTCGAGCGCGAGTTGAGGCGCTCGGATGCGGCGGCGTTGATCGTCGCGGCGGGAGAGGCACGCGGCGCTCCCGGCTCGCTTGAGCCGCTCGACGCTCTCGCGCACCGGCTCAAGCCGGACGAACTGGGCGACGACATGGCCGTCATCTTCGACGGCTTCGCGCGCCTGCTCGAACTTTTGCGCTTCGTGGAAGGCTCACTCGTCGGCGACGCGCAGCTCAAGCGCCTGCTCCCTGTCTTCGCGCTCGTCCACGAAGAGACGCGCGCGCTTCTGGACTTCATCGAGGGGCGTGCGCTGCGCGTCGAAGATGTGGAGCCGTCGGCCCGCGAGCTACTCGACGGCACGGCCTACGCCATCAGGATGGAACTACGCAAGTTGTTCGAGCACGAGCTGGTCGGAGTCTGCGCGCTGCGCCAGACGCCGCAGGTCTACTCGAAGCTGGAAACCGCCAACGGGCTTCTGCGCGACTGCTACCGCCAGTCGGTCGTTGCGCTCGCGCGCAGCTTCGACCCGACGCTCGACGGCAGGCAACTCTTCCCCTCGTTCCAGACCAAGCTTGAACAGTCGCTCACACTCAGGAGCGAACTCTGGGGACTCATCAAGATGGTGCGCCGGGCTGAGGCCGAGAGCGAAAAGTTTGAGCCGTCGTTGCTCCTCGGACAACTGAGCGAGTTTCGCGAGGGGAGCCAGCGTTACCTGATGTACAAGGACTGGGAGCCTCTGGAACGCTTCTGGGAAGAGGTCGAGGCGGCGCGCGCGCTCCCCGATCTGTCGCAGACGCTCCACCGCTTCGTGGCCTTCCTCGAAACCCTCTTCGGGCAGGTGAACATGCGCGCCGTCTTAAACGAACACCCTTTCGACCCGAACACCGTCGAGCAGTGAACGACCCCCACCGCCCATAATAAATCAAGCAGGCAGCGCCTTCCGTCAGCGCGGCGCGAGGCGTGAGACGATCTCGCCGAAGAGTCCGAACGACGAGCGCGTCTTCTTCTCGAAGCCGCCGTCGGCCAGACGCGTCTGGCCGACGCTGTAGCCGCGGCGCGCGAGCACTTCTTCGAGCGCGACCTGATTGCCCTGCGCGGGGCGTGCGTCGTCGCGTCGCGCGAAGTAGGAGATGGTCGAGCGCGCCGTGTCGCGGTCGTCGGTCAGGGTCAGCGCGAACGACGGCTCGTCGAAGAAGTTCTGCGCCGCTGCTTTGAAGGCGTCGGTGTTCCGGAGCGAACGTCCTTCGAGGTGCGCGGCGACGCAGCGACGCACGTCCTCCCCCGGCCCCAGCAGGAGATAGTCGCCGACGAAGCACGCCGCGCCGCGCTCCGGGTCTTTCGAGACGAGGAGTTCGGCGTCGCCGACCTGCTCGGCGCGCGCGTCGCGGCGAAGGTAGGCGCGCACCTGTTCGACGAGCGCCGCGCGGTCGCGCACACGCGCGACGAGCACCTTGCCCTCGCTCGACTCTTCGAGCCTCGCGGTGGCGACCTCCGTCCCGCAGGCGTGCAGGAACTCGCGCGGCTGCTCGATGCCGTAAGGCTTGAGCAGAGCTTCGAGCGCGAGCGTGATGATCGTCGCGCGCGACACGTCAACCTGCGAGGAGAGGGTTGCGCTCAGGCCGCGCCATGCCGCCTCCGGGCTTCGGAAGTTGTAAAGCGAAAACTGTTGTGCGTCCGGCGGGAGCAAGTCCGCGGCGCTCGACTCCACGCCCGCGCCGCCGCTCGACTGTTCACCAGCGCCCGCCGCGAGCGGCTCACGCAGGCGCTCGGACATCTCGCCGGGGAGCGACAGAAAATAATCGTCCTCCATGCGACCGCCCGCGACGCGTGAACTCCAACCGGCGCTGCCGAGCGTCTGGTTGATGAGTTGTGGCAGAACCGTCGCCAGCACGCTCTGCACATGTGCCTCCTGCGAGACGCCGCCGACGAACGCAGGGGCGAAGACCTCGACGACCTTCGCCGCGCTCCCCTGCGGTGCGAACCCGAAGGCCAAAGCGCCGTCCGAGCGGAGGCGTGCGCGCATCTCCTTCAACTGCTCACTGCCTGCGAGACTCGGTCGCGCGCCGCGCCTCACGTCCAGACAAGCCTTCACGACCGCCTCGTCGTTGCCGACGACGGCCACGCTCTCATCAACCGCCGCCACGATCTTCCGACGCCCACCCGACGGCGCGCTCCAGACGTAAAACGACACGCCGTCAACCTCCTTCCGCTCGACGCTCGCCGAGCCGAAAGAGCGCCGCGCGAAATCGCCGACCAGTTTTTCGACCGCCGCCTTCACGCGCCACTCGCTCGTGTGCGTCTCGGCGACGAGCGCCGCGCGCGGCGTGTACTTGAGCGTTGCGTCCGGCTCCTCCGACGCGTCGAAGCCGAGCACGGCGACGGCGACCTGCGCCCGCGAGAGTACCACCGAGTCGCTCGGCCCCGCGCCCGTGAAAGAGACGAAGCGAGTCAGCCAGCCGCCCCCGCCCTGTTTCGACTCCACGCCTGCCGCCGGCGCAAGCTCGCGCCAGTCGTCGGTCGAGGTCACGGCGCTGATGATCTCCGGAAGGCTGTTGGCCTCGAAGTAGACAATCGAATCCGCAGGGACGTATGCCGCCATGTCAACCCTGGCCGGGAGCGTCCACCACAGCCACGCGAAGACGGCGACGGCCAGCGCGAAGACGACGAGAAGCACGCGGCGAGCGATCAACATAAGCGCACATCCTAACCGCCGCTCGGACGGTGAAGCAAGAAGCGTGCAGGCCGACCGGCGTTGCGCGATTCGAGCACGCATCTCATTCGTGATTCCAGCGGCGAAGAAATGCCGGGCTGTCGGGCCGCCCCGCCGCAAGCCCTTCGTTCAAATCCGGCTGCAAGCGCCCGCGGTTTCTGGAAATTACCGAACCGCCATCCTGGAAAGTCCCTTAAATAGTTGATATTCAGTATAGTTAAACGACGTAAAATAGTGATTGACAGAGGCCATCACGGTGATTTATATTTTCATTGGCGGTCGTGGCACGCCTCCGCGACCATCGCGCGAGGTCGAAACAGCAGCGACCACTCTTGAAAGGCGCGCGGCTGGGCTTGAATGTATTTAGAGCCGCGCAGCCGCTTTTGAAACTCAACCGACAAGGGCACACCACGCGCGAGCGTGGGCCGCAAAGCCACGGGAGTCAGAGTTCCTGTGAGGACTCAGACTCAGCCGGGTTGCCGAAGGGGAGAATTATTTTAGCCGCCACGGAGTCACTCCGACTCGACGCGCCGAAGGCACGGCGGCCACCCTCCTTCCTTCGGAAGTCTTCAACGTCAGCGCCCGTTTCAGCTTCAGAACCCTCCTCAGATGAACCGGCAGACCGCCGACGTTCTCTAGCCGACCAGAACCGGGTAGTCCCGCGAAAGATGAACTCCGACATGAACACGCACACGCCGCCTTCGCGCACGACGCACGCGAGGGTGCTCCGCGCGCGAGCGCGCCTCCGCCGACTCCACCGCAGAAGGCAGGTCAACCCCTCCAGGAACGGATAGACTTATGTTCAGAAAAAACCTCGGAAAGAAGGGCCTGGTCGGCCTCGACATTGGCTCCAGCTCCGTGAAGGCCGTCGAGCTACAGGGCAAGCCCGGCTCGCTCTCGCTCGTCAACCTCGGCTTCGAGGGTCTTCAGCCGGACACGGTCGTTGACGGTCAGATCATGGAGATGAACGGCGTGGCGAGCGTCATCTCCGGACTCTTCAACAGCCACCAGTTCAAGACCGACCGCGTGGCCGCAGGCGTCTCCGGCAGCTCCGTCATCGTCAAGAACATCGTCGTCCCGCAGATGACGCGCGAGGAGCTTGAGGAGTCAATTGACTGGCACGCCGAAGAGCACATCCCGTTTGAGATTTCCGACGTGAGCCTCGACTATCAGGTCGTCGGGTCGAGCGCCGACTCTTTCAACGTGCTGATGGCCGCGTGCAAGCGCGAGTTCGTCGCCAACCTCAAGCAGGTCATCCAGCTCGCGGGCAAGCAGCCCGCCGTCATAGACGTTGACGCCTTCGCGCTCCAGAACTGCTACGAGATCAACTACGAGCCGGCGGACGGCTTTGTCGTCGCGCTCCTGAACGTCGGTGCCTCGACGATGAACATCAACATCGTGCGCGGCGTCCGCAGCGTCTTCACGCGCGACGTTTCCGTCGGCGGCAACCAGTACACGTCCCTACTCCAGAAGGAGATGGGGCTGACCTTCGAGCAGGCCGAGGCCGTCAAGCGCGGCGGCACGCCACCCACGCAGGACAAGGCCGTGGACGTTGACGGCGCACTCGAAACCGTCTCCGACATGCTCGCGCTGGAAATCTCGAAGACCTTCGACTTCTATCGCGCGACCGCGGAGGACGGCGACGGCAGCGTGCAGAAGATTCTCATCTCAGGCGGCGGGTCGAAGCTCAAGGGGCTGCCCGAATACCTCTCGAACCGCTTCGAGATGCCGGTTGAGCGGCTCGACCCTTTCCGCCGGATCAAGGTGGATGCGCGGCGCTTCGACCCCGACTACATGCGCGAGGTCGTGCCGGAGCTGGCCGTCGCCGTGGGGCTGGCCCTGAGAGGAGTGGATGCTTAAATGATTAAGGTCAACCTACTGGATTCCGTCACCGAGCGCGCCCACAGCCCGGCAGTCGTCGAGGAAAAGGTCGCCAACCCGCGGATGCGTTTCTGGCTGCTCGGCGCGGCTGTCTTCGGGCTGCTGGCGCTGGGAATGCTCTTCGACTACGTCAGCGCCTCGGCCTCGCAAGCGCATGTGAAGGCGGAGCTTGAGCGCCAGCAGCAGATCGCCGCGCAGATGGCCGCGGTCAACAAGGAGCAGGCCGAGCTGGAGAAGAAGCTCAAGGACATCAACTCGCGCATTGACGCCATCAAGCGCCTGCGCTCGTCGCAGCAGGGGCCAGTCGCGCTGCTCTCCGAAGTCAACTCGCGCATCCCCGCCGACCCCGACTTCCATCTCGAATCCGTCGAGCAGAAGGGCAGCGACCTCATCATCGAGGGGCAGTCGCCGAACGAGTACGCCGTCACGCAGTTCGGGCGCAGCCTGGAGTTCTCCAACGGAACGTTCCTCAACGTCAGCATCGAGGCCGAGCGCAAGGACGCCGAGGTCAACCCGGCGGACTACGATCCCAAAGATGGGCCGTTCGACATGACCGTCAAGCCGGAGACCTTCAAGTTTAAGGTCAAGTGCAAGTACGGCCCGAGCCAGCCGCCCGCCGCCCCGCCCGCCGCCCCGCAGCCGTCAGCGCCCGCCAATCAGGTCGCGCAGAAGTAGCCGCGCCGCCTCTTTTGAGCGAGCGCCCCGGAAGGAATAGGAATCATGCTCAAACTCGAAGCTCTTCAAGAGAAGCCCTGGTACTTGCAGGTCGGCGCGTTCGGCGTCGTCGCGCTCCTCGTTTACGCGGCCTTCTGGTACTTCGTCACTTCGGGGACGCGTGCCGAGACCGCCGAAGTGGAGGCACAGGTCGAGCAGCTTCAGCGCGCCAACGCGGGCGCGCAGATCGCCTCGCAGCGACTCAACGAGTTCAAGGCCAACTACGCGCGCGCGCAGGCCGACTACGAAGACCTCAAGGCGTTGCTGCCCGAACAGCGCGAGCTGACGACGGTGCTCGGAAACTTGCAGGACCGCGCGCGTGGAAAACTGACGCTCAGGAAGTTCACGCCGAGGGACGACGAGCAGCAGGACTTCTACGCCGCCAAGCCGGTCGAGGTCGAAGTCACAGGCTCCTACAACAACCTCGGCCAGTTCTTCGCGCAGATGGCTTCGTACCAGCGCATCGTCTCGATCACCGACTTCAAGATCACGAAGATCAACGACTCTCTGACGCAGGACAAGCAGGCCGGCAAGACCGTGGATGCCGTCTTCACGCTGAAGGCTTACTACGTCTCTCCGGAGAAGCTTCAGCCCGCGCCGCCGCCCGCACAGCCCGCGCCCAACGCGCCGCCGCAGGTCGGCGCAGCCACACCGCCCGCCAACCCGATGACTGCGGCGGGTCAGGCCGCCAAGTCCGCCTCGAACGCGCCCACTGCCGGTGCGCCCGCGCAGCAGGCCAAGTAAGTGTCGGAGCATCGCAGGTAAACGACCCGAGGGAGTCGGAACTCAGGAAGAAAACATGAGAGACAGAAACAAGCTCAGCGCACTCAAAGCAACGTTGACGGGCGCGCTCCTGCTCACGCTCGTGGCGGCAGCCGCGGCGCAGACGGCGAGCACGACCTACCACGCCACTTCGCGCGACCCCTTCACGAAGTACAAGCCTGCGCTCAAGCGGGCCGTGCCGAAGAAGGTGCTCGCGCCCGTGCCCGTGCCGCCGATACAGGCGCGCATTGACGGCTACAAGGCGCAGAAGCAGGCGGCGATGAACATGCAGCAGCCCGCGCCGAAGCCGACGACCGCGCTGACGCTCTCCGAGCTTCAAGTCATCGGTATCTTCCGCACGCCGCGCGGGTACGCCGCGATGGTCGAGGCCACGCCGATCAGTCTGTCCTACGTCGTCTATCCCGGCGAGCGATTCTACGACGGCATGCTCGTCGCCATCGAAGAGACGCGCCTCGTCTTCCGCCGCCAGACGCGCTGGACTGACGGCCACACGGAGGTCGCCGTCGAGACGAAGCCGCTGCGCCAGGCTAACGCCGTCACCGACTCGCTGGCCGCGCAGAGGCCGACCGCCGAGGCAGGCGCGGGTGCCGGTGCACCGGCGGCTCACGCGGCCAACAAGACCGACGTGAACACACTTGTCGAAGCCCTTAAGGCTCTCGCCGCGAGCGCGGGCGAACAGCAGCGCCAGCAGCAGGATGCGACGGGCGATAAGGGGGACGGAAAACCCTGAGACCGCTCGACGGCCCGAAGCCCGCCCAAGTAACCTCATCCCCCGCCCGCCCGCCAATTCGACCGGAGGTGAAGAACAGAGACGCCGCACTTTCGGCGGCAACATTTTGACAGCACGGACGGAGGCCGCACGCGTTGTGCGGCGCGCGCTTGATCGGGTCGCCGCCTCTCGCTTCGGAGAGAGAAGGCCACTCAAACGAGCGTTAGCGCGTGGCGGACGGCCCCCGTCGGTGCTTCTGAAGGATGGAGATTATGTCCCAGACCAAACCCCTTCTCGCGGCCATGCAGAGAGGCACGCTCGTCCTCTTGCTCGTGTGTTCGCTCGGCCTGTCAGCATTCGGCAAGAGTCCCGGCGGCGCGGCGTCAGAGAAGACGCCGGTCGCCACTTCCGTCCGCGCCGTCACGTCGGGCGCGGCCACGCTCATCACGATCTCAGGCACGGCCCCGATGCCGTACACGGTTCGCAAGCCCGACGCCTCGACGCTCGTCGTCGAGCTACCGGGCGTTGACGGCTCGCAGCTCGCGCAGTCTTACGACGTGGCGTCGCCGCTCGTCGGCGGCCTGTCCGTCAGGCGCGCGCTGCGCGAGGGCGAACCCTTCGCCAGCCTGAGCATCACCTTGCGCGCTCCCGTCAGCGAGCGCTCGCGCCTCGAAGGCAGCCAGCTCATCCTTGAGCTTCTGCCCGACGAGGCGAAGGACGCGCCGCAGGCCAGGCCGACCCCCTCGCCCGCCGCCTCGAACAAGTCGCCGCAGGCCACGCAGGGCGCGCAGTACGGGCAGACGGGCTTCGTCGGCGAGCCGATCAGCCTCAACGTCGTCAACGCCGACATCCGCGACATTCTCAACTACATCACTGAGCAGTACGGCGTGAACTTCGTCGTTGACCAGTCGGTCAAGCAGGTGCCCGTGACGATCAACGTGACGGACGTGCCGTGGAACTTCGCGCTCGACTCCATTCTGAAGGCCAACCGCCTCGGCATCGAGGTTGACGGCAACATCCTGCGCGTCGCCACGCTCGACGTTTTGAAGGACGAGTCGAAGATTCGCGCCGAGGAGGAGGGCGCGCGCGCCGCGCTCAAGGAGGCACAGCTCTCCAACGCGCCGCTCGTCACCGACTTCATACGCCTCAACTACGCCCGCGCTTCTGGCACGCTCGACACCACGGCGGGCGCGACGGGCGGGTTCGCCGGCGGCCTCTCTTCGGGGTCAACTTCGAGCCGCGACGTGGTTTCCGTCGGCCCGAACGGGGAGACCTTCTCCAGCACGAGGGTCGCGTCGAGCGGCGATCAGGGCATCCTCCCGATCATCCAGCGCCGCCTCTCGCGCCGCGGCGGCGTCGAGGTTGACGGGCGCTCGAACACGCTCATCATCACCGACGTGAAGGAGAACATAGACGCCATCCGCCGCCTCGTCCAACTGCTCGACCAGCCGGAGCCGCAGGTCGAGATCGAGACGCGCATCGTGCTTGCCAGCCGCAATTTCTCGCGCGACCTCGGCATGCAATTGAACGCGATGGTCATCTCTTCGCGGGGCGGGGTCGCGGGCGTCAACACCGCCCCCGGCGCTCCCATCCCGCCCGCGCCGAACGTCATCGGCCAGCGCGCGTTTGGCGTCCCGCAGAACATCATCAATCCGACCGGCACGCTCGGAGCCACTGCGCCGAACACCGTCATCGGCCTGACGACGGGACTGATCGGAACGGCGCAGATCAGCGCGCTCATCACCGCCGCCGAGTCGAAGGGTCAGGCGAAGATCGTCGCCACGCCGCGCGTCACGGCGCTCAACAACCGCCCGGCCCAGATCGAGTCCGGCACGCAGATTCCCGTCGTCACCCCGCAGGTGAGCACGGGCGGCACGCCCGTCTTCACCACCTCCTTCATCTCCGTCCCGCTCCGGCTCTCGGTCACTCCGCAGATCACCGACGCTGGCACGGTCGTCCTGAAGGTCGTGATGGAGAACAACAGCGTCAACGGCGCGCTCACCAACTCGCTCGGCACGCCCGGCATAGACACGCAGCGCATGTCCACGGAAGTGCTCGTGCCCGACGGCGGCACGACCGTGGTCGGCGGCGTCCTGAACGACAACGAGAGCGAGACGCAGAACCGCACGCCCGGAATCAGCAACGTCCCCGTGCTCGGCAACCTCTTCAAGCGCAAGGCCATCACGCGCAACACCAACGAGATACTCTTCTTCATCACGCCGCGTATCTACCGGCCCGACTACCAGGGCCGCCGTGTCGAGACCGAGCCGGCCACCGGCACCCGCTCCATCCAGATTTCGCAGCCCGTCCCGCTCGGCAACCCCTCGACGAACACTCCTTCGCCCACGCAGCAGCAGGCCGCCCCCGTGCAGCCTCTGACCGAAGCCGCGCCGCCCGCCGCGACGCCGCGCCCGTAGAGGAGGACTGAAGTGATGTTCAGGCAAGCACTCTCGGAGATCGTCGAACGCACAGAGGGCGCGACCGGCGCGCTCATCATGGGCATGGACGGCATCGCGGTCGAGCGCGTCTTCCTGCCCGAAGGCAGCGACGCGAACATGGACGTGGCCGCGGCGGAAGTGACCTCGCTCGTCCGCGCCTCGCTGCGCGCGGGGTCGAACACCGGCCTCGGCTCGCTCGAAGAGCTGTTCATCAGCTACGACCAGGCGCGCATCCTCGCGCGCATGTTCTCGCCCGAATACTTCGTCGTGCTGGCGCTCGGCCCCGGAGGCAACCTCGGGCGCGGTCGCTACGAGCTGCGCAAGGCCGAACTCCGGCTCGCGCGCGAGTTCGTCCTCTGAAGACTCCGCTCGACGATATGCACACTCGAAGAGGCCGCGACCTACGCGGCCTCGATTTTTTTTTCAGCGGACACACGGAACCGCGAGCAAGTAGCCAACGGGTTTCGGGTTTCAGACGCTAGCAGGCGGGCAGCTTGACGAAAGGCATGCCGCGCAGGATGACGCGCTGGCGGCGCTGGACGCGGCGCAGGTTCTTCTGCGGGTTGAAGACGTTGAGCGGGCTGGGAATCATGGCCGAAAGGTAGGCGGCCTCCTGCGGCGAGAGGTCTGCGGCGTGCTTGTGGAAGTAGAATTGCGCGGCGGCCTCCGCGCCGTAGATGCCGTCACCCCACTCGATGACGTTGAGGTAGAGTTCGAGGATGCGGCATTTCGAGAGCGAGCGTTCGAGGAAGTATGTGATGGCGGCCTCTTTGACCTTGCGCGCGAAGGTTCGCTCGCTTGAGAGGTAGAGATTTTTCGCAAGCTGCTGCGAGATGGTCGAAGCGCCGCGCTTGAACGTGGGCATCTGCGGAATCCAGCCCGACTCGTCCTGCTCGCCCTCCTGCTTCGCCTCCTTCTCCGACTCCTTCTGCGCGTCGTCCCACGCGCGCTGGATGGCTTCGTAGTCGAACCCGTGGTGCGTCGTGAAGTTCGTGTCCTCGCCCGCCAGCACGGCGCGCTGGAGGTTGACGGAGATGCGTTCGAGCGGAACCCACTGCTGGACGCGTCGCGGCTCGCGCCCCGCGTCGCGCGCCTCCTTCGCGCGCTGCTCGATCATGCTCGTCGTCTCAGGGTTCTTCGTTTGCAGCTCGGAGACGTGCGGGAAGGTGAAGACTTCGTACACGACGAAGAGAGTGACGAGCGCGAGGACGACGAGCGCGGCGGTCTTGACGATTCTCCACATGACTCACAAGTTAAAAGTTACAGGTGGAAAGTTCAAGGTTCAAAGTCAGTCTCGCCTCAACTTTGAACCTTGAGCTTTCCACCTGTAACTGCGGAGAAGACGCCTTTCGCCGCGCGTATCGAGTTGCAGTTAATCTCCACCGTGTCGTTGATGCCCTCAGACTCCACACCTCGGACGCCGGACTGTGTTCAGTATTGAATCAAGCTGCCCTCGCTCTTGGCGCGGCGCACGGCGCGGGAGAAGACCCAGAGCGAGAAGGGGAGCAGGGCGGCCAGGAAGAGGAGGAGCACGAGGAGAGGGCGGCGTGCCTCGGCGAAGCTCTGGCCCTGGATGAGGACGCGGCGGATGCCGTCAATGCCGTAGGTTGTGGGTATCAGCTCCGAGATGAAGCGGAAGCCGCTGCCCGCGGATTGCGACAGGAGCTGCGTCGGAAAGAAGACGCCGGAGAAGAGCACGGAGCCTGTGCCGATGATGATGCCGAAGGGGTCGCCGCGCTTGAAGACCATTGCGAAGCTCGCCGAAAGAATCCCGATGGAGGCGAGCACGAGCGTCGTCAGCAGGAGGAAGAGGCCCGCGAGCAGGAAGCTGCCGCGGTACTCGACGCCGAAGAGCGCCCAGCCGAAGAAGAGATAGAGGAACGAGTGGAACGTCGCCTGCACGAAGTCCCACGCGGAGCTTGAGACGATGAGCGTCGGGATGCCGATGGGCGTCATCAAAACGCTTTCAAGCGTGCCCTGCGCCTGTTCGGAACGGATGGCCGTGGCGAGGCTGGAGAATCCGGTCATGAAGTAGTTGAGAAACGGCAGCGCGGTGATCCAGGCGAGGAAGGGGTCGCGCCACTGCGCGTAGGGCGTGCTGAAGGTGTCGGCGAAAATCTGCGAGATGAAGAAGAGCGTGGTGGTGATGAAGAGGATGGAGAGGACGCGCATGAAGAACTCCAGCCGGTAGCTCATCGCCAACTGGAAGTCGCGCACCACGAAGGCGCGCACGCGTCCCAACAATAACCGCACGCTTCTCAAGCTCAACTCTCCGACAGTGACGGGCGGCCTTCCGCCCCTTCACCCTCCGCCTCGCGCTCGAAGGTTTCCAGCGCGTCGAGCAGCGTGCCGCGCACAGGCTCGCATTCGACGACGCGCGCGCCGCCGTCTTGCAAAGCGCGCAGGGCGCGGTCGAGCGTGTCGTCGCCGACCTCGCGCTCGAAGCTGACGTTTACGCCGTCCGGCTGCTCCGAAGTCTCAGGTTGAGAGACAGTCTCGCGCAGGATGTCGGCGGCGCGCGCGGCTGTGAGGCCGCCGAGGGTGAGGCGGACGCGCTCGTGCCTGCGGTGCGTCGAGCGCAGGTGCTGCGGCGTGTCAAGGGCGCGGATGCGACCGCGGCTGATGACGGCAACACGCTCGCAGAGCTGTTCGACCTCGGCGAGGTTGTGCGAGGTGAGGAGCACCGTGACGGGGCGCGGGGGGCGTGCGAGCGAGCCGATGATCTCGCGCATGCGCGCCGCGGCGAGCGGGTCGAGCGAGCGCGTCGGCTCGTCCAGCAAAAGGACGGGCGGCGAGTTCAGGAGCGCGCGCGCGACGGCCATGCGCTGCTTGTTGCCGGTCGAGAGTTCGCCAAAGCGGCGGCGGCGCAGCTCCGTCAGCTCGAAGAGTTCGAGCAGGTCGCCGATGCGCCGACGCGCCGACACCGCGCCGAGGCCGTAGAGCCGCGCGAAGAAGACGAGGTTCTGCTCAACGTCGAGACGCCAGTAGAAGCTGCGCTCCTCTGCGCTCGCGAGTCCGACCTGCGCGCGCACCTCGCCGTCGTCGCGCACGCTGTCGAAGCCGCGGACTGTGACCGCGCCGCCGGTGGGCTGGACGAGCGTGGCGATGATCTTGGCGAGCGTCGTCTTGCCCCGCCGTTGCGCCCGATGAGGCCGAAGATTTCGCCCTCGCGCACGTCGAACGTGACTTCCTTCAGAGCCTCGACCGGCGCGCGCATCTTCATTCGGAAGAGGCGGCGCAGGCCCGCCAGAGGGACGGGGTAAGTCTTCGAGACGCCGGCAATCGAGATGGCGACGGCGCTCGCCGACGGCGCGCTGCGAGTCGCGGCGGGCGCTCCTGTGTGCTGCTCGTTGATTGCCGTCGGCATAGGCGGTTCAGCGGCGGCGCTGGCGCGGGTCGAGGTATTCGCGCAGGCCGTCGCCGAGGAAGTTGAAGGCGAGCACGGTGAGGGCGATGGCGAGGCCCGGCGCGAGCATCGCGTGAGGGGCGTTGACGAGCGTCGCCAGATCGCGCGCGTCGTCGAGCATCACGCCCCAGGAGGGCGCGGGCGGCGGCACGCCCAAGCCCAGGAACGAGAGCGACGCCTCCGACAGGACTGCGCCCGCCATCCCTAAGCTCGCCTGCACGATGAGCGGCTGGACGGCGTTCGGCAGGATGTGGACGAACAGGATGCGCCAGTCGCGCGCGCCCAGTGCGCGGGCCGCCTGCACGAAGTCGTACTCCCTGACCTTCAAGACCTGCCCGCGCATCACGCGCGCGTAGCCGACCCAGCCGATGATGCACAAGGCGAGGATGAGCTTGTTCAGCCCCGCGCCGAGGAAGGCCACCATCGCAATCGCCAACAGCAATCCGGGAAACGCGAGGAAGACGTTGAAGACGTAGCCCGAAACTATCCGGTCAATCCACCCGCCGTAGAAGCCCGCGAGCGCCCCGACCACCGTCCCGACCACAGCCGACACGGCGACCACGACGACGCCGACGCGCAACGAGATGCGCGCGCCGTAGATCACGCGCGAGAAGATGTCGCGGCCCGTCGCGTCCGTGCCGAGCCAGTGCTCCGACGAAGGCGGCAGGTAGCGTGCAAGCAGGTTCGTCGCCCCCACGTCGTGCGTCGCAATGAGCGGCGCGAACAGCGCCACCAGCACGAGCAGCACGATGAAGACGAGGCCGAAGATTGCGAGACGACTCATAAGCCGGTAAATAGTGAATGGTAAATGGTGAATGGCGGTTGAGCGGTCATTAGCGTGTGCTGAAACCTCTCACATTGGGCTAAGATTAACTTACATTCACCATTCACCATTCACGAAACACGTATCCGCGGATCGAGCCAGCGGTAGACCATGTCCGTGAGCGTGTTGGCGAAGATGTAGGTGATGCTGATGACGAGGACGCAGCCCTGCACGAGCCGGTAGTCGCGTTTGTTGATGCCGTCGTCCACGAGCAGAAGGCCCAATCCCGGCCAGTTGAAAATCTTCTCCGTGATGATCGCGCCCGCGAGCAGCACGCCCAGTTGCAGGCCGAGGATGGTGACTACGGGTATCAGCCCGTTCTTCAGCACGTGCTTGTAGACGACCTTTCGCTCGCTGAGACCCTTGGCGCGCGCCGTGCGGACGTAATCCTCGCCGAGTTCTTCGATGACGGACGAGCGCACCATGCGCGTCAAAAGCGCCGATAGCGCCGAGCCGAGCGTGAGCGCGGGCAGGATGATGCTCGACCAGCCGAAGCGCCCCGAAGGGTCGAGCCAGCCGAGCCACACGGCAAAGATGTAGATCAGGAGCGGCCCGACGACGAAGCTCGGCAGGCTGATGCCGACGAGCGCGACGACCGACAGAACGTTGTCGAGCCACCTGCCGCGGTTCGTCCCCGCCACGACGCCCAAAGGGACGGCGATGGAGACGGCGACGAGGAGCGCGGCAATCGCCAGCTCAATCGTAGCGCCGTAGCGCGAGAGCACGAGTTCGAGGACGGGGCGGTCTGTGCGGAACGAGCGGCCCATGTCGCCGTGCAGGATTGCGCGCCAGTAGTCAACGTAGCGATTGTCCGAGCCGTTCCAGCGCAAACGCCGCTGGCCGCGCTCGTCCTCCGAGTAGGAGAAGAAGAAGGCCGGGCGGTCGAGGCCGTGCTTCTGCCGGAACTGCGCGACCTGTTCGGGCGTCGCCTGATCGCCGAGGATGGCGATGGCCGGGTCGCCGGGCACGAGTTCGATCAAAAGTGTGACCAGCGACACCACCGTCCACACGACGAGCAGGAGGATCAGCACTCTTCGCAGTATGTCGAGAAGCTTGTGCTTCATCAAATCTGTTCGGGGACGAGCTTGGGTTTGAATTGCGGGGGGATGATAACACCTGCTTACGAAAGGATGAAGGCGGAAGGATGAAGGATGAAGTGAAGGCAGCTTTGCTCTCACTTCATCCTTCAAATAAACCTAGCCCGGCGAACCCGTCTTCCCGACAGCGGCCCCGACAACCACCAACGGGATTGAATTCGCCGGGCTAGTCTCATGGTTGCGACATACTGCGAGGCGCAACCGAGCTTGGGTTAACTTCCGAGGCGTGGGCGCGTGCCCGTATGCAGCGCCGCGATGCCGCCCGTTAAATTCCTGTACTCGACCTCTTCAAAGTCCGCTTCCCGCATCAACGCCGCCAGACGCTTCTGGTCTGGAAAATTCAGAACGGAGTCGTGCAAATACTCGTAAGCTCCGCGCGAGCCGCTGACCAGTCCGCCGAGGCGCGGCAGCACACGCGCGAAGTAAAAACGAAACAGCACGCGGAAGCCGGGCACGACGGGGCTGGAGAATTCGAGGACGGTCAGCAGACCGCCGGGCCTGAGCACCCTCCTCAACTCGCGCAAGCCCTCTTCGACGCTGGACAGGTTCCGCAGGCCGAAGGCGATGGTGGCAACGTCGAACGACTCGTCCGCGAACGGAAGCCGCAGCGCGTCGCCTTCAATGAACTGAACCGAGAGCGTGCCTTCCGAAGCTTTGCGCCGCGCTATCTCCAGCATCGGGCGGCAGAAGTCCAACCCCACAACACTCCGCGCGCCCGCCGAAGCGAGCATGAGCGAGAGATCGCCAGTCCCGCAGGCAACGTCGAGCACCCGCGCGCTCTCGACGAGCGAAGGCCGCAAAGTGCGCGTGACCAGACGCCGCCAACTCCTGTCAACGTTCCCCGACAGCAGGTGGTTCAAGAAGTCGTAGCGACCGGCTATCCGGCCAAACATCGCACGCACGCGGCGCGCGTGTTCGTCTCTCGAAACACTTGCAGGGGAATTTTCTTGACGTGACAAAGTTTACGTGATGGCGCGCGGGCGTGGTTGCATTTAACTTGCGATTGGCTTGCGTTTCGACTACGGGCGCTTGAGTTGCAGCACGGGCTGCTGCGGCTTGGTTTGAGGCGTCGGCGGCGCGGGTTTGGGTTCGGGTTTGGCCGCCGCCTCGCCGAAGACCTCGACCGCGCCGACGCGCGCCAACTCCTCGCGGAGTTGCGCGGCGTCGCCGACGGCGACCGTGGCGACGGGCGCGTGTGCGAAGAGTCGCGTGGCGACGCGCTGAAGGTCTGCGGGCGCGAGCGACGCGACGGCGCGTGCCGACTCAGGCGCGGTCACGTCGGCGGAGTCGTATGTGTGCTCGTCGAGCCAGGAGTTCGCAAAGCCTTCAGCGTCCGCGGCGCTCTGGCCGAGCGCGGCGGCGACGGTGCGCCCGGCGTTCTCGGTCTCGGCGGCGGTCGGCGCATTCGTCTGAAGGTCGCGGAGCAACGCGCGCGCCGACTCAAGAGCCTTCGACGCCTCCGCGGGTGTGTGAAGGCTTGCGCCCAAACGGAAGATGCCGCCCCCGCGGTTTGCATCGTGACGGACGAAGGCCGCGCGGTCTTTGAGTTCGGGCATCGCGGCGAGCCAGCGTTCGCGCACGACCGTGGCGAGCGCCTGCGCGTCGGCTGCGTCTTTGTCCGTGCGCGCGAGACCGCGGACGGCGAGGCGAACTTCGGACGTGGAAGCGCCGGGCTGATTGATGACGAGCGTGCGCTCGTCGGGCGGGTCGGGCTGGCGGAAGGTCGAGGGAATCGAGCGGTCGCTCTTCGTCCAGCCGCCGAACGACTCGCGCAGGGTTCGCATCACGCGCTTCGGGTCGAAGCCGCCGACGATGGCGAGGGTCGTGTTGTCCGGGTGCAGAAATCGCTCGCGCATGAGCAGGAGGTCTGCGCGCTCGATGCGCGCGACCGAATCGGGCGTGCCCGCGACGGGGCGGCCATAAGGGTACGTCCCGAACAGGCGCGCGGCGACGGCGCGGTCTGCCGCTGCGGCGGGCGCGGACGCGGCCTCGCGCAGAGATTTGACGCGCGAGGCGCGGACGCGCTCGACCGCTTCGGGCGTGAGCTGCGTGTTCATCACGGCGTTGCGCGCCAGTTCCAAAAGCCGTTCAAAGTCCGAAGCCTTGCCCGCGAGCGTGACATTGATGGCATCGTAGTCGGTCGTGACCTCGACGCGCCCGCCGAGTTCGTCGCCGACGTAATCGCGCGTCTGCTTGTCGAACATCGCGTCGGCCAGCGTCGCCATCAACCCTTCTTTGTTAGCGAGGTCGAAGGCCGCGCCCGAATGAACGCGGAGCTTGATGAGCACGCTCTGGTCGCCTGTGCGGGCGAGCATCAGGACGCGCAGGCCGTTGAGCAACTGCTCGCGCTGCGGCTGGGGCGCTGTCTGCCCCGACGCGGCGGCAACTAAAACAATGCCGAGCAGAATCAGAGCGAGTGAAACTCTGTGCGGCAGGCCGCGCGTGCGGCGTCTTCGACTTGGTGTGCTGTTCATACCGCGCTTTCGTTTAACTTCGGAGCGACCGGCGCTGGGGCCGGGCGGGTCAGTCAGTCCTTCGGAAGCCGAGCCGGGGAGCGTGTGATTCTCGGAAATCTTAGATGCCGCCGTTCAAAGCGTCAAATGCCTCCCGCGGCGACGGTGCACCCTATTTTTGCGGCGGCGTGCGCGTCGTGGCAGCGTATCGGCAAAGGGCCGCATCAAATCCTGTCCGGTGAAGTGTATGGCGCGGACGTTTGTCCTCACGAATGCCGGGCGGGCGCACACTTCAAAGATTTGACGGGCGGCCCGGCAGGATGCGCCTCCGGGCTTGAACGAGGGCGGAAAAATCTGTAACTTCATATGGAACAGGCTGCCATTCCCCGTGCGATTCGACGGGAGGGTCTCGAAGAAATGAAACAGTGTCCAACGTGCCAAGAGGAATTCGCCGACAAGTTCGGGTTCTGCCCGGTTGACGGGACGCCGCTCGCGGCCCAGGTCGCGCAGCCGGTCGTCGCGGCACAGGCTGCGGACGAATCACACGTCACGGCCGCACCGGCGGCGTCGGCTGATGCGGCTTCTTCCGACGGCTTCCACCAGCAGGAAGCCGAAGAGACGGTTTCCTCGCAGCCCCTCCACGACCGCGGCGAGTTCCACCTGACTTTCCTCGAAGACGAAGGGCTGACGCGCCGTCTCGTCCGCGAAGTGAAGGGCGCAGCGCACGAGGCCGAGCTGACGTGGCCTGAATTCAAGCGCGACCCCGCCGGTTTCGCACGTCGAACGGCCAACGCTTCCGGCGCTCTCGTTAAAAAGTTTTTCCGGCAGGACTACGCCGTCCCGGCGGTCGTCGCGCCCTTCGTCGTCTTCCTGCTCATCACAGGCGTGTGGGCGGGAGTGAGATTCCGTTGCGAATTCAGGAGCCTCTTGGGACGGCCCTGCCCCGTAGGGTCGCAGAACCCTTACGAGGACTTGGAACTCGTCCAGATGATTGACCCGGATAACCCGATTCCGAAGGAGCAGGAGAAGCCGGACAAGGGGACGGCGGGGACGAACGAGGGCAAGGGCGGCGGCTCGAAGCCGAAGC
>DATARW010000066.1:0-35283 GCA_036263975.1 Pyrinomonadaceae bacterium
TGGCTGTCAGTCAGATCACTGGGATAGATTTGGTTAGGCATATCCAAAACTTACCTGATGCCTCTGACTGACAGCTACTTTTCAAACAGCTTCTTAGCGCGCGCATTGCTCCGCGGCTTGATAATCCAAGTCCCGCAACTGCGGGCGAACGAACGTCAACAGCCCGCGGCCCCGCTTCGAGTTGCGCCTCCTCGCTCTTCCACCTCGGCGGATGTGGGGAGGGAAAGTCGAAAAGAGTTCCCCGGTCAGATGCACTTCCAGCCGGTCGGCCCGCTCCTTCGAGGTAAAGCCGACCGATCTTTTTTGCGTCGGCCTCAATGTTCGGATTTCCGGCGTCGCTGTTCTATAATCCGCGCGGCACTCTCATGGGCAGGTGGACGCGCGCGCCATCGCCTTCGTCGTTGACGACCTGACCATCCCCGTTTACACAAAGACATCAAGGAGAATCAAATGAAGAACAAAGGTACGCGCATGCACAGCCGGTGTGCAGCCGCATGGCTTCTGTTGCTGGCGGCGGCTTTCGCACTCCCCTCGGGAGCGGCAGCCGTGGAAAAGCTGCGGCCCGAAGAGATAGTTGCCAAGCACCTGGAGTCCGTCGGCCCGGCTGATGCGCGCTCGTCCATCCACAACCGCATCGTCGCCGGGACAATCGTCGCCACTCTACATGCGTCGAGCATCGCGCAGTACAGTGGGCGGGCGGTCATCGCTTCCGAAGGCGGCAAAAGCATTTTCGGCATGGTCTTTGAAAACTCCAGCTACTCGCAGGAGAAGTTCGGGTTTGACGGCGAGGGCGTGGCGGTCGGCTACTCAAGTCCGGGACTCCGCTCGAACCTGGGCGACTTTCTCCTGACCCACAAGGATATTTTAAAGTACGGACTCGTCGGCGGAACGCTCTCCAGCGCCTGGCCCCTGCTGAACCTTTCGGAGAAGAGCGCGAAGCTTGAGTACGGCGGCATCAAGAAGATCGGCGGCAAGACGATGCACGAGCTTAAATACATGCCGCGCGGCGGCTCCGATCTACAGATCAGTCTCTTCTTCGACACGGAAACCTTCCAACACTTGCGTACCGAATACACCCGCTTCATCCCCGCCGGAATAGGTGCCGGCATTGACGACTCCGGGAGCCAGAGGGCGACGCGCTACAAGATGGTGGAAGAATTTTCCGACTTCAGGAAGGAGAGCGGGCTGACTCTGCCGCACAACTATAAAATCGTGTTGGAGCTGGACACACGCGCCGGGACGTTTGTGGGCGACTGGCAATTGACTCTGACCCAATTCGCTTTCAACCAGCCGATTCAATCCGGCTCGTTCAACGTGAACGGAAATCAATAGCGTTACCCGCTTGAGAGCGCGCCTGCCGCACGGCGGGCTTTGCACACGCGGGAGGGCTTCTCCGTCAGCGAACGGAGAGGGGCGAGGCCGGAGCACGGCTCTCAGGCAAAGGCGGCCACGTCCGGGCGGAGGACGAGAAGGGCCTCAGGGAAAAAGTTCGGGCGCTGCTTCTTTCGGAAAGAAGCAGCGCCCGATTTTTAATGAGCCTGATGGAATCAGGCCGGAAGGTTAGAAGTCGAAGCGCGCGCCGAACTGGATGATGCGCCCCGAGTAGCTTGAGTTGATGCGACCGAACGAGGTGCTGTTGACGTTAAAGATTTGGCTGCCCTCGCCGATGAAGAAGTCCGTGTTGTTGAGAACGTTGAACGCCTCCATGCGGAGCTGGAGCTGCCTGGTCTCGCCGAACTTGAAGTTCCGGAAGAACCCGCCGTTCCAGTTGAAGTACCACGGCCCGTTGATGAAGTTCATGGGCAGGTTGCCCGTGGAACCCGGCGCGTCCTGGAAGAACACCTGTCCGGGGAAGGGTGCGGTGCCGACCGGGCTTGCGCCGCGGATGGCGGTGATGCGGAATCCGGCGGGCAGTTGCTGGCGCAGGTCAACGACCTGCGTCACCGTCCCGTTGGTCGCGGTGGCTTGCAGCACGCTGGGATCAATGAAGAAGATTCCGTTCGGCGTCCGGAAGATGCCGATCAGATTCTTGATCTGGTCCGGGGTCAGACTGGAGGTCGCTGGCTGGAGGGCGGCGCGTGCGGCGCGGTTGAGCGTGCCGCGCGGGTCGAGGATCGAAGTCGGCTCGCCCGAGCTGATGTTGACGATGGACGTGAGCTGGAATCCGCCGAAGACCTTGCTGGCCCAGCCGTCGCTCAGCCAACGACGCCCGTGCCCGAACGGTAGTTCGAGGTTCAGGTTGGCGTTGATGGTGTGGGTGCGGTCGTAGTTGGGCCGCGCGTAGTTGAGCCTCAGGTTGGCGTTATCGAGGAACGGGTCAACGTTGGTCTGGGTCTCCTGCAACGAGTCGGCCAGAGTCTTCTGGAAGGTGTAGTTGACCTGATAGGAGAAGCCCTTGGAGAAGCGCCGGCGAATCTCCACCTGAAGCGCGTTGTAGTTGAACTGGCCGCCGTTTCCGAGGACGTTGGCGACGCCCGTGCTCGGATTAGCCAGGAACTTGACGTTGCCGGTCAGGCCGTTCTGGATGTAAATGGTCGCCAGGTCAGCCGGGACGCCGTTCTGGATTTGCGTCAGTACGGTCGAGTTGGTGAGCAGGCCGCCGCTCGCCAGATTGGGGAAGACCGTCAACTGCTGGCAACCTGTGGCCGCCGCCTGCGCCGCCGTGCAGCCCGCACTACCGAAAGTGCTGAGGTTGTTGCGCGCGCGGATGAAGTCGGCGAGGAATCCGTTGTTGCGGATGTCCACCTGGTTGTAGTCAATCGTGCGCACGATCTGGTGGCTGCGCGCGCCGACGTAGCGAATCTCGATGGCCGACTGCCAGCCGATCTCGCGCTGGATGCCGAAGTTATACTCGTGCGTGAGCGGCACCTGAAACTTCGGATCAATCACGAAGACGGTTCCGAAGAAGTTGAACGCACCGGTGTTGTTGGTCGTGTAGGGGAAAGGCGTCGTCGGCACCGTCGGCGTCGGGAAGTTGCCCGGCACGGCGGCGAAGCTCGGCGCGTCCGCCCGCGGGGTCAGGATTGAGCGGAGCGAAGTTGTCCCGTTCAGCGTCGCGTTGACCGTCTGCGAGCCTAACCCGGTGTGATTGAGCAGGGCGTTGTCGGGCGCGCGCTCGTACTCGTCCGAGTTGTAGCTGATGCGGTAGCCGCCGCGGATGACGGTCTTCCCCTCGCCGGGGAAGGCGCTGCCGAGGAACTTGTTCTTAAAGGTCGGCGACCAGGCGAAGCTGACGGTCGGCCCTAAGTTGTTCTTGTCCGTCTTGAAGAAAGCGCCCGGACTGCCCGCGTTGCCGCCGACGATTTGATAGACGCCGTTGGGGTCGAGGGCCGCCTGTTGCGCAGTCTCGCCGTTGAGGACAGCCGCTTCGAGATAAATCTGGTCGGGGTTCCTGAGCGGGGTGAACAACTCGTAGCGCAGGCCGAGGTTCAGCGTCAGGCGCGGCGAGACGCGCCACTGATCCTGACCGTAAAACGAGTAGTTCTCGTAGCGCAGGTTGCGAATCGTCGGCGCGCCCTTCACGAATCCCGTCTGGATGTTGACGAGGTTGGCGGTCACGCCCGCGCTGCCGACGATGCCGCCCAGCAGGTAGCGCAGGTTATTGGCGCGCGCCAAGTCGGTCGTGTTGATGCCGCCGGGGAAGAGTCCCGACGTGAAGCCGGGAGTGTTGGGGTTGGCGGTCGAGCTGATCGAGAAGAGCGGCGTCACGCCGGCGAAGTTCGCCGCGGAAGTCCGGTACGCCTGAAGCTCGCCGCCGAAGCGGAGCGAGTGGTTGCCCCAGGTGTAGTTGGCGTTGTCCTGAAGGTTCCAGTAGTCGGTGTTCCGGCCCTGGCTGCGGAAGGTGCCCTCCGGGTTGGAGATGATTCCCGCGATGGCCGTCCCCGAAGGGGTCTGGTTGTTACTGAAGACGAAGTCCGACGCCACGCCGCCCTCGAAGAAGAACGGCTCGCTGCGCTGGTAGCCGCCGCGCACCTCGTTTGAGAAGCGGGCCGTCGGCGTCCAGTTGTAGGCCCCGATGTAGAGCTTGGTCGGCCCGCCCTGGAAGACGAAGGGGGTGGTCTGGAAGCCGTATGCGAGGTCGTTGCGGGCGTTGCTTTCGTTGTTGTGCTTGTAGATGAAGTTGAAGCTGCTGCGCTCGTTGACCTGAACGTCGAAGCGCCCGGTGTAGGCGTTGCGCGTCACCGGGGTGGAGATGTTGAAGTTCACCACCTGCGTGAAGTTGACGCCGTTGGTGATGCCGTTGCCGGTGAGCGGCAACTGGCTCAGGATGCGGCTCTGGATCAGGGGGTCAACCGAGAGCACGCCGCCCGCGTTATTGAAAATGGGCGTGGTCGTGGAATTTAGTGTCAGGCCCGACCCGGTCAAGACGTTCACGGTGCGGGTGACGCCGCTATTGTCAACGTAACTGAAGGTGCCGTTGCGCGCGGCGGCCAGCAGGGTGGTGCCGGAGGCCGAAGCCTGCGAAGCCTGCCGGAAGCCTTCGTAGTTGGCGAAGAAGAAGGCATGCTTTCTGAGGTAGGCGTGGCCGCCCTCGCCGAAGCGCGGCAGATCGGTCGGGCCGCTGATGGTGCCCCCGAACTGGTTGCGGTTCAGGAACGGGCGCGGCAGGTTGTTAAAATTGTTGAAGAAAGTGTTAGCGCCGAAATAGGAGTTGCGGTTGAACTCGTAGACCGCGCCGTGGAACTTGTTGCCGCCGCGCGGCGTCACGAGCTGCACGACCTGCGAGCCGCCGAACTCCGCGCTCGCGTTCTGCAAAGTGGCGGTGAACTCGCCCGTGTCGTCAACGGTGGGGCGATCCTGCACGAAGCCGCCGGTGCGGATGAAGTTGTCCTGCACGTTGAGGCCGTCGCGCGTGTAGTTCGTGGAGGAACTGCGCTGGCCGTTGATGGAGCTGCTCGTCGGGTTGACGCCCGGCAGCAGGTTGAGCAGGGCGAGCGGGTTGCGCCCGTTGATCGGCAGCTCTTTCACCTGGCGTGAGCCGACCGTGGTGCTCAGCGAGGCGTCCGTGGAATTAACGATGTCGGCCCCGGCGACCACCGTCACGTTCTCTTTGACGTTGCCGATCTGGAGCGTCGCGTTGAGCGTGTAGTCGCGGCTCGCGTCAAGCTTCAGGTCGGTGGCGGTAAAGGTGCTGAAACCCTGCGCCGTGATCGTGACCGTATAAGTACCGTATTCGAGCTGCGGCACTACGAAGCTGCCTTCGCTGCTTGCGGTCACGGTTCGTTCGTGCCCCGTCTGGTTATCCTTGACGGTGACGGTGGCACCGGGAACAATCGCCCCCCCCGGATCGGTGACAGTGCCGACGAGCCTGCCCGTGCTGCCTTGCGCAAATGCCGACGCGGCAAATACGAAGAGCGCGAGCAATACTCCCGCGAATCTCTGGAAATTTTTCATTGTGGGCTCCTTCTAAATTAACTCAACTCAGTCCGCGAGGCGTTACCCCAACTTCTAAAACCTTGATGGTTTCATCACCTTCCGACAGGATCGTTTGTAGAGGAGGTGTTTGCGGCAATTGAGCGCCACGCGTGTGAGCGCAAAATCAGCAAGATTCATGCCAGCATCCATGCCGCAGACAACGCAATCTCTACACTGGATTTAACGACCTCCGGCGAGCGAAAGGAGCGGTTTTATCTTGCCGAATTTGGATTGAAGTACGAATTTTTGAATAAGGGTGCGCACCTCAATTTCACCCGAATGTCAGCCGAACAGTCGCCCCACTTCCTTCGCGAGCTTCATCTACGAAGTCCCATCCCCTCGGTTCGTCAACAACACCGGCTTCGGCGACACCCCTCGGTCGGGACACCGACGGAGCGAGCCGCACGAACTGTTCCCGACCGACTCGCGAAACTGACACGGCCCACGCCCGTTCAACTGCTTGACGAAAACCACTTCAGGTCACGGCCCGACCTATCGGGTCGGACGGCAAGCGATAACTCCTCGAATTGGAAGAGAAGCCGCGAACGGTCTTAGCCGCCGGGATTCTAAAAAATTGGGCTTCTCCAGAAATTCGGACACCTAACTTTAAGTATCTGGATTTTCTCCGCGCCAGGGCGATAAATCATAGGAAAACAGGGGCGGATTGATGTAAGTCCGAGCACGGAACGATTCTTGCTTTTTCGGAGCGGAGTTAAACTTTTTACACACCATGCATGTGGCACCTTCAGACGCGCCACATGCATGTTCAGGCTCATAAACTCAAGGAGGTGTTAGATGCGTCTATTCAGTCAGCTCGCAACCGGGCACTCCGGCTTGCGCGGCGGGAATTTCCTGCGCATGCTCGCAGCCGCCGTCTGCCTCACCCTCTCCGCAACAACTTTAACATTGTCCCAGACCGCCAAAGGCACTATTCAAGGTACGGTCAAAGACCCGAACGGGGCCGCAGTGGTCGGTGCGAACGTCGAGGCGAAGAACGAAGCCACCGGCGACGCGCGCGCGACGACCACCAGCGGTGACGGACTCTACACCATCCCCAACCTCGACGTTGGGTCTTATACGTTGACGGTCAGCGGCACCGGCTTCTCCCCGGCCATCGTCAAGGGGTTAAAGGTTTCCGTCTCGTTCACGCTGACGCAGGATGTGCAGCTCGCTCTGGCGGGCGCGAACGAGGTCGTGACGGTCGCCAGCGGCGACACTCAGACAGCCGTCAACACCACTGACCAGCAGCTCTCGACGCTCATCTCGCAGCAGAAGATTCTCGACCTGCCGCTCTTGTCGCGCAGCCCTGACTCGCTGCTGCTGCTCGCGCCGGGGACGAACGCCTCGACGAGCCGGTTGGGCGGCGTCACCGTCAACGGCCAGCGCGAGCGCAACAACAACTTCCTCGTGGACGGCATTGACAACAACGACACGGACGTGCCCGGCATTCCGGGCGGCGTCTCGACGCCGAACATTGATGCCACGCAGGAGTTCCGCGTCATCACCAACAACTTCAACGCCGAGTACGGGCGCAACACCGGGGCCATCGTCAACGTCGCCACCAAGCCGGGCACGAACCAGTTTCACGGCGGCGGCTACATCTACTATCGCTCCGACAAGTTTGCCGCGCGCAACTTCTTCGACACCACCGGCAGTCCCGACCCGCTCCAGCGCCGCCAGTACGGCGGATCAATCGGCGGCCCGATCAGGAAGGACAAGACGTTCTTCTTCTTCAACGCCGAGCGCGACGTTTTCGACCAGGGCATCACGGTGACGACCACCGTGCCGACCGCCGCCGCGCGCCAGGGCATCTTCAACCTGAGTTCCGGCACGATTAACGCGCAGCAGGGGAGCGCGAACAACCGCTTCAACTTCCCCATCAACCAGAACTTCGTCAACCTCCTCAACCAGTTCGTGCCGCTGCCGAACACGCCCGGCGAGGCGCAGCCGCTGCCCGGCGTCTTCGAGCACTTCCGTTTCTCGACGCAGACGAACGACCGGGATCATCAGTTTTCGACGCGCGTTGACCACAAGATCAACGACAAGCACACGCTCAGCGGCAGCTACGCACTGTCGGACGGCACGTTCGAGTTCTGCTGCGAGACCTTCCCCGGCCTGAACGACGCCATCCTCAGCCCGCAGACCACGCACCGCCTGTCGCTCAACCTCGTCTCGACCTTATCGCCGAATCTGGTCAACGAGTTTCGCTTCGGCGGCAATCGCAACAAACTGACCTTCGCCGGCCCCGGCGATGCCGGCGTCAACTCCACGGCCATCGCGGCCACGCGCTCGGCGCTCGCGGCCTCCGGCGTATCCACGTCCGGCCCGCAGTTCGGCGGCGCTAACGGCTCGCTGATTAATTTCGGCATCGCGGGCATCACCAGCCCCTTCGCGGCCTTCGACACGCAGTTCCGCTACACGGGGACGACGCAAATCGGTGACTCGCTCACCAAGATTATGGGCAACCACGACATGAAGATGGGCGGCGAATTCCGCTGGGTCTACTCGAACGGCGCGAGCAACTTCTTCCGCACCGAGACCCTGGACTTCAGCGCGCCCGGCTTCTACGGCATCTCGATTCTGCGTAACAACAGCGGCGGGAACCTCGGCTTCGCCGGGCAGAACACGACCATCCAGAACTTCGCCAGCTACCTCTACGGCCTGGTGGATCAGCAGACCCAGTCGCAGTTCTTCGACAAGGGCGGCACGCGCGTTGACGCCGACTACCGCGGCTTCCGCCAGCGCGAGTTCGAGGTCTTCTGGCAGGACACCTGGAAGGTTCGCTCGAACCTGACGCTCAACTACGGCCTGCGTTACTCCTACAACGGAGTGCCGTTCGAGATCAACGGGCAGTTGTCGAACCTGGTCAATCAAGACCCGAGCAACTTCGCTCCGGCGGGCGGCTTCACCTTCCAACTGGTGGGTAAGAACTCCGGCGGCAGCTCGAACCTCTACAAGGATGACCGGAACAACTTCGGCCCGCGCGTCGGCTTCGCCTACAGTCCGAACTTCAAGACGGGCTTCATCTCCAGGCTGACGGGCGGCCCCGGCAAGATGTCGGTCCGCGGCGGCTACGGCATCTTCTACGACCGCGTGTTCGGCAACCTCTTCGAGAACGCCAGCTCGAACCCGCCGTTCCAGATCGCCTTCTTCAACTCGCCCGGCCTCGACGTGCTCAACGCCGGCGGCTCGTCGCTAGCGATTTACCAGGCTTCGCGGGTGCAGAACTTCGCGCGTCCCACGACGCAAATCGCCAGCCCGACCGTGCAGGACGGCGAACTCAGGCAGAACGTCGTGTACTTCGCCCTGCCCGGCAACAACCAGATGCAGTCGAAGTTCGCCATGCCCTACACGCAGTCCTGGAACATCGGCATCCAGCGCCGGTTCAAGGGCGACATGCTGTTTGAGGCCGACTACGTCGGCTCGCACAGCCTCAACCTGCTGCGCGCTATGGACGGCAACATGGCGAGCGTCGCGCGCTGGAACGCCGTCGCCCACGACAGCCAGACCATCAACCCGTTCAACGCGGTCGGGAACTACTTCACCGGCTCCCTGCAACTGGCCTTCTTCGAGCCGGCGCTGAACATCTCGGTCGGCCAGGCGACCTACCAGGCGGGACAGTTCCGCTTCACCAAGAACTTCGCCGAGCACAGCCGCTGGGGCTTCGGCCAGATTCAGGCGGCCTACACCTACAGCCACTCGATTGACAACGCGCCCGACCCGATTGACGCGCAGAGGGGCGAGCGCTCCTTCCCGCGCGACTCGTCCGGCTTCGCCGGCGGCCTCGGTGCCGAGCGCGGCAACTCCGGCTTCGACGTGCGCCACCGCTTCGTCGGCAACATGGTGTACGAGATTCCGTTCAACGCCGGCAACCACTACGTCAAGGCGGTCTTCCGCAACTGGACTATCGGCGGCATCTGGACGTGGCAGTCGGGCGTGCCCTACTCCATCTTCAGCGGCACCGACTCCGCCGGCACGGGCTTCGGCCAGCGCGCCGACTTCTCCGGGCAGGGCACGGGACTTGACGTGCCGGCCCAGACCGGACTCGACCCACGCACGCAGACCGGCCCGCAGGCCAGCCTGTTCGCCAACCCCTGCCCCCTGGGCGACCCGACCTGCGCCGGAACCAGCGGCATCGGTCGCCAGGGCACGACGGGCCGCAACCAGTTCTACGGCCCCGGCTTCAACAACGTGGACTTCTCGCTCATCAAGAGAATCCCGTTCGGCGGCGAGAACCGTTACAAGTTCACGATCCGCGCCGACTTCTTCAACGTTTTCAACCACACGAACTTCGGCCTGCCGGTGAACACGATCAACAGCTCGAACTTCGGGCAGTCAATTGATACGTTCGCACCGCGCATCATCCAGTTCGTCGGACGCTTCGACTTCTAAGTCGCTGCGGGGGCGACCGTGCCCCGTAAAAGCTCGAAGGGCGTTGCCTCTTGAACTGAGGCAACGCCCTTTTTGTTTCTCGCCGTCGAAAAATTCTCTGCGGCGAGGGACGCGCCCGCGCCCGACAATTTTTTAAACCGCCCTTTTAAAATCGTCCTTTTTAAACTGCCCTTCAGTCGCCCGCAAACTGCCCTCGGTCGCCCGCGACCATCCGCGCGAAGCCCTCGAAGTCCAGCGTGCGGACGCTCAGGCCGAGTCCTCTTTCGAGTTCGTCGAGCCGCGTGCCGTCGAGCATGATCGGCTCGTCCGACTTGCGCGCGGTCGCCGGCAGCACGACGAAGTTGCCCTCGATGCGCCCGCGCGCGGCCAGCACGCACTCACCCGTCAACAGCCCCGCCACGGCGATCTCCGGCCCGAAGTATTGATTCTCGACCGCGACGACCTTCAGACGCGCGCCCGTTCGCCCGTTCAAGCGTCCGACTAAATCAGTCAGCGCGGGCGCAAACAGAGTGCCCGTCAGGATCGTCCCGTTCAGAAGTCGCCCGGCGTCGCGCGGTGGCCTCTTCTCAAGCCTCCGCAGGAGCCGCGCGAACTCCTCTCGGAACGAGCGCACCATGCCGACGCCGTCCTCGATCTGCGGATAGTCGCCGTAGTGTTTGCGCCCCGGCACACGCAGGCCGGCGCGCAAATAAATCTCGTCACCTAAGAAAGCGAAGTTCGTTCCCAATCGCGCGCGTAGCTCACGCTGAAGCGGCGCGACCTCGCGGATGACTTCACGGCACCAATCCGGCGTGACCGGCGTCAGGCGCTCGTCCGTGTTGTAGCGCGTCAGGCCGAGCGGCACGATTGCCAGGCTGCGGACGCGCGGATATTCTGCGGCAAGGTCGCCGATTGTCCGTCGCAAGACCTCGCCGTCGTTGATGCCGGGGCACAGCACGACCTGCGCGTGAATCTCGATGCCGGCGTCCAACATCCGGCGCATCTTCGCGTTGATGTCGGCGCGGCTCTCGTCAACGCCGAGCAGGTGCGCGCGCACCTTGAGGTCGGTCGCGTGGACGGAGACATACTGCGGCGTCAGACGCTGCTCAATCACTCGACGCATCTCGTCCTCGGTGATCGAGGTGAGCGTGGTGTAGTTGCCGTAGAGGAAAGAGAGGCGCACGTCTTCGTCGCGGAAGGAGAGCGCGGGTCGTGCGTCGGGCGGGTTGCCTTTGCAGAAGCAGAAGAGGCACTCGTTGGCACACTGGCGCGGGACGATGTTCTCGAACTGGAGGCCGAAGTCTTCGCCCTCGCCGCGCTCGATTTCAAGCTCCCACTCCTCGCCGCCGCGCTTGAGGACGCCGAGGGTCAGTTCGGTCTCGCCGCCCGTCTGAAAACGGAAGTCGAGGTAGTCGCGCACCGCGCGCCCGTTGACGCGAACGACGCGGTCGCCCGGCTCAAGCTCAAGCTCAGCGCCGAGCGTGCCCGGCGCGACCTCCGTGATCGAGACGCCGCGACGCCGTATCTGCGTAACGGCGGGCGTGACTGCGAACTCGTACATAAAGAACGACCCGAACTCTAAACTTGCCGAACGGAAAGTATGGCCGAAGAGGCGCGGCAGTTCAACCGGCGCGAGACTTTCGCCGACATTGAAGGGGGTTAGATGTCCGCCGCCGTGGGCGGTTCGCCGCCGCGACGGGGCGGGCGGAAAATTCAGGTCAGCGTGGCATTCCACCGCAGCAGTCTGACCGGACGCACGGTCAGAAAGAACCAGCTCGACGGCGGCCCCGCGTGGCTTCTACCTTACGACCCCGCTGCCTCGCGCGCGGCGAGACTCTTCCCCGGCGTCTCTTAAAACGGGGTGGCCAACGGCTTTTTAACTCAAAATCCTGAGATTCGGCGCTCAAGGTCTGCCGGTCTCGCGGCCTCCGGCCCGCGGCGTCGGGCCGAGGCGCGGGCGCGGGCACGTCACTTGCATTTGCAGAAGTCACGCGCGTGGTTCTCGCCGCCCGCGTCGCCAGCCAGAGACGCGGACGCCTCCAGCGCCGAAAGGTTTGAAGTCAGCCGGATGATTACGACGCCCAACGAGTTCACCCAAACAGCCGCGCCGCCCGCGCTCAAGGGGACGCGCGCCACAGTCCTGCTCGCCGAAGACGACCGCTCGGCGCGACGCTACTTCGAGGTTATCCTCCAGCGCGCGGGCTACACCGTCATCGTCGCCGCCGACGGAGTAGAGGCGATGAAGGCTGCGCTCTCCGCGCCCGTGGACGCCGTCGTGACCGACGCTACCATGCCGCACCTCGGCGGCCACGAACTCTGCCGCTTCTTCCGCCGCCACCCGAAGCTGGCGCGGCTGCCCGTCGTGCTGCTGAGCGGCGCTGACAAATCGCCCGGCGCACACGACGCGGCGCAGAGGGCCGACGCATACCTGTCGAAGCCCGTCCGTCCCGAAGAGCTGACGAGCTGCCTATCGCGCCTGCTCGAAAGAGCCGACTGAAATTTCGCCGACGGGGCGACGAAGTTTTACGAGCCGGGGAAGGTAAAATTCGGGCCGGGAAGGTGAAAAGGCTGCTCCACGAGTAGAGCAGCCCTTTTAATTTTCTCCGAGGCGGCTCGGTCTAGCCCGCCGTGCTTGCGGACGTGCCCGGCTTCGCGGTGCCGAGCATCTCGTCGAGCGACGTGTATTCGAGACCCTGGTCGGTCGCGACGGCTTCGTAGGTGAGTCGGCCCGCGTACGTGTTAACGCCCTCCTTGAGTCCGGGGTCGCCCTTGACGGCGCTGAGGAAGCCGCGGTTGGCGAGCCGGAGCGCGTAAGGGAGCGTCGCGTTCGTGAGCGCAAACGTCGAGGTGCGCGGCACGGCTCCCGGCATGTTGGCGACGCAGTAGTGCAGAACGTCCTCGACGTAGTAGGTCGGGTTCGAGTGCGTCGTGGGCCTTGTCGTCTCGATGCAGCCGCCCTGGTCAACGGCTACGTCCACGATGACCGAACCCTTCGACACGTCCTTCAACATCTCGCGCGTGACAAGCTTCGGGGCCGCCGCGCCGGGAACGAGCACCGCGCCGATGATAAGGTCGGCCTCGGCAATCGCGCCGTGGATGGCGTAGGCCGAAGAGGCGAGCGTGGAAATTTTCGACAGAAAAATGTCGTCCAGCTCGCGCAGGCGGTCGAGGTTCTTGTCAACGATTGTGACCTGCGCGCCCATGCCGACGGCGATCTTCGCGGCGTTCGTGCCGACGACCCCGCCGCCGATGATGACGATGCGCGCCGCGGGCACTCCGGGCACTCCGCCCAGCAGCACGCCGCGCCCGCCGTTCATCTTCTCAAGGTACTGCGCGCCGACCTGCACGGCCATGCGCCCCGCAACCTCCGACATCGGCGTCAGCAGAGGCAGCGTGCCGCGCCTGTCCGTGATGGTCTCGTAGGCGATGCCCGTGACCTTGCGTTCGAGGAGCGCCTGCGTCTGCTTCGGGTCGGGCGCGAGGTGCAGGTAGGTGAAGAGCAGCAGCCCTTCCTTCATGCGCGGGTACTCCGGCGCAATCGGCTCCTTGACCTTGACGATCATCTCGGCCTCGGCCCACACGTCGTCCGCCGAAGGGATAATCGTCGCGCCCGCGCGCTCGTACAGAGAGTCCTCGAAGCCCGAACCCTCGCCCGCGCTTTTTTCGACGATGACTTTGTGGCCCGCGTCCGTCAAAGCGCGCACGCCCGCAGGTGTCAGGCCGACGCGGTACTCGTTGTCCTTAATCTCTTTGGGGAGTCCGACGATCACTTTGCTCTTCTCCGTTCGTTAGGATTTTTCAGACATCTCCGCAATCGGTCCGGCTTTGTTCTGCACGCACAGAGCTTCGCGTAAGTCGTCGCGGATTCCTTCAACCTCGTCCCGCTTCGCGCCCAGCCTTTGATTTATCTCGGCGTCACTCAACGTGTCGAGTAAGTAGCTTAACGCCGACTCAAGGAGGGCGAGTTCGTCTCCCGAAACCTTCGCTTCGACCAATCTCACTGACGCTAGGCTCTTTTTCCGCAACGTCTCCACGTCGCTGACGCCTTCACTCAGGTTGTATGCAACGAACACGTTGCCGCCTCTTCGTCCTGAAATCTAGTATCGAGCACTCCTTCCGCTGGTAGCTGCTTCCATCGAATTTTAATACCGTCTCCATTAGTTCGGCACCCGTTGCATATGCCATCACAATGTCGTGATAGCCGTTCGTCACGCTGGGGCGGATAGTTATACTGTCAGAGTCAGTCCTGAAGGCCAGCTCGTAGCCGGAACGCAACCTCGAAGATGTACGTGTGAACAGCCAGAAGCTTGTCGAGTGCGCGCCCATTGTACATAGCTCTGTACCCTGCACGAGCAAGTCGGTTAGTCCGTCGCCATTAAGGTCAATCTTTGAAGCTCCAAGTTTGTCGGCTATCACGCCGCCGCACCGCTGCATTATATCTGGGTCAGTTCTAGCAATCTGCCTCAAAACATTGGGCGGGATTGGCGCGGGACGACGTATTCGCATCCCCGAGCCAAAAGATGTTTGAGGTCCAAGTGCAGCGTGCTCGCGTTGCGCTTCAGCCATAACAGCACAAGCCAGTAAGAAAGAGAGCGCGAGACAAACTTTCTTCGGCATAACGAAGCACCTTTCTTTTCACTCGAAATTCACTTCGTCAATCTGCGCGCGCTGCAATTTGCCGCTGTAGTCAACGTAAACCGACTTCCACTCGGTGAAGATGTCGAGGACTTGCGTGCCGGCCTCGCGGTGGCCGTTGCCCGTCGCCTTCGTGCCGCCGAAGGGCAGGTGGACTTCCGCGCCGATGGTCGAGGAGTTGACGTAGAAGATGCCCGTGTACATCTCGTTCATCGCATGGAAGGCGCGGTTCACGTCCTGCGTGTAGATCGAGGCCGACAGGCCGTAGCGCACGCCGTTGCCGATCTCGATGGCCTCTTCGAGCGACGCGGCGGGGATGACGGTCGTGACGGGGCCGAATATCTCCTCCTGCGCGACTCTCATCTCGGGCGAGGCGTCGGTGAAGACGGTCGGCTCGATGAAGTAGCCGTGCGCGTGTTCGCCCTTCTCAAGACGATTGCCGCCCGTCGCCAGCTTCGCGCGGTCTTCCTTTTGTCCGACCTCGATGTAGCCGAGAATCTTGTGCAGCGCGTCGGCGTTGACGACCGGCCCCATGTCGGTTCGCTCGTCGAGGCCGTCGCCCACCTTCAAATGTTTCGCGCGCTCGACGAGCTGTTGCGTGAACTTTTTATAAACCTTCTTGTGGACGACGACGCGCGAAGAGGCCGTGCAGCGCTGGCCCGAAGTTCCGAATGCGCCCCAGACCGCGCCCTCGACGGCGAGGTCAAGGTCGGCGTCCTCCATCACGATGATGACGTTCTTGCCGCCCATCTCCAGAGAGCAGATGGCGTTTCGTTCGGCGCAGGCCGAGGCGACCAGCCGCCCCGTCTCGGTCGAGCCGGTGAACGAGATGAGGCGCACCGAAGGGTGCTCGGTCAAAGCCGCGCCGACCGTCTCGCCGTAGCCCGTGACGAGGTTGACGACGCCCGCAGGCACGCCTGCCTCCTCGCAAGACTTAACCAGATTGTAGGTCGAGAGCGGCGTGTCCTCGGCGGGCTTGATGACGACCGTGTTGCCGCACACCAGAGCGGGGATGAGTTTCCACGAAGGGATCGCCATCGGGAAGTTCCAGGGCGTGATGAGTCCGCACAGGCCGACGGGCTGGCGCACGCACATGGCGAACTTGTCGGGCATCTCGGCGGGCGTGGTGAAGCCGTGGAGCCGTCGGCCCTCGCCCGCGGTGTAGTAGGTGCAGTCAATCGCCTCCTGCACGTCGCCGCCGGTCTCCTTCAAGACCTTGCCCATCTCGCGCGTCATCTCACGCGCGAACGCGTCCTTGCGTCGAATCAGAATCTCGCCGAGGCGGAAGAGGATTTCGGCGCGGCGCGGCGCGGGCAGACGCCGCCACTTGTCCGCGGCGGCGCGGGCGGCGGCGACGGCGCGCTCGATGTCGCGTGCGGTCGAGACGGGGAAGCGGCCCACGCAGTCGCGCGTGTCCGCGGGGTTCAAGTTCTCGAACCACTCGCCCGACGTGGAGGCGACCCACTCGCCGCCGATGTAGTTGGGGTACGACTTCGGGGTGCTTCGCGGCTGCGCCGCCGCGCGCCCGCTCTTCTTCGAGTTGCTGCCGAGAGCCTTTTTCGCCTGTGACATAAAGAAGCGGTCAGCGGTTAGCGATTAGCTATCAGCTTTGGCTTCGTTACGGAAGCAGCCTTGTCAGTTCCCGTGCAAAGCCCGGCCATGCGACAAAGCTAAAAGCTAACAGCTAATCGCCAACAGCTTCATTGGTACGTGAACTGCACGATAATTTGCGTGACATGGTCGCGGCTGTAGGCGGCGACGTGCATGACGACGGGGTCGCCGGGCTTGAGCGTGTTGACGATGCGCTCGAAGTCTTCGATGGTGCTGACCGATTGGCGGTTGACGCGCTCGATGACCATGTTCTTCTCGATGCCCGCGTCGGAGGCCAACCCGGCCAGGTCAACGTCCTTGACGAAGAGGCCGCGCACGCCCTTCAAGTTCCGCTCGTTGGCGATCTGCGGCGTCAACTCGCTCAAGGTGAGTCCGAGCGCGGGACGGTCGCTGTTCGCCGAAGAGTTCTTCGGGCCGACGGGGACGTAACCCTTCTTCCCGTCGCCGTCGTCCGCGGCGCTCGTGCGCGGCGCGGGGCGCTCGCCGACGGTGATGCTGGCCGCGCGCCGCTCCAGCTTGTTGTTGATTTCGCGCAGGTAAGTCACCTGCACCGTCTGGCCGACGGGCGTTGCGGCGACCTTGTTAATGAGGTCTTGCGCGTTGCCGATCTCCTGCCCGTTGAACTCGACGATGATGTCGTTGGTCTGGATGCCGGCCTTGGCCGCGGGGCCTTGCGCGTCGGCCACGTCCTTGATGATCGCGCCCGAAGCCTTCGGCATCTCGTAGACGCGCGCGAATTCGGGGTGGACGGAGTCGAGGAAGACGCCGAGGTAGCCGCGCCGAACCTTGCCCGCCGTCATCAGTTGCTTGAAGACGGACGAGGCGATGTTCGACGGCAAGGCGAAGCCGATGCCGTTGTAGTCGCCGGTCGAGGTGGCGATCTGCGAGTTGATGCCGATGACCTCGCCGCGCATGTTGACGAGCGGGCCGCCGGAGTTGCCGCGATTGATCGCCGCGTCCGTCTGGATGAAGCGGCGGAAGCTCGCGCCCTGCTCGGTCTGTCTCTCTTTGGTCGAGATGATGCCGGCGGTGACGGTCTGCTCCAAGCCGAACGGCGAGCCGACGGCGAGCACCCAGTCGCCGACCTGCGCCGAGTCGGAGTCGCCCAGGGCGGCGGCGGGCAGGTCGCGTCCCGCGCTCACCTTGATGACGGCCACGTCCGTCTCCTCGTCCGTGCCGATGACCGTGCCGCGCAACTGCTCGCCCGATTGGAGCTTGACCATGATGCCCGACATGCCTTCGACGACGTGGTAGTTGGTGAGGATGATGCCCTTCGGGTCAACGATGAAGCCGCTCCCCACCCCGCGCGAAGGTCTGCGCGCGCGCCGCCGCAGCATGTCGAGCAGAGGGTTGTCGCCGTCGTCGCCGTCCTTGCTGTCGTCGTCCTCCTTGCCGGCGACCTGCGGCGCTGCCGAAACGGTGTCAATGTTGACGACCGTCGGCTCGACGCGGCGCGCGATCTCGGCGAACGAGGCGGAGAGGGCTTCGGGCGCACGCGCTATCTGGGCGGCGCTCGTCGGCGACGGGTCGTCGAGGGCCGATACGCGCGTGCGGCTGAGCATCGCGCCGATTGAGACGCCGACGACTAGGCACGCCGCCGCCAACGCCGCGATCCACACGCGAAGCCGGCGCAGGATGGCGCGCTCCGCGTCAGTCGTCTGGCCCTTCGGAATTTGCAACATAAAGCTATACCACCTTCAAATTCTTTCGGACGGGGTAGGTCACGCGAGCAACGCGCCTTGAGGCCAAACGCCTGGCCGCGGGCCGTGCCGCCGGTCTGTGCGCCTCGGACAAGGGAACTGGGGAAGCACAGGGGCGAGCCACGAGTATAACCAATGCGCCACCCGCCGCCAAGCGCGTCATGCGGCAGCCGGATAACGACTGAGGCATTTCCACAGATGGCTGTGAAACGAAAGCTCAGGTAATTTGTAGTTGCGTCGCCTGCCGTCGGCGACGCGGCGCGCGCCTCAACTCTCGACCGCATCCCGCCCATCCGCGGCCGCCTCCTGCTCAACGCCTTCCGCCTCTCGTCTTTCATCGCCCCAGCGCAGTTCCGCGACGACGACGCCCGCGACGACGAGGAGCGCACCGACGGTCGCGCGCCCGCCCGTCCACTCGGCTGAGCCGCGCAGGACGACGGCGAAGAGGAGCGCGAAGACGGGTTCGAGACTGAAGATGACTGCGGCGTGCGTTGCCGACATGCGCGCCTGCCCCCAAGTCCAGAGGAGGAAGACGACGACGGTGGCGACCGTCGCAAGGTAGATCAGTTGCCAGACGACGGGCGCGCTCCACGCGAGCGGCGCGGCCTCGCGCGCCAGAGCCGACGGCACGACGCCCGCGAGCGCGACGTAAGCGCGCACGGCGACCCACGCCGCGACGCAGAACGCCGCGGCCACAGCGATCTGGAGCGCGCTCAACTGCCTGATGTCGAAGCGGCGCGCGTAGACGCTCATCAGTGAGACGTGCGTGGCGAACAGGAACGTCGTGCCGAGCGTGATGAGGTCGCCCGTGTTGACCCGGCCCGTGCCTGCCGGCGCGAGTATGAGCGCACCGCCGATTGAGGCGAGCACGACCCCCGCAAGGTTCTCCCTGCTCGGTCGCGCGCGGAAGAGCAGGTAAGCGACGAAGGGGATGAGCGGCGTGGTGATGCCGCTGACGAAGGCGGACTTCGCGGGCGTGGTGAAGACCAGCCCGACGGTCTGACCGAGGAAGCCGATGCCGATGAGGAGTCCCAGCGTCGCGCCCGCCTTCCAGGCCGCGCGCCGCGCACCGAAGAACCGGCGCGGGAAGAGCGCCGCAAACAGCAGCGCCGCGAGCGGCATCCGCAGCGCAAGGTACGCGAGCGGCGGCCATTGGTCGAGAATGTCGCGCGCGACGGCGAACGTCGAACCCCAGATGAGCGTCGTCAGGAGGATCGCGCCGTCCGCGCCGAGGTTTGACTTCAGCTTCATAAAAAGCCGTAAATCGTGAACCGTAAAGCGTGACGAGGCAAAGCTGTGCGCTGCGAGATAAAGCTGTGTGCTGTAAGCCGCGAACCGTGACGAAGCGAAGTTCTCCGGTCACGGCTTACGGTTCACGATTTATGGCCCTTCATGGTCTGAGCAGAACTTTCAAGACGCCCGGCGCGGCGGCGCGCTCGACGGCGCGGACGCCTTCCGCGAGCGGGAACTCTTCATGGACGAGGCTGTCAACTTCGACGGCTCCGCGGCTGAGGAGTTCGAGCGCGGGGGCGAAGCGACCGCAGCGCGAGCCGACGATATTGATCTCGTCAACGACGATGGGCGCGGCGTTCAGCTCCGTCAAGGCGTGGAAGGTTGACTTGAGGACGAGCGTGCCGCGCGGGCGGAGCAGGCGAAGCGCGGTCTCGAACCCGCCCGGCGAGCCGGAGGCTTCGACCGTCACGTCGAACGCCCGGTCGAAAGAAGAAGGCAACTCTTCGGCTTTAAACGTCTCGATGTCGCATCGGCGCGCAATTCGCAATTTCGACGCGTGCCTTCCGACGAGCGTCACCTGCGCGCCCTTCAAAACTTTCAAAGCCTGCGCGCAGAGCAGTCCGAGCTTACCGTCGCCGACGACCGCGACGCGCATCCCGTCAGTGATGTTGACTCGTTCAATGATAGCGCACGCGGCGGCGAGCGGCTCGCAGAAGACTGCGCGCTCGTCCGTCACCTCGTCGGGCACGGGCAGAAGATTCACGACCGGCAGTTGCAGAGCTTCGGCGAACGCGCCGTCGCGCCCGTGGATGCCGAGCACCGTGCGCGCAGGGCAGTGGCGCGCGTCTCCGGCGCGGCACAATTCGCAAGCGCCGCACCCCGCGTTGATCTCGCCGACGACCCGATGGCCCTCTAACTCCGTCGCGCCCGGCGCTCGCTCGACCACGCCGACGAACTCGTGGCCCAATGTGCCACGGAAGCCCGCGTAACCGCGCACGATCTCCAAGTCCGTGTTGCACACGCCCGCCAGCCGGACGCGCACCAACGCCTCGCCTTCGCGCGAGGGCACGGGCACGTCCGCGAGCCGCAAGCGTTCGTCCTCGAAGCGCAGGGCCTTCATTCTCGTAAACCGTAAACCGTGAACCGTAAACCGTGACGAGAGGAAATCTGCTCTTCTCTCGTCACGGTTTACGGTTCACGGTTTACGTCCTTCAGAATCTTTTCGCCCGCGTGTAGGCGTTCTCCGGCGTGAGTTCGACGGTCTTCTCGCGGCCCGCGACTTCGACGGGCAGACGCCATGTTAGCTCGCGCTCGCCGGTGACGGCGGCATGAACCCACCACTTGCCGGGCGGGACGGCGACGACCGTTTCGCCGTGCTCGTCCAACTCCGCAGAGAGCGGTTGTCGCTCCCCCATCTGGCGCGCGGCGAAGTCCTCGAAGCGCTGCCCCGGCCTGTGCTCCGAGTCGAACTCGTCGCGCGCCGCCGTCATGTTGATCGGGTAGAGCTGCACCGAAATCTTCTGCGCCGAGACGGGCGAGCCGACCTCCGCGCGCCGCAGTCGTATGTGCAGAAGTGTCGCGCCGCGCTGCTCGTCGCGGACGCCGACGACGCCCGCGTCTTCGTGCGGCAGGTGCCGGTAGACGCCCCACACCGCCGCGAAGAGCGCGGCGATGAGCGCGACGCGCAGGAGCGCCGCGAAGAGGTTGCGCGTGAAGCCGTGCGTGCCGTTCATCCCCGGAAGATCAGTTCTTCGGATTGCGCGAAGGCTACCTCTTCAGGCCGCGGACGTAACTGACCAGCGACTCGATCTGCTCTATCGTCAGCTTTCGCTTGAACGCGGGCATCTTGCCCTTGCCGTTCGAGATCGCGTTGAAGATGCGCTCGTCGGTGGCATCGTCCTGCCAGCGTGCGTCGGTCAGGTCGCGCGCGTGTTCGTGGTGCTTCGATTTGAAGGTGGCGGCGTGCCCGTCCCTGCCGTGGCACGTGGCGCAGTTTCGGGCGTATGTGACGGCGGGGTTGATCGGCGTGGGCGTCCTGCCGTGGCCCTCCTGCGCGCCGCGCGCCGACGCCGCGACGATGAATGTGAAGGTTAGTAAAATCAGTGCGGCGGCGAGCGCCGTAAACTGTAAAGTCCTCTTCATCCGAAACCTCCCGCGCGTTCTTCGTGTCGAGCACACGCCCCGTGTCTTCAGGCCATCAAACCTCTCTCGCGCAGGGCGCTCGTCAGCTCGTGGTCGGTCGGCGTGCAGAGGATTTGCCCGGCCACGTCCACGGTCGGCTTGCGCTCCCTGCCGCCGTTCTGCTCACGCACCCACGCGCTCGCGCGCTCGTCATGCTCGACGTTGACGTACTCGTAGGCAACGCCGAGCTGCTCCAGGAATCGGCGAGCGTGTCGCGTGTCCTCGCACCAGTCCGCGCCGTAAACTTTGACTCCGAACACGGGCGTTACCTCCGCTCTCCGAAATTTCGGGAACATCATAACACGGGCGGGCCGGACGGCATGAGTGGTACAATGCAACTTCCGAACGTCAGATCATTCGTGCGGGCTGACTCTTAAAAGACGTGAGCGAAAACTTCAAGGACGGCTTCCACGACGAGTGCGGCGTCTTCGGCATCTACGGCCACGCCGAGGCCGCGCGCCTCGCCTACCTCGGCCTCTACCAGTTGCAGCACCGCGGACAGGAGTCGTGCGGCATCGTCGCCGCCGACTCGGATGTGCTCCGCTCGGAGCGCGCGATGGGACTTGTCTCCGAGGTCTTCAACGAGGAGCGTCTGAACCGCCTGCCCGGCGCGTCGGCCATCGGCCACACGCGCTACTCGACCGCGGGCGAGGTCTCGATCCGCGAGGCGCAGCCCTTCCTCATCGCCTGCAAGCACGGGCAGGTCGCCGTCTGCCACAACGGAAATCTGCCGTTCGCCACCGAAGAGCGCAAGCGTCTGGAACGCGAGGGCGCAATCTTCTCTTCGACCTCGGACACGGAGGTCGTCCTGCACCGGATCGCACGCTCGCGCGCCGGAACCATCGGGGAGGCCGTCGCCGAAACCCTATGCGAGACCGAGGGCGCGTTCTCGATGCTCTTCCTGATGCCGGACTCGCTCATCGCGGTGCGCGACCCTCGCGGCTTTCGCCCGCTCGCCCTGGGCCGGCTTGGCGACGCGTGGGTCGTCGCCTCCGAGACCTGTGCCTTCGACCTGATTGACGCCGAATACGTCCGCGACGTTGAGCCGGGCGAGATGGTCACGATCACGAGCGAAGGGATGCGCTCTTCTTTCCCGCTGCCGCGCCGCCCACACTCGTTCTGCATCTTCGAGCACGTCTATTTCTCGCGCCCCGACTCGACCATCTACGGTCGCTCCGTCAACGAGTCGCGCCACAGGATGGGCAAGCGCCTCGCCGTCGAGCAGCCGGCGGACGCACAGATCGTCGTGCCCGTGCCCGACTCCGGCGTCGCCGCCGCAATCGGCTACGCCGCGCAGTCGGGCCTGCCGTTCCGCTTCGGTCTGGTTCGCAATCACTACGTCGGTCGCACCTTCATCGAGCCGAAGCAGGCGATCCGCTCTTTCGGCGTGCGCCTCAAATTGAACCCCGTGCGCGATCTCATCCGGGGCAAGCGCGTCGTCCTGATTGACGACTCGATAGTGCGCGGCACGACCTCGAAGAAGATCGTGGGCCTCGTGCGCGAGGCGGGCGCTACGGAGGTTCACGTCCGCATCAGTTGCCCGCCGACCGTCAGCCCGTGCTACTACGGCGTGGACACGCCGGACAAGTCGGAGCTGATCGCCGCGCGGCTGTCGGTCGCAGAAGTCTGTCGCTTCATCGAGGCCGACTCGCTCGGCTACCTCTCGATGGAAGGCATGCTCGAAGCCTGCGGCTTCCCCGCCGACACTTCCTGCGTCGCCTGCTGGACGGGCCATTACCCGACGCGCATCAACTCGGAAGCCGAGACGCAGTACGCGCGCGAGCACGAGCCGGTGCCGTCGGATTGAGCGATAAGTGATGAGTGATGAGTGATGAGTGATGAGTTGCGGCGCTGTCTTTAACTCATCCCTTATCACTCATCACTCATCACCTTCTTTTATGGAGGTAGGTTGAGTGGCGCAAGGTAGGCGCGGTTGTGGGTGTATGGCGGCGGCGCTGTTGGTCGTGCTCGTGGCGGGTGGGGCGGTCGGCGTGAAATTCCTGAAGCCGTGGTGGGACGCGCGCCGCGCGAATCAACCGCCGCCCGCTTCGGGCAAGGAGTTGCAGGTGCACGTGCTCGACGTTGGATTGGGCGACTCGATTCTCGTCGTCGCGCCTTCGGGTAAGACCGTGCTCGTCGGCGCGGGGCCGCCGGGCGCTGGCAAGAAGGTTCTCGACGCCTTGAAGCGCCTCGGCGTTGACCACCTCGACCTCTTCGTCGCCGCGAACGCGCACGCCGACCACGTCGGAGGCGCTGCCGACGTGTTCAAGGCCGTGAATGTCGGGCAGGTCGTCTACAGCGGCTTCCCGCAGACGACGCGCGAGTACGACGACTTTTTGAAGGCCGTCCAGCAGAAGAAGGTCGAGCTGGTGAAGGCGCAGCCCGGTCAGAGCGTTGACCTCGGCGACGGCGCGCTCCTGCGCGTGCTTGCGCCCATCGAGCCATACTTCGAGGCGAAGGACTTGAGCGCGGGCGGCAACGAGCCGAACGCCAACTCCATCGTCATGCGTCTCGACTACGGCGAGTTCTCGATGCTCCTCGCGGGCGATGCAGAGGAGCAGACCGAGCGGCGCATGGTCGAGAAAGGTGCGAACTTCGCTGCGGAAGTCTTGAAGGTGGCGCACCACGGCTCGAAGTACGCGACCTCCGCAGACTTCCTCAAGCGCGGCGGCTTCCACTGGGCCGTTATCTCGACGGGCGCGGACAACCGCTACGGCCTGCCCGCGCAGGAGACGCTCGAACGCCTGAAGGCCGCGAATGTGAAGCTCTACCGCACAGACCTGCAAGGCGAGATCACCATCTCGACGCGCGGCCAAAAGGACGACGTCAAAGTCACCGCCGCGCGCGAGCCGAAGGCGAATCAGGACATCTGGGCCGGGCTGCCCGCACTCCGCGACGACTCGGCCAAGCGCGGCTTCATCAACTACGGCGACCTCCCGCCCGCGCCCAAGCCGACGCCGGAGCGAGCGAATACGAACGCGAATAAACCGAAGGGTACAAGATGAAGCTCAGGTGAACGCCGTAACCTTTCTGAATCCGAAGAGGCCAGGACGAGAACGGGCGGCGTGCGACGGACAGCTTATGAGCAAATCAATCACATACTCCGACGCGGGCGTCTCGATTGACGCGGCGAACGCGGCGGTCGAGCGCATCAAGAAACTTGCGCGCGGCACTTTCAACGCGCGGACGCTCTCCGAGATCGGGACGTTCGGAGGTATGTTCGACGGCGCGTTTCCAGGCATGAGCGAGCCTGTGCTCGTCGCGTCCGCCGACGGCGTGGGCACAAAGCTCAAAATTGCTTTCATGACGGGCGTGCACGACACGGTGGGCCGAGACCTCGTCAATCACTGCACGAACGACATCCTCGTGCAGGGGGCGCGCCCGCTCTTCTTCCTCGACTACGTGGCGACCGGCTCTCTGTCGCCCGAAGTGATCGTCGCGGTGGTCGAGGGCGTCGCGCGCGGGTGCAGAGAGAACGCTTGCGTGCTCCTCGGCGGCGAGACGGCGGAGATGCCCGGCTTCTACCCCGCGGGCGAGTACGACGTGGCGGGCTTCATCGTCGGCGTCGTCGAGCGCGAGAAGGCGTTTGACGGGAGTCGCGTCGCCGTCGGAGACGTTGTGCTCGCGCTCCCTTCGGCGGGCCTGCACACCAACGGCTACTCGCTCGCGCGCAAGCTCTTCTTCGAGGTCGCAGGCTACAAGGTTGACACGCATCCGGACGCGCTCGGCATGAATGTGGGCGAAGCTCTGCTGCAACCGCACCTCAGTTACCTGCGCCCGCTCGAAGGCTTGCTCGACACTGGACAGATCAAGGCGCTGGCGCACATCACGGGCGGCGGCCTCGTCGAGAACATCCCGCGCGTCCTGCCCGAAGGCGTGGGCGTTGAAGTGGAGCGCGGCAGTTGGCCCGTGCTGCCCGTCTTCAAACTCATGCAGGAGATCGGCAACGTCGCCGAAAGCGAGATGCACCGCACCTTCAACATGGGCGTCGGCATGGTCGTCATCTGCGCGGGCGCGGACGCCGACGCAATCGAGAAGCACCTCGCCGCGCTCAACGAAAAATGTTACCGGATAGGGCGCGTCGTCGAGGGCGGGCGCGAGGTAAGAATAGTTTGAGTCCGTCTATCGGAAGGCCGGGATTGAAGACACGTATTTTCAGCCCGGCGCACGGGGTTTCAACCTCGGAGCCTGGAAGTCGAGGCTCAAAGCTTGGAAGTCGAGGCTCGGAGGCTGAAGCTTCGAGCTTTTTTCTCGAACTTTCGTGCTCGGAAGTCGAAAGTCCGGGCTTTTTGCACGGACGCTCCTGCCCGGAGCATCAACCTTCGAGCTTTTTACAGGAACGTTCGGGCTTTTTACGTGAACGTTCGGGCTTTTAACTCCGATTTCCGGGCTTTTTACAGGAACGTTCCGGTTTTCAACCCCAACGTTCCGGTTTTCAACCCCAACTTCCGGGCTTTTTACAGGAACGTTCGGGCTTTTAACCTCGACTTCCTTGCTTTTTTCCCGGACTCTGGAGCTTGTAACACGAACGTTGGTCATGCGAATCGGGATTCTCATCTCAGGGCGCGGGTCGAACATGCTGGCGCTCGCCGACGCCGTGCGCGAGGGGCGCGTGCCGGGCGCGGAGATCGCCCTCGTCCTGAGCGACGAGCCTTCGGCGGCTGGGCGCGTGCGCGCGCACGACCGGGGGCTGAAGACTGCGCTCGTCGAACGCAAAGGGCGGACGCGCGAGGAGCACGAGCGCGAGATCATCAACACACTTCGCGCGCACGGCGTCGAGCTTGTCTGTCTCGCGGGCTTCATGCGACTGCTCTCGCCCCACTTCATCGCGGAGTTTCGTGGGCGCATATTCAACATTCACCCGTCGCTCCTGCCCGCCTTCCCCGGCCTCGACGCGCATCGGCAGGCGATAGAGCACGGCGTCAAATTCTCAGGCTGCACAGTCCACTTCGTTGACGAGACTCTGGACGGCGGCCCCATCATCACGCAGCGCGTCGTGCCCGTCCTCGACTCCGACACCGAAGCCACGCTCGCCGCGCGCATACTCATCGAAGAGCACAAAGCTTACCCGGAAGCCCTCGCGCTTGTTGTCGGCGGCAAGTGTGAAGTCGTCGGGCGGCGCGTCGTCAGGAAATAGTTCAGGCTCAAAGTCGAAGATGAGCATTCGACTTTGAACTTTGAGCTTTGAACTTTAAACTCTTGCCCATGACCATTGACGAGCAGATCGAATTCTTACGCAAGGGCGCGGTCGAGATTATCCGCGAGGAGGACTTGCGCGCGAAACTGGAGCGGAGCGCGCGCACAGGCAAGCCCCTGCGCGTCAAGCTCGGCGCAGACCCGACCGCGCCCGACATACACCTCGGCCACACGGTCGTCATACGCAAGCTCCGACACTTTCAGGAACTCGGCCACACGGTCATCTTCCTCATCGGCGACTTCACGGGCCTCATCGGCGACCCTTCCGGCAAGTCGGCCACGCGCCCGCTGCTCACGCGCGAGGAGATCAACGCCAACGCCGAGACCTACAAGCGGCAGATATTCAAGCTGCTCGACCCGGACAAGACCGAGATACGCTTCAACTCCGAGTGGATGGACGCGATGGATGCGGTCGGCCTCGTCCGCCTGGCCTCGCACGTCACGGTCAAACAAATCCTGGAGCGCGACGACTTCGAGCAGCGCCTCGCGGAGAACCGCCCGCTCGCGCTGCATGAAGTCCTCTACCCGCTCGTGATGGGCTACGACTCCGTGGCCCTCGAAGCGGACGTGGAACTCGGCGGGACGGATCAGAAGTTCAACCTGCTGATGGGCCGCAACCTCCAGCGCGAATACAATCAAGAGCCGCAGGTCGTCCTCACCACGCCGCTCCTCGAAGGCACCGACGGCGTGCAGAAGATGTCGAAGTCCCTCGGCAACTACATCGGCATAGACGAGCCGCCCGCAGAGATGTTCGGCAAGATCATGTCCATCTCCGACGAGCTGATGTGGCCCTACTACGAGCTTCTGACCGACGTAAGCGCGGGCGACATTGAACAGATGCGTAGCCGCGCCGCGAACGGCGAAGTCAATCCGCGCGACATCAAAGTCGAACTCGCCAAACACATCATCACAGACTTTCACTCGAAGGCCGATGCCGACGCCGCGGAAGAAGAGTTCAACCGCATCTTCCGCCGCAGGGAAGTTCCAGACGAGATCGAAGAGCGCACGGTCGCTGCCGGTAGCTGGAAACCACCACGCCTGCTCGTCGAAGTTGAACTCGCGCCCTCAATGGCTGAAGCGCGCCGACTCATCGAACAGGGAGGCGTGCGCGTTGACGGCGAGCGCATCGTGCGCGCAGAGGATGAGATTCCTGTAAGCCACGAGCGAGCTATCCTCATCCAAGTCGGCAAACGCCGCTTCCTGCGCGTCCGCGGCGTCTTTGGAGGTCGCGTTCAGCAGACACCGAACTAAAATCGAGATGCGGAAGTCGGGAGGCGAAAAGATTGGTTCTTGGGAGTCCGCTAGTTCAGCGGGCGCGGCTCAACGTGCACTACATAGTAGCTAGGGAGGTGTGTTCGTATGTCGGAACACAACAAGGCTTTCATCCGCCGCTGGTTCGAGGAGGTCTGGAATAAGGGGCGCGAGGAGGCGATTGACGAGATGATGGGCGAGGAGTGTGCGGCGAACGGCCTCGTTGACGAATCGGGGCAGCCCCTTCGCGGCCCTGAAGAGTTCAAGCCTTTCTTCCGCAAGTTCCGCGAGGGTTTTCCGAACGTCGAGGTCGTCGTGGAGGATGTGATTGCCGAGGGCGACTGGGTGGCGGCGCGTTGCAGCGTGCGCGGCCACCACCGCGGCGACGCGCTGGGGTTCGCCGCGACCGAGCGGCCCGTCGAGTTCACAGGGATGACCATCGTGCGTATCTCGCAAGGTAAGATCGTCGAGGCGTGGAACAACTTCGACTTCATGACGATGTACCAGCAACTCGGCGTGCTCCGCCTCGATGCGCCCGCCGCGACGCCGGGCAACGAAGAAACTTAAACAGTGATGAGTGAAGAGTGATGAGTGATAACAAAAGCCATTGGTCTTTCTCATCACTCATCACTCATCACTCCCTGAGATATGTCGGCAGCCGTTCCAACTGACGAGACTCTGGTGATCGAGACGCCGGAGCGCGTGCCTCTGCACTTCGCGCTGGCGTCAATCGGCAATCGCTTTCTGGCGTGCGCCTTCGACCACTTCCTGCAAGTCGTCGTGATCCTCGCCGTCTTGCTCCTGTTCGCCTGGCTGGGGAATGCGGCGGGCCTGTACGAGAGTTTGAAGGACGCGCCGAAGTGGGTTCTGGCCGTGGCCGTCGCCCTTCTGTTCCTCATCTGGTCGGGTTACTTCGTGATCTTCGAGTGGGCCTGGAACGGGCAGACGCCGGGCAAGCGATGGCTCCGCCTGCGCGTGATACGCGAGGACGGGCGGCCCGTCACCTTCTGGGAGGCGGCGGCGCGAAACCTCGTCCGCATCTTCGACATGGAGCCGTTCCCGTTCTACTCCATCGGCCTCATCGCGGTCTTCGTTAGCCGCCGCGACCAGCGAGTAGGCGACATGGTCGCGGGCACCGTAGTCGTGCGCGAGCGCGAGGCGCAGGCACCCACGTTCGATCAGGTCTTTTCGGCTCCGACCTCAGATGCGGCCCTGCGCCGCTCGTTCAAGCCCGTGCCGTTTACGGCCAACGTCCAGACGCTCGAAGAAGGTGAGATCGAAGTGGTCGAAGCGTTCCTGCGGCGGCGCTGGGATTTGGAGGACGCGCCCCGGCAGTGGATGGCCTGGCGCGTCGCCACGCCCATCCTTCACAAGCTCCGCCCCACCTTCGACCCCGCCGAGTTCACCTACGAAGGCTTCCTCGAAGAACTCCTCCACCGCTACCGCGCCGCGCACCGCTTCACGGACTGAGCGGACGCGGCACGTGCCACTTCGCACAAGACGGAATCACCGCGGGCGACGCCTCACGCCTGCGTGCTTCTTCGCGCTCGGCAGTTTGGCGGGCAGGTCTAGCGCGTCGTCAATCAAAGCATCCACATAAACGTTAGCAACGCGGGCATACTCCAAGAGAATCCCCAGCGGCGGCTCGTTCTTGTCTAATTCGTATTTCGAGATGGCGTGGTACTCAATAAGGTCTTCAACTCCTAAGCGCCTGTGCATCTCCGTCTGGGAGAGTCCGAGCGCATTCCGAATCTGTAAAAGCTTCTCGGCCAAGCGTGACGGCCTCGGACGCGCGTGTCCCATCAGGAGCGACCTCCCGACGGGACTGAAATTGCGTCTTGGGGCTTGCGTCCATGGTTAACAAACCATAGCATATGGTCGCGTAACAACGTCGCCGTGAGAATCCTTTTCTTCTCAACGGTGATGCTCATCACTGAGGGTGAGCTACGCTTTGCATCCGACCCGTTGCCTTATTTTCAAAGATTAGACCGAGCGGAATATATCACATGGGCATTTTAGTCTGTGACTGTGCTGGCACGTCTCCTTGGGAAAGACTGTGCCGCCAGCCCCGGCCCACAGGTCGGGGGGCGAGGCTGCGCTGGCTCTGGCGGGCGTTGCGCGGCCTCGCCGCAATACTGTTATTAGTTCAGACTTGAAAAACAGACACTACCGGTTTTCGGGTAGTGTCCGTTTTTCAAAGTTGATTTAGGTGGCTGTGGCACGCAACTAGAATGTAGAAGTGTAAAGCCCCGCTCGCTTGAGCGGGGCTTCTCAGTAGTTCTAACCTTACCATGCCGCGATGCGGGCTTTCGCTTGCCGCTTCCTTCTCACAAGGCGCTCGGATACCGCTTGCCCCTCCGAGATGCTACGCGCCGCTACTGTCGGCGGGTGAGATTGCGGGCCGAGGCTTGGACAAAAGTTTGGTCAAAGTGTAACCCCCCTTTCGTTCGCCCACATTATACGAGAACGCCGCCAGAATAGTTTATTCATCCGCCGTAGGCGTGTTTACGTTTAACACGTAAGCGGTCTTACCACCGGTCTATACTCACCCGCGCCCGAAGCCTGACCCCATCCTAAAGGATAAGTTCAGTCCTGCAAGTAGGAAGTGAAGAAACGAACGCGGGACTCGCCACAGGCAAGATACTACAATTCACCCCTTGACGAATAGGGAGGAAAAGGTCTATTTTATAGGCGTCCAAGTCGGTTAGGAGGATACAAACGCATGGGCTACGAGATTTTTACCAAGAAGACCGCTCGCTTCGGCACTCCCGCCGTCAGCCTAAGCAAAGAAGGACGCATCGGAATTAACTCCCCCGCTGCCGAGTATTTCAGGCAGAATGCGGTCGAGTACGTTCTACTCCTTTGGGACAAGGAGCAGCGTAAAATCGCTCTCCGCCCCATTACTAAGAAGGACAGTAGGGCGTACAGCCTCGGCTACGACAAGCCGGGTAAGCAAGGCGGGGCGGGTTTCACGGCTAAGACGTTCTTCAACTTCATCGGTTACGAGTCGAAAGAGACTAAGAGTCTCCCGGCGTCGTGGAATGAAGGCGAGGGGATGCTTGAAATAGAGATTCCAGCCGAGTGCATTAAAGAGGATAAGAAGGCTCGGCTTCTGCCCTTGCAGCCAGCGCAAAAGGCGGCTGGATGACGGCAAAATTTGAGGGGCAACCGGGCGGCTACCCGATTACCCCTTAAGAAACCTTAACCTTAACCAACCGTCCAAGTCGTGCTAAGGAGGCGTTTGTGCGCCTGGGTTTCGCTGTGATTATACGGATTCGCGGGCCACCAGTCAAGATTCGCGCTTGCATTCACCGCGCGTAGTGAATGCAGAGGAGAGCGCGTGTTACCGCGCTCTCCTCCCCTGTGCGGGGGCTTAGTTTAGAGGTTAGAACGCCCGACTTTGAATCGGGTAGCGCGAGTTCGACCCTCGTAGCCCCCGCCACTTTAAAGTGCGGAAGGTGTCCCGTAGCTGGCGCTATTAACGCGGCTTTACATCGCTAGGGGCGGTGCTGTAACCACCGTAGGTTCGATTCCTACACCTTCCGAACCTTTCTGAACCTATCACTTTTCAACAGCACGGTTCAAGGTCTGGCGCACCCACTCAGAGAGCGTCAGACCTTCTTTCTTTGCGGCCCTCTCAAACGCCGCGCGCTCGTCAGCCTGAAACCGAATCGGCGTCGGCTTGCCTAGTGCCTCGCCTTTCGGCAGTCGCGGCCTTCCTACTTTGGCTTTTACTTGCTTCATCGCTTTTTCTTCGCTTCCTGTACTATCGCGGCGCGCACGGCCTTCTCTGCGCTGTCAACGGGCGGAAGTTCCAGCACGACTACATACCGCTTACCTTTGTCTGTTTCATGCGCCCACGCATAACACCGTCTGGCTTTAGGGTGTGAGTGAAGCGCGAACAGCTCAACGTCGCCTTGCCACACGGTTTGACCTTGAAACCTCTCTAGCACGTTGATCGTTGAGACGTGGCTAGACTCGCTACCGTGCAAGTCGCGGATAGCATCTTGTAGTTCGTCTAAGTAACCCATTAGGTTGTCATTTCAACCAAGTCGGCGACCGTCCAAAAGCTGCGCTCGATTCCGGCCTCCATCGCGGGCGTACACTTAAGCGAGCCGTGAGTCCTGACGAAATTATAATAAGCGAAATTCAGACTGACAGCCGCCTCGAAGTTTTCGAGCTTCTTCGAGAAGGCAAGCGTGAGCCGCGCCAGCCGCTTCACATGATGCCGCGTCGTGCCGTTGAACCTCTCGATATAGCTTGTGCTGATGAAAGGCGGGAGCGGGTCGCCCGTGATAACTTCGGTGGAAACCCTGACGAGTTTGGCGGGGCTATACCTACGCTCTGGCGTGTCTGACTCTGCTCTTTCGTAGGCTTTTACAATCTGTCCATAATCAACGTCTGCGCCGAACGCTTGCTCGACCGCTTCGACGTAAGCCGGGAGAGCGTCACTGGAAAGCTGTATGCGGTTCTTCAAACGCCCTGCTAAGTCAGAGACGAAAGCGTTAGCTGTCGCGGCGTCACGCTTCCCGACCTTGTAAGCCGGAACTAACTTCGTGTCGGCGTCAATCGCGCAGAACGTCCAAGCGTCTCCGACTTGGTAAGGGTTATCTTCGGGCTTAATGTTCTTCTTCTTCTTCTGAATGAATCCCCAAATCTCGTCAACCTGGACGTTGCGGCAATCAAGGTTTCGCATCTTCTCGTCCATGATGCGGGCGCAGCCCTGTCCGACCTTAACGCCCAGGTTCATAATAGTGTCACGGAAAACGCCCGTCATGCGCTCGACCTGTCGGATAGCCATGCCCTCGCACAGCGCCGCGATGACCGCTATCTGCTTTTCCCTTTTGAGCACGTTCGGCATAACCACTCCCCTTTCCGTATTGTGGAATTATTGTAATACGGAAATTCGGGAGAGTCAAGGGATATTTTTGTATTACGGAAATTATTTTCGCGGGGTGTGTTTCATCTTGGCGGGAAGTTTAACGGGCAAATCCAACTCATCATCTGCGAGCACTTCCATGTGTACGCCCGCCACACGGGAGTATTCCAGAAGCGTCAAAAGCGACGGCTCGCGCAGTCCCGTCTCGTATTCTGAAATCCTCGCGTACTGCATACCTTCCTCAAGTCCCAACCGCTTCAACATCTCGGTTTGAGAAAGTCCCAGCGCGAGCCGAATCTGCCGAAGCTTTTCGGCCAGACGTTTCGGGCGTGGCCGCGTGCGCCCCATCAGGAGTTTCCTCCCGACGGGGCGAGACGAGCCTTGCTTCTTCTCTCAATAGAGAGTAGAGTCGTTCCGCGTAACAGTCTCGCCGTGAGTATGAACCTTCTTTCATGCTCAACGGCGGCGCTCATTACTCCCTTGAGATTGAGGCCGAGTTACGCATCCGACCGTTGCCTTATTTTCAAAGACACGAACGCGCGGAATATATCACATGGGTCTTTTGGTCTGTGACTGCGCTGGCACGTCTTCTGGGGAAAGACTGTGCCGCCAGACCCGGCCTACAAGCCGGGGGGCGAGGCTGCGCTGGCTCTGGCGGGCGTTGCGCGGCCTCGCCGTTATACTATCATTGGTTCAAACTTGAAAAACGGACACTACCGGTTTTCGGGCGAAATTGACGCATCTGCGACGGCTCGGCTACACTTCGAGGTTATTTCGACAGGCAGTTTTTTCGACGCGAGGCTCATCTAATACCAACATGGCTCAAGACATCTTTATTCTCGGCGGCAGGCGCACGCCGATGACTGAGTACGTCGGCGCTTTGAAGGACGTGAAGGCGATTGATCTGGGGGCGACCGCGGCGCGCGGCGCGCTCGAAGCGACGGGGGTATTGCCCGAAGAGATTGACCACACGGTCGTCGGCAACGCCCTCCAGACTTCGGGCGACGCCATCTACGGCGCGCGCCACGTCGCGCTGAAGGCGGGCGTGCCCGCGGATCGCCCTGCCTTGACGGTGAATCGTCTGTGCGGCAGCGGCATCCAGTCAATCATCAGCGGCGTGCATATGATTCTGTTGGGCGAGGCGCGCAACTGCCTGGTCGGCGGCATGGAGTCCATGTCAATGGCTCCGCACGTCATCTACGGCGCGCGCAGCGGGTTCGCTTTGGGCCAGGGCAAGCTCGAAGACTCTCTGATGGTCGCGCTCCTCGACACCTACTGCAACACGACGATGGCGGGCACGGCAGAGAACCTCGCGCGCAAGTATGAAATCTCGCGCGATGAGCAGGACAAGTATGCGTTGCGCTCGCAAACTGAGGCGAAGCGGGCGCAGGACGCAGGCATCTTCGCAGAGGAGATCGTGCCCGTGGAAGTGAAGACACGCAAAGGAGTGAAGGTCGTCTCCGCAGACGACCACCTGCGCCCCGACACGACGCTCGAAGTGCTCGCCAAACTCCCGACCGCTTTCAGCAAAGACGGCTTCGTCACTGCCGGCAACGCCTCCGGCATCGTTGACGGCGCGGCCATGCTCGTCATCGCGGGCGGGGATTACGTCAAAGAGAAGGACGCGAAGCCTCTGGGCCGCGTCGTCAGTTGGGCCTACGCGGGCGTCGAGCCGGACTTGATGGGCATTGGCCCCGTGCCCGCCGTCCGCAAGGCACTTGAGAAGGCGAGCCTCAAGCTCGAAGAGCTTGACCTCATCGAAGTCAACGAGGCTTTCGCCGGCCAGTATCTCGCGGTCGAGCGCGAACTCGGACTCGACCGCTCGAAGACGAACGTCAACGGCGGCGCAATCGCTTTGGGCCACCCGCTCGCCGCGTCGGGCACGCGCCTCGTCCTGACAGCCTTGTTGGAACTGCGCCGCCGCGACGGTCGCTACGGCCTCGCTTCCGCCTGCATCGGCGGAGGGCAAGGCATCGCCATCATCTTCGAGCGAGTTTAGAAGGGCGCGCGAGCCACACGATGGCGTGCGAACTCCCGCGTTTCTTTCAGCCCCGGCGGCAACTCTCCCCGACCGAATGGAACCAGTTGCCGGTTAGCATCCCCCGTCTGTCACAGGCTCAGGCCGCCTGGAAGCTTGACTGCGAAATGAATATCGAGTACAAGCAGCGTTCGACTTCGCGCTACTGCGTCTTTCTCGACTGCCCTCGGTGAAGACGACAACCCTGGTCTAATTACGAAAGGAAAATTTAAATGCGCCCACCCATCAGCAGGCGAACGTCTGTCTCTATCCGTTCGCCCAAATCTTTTAAGCGCTACATTCTCATCACAACAACCTTAACCACTTTACTCGGACTCACCCTCTTTCTACATCAAATGTTTTTCGCCCGCACGGTGCAGGCGGTCTCGACGGGCGTCGTCATCAGCCAAGTCTACGGCGGCGGCGGCAACGCCGGCGCGACGCTCAAGAACGATTACATAGAACTATTCAACCGCGGCAACGCCGCCGTCAGCCTCAGCGGCTGGTCTGTACAATACGCGGCAACAGCAGGGACGAGCTGGCAGGTGACGGCCCTCTCAAACCTGACGCTCCAACCCGGACAATACTATCTGGTCCAGGAGGCCGCCGGGGCCGCCGGTACGACAAGCCTGCCCACGCCCGACGCGACCGGAACTATTAACATGAGCGGTACTGCCGGTAAGGTGGCGCTGGTTAACAGCACCACCGCGTTGACTGGCAGCGGCTGTCCTTTCGGGGCCAGTGTGGTTGACTTCGTGGGCTTTGGTACGGGCACTAACTGCTTCGAGGGATCA
>DATARW010000060.1:0-27736 GCA_036263975.1 Pyrinomonadaceae bacterium
GACCCGTTTCAGGAGATGTCGGCCCGCCTGAACTCGACCGCGCTGGGCCGATACCTCGATGTCACTCAGTCGTTCCTCTCGATGACCAAGCGCTCGATGTACATAGACAAAGACAACCCGGAACACGTCGAAGACCGTCTGCACATCATCCCTGGGCAGTCGAAGTACCTCTTCGTCTATCCGTTCGTCAAGACGCGCGAGTGGTACGCGCTGCCCGTCGAGCAGCGGCAGGAGATGATGGACGAGCACATACGTGTCGGCACGAAGTACCGCTCGGTGAAACTGCACACGACCTACTCGTTCGGCCTCGACGATCAGGAGTTCGTCGTCGCCTTCGAGACCGAGCAGCCTTCGGACTTCCTCGACCTCGTGCAGGAACTGCGCGAGGCGAAGGCGAGCCGCTACACCTTGCGCGATACGCCGATGTTCACCTGCCGCCAACTCCCGCTCGCCGAGTGCTTAGACGAACTCGGCTGATGGGCGAGTGACAATTAACTATACGCAGGGGCGAGGAAATTTATTCCCGTCGCCCCTGCGTTTTTCTGTTCGGAGAACTAGGTTCTGTTGACATCGTCTCCTGACGGTTGCCACTAGCTTCAGCTATTGGGTTGAGGAGGATTATAAGTGAGCGACTTTAGCGAATCCTGAAAAACTTTAGGCTGAAGCCGGAGGAAAAGCTTGATTCTAAGTTCGCTAAAGCCTCCCCCCTTGCTGCCTGACCCCCGCCCACTAGCTAAAGCTAGTGGCAACAGAGACGGCAGCAGTACCCAGACAGCCGACGATGCCGACCCGCCCTAAAGCAGCCTTCTTAGTCATCGCGTGCCTCGGCCTGCTCACGCGTGTCGCGTTCGCGCAAGTCCCGCCATCAACGGCTTCAAGCCCGAAGGCTTTCCGTCACTTTGAATATCTCTGGTACGAGGCCGAGAACATGCAGGGCATCTCGGTGAACGCGCGCAACGAGCCGCGCGCTAATCCTTCTTGGATGGAGCTGACGAGAGCGCAAGCGCCGGGCTTCGCCATGAACGGGCCGGGCGTCTCCGCCGAGTGGTCGCAGGGCGGCGAGAGCGAGTGGGATTCGGTCGCCGCCGCCGCCGACGAGACGCACGCAGCGATCTATCAGGACATCGAGGTTCCGCGCGACGGCGAGTACCGCGTCTGGGCGCGCTACGCCGACTGGGCGAACCGGACGGAGAACTTCGTCGTGCGCATCACGCAACAGGGAAGCGAAGTCTTCCGCCGTGAGTTCGGCGCACGCGACCGCGTTGACCCGCACGACGAGTTCGAGATGTACTGGGGCTGGGCCTTCACGTGGGACGGCTCGCCCGCGGTCTCTCTGAAGAAAGGCGCGGCCCGCCTCTCGGTCGAGGTCGAGCGCGACGCCGAAGCGCGACGCCACGTTGACTGCGTGCTCGTCACGAACGACCTCGACTTTAAACCCGAAGGGCGGCGCAAGCCCACGTTCGCCGCGCAGAGAGTCCTCAGTGAGTGGAACGAGAAGAGACCGGCGCTTGCGCCGCTCGTCGAAAAAGAGTCGCCGTCCGCGCCCGTGCCCGCGCTCTGGCGCAGGCCAAAGTTGGCCGGGCGCGACTTCCTTTTGCCGTGGAACATCTCGGAGAAGTTCTGGGAGCTTTACGACCAGCCGGCGGCCTCACGCCCGCTCTATCCTTTCAACGCCGAGCCGGTTGAAGCCTTCATCGAAAAATACAAAGGCGCACGCGACGTGCCTCTCTTCTCGTCGCCGCTCGTCGTGCCCGTCGTCTACATCAACGACCTGCCGAAGCACCTCAAAGAGGGCAGCGCCTTCCTACGATACTTACGTGAGACGCACTCGCCCTTCGCCGTCCTCATCAACTACGGCACGGCGACCTTCAACGAATCCGAAGGGCAGGCGGCGTTGAAGCTTCTGACGGGCGAGCTGCGCCCGCAGTTCATCGGCTGGATTTCCGGCGAGAGCATCGGCCACGTCTGGCCGCAGGTCGCGGCCAAGCTCACGCTCTCGCCGGAGATGTCGCGCGCGCAGATGCTCGACGCATACCACGCGGCCTACACGCGCGCGCTCGAAGAGAAGTGGTCGGCCACGTTCCACACGCCCGCGGGTGCGATGTGGAATGAACTCATCCCCGCGCAGTCAACTTCGAGCACGGCCTACGCGCACGCGCTCGCCTCTTGGGGAGTCCGCACGCTCGGCATGGAGACTTCCGCCGTGCAGCCCTCGACGGCGATGCGCGTCGCCTTCACGCGTGGCGCGGCGCGGCAGTTCGGCGGCGACTTCCTCTACTACCACGCGCCCAACTTCGGCGACACGGCCTCGACCTTCACAGCTTCTCAGAGCTTCGCCGGGCCGGATCATTTCTTCCACACGCGCTACGGCGCGACGTTGGGGCCGTCGCTCTCGTGGTATCGAAAAAATTACTACCTCTACTACATGGCGGGCGCGTCGGCCATCTATCTCGAACAGGGTTTCGATCAGTTCTTCAAGCCGGGGCCGGGCGAGCACCCGTTCCAGCTCAACCCTCTGGGCCGCATCACAGACGAGTTCATACGCTTCGCCGAGAAGCACGCAGACCGTGGCACGCCCTACACGCCCATCGCCTTCCTGCTCGACCCCGCGCACGGCTGGGACATGACCGACTGGCCGCACTTCCCGCTCGGCGTCGCGCACCTCGACCGCTCCGACCGCGCCCTGCGCGAACTCTTCCTCGCCGCTTACTATCCCGCGGCGATTGACGAGGGCGAGCCGGCGACGGCAGACCGGCAGGCTTTCACCAACGCCGCCTTCGGCGACATCAGCGACGTGCTCGTCGCCTCCGACAAGAACGCCGAAGCGATTGAAGCCTACCGCGCGCTCGTCGTCGGCGGTCGCGTCGAATGGACGCCCGCATGGGGCGAGCGTCTGAAGGATTACGTCCGGAAGGGCGGCACGGTCGTTCTCAACGCGGCGCAGGTCAAAGGGCTGCCCGCCGAACTGCTCGGCGTGCGTCTGCTCGGCTCGACCGCCGAAGCCGACGACGCAAACTGCCTCGCGCCGGGCGAGACGCAGACAGACCTCGCCGGACAGGTCTTCCGCTACGAGCGCATCGAGATGGCCGGGGCAGAGGCGTTGATAAAGACGCCTTCGGGCGATGCGGTCGTCACGGTCAACCGTGTGGGCCGCGGTCGCGTCGTCTTCTGCTCCGTCCCCGATCTGCTCGGACTCGACGAGCGCCTCGTACCCGCCGCCGCGCACATGCTCGCGCACCTCCTCGCCGACGCGACTCCCGTCAAAGTCCGCGGCGATGTTGAATACCTCGTCAACCGCAACGAGCGCGGCTGGGTCGTGACGCTCCTCAACAACCGCGGCGTCAACAAGCCGCAGCAGGGGATGGCACAGGTTGATCGAAGTAAGCTCGAAGAGGTGGATATTTTATTTAGCTCCGGGGAACTGAAAAGCGCGAGCGAGTGGACGACCGACGCGCCCTTGAAGACGACCCGCGCGGGCAACGATACATCGGTTTCGGTCGAAGTGCCGCCGGGCGGCGTCCGCATCGTCGAACTCATCCCGAAGCCTTGAATTGCAATTCCACGAAGGTTTCTTTTAGGATAGCGCGTCCTGCGTCGGCAGTGTTTATGAACGGCGGGGCTTGAAAAGAGCATGAGGGTCGCGCGGCATTACATCATCAGCGGCGACGTGCAGGGCGTGGGCTATCGCTTCTTCGCGCAGCGCGTCGCCGCACGCCATCAGGTCGTCGGCTACGTCCGCAACCTCGTTGACGGTCGCGTCGAAGTCCGCGCCGAAGGGACACCCGAAAGCGTCGAGGGCTTCAAGCACGACATCGCCACCGGCCCGCAGTTCGCGCGCGTCGAGCAGGTCGAAGAGGTCAGCGTCGAGCCGACCGGCCAGTACCCGACTTTCAGAATCGAAAGGTGAAGGAGCGTTCAGCGCTCAGCCTTCAGCCATCAGCTTTAACCTTCTTCGAGGCTCGAACCTTGAATGAAACGCGGGCCGGTTGGCGGAGGGAAAAGCTGAAGGCTGAAGGCTGAGCGCTGACAGCTAACAATGGATCATCTAAAATCTCTCATCCGCGAAGTGCCCGACTTCCCGAAGCCGGGCATCAACTTCTACGACATCACGACGCTGCTCAAGCACCCCGAAGGCTTCCGCCAAGTCATTGACGCACTCTCTTCGGAGTTCAAGGACGACAAAGTTGATACCGTCATCGGCATCGAGGCGCGCGGCTTCATCTTCGCCCCGGCGATGGCCTACCAACTCGGCGCGGGCTTCGTCCCGGCGCGCAAACCCGGCAAGCTCCCTTCGGAGTGCGCCACCATCTCCTACGACCTCGAATACGGGCAGGACGCGCTCCAGATGCACAGCGACGCGGTCGGCAAGGGCCAGCGCGTCGTCATCGCCGACGACCTGCTGGCGACCGGCGGCACTGCCGGCGCTGTCGTCCGCCTGGTCGAGCAACTCGGCGGGCAGGTGGTCGGCCTCGCCTTCGTCGTCGAGTTGGAGTTCTTGCCGGGCCGAGAGAAGCTCGCGGGCTACGACGTGCGCTCGCTCATCAAGTACCAGTCTTGAGGGCAGCTAGACGTTTGCGCCGCGCATCTGCTAATTTTGTCGGCATGCTCCCGTAGCTCAGTGGATAGAGCACCTGCCTCCTAAGCAGGGGGCCGCACGTTCGAGTCGTGCCGGGAGCACTTCGATTTCAAAGCCAGCCGGAGAGGGCCTTGTCGCCCTCTTTCTTTTTTATGAACCGGCCTCAAAGCCCCGCGTTCCTACTTCCGACCTGATGAAAAACCGCCCGGCGCTTTGAGGCTTAGGGAAGCCCGAAAACTCTCGCGCTCGAAAAAGATTGTTGACACGCGCGACGGCCATGCATAAGAATTCCGCCAGCAAACCCCCGGCGTCCCCCGCCACGAACAACTCAAAGAGAGAGGAAACAACATGGGACTCATTCTGCTCATCATCCTGATCCTGTTGCTCGTCGGGGCCGCGCCCGCCTGGCCTTACAGCCGCGGCTGGGGCTACTACCCGAGCGGGGGACTCGGCCTCGTCCTGCTCATCGTGATAATCCTATTGTTGCTGGGTCGCATCTAGTTGGGCCTAGACCAGGACGCATGCCGCGCGTCCGGGCACTTGCAATCACGCGCCCGACTTTTTGTAGACGGCACGGGAGGCCGCGCGTTCGGACGCGTTCCGAACGCGTAGCCGGAGGTTCGTTCGCGGTAACTCGTCTTCACCGGCAGCCTGATTCTTCCCGGCTGCTTCGACGGGCGGCGAAATATTTTCACCCTCCGCAACAAAAGTATTGTCAACTTCGAGGCTTGCGTGTAGAATCCCGCCGATTGAACATCCTTTCGCGGGTGAAACAAAGCCATGTTCTCATACACGGATGTCGAAGCGGTGTGGCGGCCCGACGGCTCGACTCGTTGGGCGCGTCCTTTGTTTATGACTTCGGTTTCGGCGGGCTTCCCCTCGCCTGCCGAGAGCTACATCGAGGGACATCTCGACCTCAATCGCTATCTCATCAAGCACCCTGTCGCGACCTTTTACGTGCGCGTCTCCGGCGACTCGATGACGGGCGCAGGGATTCAGCCCGGCTCGATTCTCGTCGTTGACCGCGCGGTCGAGGCCGAAGACGGCGACATCGTTATCGCCCGCATCAACGACGAACTGTGCGTCAAGCGCCTGAGAGTCCGCGGCGGTCGCATCTGGCTGATGCCTGAAAGCGACAAGTACCAGCCCATCGAAGTCATCGAGAGCATGGACTTCGAGGTCTGGGGCCGCGTCATGCACGCGATCCGCTCTTACTAAAGAATGATGGCGGAAGGCGGAAGGCGGAAGTGAAGGCAAGCAGCATTTACTTCATCCTTCCGCCTTCCGCCTTCCGCCTTTTCTTCGGAGGCGGACGACTTCGTCGAGGATGCGGCCCGCGGCGTCGAGCTTGGACATGAGGGGCAGCGTCGTGGGCTGTTCGCGGTCGCGCGTGAGCAGGGTGATGATGTTCGTTTCGGTATCGAAGCCCGCGCCTTCCTGCGTCAGGTCGTTGGCGACGACGGCGTCGAGGTTTTTGGCGTGGAGCTTGGCACGGGCGTTCGAGACGACTTCGTTGGTTTCCGCGGCGAAGCCGACTACGAGGAGGCCGTTGCGTCGCGTGCGTGAGACTTCGGCGAGGATGTCGGGCGTCGGTTCGAGCGCGAGCGTGAGCGCCGACTTTGATTTCTTGAGCTTGCTTTCGGCACGCGCCGCCGGGCGGTAGTCGGCGACTGCGGCGGCGGCGATAAGGACGGTCGCGCCGTCCAACTCGCGCATCACGGCGTCGCGCATCTCCTCGGCGGAGCGCGCGCGCAGCAAGCGGACGCGTGCGGGCGCGCACGCGCTCGTCACGCCTGCGACGACCGTCACCTCCGCGCCGCGCGCGCGCGCGGCCTCGGCGAGCGCGAAACCCATGCGCCCCGACGAATGGTTCGAGATGAAGCGAACGGGGTCTATCTCCTCGCGCGTTGCGCCCGCGGTGATGAGGACGCGCTCGCCCGCGAGGTCTCCGGCTCGCCCGTCGCGCTCCCGCAAAATTTCGAGCGCCGCCGAGACGATCAACTGCGGGTCGGAGAGTCTGCCGGGGCCGATTGTGCCGCAGGCCATCTCGCCCGCGTCCGGCTCGACAAGGCTTACGCCGTCGGCGCGCAGGCGTGCGAGGTTGCGCTGCGTCGCCGCGTGCAGAAGCATCGTCGTGTTCATCGCCGGGGCGACGACGACGGGCGCGTTCGAGGCGAGGTAGGTCGAGGTGAGGAAGTCGTCGGCGATGCCGTTAGCAAATTTTGCAATGATGTTGGCGGTGGCCGGGGCAACCACGAAGAGTTCGACCGTCTGCGAGAAAGTGATGTGAGCGATGGGGTCTGGATTGCCGGGCGCGTAGTCGTCAACGACGACGTGCGCGCCGGAGAGCGCGCGGAAGGTGAGCGGCGTGACGAACTCGCAGGCGCGTCGAGTCATCCCGACCCGCACCTCGCAGCCCGCGCGCTGCAACCCTCGAAGGACTTCGACGGCCTTGTAAGCCGCGATGCCCCCCGACACGCCGAGCGCCACGCGCTTGCCCGCGAACTCAAGCCCCGACTCGTTCGTTTGCGCCGCAGACATAAAGAGCCGCTCCCTCGCGCCGCGAATGTAGCACCGCGCCGAACGAGCGCGCAATCCGAAGCCGGGGCGAGCGCATCGAGCGTGAAGGCGCAGAACATACCCGTTCGCTACCGCTCGCGGTTCTGAAAAAGCGTGTGCGGGCCGGCGTGCTCAGCCGTCCGGTCGAAATTGTGATAAACTTTCGCCCGTCCCAAGACCCCCGCCTAACCGAAGAGATTGTTGAAGAAGTCGAGTTTCGACGCCGCCCGGCTGGGAAGGAAGTGGAGAGCGATGAAAGCAGAGAGGGGCTTGCAACGAGTTGTCCTTCTGGTCTTTCTGGCGTGCGCGGCGTTCGCCGTCGTCGCCGCGCAGCAGCGTGCGCGCCAAACGCGTGCGGACGACGGCGAGTTCGGCCCGAACGTGCGCGCCTACCTCGGATACCTGCACGACGAGCAGGAGGTCGTTGACGACCGCGTGAGCCGGCGCGAGGTTGATCGGCACTACTACCTGCACAACTCGAACCGCATCTATGCGCTCCGCCAGATGGCCGTCCGCCTCGCGCGCGCGAGCAAGAATGATTACCTGCCGGAGCTTGAGGCCGTCTCGCAGGGCGAGTTCGACCAGCTCTTCGATGGGTCGCCGCCGAAGCCCGCGGAGTTGCAGGCAGGGGAGGTGCTCGAATACAAGTTGAAGTACCTCGGCGCGGTCGAGTCGAGGGGCGAGCGCTTCTTCCTGTTCGCGCGCCTCGACCCATACGAGCAGGCCGAGCTGCGGCGGAAGGCCGCGGAAGGAAAGTCGCAGACGAACGCACGCGCGGCGACGCCGCAACCCGCCGCGGCGCAGCAGCCCGCGACCACCGACGCGCACGCCCGCCCGCGCCGAGCCAGCGCCCCTTGAAGCTTTGCCCACTCGAATCTCCCGATGCGCCAGCCAACTTTTTTCGACCGAGAAAGCACCCCGCGCGGGGCCGACGCCGAGCGCCTCGTGCTCCACGCCCTCGGAGATTTTCAGGCGCGCGGCAAAGCTCTGGCCGGGCGCGACCTGCCGTTCGACCGCCTGCGCGGGGCACTCCGGCGCGCGGCTGAAGCCTTCGGCGTCGAAGAACTCGGAGACGAGCAGGCCGCCGCCGCCTTGAGCGCGCTCGGCGCGAACGTCCGGCGCGTCCCCACCTTCTTCGCCAAGCATCCCTTCCGCATCAACGTCCCCGCCGCGTTGGCCGAGCGTGCGCGCGAATACATGAAGCTCCGGCAGTCTGAAGAGTAAAAGTGTTTGCCCGCATGCGGGTCGTCTGGTAACATGCGCCGCAGGTTTCATCCAATAAAAATTTTCGTCGGGAGCTTCGCAACGGGCGAGGTCTGAGTCGCTTCATGGTCGCAGACAAAAGTCGTCGGAGGTTTATCGGGAGTGCTGGCGCAGCCGCGCTCGCGTCGTGCCTGCCTGCGAACGCCGGAGCATCTGTGGCAGGACAGAGAGAGAAAGACCGCAGCCCGCGCCAGAACGCGGCCCTCGGCCAGTTCGGATTCGTGATGCACGGCGGCGCGGGGACGATTGAGCGGAGCAAGATGACGCCTGAGCGCGAGCGGGCTTACAGGGAGAAGCTGAACGGGGCGCTCGTCGCAGGCTTCGACGTGCTCAAGGGGGGCGGCCGGTGCCTCGATGCCGTCATCGCAGCCATCACGCTCCTCGAAGACTCGCCGCTCTTCAACGCGGGCAAGGGCGCTGTCTTCACCAACGCCGGGACGAACGAACTCGACTCCTCGATCATGGACGGCAAGACGCTCAAGGCCGGTTCGGTCGCGGGCCTGAAGCGCATCAAGAACCCGATACAACTCGCGCGGCTCGTGATGGAGCAGTCGCCGCACGTGATGATGGTCGGCGAGGGCGCGGAAACCTTCGCCGTGTCGAAGGGCGTCGGGCTGGTTGACCCGAAGTATTTCTACACGGAGGAACGCTGGCAGCAGCTTCAAAAACAGAAGGAGGCCGAGCAGAATCCGCCTCCGAAAAAGTCTCGGCTCGAAACCGTGCCGTCCTTCGAGGATCATAAGTTCGGGACGGTCGGCGCAGTTTGCCTCGACCGCGCCGGGAATCTGGCCGCAGGGACTTCGACCGGCGGCACCTCCAACAAAAGGTTCGGCAGGGTCGGTGACTCGCCCATCATTGGCGCGGGCACATACGCCAACAACGAGACCTGCGCCGTCTCCTGCACGGGCGACGGCGAGTATTTCATACGCGCGGTCGTCGCCCACGACATCTCGGCCATGATGCAGTACGGCGGGCAGTCGGTCGAGGCGGCAGCCCGTGCGGTTCTAGAGAAGGTTGAAAAAATCGGCGGGACGGGTGGACTCATTGCCGTCGACCGCCACGGCAACTTCGCCATGCCCTTCAACACTTCGGGGATGTATCGCGGCTGGGTAGGTGCGGACGGGCAGCCACACGTGCTAATTTACAAAGACTAAGCGTGGCGAAATTCGTTTGGTTGTCGGCGGCGGGCCTTCGTCGGCAATAAAAAAAGGTTGACAAACGACGCGCTCTGCCGCAAATTGTTGAAAAATCGTTGAATTCATGGAAATGTTTATTGACATGCGAGTCGGTTTCGTGTAAATAATGCGAGGTCTTTTGAAGCCCCTAGTGGCTCTCATACCTGCTTTTCTATGAGGTACCGCGCGGGCTGTTCTGAGACGGGTTGGCGAGATAAAGAAAAAAACAACCTTCTCAAGAGAGTCTTTGATAAAGAAGGCTTGCAACGCGCTCTCTAAAAAAAATTGACAGTTTCACCTACGGGAGGAAGAAGTAATGACTAGTAGAACTTGGAGCCGTACGCCCATCACACTGGCCCTGGCGCTTGCCATCCTGTGCACTTACTCGATGGCCGCGCTGGCCTCCCCGCAACAGGGGCCGACGGGCGACCTGTCGGTGGTCGGTGAGGTTTCCGTCAACGGCACTAGCGCCATCTCCGGCGCGACCGTGTTCTCGGACAGCACCATCACGACGGGGCAGAACTCCAGCGCCGTCGTCAGCCTCGGCAAGCTCGGTCGCGTGGAGCTGCTGCCGAACTCCAGCCTTAAGCTCAGCTTCACCGACAAGGGTGTCAGCGGCATGCTTGAGTCGGGTCGCGTCCGCGTCTCGTCTTCTTCGGGCGTCGCCGCCAGCGTTACCACGAAGGACGGCGTGGCCCTCGCCGACGCCAATCAGCCGAACGTCTTTATGGTTGATATTGAATGCGGCAACACGGTCGTCTCCACGCAGTCGGGCCGCGTCGAGCTTCGCGCCGGGAACGCAGTGAAGCAGATTGCTGCCGGTGGACAGGACACCGCCGGGCAGGCCACGCCGGGCACGCGCTGCACCCGCTTCCAGCAGCCGGCGATGCACGGCCTTTCGACCGGCGCTCTGGCCGCGCTCCTGCTCGCAGCGGGCGGCGCTGTCGCGGCTGCGATCATCGCAGCGACTCGCAACAACAACTTCAACTTCGGCGGCAGCCCGATCATCGTCAGCCCCACGCGCTAAGCGTCCGGCTTGTGGGCTTTGGCTCCGGTTCGCGTCAGTTTTGTAGGGGCTCGTCAGTTTCAACCCCACAATTTTGCGGGTCACGCGCCGTTCGCGCGCGTGACCCGCAGCCTTTTGTCTGAGATAATCAGCATCTTGAGTTTCATCCCACCGCCGGAGAGGTCATTCAAGCTTAGATGAACATCGCGGTAATCGGTGCGGGCTACGTCGGTCTGGTGACGGGCGCGTGCTTCGCAGAGTTCGGGGTCAACGTCACATGCGTTGACGTGGATTCGGAGAAGATCGCCCGCCTCAACGACGGGCAAATCCCTATCTACGAGCCGGGGCTTGACCAGATCGTCGTCAAGAACAAGCAGGCCGGGCGCTTGTCCTTCACGACGGACACGCGCTCGGCGGTCGAGCAGTCGCTCGTCATCTTCCTCGCCGTCGGGACTCCGCCGAAGGAGGACGGCTCGGCAGACCTGCGCCACATCGAGGACGCGGCCCGCGACATCGCGCGCCACATGAACGGCTACAAGGTGGTCGTCACCAAGTCCACAGTCCCCGTGGGCACGGGCGAGCACCTGCGCCGCCTCATCAGTGAGCACCAGAAGGAGAAGTTCAATTTCGGCATCGTCTCCAACCCAGAGTTCCTGCGCGAGGGCGCGGCCATTGACGACTTCATGCGCCCGGACAGGGTGGTCATCGGCTCGCGCGACGAGGCCGCCATCGCCATCATGCGCGACCTCTATCGCCCGCTCTACCTGATTGAGACGCCCGTGGTCATCACCTCTTTAGAGGCGGCGGAGCTGACGAAGTACGCGTCGAACGCCTTCCTCGCCACCAAGATTTCTTTCATCAACGAGGTGGCTAATCTCTGCGACCGGATCGGCTGCGATGTGCACGACGTGGCGCGCGCAATGGGCATGGACAACCGCATCGGGCGCTACTTCCTGCATCCCGGCCCCGGCTACGGCGGCAGTTGCTTCCCCAAAGACACGACGGCTCTGCTCTCGGTCGCCAAGGGGTACGACTCGGAGTGCCTGATCGTCGGGGCCGCCGTGGAGGTCAACCGGCGGCAGAGGCTGAGGATGGTGGAGAAGATAGAGGGGCTGGCGGGCGGACTCAAGGGTAAGCGGGTGGCCGTGCTCGGCCTCTCGTTCAAGCCGAAGACGGACGACATGCGCGAGGCTCCCAGCGTGGACATCATCCGCGCCTTGCTTGAAAAGGGGGCGGAGGTCAGAGCCTACGACCCTGTGGCGGCGGAACAGGCCGGGAAGATTCTGCCGGAGATTGAGTACGCCGCCGACGAGTACGCCGCCGCCGCAGGGGCCGACTGCCTCGTCTTCATGACGGAGTGGAACCAGTTTCGCGCGCTCGACATGAACCGCGTCAAGGGGCTGATGCGCCAGCCGAAAGTCGCAGACCTGCGCAACATCTACGACCCCGAAAGAATGAGGGAACTGGGCTTCGGGTATGCCGGGGTCGGCAGATAGCGAACGAGTGATGAGTGATGAGTGTTGAGGCATACAGCCGACGATTGTTCTTATCACCCATCACCCATCATCCATCACCCATCGCTCATCGCTCATCACTATTAATTCAGCTATGAGTTTAACCGACACTTTTCTGGTCACAGGCGGCGCAGGGTTCATCGGCTCTCATATCGCGGCGGCGCTCGACGCGTCGGGCGCGCGTGTGCGCGTCATTGACGACCTCTCGACGGGCCACGTTGAGAATCTTGAGGAGATCGGCGGGCGGGTCGAATTCGTCCGCGGGAGCCTGCTGGATGCAGATGCCTTGCGGCGCGCGCTCGAAGGCGTCGAGGTCATCTTCCACGAGGCCGCGATCCCTTCGGTGCCGCGCTCGGTCGAAGACCCTGCGGAGACGCACCGCGCCTGCGTCGAGGCGACCTTCGCGCTGCTTTTGGCGGCGCGCGCGGCGGGGGTGCGCCGCCTCGTCTACGCCGCTTCGAGTTCCTGCTACGGCGAGCAGCCCACGCTGCCGAAGGTTGAGGACATGCGGCCCGAACCGCTCAGCCCCTACGCCGCGGCCAAGCTCGTCGGCGAGTATTACTGCCAGGTCTGGGCGCGCACCTACGGCTTCGAGACGTTCTCCCTGCGCTACTTCAACGTCTTCGGCCCACGCCAAGACCCCGGCTCGCAATACTCCGGCGTCATCTCGCGCTTCATTGACGCGCTGATGTCGGGCGCGCGCCCCGTAATCTACGGCGACGGCGAGCATTCGCGCGACTTCACATACGTCTCGAACGTCGTTGACGCCAACCTGCGCGCCGCCGAGACGACGCGCGGCATCGGCGGCGTCGTCAACGTCTCCAACGGCGAGCGCATCACGCTCAACGAACTGCTCGACACGCTGAAGCGCGTCACCGGCAAGACGGACGTTGAGGCCGAGTACCGCGAGCCGCGCGTCGGCGACGTGCGCCACAGCCTCGCCGACATCACGCGCGCGCGCGAGCTTCTGGGCTACGAGCCGAAGGTTGGTTTGGAAGAGGGTTTGAAAAAGACGATTGAGTGGTGGAAGCAGAGCCGCTTCGCCAAAGTTTAGTCACCTGTCGGAAAGTCGGGGCGGAACTTATCCCGCCCCGACTCATGAAACCCAGGCCGGGCCGACGCTGCCTTTCTCGACCCAGCCGCCGTCCCTCTTCGTGTAGAGAAGGTAGGAGCCGCCGCCGCACAATCCGCCGCAGGAGTGACTCTGGTAGACGAGCGCCTGCGTTCTGGCCGGATTGAAGCCCACGCGCGAGAAGCTCACGAAGCCGCCCGACTTCGGATACTTCTCGTAAAAGCTCTTCCACCCATCCACGCCTTCCTTCCGGAAAAAGCCGTCAATCTCCTCGGCGCTGACCAGAACGCATTTCACTTTAACGTCGAAGCGGGGCTTGAGCCTCTGCGCCTGTTTGTTCTTAGCCCTGAAATCCGTAATCGTCTCGGCCAGCAGTTCGTCCGACGATTTCTTCAGCTCTTCGTAGAAGGCGTCGGGGTTATCGTCGCCGCCGAAGCTCTCCCACGCCTCCGTCTTGTCCTTGATGATGAGGACGCGAGCAGGCTTTTCAGGCTTGCCCCTTTCAGGCTCGTCCCATCCCTTGATGACGGCGGAGATGACCGCGTACTCGTCTTCGTCCATCTCGCCCGCAAGAGTTGCCGGGTCGCCTTGAGCCTTATTCGCGGGCATTGGCGGCGCGGAGTCGCGTGCGGCGAGGCGCGCAGACGAAGCGGCGATGCGCCAAGCGCCGGACGCCAAGAGGCAGCCGACGCAGACGAGTAAAAGAGTGATGGGTCGAATGCGTGAATCCTTCATGCGAATTTACCTCCGCGCGCGCAGGCTCAGGAGTCTCCGAAGCTCGGCGATGCCCGTTTAGCCTTCGCCTTCGACGAGTCGCTTGAGGCTCGCCTCGTAAGGCTGCCGGGCGACGCCGCGGTCTGTGATGATGGCGGCGATGAATTCGTTGGGCGTCACGTCGAAGGCAGGGTTCTGGACGGCGACGCCTTCGGGGGCGAGGCGCTGTTCGCGCAGGTGTGTGACCTCGCGCGCGTCGCGCTCCTCGATGGGTATCTGCTCGCCCGTGGGGAGCGTGAGGTCAACGGTCGAGACGGGCGCGGCGACGTAGAAGGGAATGTCGTGTTGTTTGGCGAGCACGGCGACCATGTAGGTGCCGATCTTGTTGGCCGTGTCGCCATTGGCGGCGATGCGGTCTGCGCCGACGACGACGCAGTCAATCTTGCCCTGCTTCATCACGTGCCCGGCCATGTTGTCGGTGATGACCGTGACGGGTATCTCGTCCTTCTGAAGCTCCCAGGCCGTGAGGCGCGCGCCCTGTAGGAAGGGCCGAGTCTCGTCGGCGATGACGGCGACGCGTTTTCCCGCGTCGCGCGCGCCGCGCACCACGCCGAGCGCCGTGCCGTAGTCGCCCGCGGTGGCGAGCGCACCGGCGTTGCAGTGCGTGAGCACGGTGGAGCCGTCGGCGATGAGTTCGCCGCCGAAGCGACCGAGGGCGCGGTTCGACTCGATGTCCTCGCGGAAGATGGAGCGCGCCTCCTCGATGAGCTGTGCTTTGATGCTTTCGGCGTCCGCGCCCGCGGCCTTCGCGCGGCGAAAGCGCTCGCGCATCCGCTCGATGGCCCAGAAGAGATTGACGGCGGTCGGGCGCGTCTTCGACATCAGGTCGCAGAAGTAGTCGAAGTCGTCTTCGAGGTCGGCGACGGAAGTTCCGACCGCCTGCATCGAGCCGAGGGCGATGCCCATCGCGGCGGAGACGCCGATGGCCGGAGCGCCGCGCACGACCATCTGCTTGATGGCGTCGGCCACCTCCTCGCACGAGCGCAGCATCAGGTACTTCTCTTCCGTGGGCAGCAGGCGCTGGTCAATCATGCGAACGCCCTCGTCCGTCCACTCGACGGTCTTAATCATGGCAAAAGTCTCCGCGCGGTTATGAGTCCGGGACTGGCCGACCAAAAGCCTCTGCTGCTGGTCAGCCGCCGAAATGAATTTTACGGACGGGGTATCTTACGGGAGTGCCGGGCCGGCGGGCAACCTGGAAAGGATGAAGGCGGAAGGATGAAGTGAAAGCCGTTGGACTTTCCTTCATCCTTCCGCCTTCATCCTTCATTTTAGTCGGTCGTCAGGTCGGCCCTCGTCAGGAAGCCGCCGATGAGGAAGACGACGCCGAGCAGTATGTGGACGACGTGATCCATCGTGCCGAGGTGCAGGCCGAGGCTGCCGAGCGCGTCGAACATGCGGTCGGGGCCGGTGCCGAGGGCGAAGCCGCAGACGCCGAGCAGGGCGTACACGATGCCAAAGATGATGTCGAACATACGTGCCGCAGAGAGCGTCCCGGCGAGTCCGAAGTAGAGAGCAATCGCGCCGGAGATGATGTGGACGAGATTGTGAGAGGTTGTCAGGTGCGTGCCGATGAAGTTGGCCGTCATGGGATCGGCGGGCTTACCGACGAGGAAGCCGATGATCCCGACCAGGATGAACACTACGCCTAAAATCGTTGCAATTGTTTTCGCCATAACTCGGCTTCTCCTCCCAGGGAAGAATAGTGGACAAACGTGCGGGGCGGCAATGTGAACGGACGAGGTGTTGCGGCCTCGCTTTTTTGATAACGGACGTTCGAGCGGACGCATTGTATAACAGAAATCGGGAATTTGAAGCAGCAAATTTTCGCGGTGCGAGATTGAAACGGCATTTGTTGAGGCGACTGTTTAGCGGGTGTTATACTCGCCGGGCAAGCGCCGAAAACATTCGTCTCGCGGCCCGCGTCGAAAGAAAGGCGCGGCGCGGGACTCCGATGGAAAGGAAATAGTGGGTAGTAAGCAGTGAGCGGTGAGCAGATTATATTCTGCCGCCGACAGACTACTATTCACTGCTTACTGCTCACTGCTTACTATGAAAAAAGGTTGGGAGGCCGTCATCGGCCTTGAGATTCACGCGCAACTGAGCACCGAGTCGAAAATCTTCTGCGGCTGCTCGACGCGTTTCGGCGACGAGCCGAACTCGAACACATGCCCGGTCTGTCTGGGCTTGCCCGGCTCTCTGCCCGTCCTGAACTGGCGCGCGGTCGAGTTGGGCGCACGCGCGGCGCTCGCGTTGGGACTTCGCGTCAACGAGGTTTCGATCTTCGCGCGCAAGAACTACTTCTACCCCGACCTGCCGAAGGGCTATCAGATTTCGCAGTTCGACCGCCCGTTCTCTTCCGACGGCCAACTGGAGATTGTGACCGCCGAGCGCGACGAGGGCGGCCACGCGCGCGAGTGGCGTCCGTTTGCGATTCGCATCACGCGTCTTCATCTGGAAGAGGACGCGGGCAAGAACGTCCACGAGGGCCTGCCCGAAACCAATCGCTACTCTTACGTTGACCTCAACCGCGCGGGCACGCCGCTCGCCGAGATCGTCACCGAGCCTGACTTCCGAACCTCCTGGGAGGCTTACGACTATGTCAACCACGTGCGCCGCGCCTTGCAGTGGGTCGGCGCGAGCGAGGCCGACATGGAGAAGGGGAACTTGCGCTGCGAGGCGAACGTCTCGGTGCGTCGAGTGGGCGAGGAGAAGTTCGGCACGAAGGTCGAGCTGAAGAACCTGAACTCTGTGCGTTTCATGCAGCGCGCCATCGAGTTTGAGATCGAGCGGCAAATTGAATTGATTGAATCGGGCGGGCGCGTCACGCAGGAGACGCGCCTCTGGGACGAGCGCGCCGCCGCGACGCGCGTGATGCGCTCGAAGGAGGAGGCGCACGACTACCGCTACTTCCCCGAACCCGACTTGCAGCCGCTCGCCGTCAGCGCCGACTGGATCGAGCAGGTGCGCCGCGCGATGCCGGAGCTGCCGGAAGCACGCCGCAAACGCTTCATGGAGCAATACAGTCTCTCGTTCGACGACGCCTCGCTCCTGACGCGCGACCGCGCGCTCGCAGACTTCTACGAGCGCGCGGCGGCGGCCTCGAACGCGCGCGGCGCGGCCAACTGGCTCAAAGGCGAGCTGCTGCGCGAGCTGGACGCCGCGGGGCTTCCGGCGGACGCCTCGCCCGTCGCGGCTGAAGAACTCGGCGCGCTCGTCCGCGCCATCGAAGAGGGGCACATCAGCGGCAAGCAGGGCAAAGACGTGCTCGCCGAAATGTTCAGGACGGGCAAGGGCGCGCAAGCCGTCATCGAGGAACAGGGACTCGCGCAGGTGAGCGACGCAGGCGAGATCGAACGAATCATCAATGACGTGCTCGCCGCCAGCCCGCAGCAACTCGCGTCGTACCGCGCGGGCAAGGAGGCTCTCTTCGGCTTCTTCGTCGGACAGGTGTTGAAGGCGTCGAAGGGCAAGGCGAATCCGAAGGTCGTCAACGAAATACTGAAAGAAAAACTGAAGGCTGAGTAAGAACGGTGAACTATCAAGGGAAGACAGCGATTGTGACGGGCGGCACGCGCGGCATCGGGCGCGCGATTGCCGAGGCGCTGGCGCGCGAAGGCTTGAACGTGTGCGTGGGCGCGCGCGACGTGGACGAGTTGAAGCAGGCTGTGCGCGAGCTTGAGTCGGCGGGCGACGCGGGCGCGACGGGCGCGGCGTGCGACGTGCGCGTGTACGAAGAGTGTGAGGCGCTCATCGCGCACGCGGTCGAGGAGTTCGGCGGCGTGGACGTGCTCGTCAACAACGCCGGGATAGGTCTGTTCAAGACGGTCGAGGAGATGACGGCGGAAGAGTTCCGCGCGGTAATCGAAACGAACCTGTTCGGCGTCTTCCACTGCTGCCGCGCGGCCATCCCCGAAATGAAGCGGCGCGGCGGCGGCTACATCTTCAACATCTCTTCGCTGGCGGGCGCGAACCCGCACCCGCGCATGGCCGCCTACAACGCCTCGAAGTTCGGCCTCAACGGCTTCAGCGAGGCACTCATGCAGGAGGTCAGGCACGACCGGATCAAGGTCAGCTACGTCATGCCCGGCTCGGTCAACACGGAGTTCGGCGGCGACTCGGTGAGCGAAGAGAAGAGCTGGCAACTCCAGCCCGAAGACATCGCGCGCGTCGTCACAGACCTCCTGCGCCATGACGAGCGGAGTCTTCCGAGCCGCGTCGAGATCAGGCCGAGCATGCCGCCGAAGAAGTAAGACGCCGACACGCTGCTTGATAAAGTAAGCCGGGTGCGATTCTGATGAGAGCCGTGCTGCAACGCGTGACACACGCGTGCGTGAGGGTCGGGGGCGAGACGGTCGGCGAGACGGGGCCGGGACTCGTCGTGCTGCTCGGAATCGCGCGCGACGACACGGAGGCGGACGCGCGATACCTCGTCGAGAAGACCGTTGCGTTGCGCGTCTTCGACGACGAGGAGGGGCGCATGAACCGCTCGATTGTGGAGGCGTCGGGCGCTCTGCTCGTCGTCTCGCAGTTCACGCTCTACGGCGACGTGCGAAGGGGCCGACGGCCTTCGTGGATCGAGGCCGCGCCGCCCGAAGTGGCCGAGCCGTTGTACGAGTTCTTCGTCGCGGAGGCGAGGCGGAGCGTTGCGAGCGTCGAGACCGGGAGCTTCCGTCGCGTGATGGAAGTCGAGCTTGTGAACGACGGCCCGGTGACTATCTTGTTGGATAGCCGGAAGCTCTTCTAAAACGTTGACGCGGAGGGAAACCTGTGGTCTGTTCGATTGTGCGAAACGTGTCGGTGCGTTTCCCTGCGAGGGCGGGGCGTCTGTTCGAGGCTTGCCTGTGTCTGGCGCTGGCGTTGTGCGTGGCTTCGTGCGGTGGCGGCGGCGGGACGCAGTCGAAAGCTTCCGACGAACTGGAGGGCGCGAGCGGCGCTCCGGTCAAGCGCGGCGTCAAGCCTGAGCCGGACGCGGAGGCCGCGGTCATCGAAACGGACTACGGCAAGATCGTCGTCGAGCTATATCCGAACGTCGCGCCGCAGATGGTCGAGCGATTCAAGACGCTCGCCCGGCAGGGCTTCTACAACGGCACAACCTTCCACCGTGTCAGCCCCGAAGTAGTGCAGGGCGGCGACCCTCTCTCGAAGAGCGACGACCAGTCGAGGGCCGGCACGGGCGACTCGCCTCTGGCGAACGTGCCCGCCGAGTTCAGCGACATCCCCTTCGACCGCGGCGTCGTCGGCGCGGCCCGCAAAGGGGGCGACGTGAACTCAGCCAACTGCCAGTTCTACATCACGCTCCGCCGCACGCCGCAGTGGGACGCACAGTACACGGCCTTCGGCAGAGTCATCGAAGGCATGAACAACGCGCAGGTCATCGCCGGAGCGCCCACACGCCCCGGCACCGAAAGCCCCTACGACAAGATCGTTATCAAGAGCATTACGCTCCAACCGCGAGCGAACTTCATAAAGCCGTAAACCGTGAACCGTGACAAAACGAAAACCACTTGTCACGGTTCACGGTTTACGGCTTTTAGATCGTGTCGTCTTCCGTCTTCGAGCGCGGGTCAAGCTCGAAGCGGTTTTTGTCGCGGCGCTCGATCTTGTCGAGCACGTCGAGTTCTTCGTTGTCCTCGAAGTTGACGCCGACGGCGTGCGCGTTCTCTTCAACGTCGGACTGGTCAGGCGTGGGGTTATCGCCCGCGACCGTCTCAGAGCCGTCGTCGTTGACATCTTCCCAAGACGCGTCGAGGTCGCCGCCCGCGTCTTCGGGCGAGGCGGCGGTGTTGTTTCTAAGCCGCTGCGCAAGGAGGTCTGGGTCTTTGGGCGCGCGCGCGATCTCTTCCTCCATGAACTCCTCTATGTCGGGGTCGGGCACGAAGTCTGGATTGTTACTCAAGTATGTAAACTCCTCCGGTCGCTTCTTTGGCATCTCCCAACCTCCAAAGTCCCCGCGCCGTTTCCGCCCGAAGAAAACCAATCTCAGGCCCGCGAAAACTTCAACTGTCGGCTGCTTCTCTGAATTACGCCCAATATACCACAAACGCCTCGAAATTTGGGAAACCGGGCATCTGGCGCGCGGCTCAGAAAAAGTCTTGCCCAAAATTTCGTTTAGGTATATAAGGCGGGTTACTCATGGCGGATACCGTATGTACCCGCCTTCGCGCTTGGCAGTTTGGGCTACCGAGCGCTGCCTCATGAAGTGCAAAGATTCGTGAGAGTGAAGGGCGACGCCGGTGTGGAGTTAACGGCGTCGCCTCTTTTTCCAGCCGGATTTGAAGATCGGCGAGAAGTTCCGCGTCCGCATTGACGAGTCAATGCGGCTACCCGACAAGCTTCTGCCGGTGCTGTCGGAGAACTCGGTTTCGAGTCAGCGGGTGGAGAAAGAGGTCGAGACGGCTAAGAATGTTCCTCCGAAACGAGCTACTGCCTCCTGTCCGGCGCGGGGTAGTTTGTTTGTGGCTGGCTTGCCTCGCGGCGGGCGCGGCGCGTGCCGAGCGGTTGCCGGTGCGGGTCTACACGACCGCGGACGGGCTGGGCAGCAGCGCCGTCAACTGGGTCTTGCGCGACTCGCGCGGCTTCATGTGGTTCGGTACGCGCGACGGCCTGAGCCGGTTCGACGGCCAGAGGTTCACGACTTACCGCTTCGGGCAGGGCAAGTCGCCGAGCGTGTCGCAGATCATCGAGCGGCGGCGCGGCGATTACCTCGTCGTCTTGCAGTCCGGCGACCTCTACCGTTTTGACGCGCAGACGCCGGTCGTGACCGACGGCGACGCGCCTGCGGACGACACGCTCACGCTGCGCGCAGACCTTTTGACTGACAGCACTCCCGGAGGACTCTTTGAAGATCACGCGGGCAGGTTGTGGGGAATGAGCAACGACGGCCTGTCTTTGGCGGCGGAGTCGGAAGGGCGTCTGGTCTTTCAACCCGTCGAGCTGCGCCTGCCCGGTCACGAAGAGCCTGCCGGAAACGTCACGCGCATGATCGAGGCGCGTGACGGTAGCCTTTGGATGAGTACGAATCTGGGGCTTGTGCGTCGCACCGAGGATGGGCGCATGATGCTCTACAGCGCGTCGCAGCTCTTTCCAATCGCGAATTTCCTGACCAGCCTGTGCGAAGACGGCGAAGGCAGAATCTGGGTGGGAGCGCGGCGCGGCGTCTACGTGTTGCGGCCCCTGCCCTTGTCCGACCCTTCGGCCTTCCAACCGCGCACGCTCGCCGACGCGAGGCGCGACGTGCTCCCCGTCGCGCTGCCCACAGAAGCCGGCGACCTCGTGGAGTTCACTTCGGCGGAAGCGTTCGTGAACGATTTGATCTTCGCCATCTACCAGACGCAGGACGGACGCGTCTGGCTGTCGTGTAAAAACGGGCTGACCGTGTTCGACGGGCACGAGTTCAGGAGGTTCGACGCCGCCAACGGGCTGGGCGCGGCGTTGGACACGATGACCGAGGACGCCGACGGAAACCTCTGGGTGGGGAGTCTGAACGGGGCCATCAAGCTCGTGACCCGCGGGCTTTCGACCTACGGCAAAGATGACGGATTGGGCGACCGTATCATCAGGTCAATCTATCAGACCGCCGCGGGCGACTTCTACGTGGTCAACGGCGACTGGCAGGTGAGCCGTCTGGACGGCAGGAGGTTCTCGACGGCCCGCCCGCAGTTGGGCGACACAGGTCCGCCCGTCTGGACTTCCAATCTGGCCTTCCCGGACAGCGCAGGCGCGTGGTGGTTCCTCACCGAGCAGAAGCTTTTCCGCTACGATCACGCGCAGCAACTCGAATCGCTCAGCCGCCGCCCTTCGGCCACCTACGCGACCGGCCCTGATTTCCACGACGGCGCGTTCTACCTCATGTTTGAAGACTCGCGCGGTCGCCTCTGGATAAGCTCGCGCTCCGCCGCGTCCTCGCAGATGGGCCTGAGTCTCTGGCAGCGCGAGACGAACACGTTTCACCACTTCGGCGCGGCGGAAGAATTCCCTGCGGGCCGCGCGCCTTCGGCCTTCAGCGAGGACGCGGCGGGCAACGTCTGGCTCGGATTTTATCGCGGCGACGTAGCGCGTTACGCCGAAGGCAAGTTCACACTGATGACGAGCGCAGACGGCCTGCCCGAAGGCTTCGTGACCGCCATCCATTCGGACAGGGCCGGGCGTTTGTGGATCGCCTCGAACGGCGGCGGCCTGAGCCGCGTTGACGACCCCACGGCAGAGCACCCCGCGTTCGTCAACTACACGACGGCGAGCGGGCTGTCGAGCAACAACGTGCGCGCCATCACAGAGGACGAAGAGGGGCGCATCTACGTCGGCACGGTGCGCGGCGTTGACCGTCTGTCGCCCGACACCGGACGCGTCAGGCACTACACGATGGCCGACGGGCTGGCGGACGACTTCATCACGGTCGCCTTCCGCGACCGCGACGGCGCGCTCTGGTTCGGCACGCTCAACGGCCTGTCGCGCCTCGTGCCGGAGACAGACCTGCCCGCGCACGCCCCGCCGATCATGATCGGGGCTGTGCTCGTCGCGGGCGTCAAGCAGCCGCTCTCCGAGCTGGGGCAGGCGGAGGTCGGGCGTCTGAATCTCAACTACACGCAGGCCAACTTGCAGATTGATTTCTTCAGCCTCAGCTTCGCGCCCGCCGAGCGCATACGCTACCAGCACAAGCTCGAAGGCGCGGACAGTGAATGGAGCGCGCCCGCCGCCGAACGCACGGTGACTTACGCCAACCTCGCGCCCGGCGCGTATCGCTTCCTCGTCCGTGCCGTGAACGCCGACGGCGCGGCGAGCCTTGAGCCGGCAATCGTCTCTTTCCGCATCTCGCCGCCCGTCTGGTCGCACTGGTGGTTCATCCTTTCGGCGGCTCTCCTGTTCGGCGCGGGCGTCTACGCGTTCGCGCGCGCGGGCTTCCGGCGCAAGCTCGAACTCGAACGCGTGCGGACGCGCATCGCCACAGACCTGCACGACGACATCGGCGCGTCCCTGACGCGCATCGCGATGCTCAGCGAAGTCACCCAGCGCGAGAACGGCGGCGCGCACCCTTCTTCGGCGCGGCGGCTCACGCAGATCGCCGACGACGCGCGCACGCTCGTTGACTCGATGAGCGACATCGTCTGGGCCATTGACCCGCGCCGCGACGACTTCCTGAGCGTCGTCGAGCGTGTGCGCTCGTTCGCCGCCGACACGCTCGGCACGACGGGCGTGCGCTGGAAGCTGACCGTCGCGCCGCAACTCGAAGGGCAGCGACTGACGCCGGAGCAGCGGCGCGCACTCTACCTCATTTTCAAAGAGGCCATCAGCAACGTTGCGCGCCACGCCGACTGCCGACACGTCTCGTGCCGCATCACGCTTGAAAATAACGCGCTCGCCGCAGTCGTCGAGGACGACGGGCGCGGCCTTGAGACGGCGCGCGCGGGCAAAGGGCGCGGCGGGCGCGGGCTGTCGAACATGAGGGTGCGCGCCGCGGAGATGGGCGGGAAGCTGGAAATCGAGCCGCGTTCGGGCGGAGGGACGCGCCTGACTTTGAAGCTGCCGCTGCGCGCAGACAGCATGAATATGTTTTCACTGCCCCGCCGCGGATGGTTTAAGATGAGCCGCTGACAGAAGCAGACCAGATGATGCCGGACACCGCCCCGATACGCACCGCGATTATCGAAGACGACGACGTTGCGCGCGACTGCCTTCGCCTGCTCGTCGGCGGCACGCCCGGCTACGAATGCATCGGCGCGTTCGCCTCGGTCGAAGAAGGATTGAAGGAAGAGTTTCGCATCGCGCCCGACGTGCTCCTGCTCGACATCAACCTGCCCGGCATGCTCGGCTCGGAAGGCGCGGGAGTCTTCCATGAGAAGTACCCGCGGACGCACATCCTGATGCTCACGATTTACGCCGAGCAGGACAAGATTTTCGAGTCCATCTGCAACGGCGCGTGCGGCTACCTCTTGAAGAAGACGCCGCCCGCGCGCCTGCTCGAAGCCATCCGCGAGGCGCACGAAGGCGGAGCGCCGATGACGCCCGAAATCGCGCGCAAGGTCGTGACGCTGTTCCAGAAGACCGCGCGCGTCGAACGACTCGACGAAGACCTCACGCCGCACGAGGTGCGCCTGCTGAAACTGCTTGCCGAAGGCTACAGCTATCAGGACGCCGCCGACCAGTTCGGCGTCAGCATCAACACGCTTCGCAACCACATCCGCAGCATCTACGAAAAGCTCCACGTCCACTCGAAGTCCGCCGCCGTCAGCAAAGCCCTGCGCTATCGCCTGATCTCATAGCCCCGGCCCGAAAGCCCTTACTGTCCGTCAAGCCTCACGTAGCAGCATGTTCATGTCTGCCAAATAACTACACGCCCAGGTATGCTGCGCCCTGACTTCAGCGGCCCGGCGAGACTTCGCCCGCCTGCGACTCCGGGTGCGACTTGTCTCCCGTCCCGCCGCGCCGCCCGAAGCAGAGAGACACACTTTGAAGAAAGGAAAGATTACAGTGAAACACCCCTTCCGATTTTGGCGGCACGCGCTCGGCCTCGCCCTGACCTTCATCGCCCTCGGCGGCGCGCACTCGGCCAGAGCGCAGATTGATTCCGGCGTTAAACCAGCGAACACATACGAGTTCAGCACCAACGGCGTCGCGCGCGGGCAGATAGCGCGTCTGAACGTTTTCTATCACAACGTGTTCCCGCCGGGGCCGTGCGCGTCGGACGGCGCTTGCCGACCGACAGGCTCATTCAACGTGACGCTCAGCTTCGTTGACTGCGACGGCAACACGGTCGCGCGCACTTCCGGGGCGCTCATCCCCGACAAGGGCGCGGCGCTCGTCTACGCGCCGACGAGCTTCTCGTCCGATAGCCGCGCCTGCGCCCGCGGCCTCGTCACCGCCGAGCCTGACGCGAACGGCTTCCTGCCTTCCCTCATGCCTTCGGTCGAAGTCCTCGACGCCGCAACGGGGCAGACGGCTCTGCTCAATCCCGGCGCGATTGCCGGTTTCAACCCGCAGCCGGAGCCTCCCGGCAACTTCGACTTCGGCCTCTTCAACGTCGTGAAAGGGCAGACGGCGCGCCTGAGCGTCTCCTTCGTTGACGCGCCGAACGGCTTCCCGCCGGGGCCGTGCCGCGTCACGCTCAGCTTCTACGGCGGCGACGGCCAGCTTATCAGCCAGAGCACGCAGTCGCTCGACCCCGGCAAGACCGCGCAGTTCGACTTCACAACCACAGACTTCCCAACCGGCGCGCGCGCCCGCATACGCGCCTCCGTCCACGTCGAGCCGTCCGACGGAGGTGTCGTTCCCTGCATCATGCCGGCGGTCGAAGTCTTCGCCGCGGACACGGGCAAGGGCGTGCTCTACTATCCCGGCGCGATGATCGGCAGCGACTGAGCCGGAGGATTCCCGTAAGATGAGACGATAGACTTAACCTGCACGCAGGTTAACGGGCGAGCCGCGACGTTGGCTCGCCCGTTTCTCATTCTCGGCTTACGGACTCGGACGCGCGCGCAGGACTGTTGCTTGACGATTGAGTGGAGCGAACTTAAACTGAAGAGTATTCGTCAGCAGCCTAAATATATTAATCGGACATCTCCCGTCGGCGGGGGACGGTGCGCGAAGCTCAGGTGGAGCGCACCTCATTCGGGAATCCAGCATGGCACATAATCTCTTCAACACACTGCAAACATTCACGACGGAAAAAGGGAAGACGGGACAGTTCTACTCGCTGCCGCAACTCGAAGCGGAGGGCGTCGGCCCGGTCTCGCGCCTGCCCGTCTCGCTACGCGTCGTGCTCGAATCCGTGCTGCGAAACTACGACGAGCGCGTCGTCGAGGAGTCGGACGTGCGCGCGCTCGCCAACTGGGGTGCGAGCGCCGAGAGGACGGAGGAGGTTGCTTTCAACGTGGCGCGCGTGCTCTTGCAGGACTTCACCGGCGTGCCGCTTTTGGTTGACCTCGCGGCGATGCGCTCTTGCGTGGCGCGCATGGGACGCGACCCGAAAATCATCGAGCCGCTCGTGCCCGTTGACCTGGTCATTGACCACTCGGTTCAGGTTGACTTCTGGTCGAGCGCGGACGCCCTGCGCCTGAATATGGAGACGGAGTTTCGGCGCAACCGCTCGCGCTACCAGTTTTTGAAGTGGGGCATGCAGGCGTTCCAGAGCTTCAACGTCGTGCCGCCCGGCATCGGCATTGTCCATCAGGTCAACCTCGAATTCCTCGCGCGCGGCGTGATGGAGCGCGAAGGCGTTTACTACCCGGACACGCTCGTCGGGACGGATTCGCACACGACGATGATTAACGGACTCGGCATCGTCGGCTGGGGCGTCGGCGGCATCGAGGCCGAGGCCGCGATGCTCGGCCAGCCCGTCTACATCCTGACGCCCGATGTGGTCGGCGTGAACCTGACGGGCGCGCTCCGCGAAGGCGTGACGGCGACCGACCTCGTGCTGCGCGTCACCGAGATGCTCAGGAAGGCGAAGGTCGTCGGCAAGTTCGTGGAGTTCCACGGCGAGGGGGCGTCGAGCATCCCCGTGGCCGACCGCGCGACCATCGGCAACATGGCCCCAGAGTACGGCGCGACGATGGGCTTCTTCCCCGTGGACGAGAAGACGTGCGAGTACATGCTCGCAACGGGCCGCGAAGAGGCGCACGTCGAGACGTTTCGCGCCTACTTCAAGGCGCAGAATCTTTTCGGCATCCCGCGCGCGGGCGAGATTGATTACAGCACGCTGCTCGAACTCGACCTCGCCACCATCGAGCCGAGCGTCGCCGGGCCGAAGCGACCGCAGGACCGCATCGAACTGTCCGACCTGAAGGATAAGTTCACAGACCTGCTTGGCAAGCCCGCGGGCGAGAACGGCTACAACAGAACGCCGGAGCAGTTGGGCGAGCGATTCCACGTTGACCTCAGCCGCGAGGTGCACGAGGTCGCGCGCTCCCTGCCCGTCTTCCCCGGCGCGGTGCACACGGGCGGCGGCGCGCAAGAGTCCGAATCGGCACCGCGCATCGCCGCCGCGGGGGCGTCGGGCGGCGACGGCTCGCAGAGCGAGAAGGGAACGAGCGCGCTCTCCGAGGTCGAGATGATGAACAACCGCCCGACGCCCGACCGCGTTGACTTCGACGAGCCGACCGCCGAGTTCACAGTCTCCCCGCACGGCGAGGCGGAACTCGGACACGGCGACGTGGTCATCGCCGCGATCACTTCCTGCACGAATACTTCAAACCCCGGCGTCATGCTTGCCGCGGGGCTGCTGGCGAAGAAGGCCGTCGAGCGCGGCTTGAAGGTCCCGCCGACCGTCAAGCCCTCGCTCGCGCCCGGCTCGCGCGTCGTCACGGAGTATTACCGAAAGACCGGCCTGCAACCGTACCTCGACCAACTCGGCTTCAACCTCGTCGGCTACGGCTGCACGACCTGCATCGGCAACAGCGGGCCGCTCGACCCGCGCATCGAGTCGGTCATCAACGACCACGATCTCGTCACCGCGTCGGTGCTCTCCGGCAACCGCAACTTCGAGGCGCGCGTTCACCAGTCGGTGCGCGCCAACTTCCTCATGTCGCCGCCGCTGGTCGTCGCCTTCGCGCTCGCGGGCCGCGTCCAGATAGACATGACGCGCGAGCCTCTGGGGAAGGGAACAGACGGCGAGGAAGTTTACCTGCGCGACATCTGGCCGACGCTCGAAGAGGTTGATGAAGCTCTGGGGGCCGCGACCGACCCGGAGACTTACCGGAGGCTCTACAGCGACTTCGCCGAGGCGAACCCGCTCTGGAACGACATCCCCGCCGTCGCGGGCGAGGTTTACGAATGGGACTCGCAGTCAACCTACATTCAGGA